>CAIVDU010000069.1 GCA_903904815.1 uncultured Armatimonadota bacterium
GATGGTGGCCAGAACTGGCGAAAGATGGCGACCAACGATCCCCGGATCATGAACGGTCAAGGCGAATACTCTTCGGGCGTTTACGTGGACTCTTACGATCCCGACATCGTGTACACCATCGCCACCTGCATGTACCGCTCAACCGATGGTGGAGTTACGTTCGCCGGGTTCAAGGGCGCTCCTGGCGGTGACGACCCGCAGCAACTGTGGGTAGACCCGGTAAACCGTGGTCATCTTCTGTACGGCGGCGACCAAGGCGCGACCGTGAGTCTCGATAGTGGCCAGACTTGGAGCAGTTGGTACAACCAGATCACCGCCCAGGTGTATCACGTGGTCGCCGATAACCGATTCCCCTATTGGGTCTACGCGACGCAACAGGACAGCGGCACGATCGCCACAGCAAGCGCGGGCGCCCTCGGCCAGATCACCCAGTTCGATTGGTACCCTCACCCCGGAAACGAAGGCGGCTTTCTCGCGCCCGATCCTCTCAACCCGTTCGTTGTATACGGTCCAGGTTTTTATGGCGGAATCAATCGCGTTTCGATCCCGAGCTACCAGTCGATCCAAGTCGACCCAGACCGTCTGGCCACCGAGACCGGGTTTAGCAGCGGGCAGATCCAATTCTCACCCGCGAATCCGCATGAACTGCTGACCTCCTACGAGGATATGCGTTCGACGACCGACGGTGGTGTTCATTGGACGAAGATCAGCCCCGATCTGGCGACTGATCCGACGAAGAAGAAGGAAGATCAGTTTGCCGCCATCATGGGGTTTTCGCCTTCCCCTCTCACTGCGAAGGTGATTTGGGTTAGAACCAGCAGGAACTTCATCCATGTCACTTCGGATCACGGACGAACCTGGAAAAACGTCACTCCTCCGGTGGCTTCGAAAGCCAAACCGCTTTCTATCCATTGCGTCGAAGCCTCAGGGACGGACAGCGCTAGCGCTTACGCTATGGTCACCGACCCGAACGAGAAGGATGCGGGGATGCAAACCCAGTTCTATCGCACGAAGGATTTTGGGGCGACGTGGCAGAAGTCCAAAGGCTTCTCCTGCTCTAATCTGAGGTCCGATCCCAAGAAGAAAGGACTCATCTTTGCCCAAGGCGGCGACAAAGTTCGGTTCAGCACGAACGACGGAGAAGACTGGCAAGATCTGGACCTGAATCTCCCGAAGACGAGTTACTCCGATATTCAGATTCACGGCAACGATCTCATCCTCGGGACGTTCGGGCGGGGCATCTGGATCCTCGACGACTTTTCGCCCCTTCGCCAGTTCGCGGGAGGGACACCCACCGCGACAGGACTGTTTCAGCCTTCCACGGCAATCCGAGTTCGGCGCGATCAAAATCTGGACACGCCGCTGCCACCCGAGGTGCCCCATGCACCCAACCCTCCTCTCGGCGTTTGCCTTTACTACTCCCTTTCGAGCAAGCCGACCACCGAGGTGTCTTTGGATATCTTCGATAGCAAAGGGGAGCGGGTCCGTCACTTCAGCAGCCTTCCTCCGGCCCCGTTTAATGACCCGAAGCGAGAGGTTGCCGACTACTGGCCAGCCCAGCCAAAGCCGATTCCCGCTGAAATCGGTATGAATCGAATCAACTGGGACTGCCGATACGACTCACCCGAAGCGCTCACCAACAACTCCGACGACACGATGCAAGCCATCCCCGAGGAGACTCCCATCCCAGTCGAGGGGCCACTGGTTGCCCCGGGGCGCTTCAAGGCCCTTCTTCATGTGAATGGCGAGACCTTTAGCCAGTCTTTTGAGGTGGCCAACGATCCGAGATCGACGGTGGCCAATAACGACCTTGCACGCGTCCTTGAGGTTCAAAAGGGCTATCTGGCAGGAGCACGAGAATCGCTTGAGGGTTACCACCAGGTCGACTCCCTCCTCGGCCAACTCAATAAAATCTTGGCCGCCCATCCCGTTAAGGAAGTAGCTGACGCCACAAGCGCTCTGGTCTCGAAGATTCAACCCCTTAAAGGGGTTCCGTTGAATCGCCGCCGCGCTTATGGTCCGCCAAACCCAGATAGTTTCGGCAACCTTAACATCTACCTGATCCTTCAAATGGACGTTTTCAGTTATGGAGACAGTCCGATCACCGACCACATTCTGAGAACTTACGGAACGGACTGGGCGAAGTTGAACAAGGTGACCGCCGCTTGGAGCGAGGCGAAGAAGAAGGATCTCTCCAAGCTCAATTCGATTCTTCAGAAGAACAATCTGAGCCCGCTCACGATCCCTGCCGATCTGCAGGAGCCGACCCCACCCGCAAGCAAGTATTTGCCGCCCAAGGAGGCTCCAAAGCCTCCGGTGGCAGCGAAGAAAGCGTAGTCGCCCAAGCGAGAGCGATGTGCCGAAGCGTAGTGGAATTCGGCTACCGTCCAAGACTGCCCTGATGCTGGGGATTGCTCAGAAACGGGCGTTCAATTCGCCTTTGGAGCATTATTCAGCGGCAATTGAGGTGAGTACCGGCACTTCCGCCGCCCGTCGCATCGGAATGACCGCGGCCAGCGTAGCGACCACCACCGCGCCAACGACGACCTTGGCCATCTCTGCCCATGGCACGACACACGGGAAGAGGTAACCCGTAACCGCGAACGTGAAGTGGCGCAGCGGCATCCAACCACCGACAAGACCTCCGGCGGCGCCCAGCAATCCAGCGCCAATTCCGATGAGAAGCGCCTCCAGGGCGACCGTGCGCTGGAGTTGGCCATTGGACATCCCGATGGCTCGCAGCAAGCCGATCTCTCGCCGGCGTTGAAGAACGCCGATGATGAGGCTGTTGCCGATGCCGAGGAAGCCGATGATCGAGGCGAGCCAAACTTGGGCGTCGGCGGCAGAGGTGCTTTGTCGAAGTACGGTGTCGGCAACTCCGATAATCTGTTCTCGGTCAGTCAACGCGACCGCATACTCCGCGCGCGTCGCCTCGGAAATTCGACCTTTCACCGTGCTTAACTGAGAGAGCTCGGCGACTTGGGCGTCAACGTAAGTCAGCGCGTTCCCGCGCCAAAGGTGGTTCATCACGTCGAGGTCAGTTACCAGAAGCCCACGCGGCCAAGAGTAGTCCTCGATTGGTCCGAGAAGCTTGACATGCCACACTCCGTTCGGCGTGCGGAGGTCCAGATACTTACCGACCTGTTTCCCGGTCAGAGCCAAGAAGTTTTCTGAAGCGAAGATGCCGTGACCGGCCAACAGTTCTCTTCGATTGTCGGGGTCGGCGATCAAATGCGCCCAGTTGAGGGTCCCATGACGTCGATGAGCCTCCAAATACGGGACCGTCTGGAGACCGATGACCATCACATCGTGCCCTTCAAACGGGGCAAACGATTTACGCACTCCGTACACGAACGAGACCCCCGGTACGCGACTGACGGTCTGCAGGAGCGTACGCGGCAGGGTCTCCTCCGAGTACGTGCTATTGCCAAATCCCGATGCGGTCACCGAGATATCGAACGGCAGAGAGGCGCGAATCCACCGATGGGTGCTCACGGTAAACCCGTCCACCAAAGCCGACGTCGAGACCAAAATTGCCAGGGCGCCGCCCAATGCGATGACATTGAAAGCGGTGCGTTGGGGCGCCTTTTGCAGGTTGTCGGCCGCAAGGAAACCGGGGTAGCCGAACAACTTCGACATAGTCCCCCGCACTCGGTGGGCGGACACGACCATGACTTGAGGCATGAGAAGGGCCAACCCCAGGAACGTGAGAGTAATCGAAATCAGCGTGCGAGCGTAGGAGCCGGTGATGCTCAGGCCCAATCCTACCGCGACCAGGCAAACACCGACCCAGAACGCGGTGAGCTGCTGATGTCTTAGGCGGTAAGTGTGAGGACGAAGCGCCAGAAGTGGGGATTCTCCAACCGCTGCGAAAGAAGGGATCGCGGCCGCCGCCAAAACCGTGCCCATGCCGATCGCGAGCCCCAGGAGGAATGTCGGCCAGGTCATCTCGGCGTGAGCGACCGAGACCACCGGCAGCATCGAATTCACTGAGCCGGTAACGCCACGTAGGACGGCCGAAGAAAGGAGCGCTCCGAACAGGACACCAGCCAACGACCCAATAAAACCGACGAGAACCCACTCCAGGAGAATCGCCGAGAGCAATTGGACTCGCGAAGCGCCAATGGCCCTCAGCGTTGCGATCACCTTCATCCGTTCCAGGATCGTGACTTGCACCGAACTGAACACGACAAAGCATCCGATCAGCATGGCGACCAGACTGAGGCCGTACAGTGATTGCACTCGCAGAAGTGCGTCGCGCGCGGCTGGGCTCAGCTCGTCCAGGCTCCGCACCTCGTAACCAGTCGCCACCGTCTTCAGTCGATCGAGCGAGATTCCGGAAACCTGGATGGAGTCAATTCGGCCGGGTTGGCCAAACATCTGTTCGGCCAGTTGCACATCCACCAGGCCAAGCTCGGCGCCTAACGACTGAGTGATTCCAGAATCGTCGATTACGCCGGCGACGGTCAAATTGATGGCCCCTGAACTACTCGCGATGGGCAAAATCGACCCGCGCTTGAGTCCCCGATCTTTCGCAAAGGTCGATGAGACGATTACGCTGTTGGGCACGAGAACCATGCGGGCGGCTGTTTCGGGATCGGGTGTGTGTTGTCCGCCGAACAACTTGAGCATGGCGTCCGACCGGGTGTCGATTCCCCAGATCTGCAGCTTGGTAGGCCGGGGACCCAAGACAGTGGCTGAGGCCTTCACGAACGGAGCCGCGACTAGACCAGGGACTTGGCGGAGACGATCGACGAGGGAGTCCGGCAAGCCTCCGGCGGCGGATCCGGTAACCACCCAATCCGCGTTTCCAGCGACCGCCCGAGCAGCTCGCTGAATCGACCGCTCGACCCCGCTGATCGACATGTACGAGGAGACGAAAAGAGCGATGCCGAGCGCTACCGCGAATGCGACTTGGAGCACTCGTCCCGGATGGCGAAAAAGGTTCCGAAGTCCGGCCAGCAGCAGAGGCCTCAATCGACTCGCCCATCCTTGATCCGGATGACCCGGTCGGCCACCGCCTCCGCCTTCGCGTCGTGGGTGACGATGACGATGGTTCGCCCTTCTCGAAACTCGCCGATGAGACGCAGGATTTGATGCCCAGTTTCGGAGTCCAGGTTTCCGGTGGGTTCATCCGCCAGCAAGAGTGGAGCTCCCAGTGAGAGGGCCCTTGCCAGAGCTACCCGCTGTTGTTCGCCACCTGAAAGCTGTTCTGGCAAGTGGGAAGCACGCGCGCCTAAACCTACGCGTTCAAGGAGCGAAGCGGCTTCGTGATAGGCGATCGAGGTCCGCAGTCCGGAGATCAGCGCGGGCGCGGCCACATTCTCAAGCGCGGAGAGGGTCGGGATCAGGTTAAAAAACTGAAAAACGAACCCAATCGTTTTGAGGCGGAGTCTGGCGCGACCCTCTTCGTTCAATTGGTCGGTTCGTTGACCGTTGATCCGCACCGCACCAGAAGTAGGGGTGTCCAGCGCTCCTGCCAGATGAAGCAGAGTCGACTTCCCTGACCCACTCGGCCCGACCACTGCGACTAGTTCCCCTGGCGAAAAAGCCATCGAAACGTCTCGCAAAGCGTGGATCTGCGAGGCGCCCTCCTGGTACGACCGGCTGACGTTCTCGAACTCCAGAATGTGTGGCAAGGTGTAGGGAACTATATCTGAGATCGGGACTCGGAATCCCCGCTAAGCAGCGATCGACGAACCGCGAGCACCCTTCGCTGTTGCGGCAGGTTTCGCGAACAAGTATCCCTGCACGAGATCGGCGCCCTCTTGGCGAGCAAACTCGTACTCTTCCTTCGTCTCGACGCCTTCGACAATGGTTCGAATATTGAGGGATCGGGCCATCTGCAACAGATTGCGGACGATGCTTTGCTTGGCTGAGTCCTGATCGACGCCCCGAATGAGGTGCATATCGAGCTTGATGTAGTTGGGCATCAGCATTGAGAGAAGATTCAGTCCTGAGTAACCCGCTCCGACGTCATCCAATGCAATCCCGTATCCAGCCGCCCGGTAGAAATTCACGACGCGCAGTAGGTGATCCTCGTCTGCTACGTGCTCTCGCTCGATGAGTTCGAATACGATTTGGTCCGGTTTGAGGCCAACCGCCTTCGCTGCCGCGACGGTGCTCTGCAGACACGCAACCGGGTTGTAGACCGATGTCGGATTGAAGTTGATAAACGCTTTTCCGTCCACTCCCTGACTCGCGAATCCGTCGATGGCCCGGAGACGGCAGATACGATCGAGATGAAACATCATTCCTTCTTCGTCAGCTGCGTCCAAGACCTGTCCGGGGGACACGATATTCCCGTCTTTCGCCAGCCCCCGCATGAGGCACTCGTGAGCATAGATCTTGTCGGGATTCGCCGCGTCTACGATGGGCTGGTAATACGTGGTGAATCGATCGTCTCGGATCATCTCCAGCACCCAATCGTTCTTCAATCGCTTTACCAATCCGGACAGAGGCTGCGCTCGAGAAACATTGCTAAACGAAAGCGCCTCGCCGTGAGGAAGTACCAGATAGCGACACTCGGCAAGGACGCGGTCCGACATGAGTCGGGCCCAGTCCAAGACGATTTCAAAGCAGCCTTCGGACAACTCGATGCTTTGGAATTCCGACTCCACAGTTTTGGGAACGATTCCGTAGACCGAGAGTGAAGCAGCCAACGTGGCAGACTCTTCCATTGACAACCCCACGAGGATGAGAGATCCCTTGGAAGGAAGACGAGTCGGAACGGAACGGCATTGGCTGCATTGGGACATACGACTTTCTCGGCTATCGGAGCGCGACAACAGGAATCCATCTGCCAAATTGCCGACAAGATATTGTCGGTAGATCCATCCGATTGTTAGAGAAGTTGGGTACTGGTTTCACGGCGGTTCAAAGGTCGTAGGCGAAATCGTCGACCTTGCGAAGGCGAACCTCTGGCACTAGCCGCTTGGGGCATCATGTAATCCGCGATCAAGAGCATGAGTAGCCTCACAATTTCACGCGCTTTTACGGCTTCCCGAAGCCTGATGTTCAAGTGCTGGATCGATCCCCAGCTCTTCGAAAAATGGGGGCTGTGTCCCGAGGGGACCACTTGTCGGCTGCTTCACGCCGACGTGCGGCCCGGTGGCCACTACCATGTGCGAGAAGAATGGCCAGACGGCAAATTGGTCTACACCAAGTTCGAATTTAGGCGGATCCGCCCCAACGAAGAACTCGTGTTCGTCACGTCACTCTCCGACGAAACTGGAAAGACGGTTGAACACCCCTTCTGGCCCGAATGGCCGACGCGGCTCCTAGCCACCGTGAACTTTGAAGATGACGAGTCGGGCGTCAACGTAAACGTGTTGTGGGAGCCCCTGGAACCCTCCGATTCCCAAATCGCCTTCTTCATGCAGCACATCGACATGGGCCGCATCGGCTGGTCGCAGACGTTCGACCGCTTACAAACCACGATCGAATGGGCCAATCAACAAGCCACCAAGGGAACGAGTTTCCCGCCGTTCAATGGCGAAGCGCCGGGTGCTGCTGCTCTGAGCTGAAGCTTTCCTTCTTTCCCATCGAAACGATAGTGCAAATCCCAACCGTCCCGAAGGTTCGGGTCGGATCTCACCCCGATGCATGCGCCTTTCACCGTGTTGATGTCTCGTCGTTCATCGAAGCTTGAAGCCAGCCATAAAGACTTTGCCGAACGCGGAAACTCGACATCGATCCCAGTTCCCCCCTGTACGATCTTGAGCCCGTTCTCTCCTCCAAAACCTCCCTGTCTCAAAATGCCGGCCAGACAGGCGATGGCTCGCCTCATCAGTTCCTCGTGCGAGAGGGTCGGTTTGGCGACTTCGTTCATCCCGAAGTGAGCCCGTATTTTCGGTGCTTCGGCCGATGCGGCTGTTGGTGTTCGTTCAAAAACGAACACCGCTTCCTTCACTTCCTCAACAGATGCCTGGGGCAGGCTGAGGGCAAGCGCATCGAGGTAAATGTTGCCCTTGGGCATGTTGGCCGGGGAAGAAAGGATCAGTTCTGGAGGCTGCTCCCGCGTGTAGTGCCTCGAAACTCCAATCTCTCGCCCCAGATGGAAGTCGTCGAGGTGAAGCTTCACGAGGCGCTCTATTTTCATTAACTGCGTCGGGTCGGCTGGCTTAAAAAGCAGCTTTATTTGAGCCGAAGTATTGCCCTCCGCAGGACGGTATCCGCTCACCATGAACTCACCGTGATGAGGGAACTCGCTAGCGGTGAACGGCCGCTTCAGCCCCTCGATAAATGCGGCCATTGCCTGAAGGGCTGGATTCGACTGACCCTCCACCCGAAGTATCCGTTGGTGACTATCCGCGAAGTACTTCTTCGCGAAATCGTCTACTGAGATCAGTGGCTGGTGGTAGGTATCGAGCGAGAAAATGGGGGTCAACGTCAAGCGCAGGTTCTCAAACCCCGGTATGGCATGGAAGAGCTTGATAAGCTGTTCGGCGGATAACCCCTCGGGCGGGCGGATGTAGTAACTAGAGGGCGAGGTGGTTCCAGTTAGAGTTGGCCGATGTGCTTGGATGGAGTGCTCCACGTCCAGAACATGGGGAGCGCCGTACTTCTCACTCAGTTCAGCGGCAAAAACGGCTAGCGGGTGGGCTTCCATCGTCACTGCAATTAAAGACCCAATTCGTTCGGCGGTGAGGCGAAGTGACCAGAGGTGTCACGGCTTGGAGAGTGTCGCATTGGGTAAATATCATTAATTGCAACGGCCACAAACCATGTGGGAGTGCGCGGGCTCGACCGCGCTGTCAACAGCACGGCTTGACGTGCGTGGAAGCCAGTGAGAACAACTTTGGTTCAAATGTGACTCAGTACGGCATTGTTGGCGGAAGTAGCTCGTTCAGGATTTGCTTGTTTCCGTCGCTTCCAAGTTGTAACCGTACCGCTGGAATCGGCAGTATTCGCGGAAACCCAAACGTTGGTAGACGTTGAAACCGGCTTCCGAAGACTGGAGGATGGCGTATTGGTAGCCCAATGCTTTGGCCTCCAGCATTGGCATCCGCGTGATCGCGGAACCAATTCCCTTGCCACGAGCTTCCGACGTCGTTCCTACACAATAGATACCGGCGACTCCGTGCGAGACATGGAGTGCCGAAACCGCGACCGGATTGTTGTCGAGATAGGCAATGTAACAAGGGAATGGAGACTCGGCGTCGGGTCGGAAGTTGCCGAAGAGGCCGGCGACCTCTCTCGGAAGGCGGAAGGAGGCCTGAACCGTCTGGAGCCAATCTTCGAGAGTCTCCGCGTCTTCCACCTTCGCAAGTCGGATGCCTTCAGGCGCATCGCTTTGATCGCCGAGTTGCGTCAGATCAGCCACCATGCCCGGGGTTTCGAATAGCTTAGTTCCACCCTTTTCCAAAATCAGGTCGCCTAAGTTGGAAGGCGTCGTGCTCGGGCCAACGAACCACATCATTGGACGGCCGCGATCCTTGTATTCATTGAGCGTGTCAACAACCACTTTTTCGGACTGAAGGTCAGAGAGCTCGGATCTTACGACGATATTGGCCATCGGGTGCTTAATGTCCATCGCGTAGCGACAAATCGATGGCGTGTCGACGAGTTCCGCGTTAGGCGCTGACCGAGCCAAGGTGCAGAATGCAGATTCGACGTTTCGCTCGATGGCAAAGATCAGTTCGGACGAAGTGGCCTCGGTAAGCATTTCTCAGATCCTAGCTCACTTGGAGAATTCTCTGAGTAGGAGTCGTCATGAACTCTGCTTGTTGGATTGAGACCTCCACAACCGCCCTCGAACACATCTCTCAGTTCATTGCGTGGGCAGGAAGTACCGCAAACGGAGTCTACGACTCGCATCCGGGCTCGAATTACAACAGAATGTATCGGTGAGCGAGATTGAGCGACCTGACTCCAACGTGCTTTATATTTGGCGAGCGGAGGTCCTAACGAGTTGGGGGATCTTTTTTGGGTTGGCGCTGGGCGCTGCGATCTTGATGGTATTCGCGGCGCATGCACCGATTTGGACGTTCGGTCTGGCCGTTATCCCGCTCGCGCTGGGAGTATTCAATCTCTACCTTCTGAGGCTCCGATGGCAACTATGGACGTTTCAGCTCACTCCCCACACTCTTGAGATGAGTCACGGATGGTGGATTCGCCATCGAAGGATCGTTTCTCGGAATCGGATTCAGCACGTGGACTTCGAGTCTGGCCCCATCGGACGCCGGTTCGACCTCGTTCATGTGATTGTGCACACGGCCGGAGCAACCGTAGGCACCATTCCCGGAATCAAGACGGAACGAGCGGAACGACTGCGAACGGAGCTCATGACAGGGCCGAAGGAGATTTGAGAAGACTCCACCCGGCTACGATCGTCGTCGCGATCCTCCCCCGACTGCGGGAGGCCGTCCAAACGGCACTTCCGGTCTTGATCGGATCATTTGTGGCGGGGCACAAAGCAGACCACGACTGGATCGCTGGATTCGTGGCGCTGTTCACGGGCGTCTTCGCAATCGGTGGCTACTGGACCAGTCGCTACGACATCGAGACCGATCACGTGGTCCATACCACGGGATGGATTTTTCGGAAGGACCGAAGGATCCCCCTGATACAGATTCAAAACGTATCCCTTCGCCAAAACCTGCTCGAACGGTTGTTCCGAGTGGCGACGGTCGATGTGGAGACGGCGGGCGGTCACGGACACGACCTGAAGCTAAGCGTGTTGGGACTTGCCGACGCAGAGAGATTTCGAGAAGAGTTGTTGGGCGCGGCCCATCTCGACGGTGGCGGAGCGAAGCAGGTCGAGGAACCGATTGTTCGGCTCAGCCAGCATGACCTGATTTATGGGGCGATCACCGAGAACCATTTCCGCCACGTGGTGGTGGTGCTGTTCACGATCGTCGGCCCCGGTATGGGCGTGATCATGCCACTCGCCGAGAAACTCCATCCGGCGGCTCGGGCAAGCGTGTTTGGCGGAGGCTTACTGCTGCTGACGGTAGGCGCCTGGATATGGGGCGCGATTTCGTATGTTCTGAAGTACGGGGGCTTTACTGTTCAGCGCAGCGACACCGTCTTCAAGATCTCGTACGGCCTCCTTAATCGGGCGCAAATGGCGATTCGACCCGGTCGGATCGAATTCCTGCGCATCACGGTAACGCTGCTTCAGCGGTGGATGGAGCGCGCCACGTTCGAAGTCGGTACGGCGGCTACCTTTGGCGAGGCGGGCGTGCTGGCGCCGGTGGCCCTGTTCGTGCCCTGGTCCATCGCTTTCGCCAGTGCCGCAGAAGTGATTCCGGGGCTCTCAATTCCTTCGCTGGATTGGCGACCGTTTCACCGCGTGTTCTACATGGCGGCGGTCGTGCGCAGCATGATCTGGATCGTCGTCGCGGCCATGATCGAATGGGGAATTGTCCGAGTCGCCCCCACCGAAGTGTCGTTCGTGGCGGGGATTATTCTTGGTCTGGTCGTTGCTTCTTCGCTTTTGCGGACCGCCGGTCTGCTCCTCTCAAGCCCGGAGAATGGATTCGCAATCACCGAAAACGCGCTCATCACCCGTCGGGGCTATCTGCACCAAGTCATTTCGGCGATTCCCATCGAGAGAATCGAAAACATCCGTATCACCCAACCGTTTTGGTGGAGACGATTCGGCGTCGCCAGGCTTACCGTTCAGGGGATGAAGCACCGAGTTTTTGTCGGTGCGATCTCTGAAGAAGCCGTCGAGATTCTTCAGGATACTTGGGGGGAGAAGATCTCGTCCGTGGATGTCATAACTTTATATAGCGCGACTTTGAGCGTGCTTCCGGATGCGACAGAAGTGATCGCCTAGGATGGATCGTTTCCACGTTTTGAAGCTAGATGTAGCTCGTATGCTCAAAGGGTCCCTTTTCGCGGAAACCAATTCGACAGACAAGTTTCGATACTCTTCAATAACGTGAATCCCGACCGAAAAGTGGTGAAAGCCTCCGTTGCTCTCAGTTAAGGGCATAGAGCTGACAGCCAAGCCATTTCGCCGCCTCAATCGCTTAGACTTGACAAGCGCTATTCAGAGTTGTGAGGGCTCTTCCACCGGCCTGGAGATCATTTGACCAAGGGCCGAAGCCTCCTTGAATGCATCGTCCACATTGAGGAAGGAAGTCAGATGCATTGTCCGGGAACTAACCCCATCCTCATAGCAAATTCGGACGGCAAAACTGGGTGCCTGGTAGCCTCCGACCTTTGTGTATTGTACGGAACGCACCCGTCCAAAATCGATCACATTGGTTTTACTGAGCGATCCGAATCCCTTTATCTCAGTGACCATTTGCTTGTGGATATCGAACTCCACCGAACGCTTTGACAACAAACAAATGGGCGAGATGACATAGAACGGTCCGACTACCAGCACGCTAAACCACAGTCTGGATCCTAATACTTGCGTGTTTGAGTCTGGAGCGCTGGATGCAAGCAGAAGGCTCATCACGAGGGCGACCAATAGGAACGTGATTGCCGCCGGAACACCGCGCGAGAACGCGTACTTTCGCTTGCCGTTGCAAACACTCACCATTAGAGATTAACCTCCGGGCTCAAGATTTGAAGCAACGAAAACATACAGATTGCAGCAGTTCGGACTGCGAACTGCTGCAAAATAGACTACCTATCCGGGCCGCGCTCCGCCTTCGGTACCTCCTCCTTCTCCTCCCTCACCTTTTGTGTGCTGCTTGCACTCTTCGCCAAACATCCCCACGAAGACGTTAAGACCACCTTCGTCAATCGGGTCTTCGGCACCCAAGCCTTCCATGCATCCCTCGAAGATGCTGTTTAGCGCGTCAGCCAGTTGACAGGCAGGACTCGGCTTCTTCTCGCACGGCTTTAGGACCATAACATTACAAGCGCGGGAATGACGGAGGCAACGACGCCGCCTATCCACGCGATAGCGAAGGTCAGAGCTACTTGGCCGGCCTTTCCCTTCGCAAGTCGAATAGTTCGCTCCGCTGATTTGGCGCCGCGGTCAAACCACCACCTAAAACCGAGAGCAAATCCACAACCAACCCCGGGTGAGAGAAGAAGCAAGTTCAAAGAGCCAAGTTCGTGCTTGAACGTTAGGAGCGTGTCGGAGATGTTGACTAGGGCGAGAATGGGAAGTCCCGAACCCGTCGCGAATCCGAGTGCGACGACGACAATCGTCGTATAGAGTGCTAGTGGCCTTTCGGTTGGTTTCGCAGCTTTGACGTCGCTTGGATGAACCATACGTATTTCCTCTTGTAGATAAGTCGATTCGCGGAGTGCCATCAACCCTGATCGAGTTCATGACGCTCCGCAGAGTTCGTGGGCAAACGCCCACGAATGACCCAATTTGAGAGATTAAGACTTCTGTCTGGCCAGACAGTTCTTCAACTCTTGCGCGTATTGACGGTTCTTTGCGTCGTAAAGGTTTTGGTTTCTAAGTAGGTCGTGAGTGTGTTTGCGAGTGAGCTCGATACCGTGTTCTGCGATGCGTCCAACCGCTGGGCTACGTTGCCCTTTTCGTTATCCTAGAACTTTCTGGTGCGGGGGCAGTCACTGCCATCATCGTTTGTCGTACGCGTATTTCAGCACGCCGGACTGCCCTGAGATGGCTGGAACCGAACTCGTCACGGATTTGACGTTTTCGCGGCCATCATACGTGAAGTTGTTGTACTTCGATATTTGACGATGGGATTCTGTACATCGCGACTCACCCTTGCTGGCTATCCCATGCTCTTCCTTGGGACTTCTATCGCTTCCAAAAGGAGTCGTTCCGGGGGCTTTTGAACGCGGCTACTGGGTTTGAGATCCTATTCCTCACGGAAGGGTTGCCTGCCAATATCTTTCCGCTGGTCAGGGAAGCTTCGACCAAGGGTCTGGAGCGCGAACCGGCGAACCTTGGAGTGGTCGTGATTGCAAGGAAAACTGGTCCGGCGCGCGAGGGCCTGCGTTGGGACGTCCAGATTGACGAATTCTTGGAGACCCAATATCCAGTCTCTGGTCACTCACACCTCTGAGTAGATTCCGTTCAGCTCGATCCGTCATCGTTCTCACGGCCTGTTGTCGCAGTGGGAACCACATCCCTGCCTCTCGGCTAAAGAATAGACGCGAGGACGCAGCGTGATTGCCCTCGTGAGCACGATAGTCGTTCTCGGCTCCGAGTTGTCGGAGCCGAGAACCAGCCGGTGCAGGATTACTTGCTGGTAAGAGCGATCGCCGAGACGCCTTCCTTGACCAGAAGTACATTTAAGGCTTTGAGGTCCTTGTCTTGGAGATCCTTCCAAGCCTTGGTGAGCTTCCCGAATTCGCTTGCCAAGTCCTTCACCACGGTACGAATTGGCTGGCTGGGGGCCATGTCGCCGAACTCCATCTTGGCCAATAAGGGAACGGATCGACTCTGGATTCCCGCGAACGTCAGCGCCGAGGTCGCTCCAAAGCCGAAGCTTTGGCTTCGACCGGATGACCCACCGAACCGATCGAGCTTCGTGTTGAACTGCTCGATGGCAGCGGAAAGTTCCTTCGACAGCTTGCCCTTTTGGATCTCGGCAATCTTTGCGTGAAGATCAATCAGGGTGTTCATGGTCGCCATTGAATGAACATCGCTGTCCAGGAGGTCCATCTGGAGTTCATGCTGCAGCCGAAGGTCGCTTGCGCTTGCCGGGGATCGTGGATCGTTCTTGACCGTGACTTTCTGGGAGAACTTCTTGCCGTCCACCGTCAGGGTGACGTTGTACTCACCGGGAAGCACAAGAGGACCCTGCGGAGAGAGAGGCGTCAGGTGCGGAGTGGCACTGATGTCGTAATCATGAGTGAAGGTCGGTGGGTTCTCATATCGCAGATCCCAGTTGATTCGGTTCGTGCCGACCTCCGTGGGCAGTGGCTTAGGCACCTCTTTCCAGAAATCTGGAATTGGATAAAGCTCTTCCTTCACGGGAGGCAGGGGGGCGCTGGAATACTGGCGAACCAGCTTGCCTTCGCCATCCGTGATATCGATTGAGATGTCCGACGACGGCTTCGAACCGAGATAGTAATAAATCAACGATCCAGGAGGAGCGTTCAGAGCGTGCGGCACCTCGGGCGGCATCGGTGTGTCCTGGTTGACGTTCCGTCGTACCCGGACGGCTTCCCCGGGCTTGAACAGATAGGCTTGCCCCAGGTCCGGCGAGACCTGGCGTAGGGGCGAAATGTCGTCGAGGATCCAGAAGCTTCGACCGTAGGTGCCCACGACGAGGTCGTTGTCCTTCACGACGATGTCTCGATACGAAGTGTTCGGCGAGTTCAGCCGAAGCGACTGCCAGTGGTCCCCGTCATCGAAGCTGACAAACATCGAGCTTTCGGTGCCCAAGAACAGGAGGCCATCCTTCTTCGTATCCGCTCGGATCACATTGGCCTGACTTCCGGTGACTTCATCGGTAGGCAGACCCTTGACGATCTTGGTCCACGTCTTGCCGAGGTCCTTCGTGCGGTACACAATCGGCTCCGCACTGCTCGTAACCACGACGTACGCCGATGCGGCGTCGGTATGGCTTACTTCGACGCAGGCAATGGATCGTTTTGAATCGGGGATGTTGACGTCGTCCCACGTTTTGCCGTGGTCCTTGGTGAGCTTGATCGTTCCGTTGCTCATGCCTGCCCAAATGATTCCGTTGTCGAGGCTGCTGGGGGATAGGCTGGAGATCGCTCCACTGCCGACTGATCCTTGTCCGCCTTCCTGATCCATCATCTCCTGGGCATGCTCCATGGCATCCTTCGGATTGTAGTTGTGGTCATCGGCATCCGCGTCGACCTGATCGTCATCCGGCTCTCTCTCGTTCGCCTTCTTGGCGGCGGGGCTCTTCTTGTCCGACTTCTTGTCGTCCTTCTTCTTCTCAGGCTTCGGAGGTACGTAACCTTTCGGGAAGGTGAGATCGGGACCAAGTTTGTGCCACGACTTACCGCCATCGGTAGACGACATCAAGAACTGGTAGCCCAGCAACAGCTCATGAGGGTTAGCCGGAGAGAACATGATGGGCTGATTGAAGTCATGGCGCAGATGAAGCTTCGGATCGTTGTCTGGACTGATGCTGACCCACTGGCCGGTCGGGAAGCTCTGCTTGATCACGTCGTTGGTTTGACCCGTAGAGTAGAGCGTATTTGCATTCAAGGGGTCGACGGTGATCGATCCCCATTCCCAACCTGGGTTTGGATTCCAGTCCAGCGGTGACAACTCGCCGTAGATACCGCGACTGCTCATTCCGATCGCGCCCGAGTCCTGCATGGTTGCGTACAGCCAGTATGGTGACGAGTTGCTGACCGCGATGTGATAGAACTGGCCATTAGCGATGTTGTACCAACCACTCCAGGTCTTCCCTGCGTCAAGCGAGACGGTAGGTCCCTGGTCCACGCCGAAGAAGAGTCGATTCCCGTCGGTCGGGTCGATCCACATCTGTTGGGGATCGTCTCCTCCCGGCGCTCCCTTGAATCCGGTGAACGTCTTGCCGCCATCGCGAGAGACGTAGGAGCAGGTGTTCAGAACGTAAACGGTGTCGGGATCCTTCGAGTTCACGTACACGCCGCAGTTGTATCCGCCCTGTCCGTTACGGACACGGTTATCTGCCTTGTCCATCTGGATCCAGTTGTCGCCGCCGTCGTCCGACCGCCAAAGTCCCGCGTTGCTCACGAAGAACATCCGTTGCGAGTGGGTGTTCATGGCCACCGCGACGCAGGTTCTTCCCGAGAGTCCGCCCGGGAGTTTGCTGCCCTTTAATTGCGACCATGTGAGTCCGCCATCAGTCGACCGCACGATCGAAGTGTTCTTGAACGCATCCGGATCCACTTTGTCTGAGGTACCCGAACCAGAATTGCAGTGGCGAACCGTGGTGGCCAGGATGACTTTGGGGTTATCGAACGCCCACGCAAGGTTCTGAACTCCGGTGACATTGTCGGTCACGAGGGTCTTCGTCCAGGTCTTGCCGCCATCCGTGCTGCGATAACCTCCCCGATCGGGGCTGGGCTTGTGAGAGTCGCCGAGTACGGCAGCGAGCACAGTGTTGGGGTCTTTGGGATCGACGAGGATGCTCGGAATCTGCTTGGCAAAATCGAGGCCCATGTGCGTCCAAGTCTTGCCACCGTCGGTCGACTTATAGATCCCGTCGCCTTCGTTATGGCCGCCACCGGTGGTTCCGTCGCCTAGTCCGACGTATACGATGTCAGGGTTGCTAGGCGCCACCTGGACCGATCCGATGCTGCTGGCGTTCTTCACGTCATCGAAGATGGGTTCCCAAGTAACACCCGCGTTGGTGGTCTTCCAAACGCCCCCTCCGGGGGTGCCCGCATAGAAGACTCCCGGTAAGCCAATAGCGCCACTTACCGCCGACACGCGTCCGCCCCGGAAGGGGCCAACGTTACGCCAAACGAGACCGGCATACAGGCTAGGATTGATCGGTCCCACTGCGTTACCCGCACTCGCCCTTGAGCCGCGGTGAATCGAAGAGGAGGGGCCATGGGCCGTTGAAACTCCGTTAAGGACAAGAGAAAGAGAGGCGAGGGCGAGAGCTTTAGAATTCATTGGCAATAGATAAGGATGCGGCCGACCAGAAGTTGGTCAGACACTTATACGCGACGTAGGGTCGCATCTTACGTCAAGAACCCGGAAACTGAGGATAATTCCCTAATGGCCGACGGCGATAACAACACACAAAAGAAAACGGACGACAAGAAGGACACGTACGCGATCCTCCCTGAGGCGGAACCAGTGGTCTCCCAGCATGTGCTTGGCACCCTGAAGTACGAAGCCACCGTCGGGATGGTTCCCATCAAGGATGCGTTGGGCGAGGTCAAGGCAGGAATCTTCTACACCGCTTACACCGTCGCCTCGTCGGAGCCTCGTCCACTTACTTTCAGCTTCAACGGCGGACCGGGCAGCAGTTCGGTTTGGCTCCATCTCGGAGCTTTGGGCCCCAAGCGGGTCAAGCTCGGTGACGAGGGCGAGCCGATCAACGCACCTTATGAACTCATCGACAACCCGGAGTCATGGCTTCCGTTCACGGATCTGGTGTTCATCGACCCCGTTGGCACTGGATTCAGCCGAAGCGTGAAGAAAGAAGACGAAAAGTCGTTCTGGGGACTGAAAGGCGATGTTGACTCCATTGCCGAATTCATTCGCAGCTACCTCACGATCAACGAGCGGTGGTTAAGTCCTCTGTATATCGCGGGTGAGTCGTATGGGACCACCCGAGCGGCTGGGCTAAGCGACGCTCTCATGGATCGCGGCATCGGGTTGAAAGGCCTCGTGCTGATCAGCAGCATCCTCAACTTTCAAACTGCTCGATTCCAACGAGGAAATGATCTTCCTTACCTACTGTTTCTCCCGACCTACACGGCGACCGCGTACTACCACCAGAAGCTTCCCGCCGAACTCCAGGCTTTGCCTCTGGAAGCCGTCCTCAAAGAGGTCGAAGAGTTCTGCGATGGGGAGTATCTCGTTGCGCTCAATCAAGGTTCTGCCCTTCCCGCCGAAAAGAGGACTGAACTGGTAGCGAAGCTCGCCCGCTACACCGGTCTTGACCCCGTGTATGTCGACCTAACCGACCTCCGAATCAACATTCATCGGTTCTGTAAGGAGTTGCTGAGAAAGGAAGGCCGAACAGTGGGACGACTCGATTCACGGTACAAGGGCATCGATCCGACCGGTGTCAATGAGTCGCCCGAATTCGATCCATCCACGGTGATCGCACCGGCCTACACCCACTGCTTGAATGACTACATCCAGCGGGTACTCGGATATAAGTCGAACTTGCCGTACTACATTTCCAATCCAGATCGCCTCTGGGCAAGTTGGACATGGGGCGATGCCGGAGCCGGATATCCCGACACCAGCGAGGCGCTGAGAAGAACGCTGAGCCAGAACAACTTTATGCGAGTCTTCATCGCAAACGGATATTTCGATCTCGCGACGCCTTACTTCGCCACGCGCTACACGCTGAACCACATGTCGTTGGACCCGACTTTACATGGCAACATCGAGAATGGCTACTACGAATCGGGACACATGATGTACGTCCATGCGAAAGAGTTGGCGCAACTCAAGGCAGACGTAGAAAAGTTCTATCAGCAGTAATCCATTGGATTGGGGTGGGAGTTAGCAGTTAGCAAAACAGATGAATGGGGCGTTCACGACCAGGAATGAAAGCAAGCATCCTGGCAATCCGTTCTAACTGCTAACTGCCTGCTGCTGGCTGCAAACTCTCATCCCATCTCGGAGGGAAAGACCAGCTAATGCTCGGCGCGAGATAAGCTAACGTGCATGTCCGTTTTGCTTCTGCTCGCGTTGAGCTTCGCGTCATATCCAGAAATCGGTCCGGTCCGGACAGAGGTGATCACGCCTATCCATCAGGACACCTTCAACAAGGACGGGAAGGCCAAGAATCGTCGGCAGGGTGGCAACCCGCGAATGATCGACGGTCAACTCGTGTTCGATGGATCTTATGACGGCGATCGTCAAGTTGACCCGCAGATCGCCGTAGGCGGCGGATTCGTTCTCCACGGGACGAATGGCGGGCTTGTGATCTACGACAAGAAGGGCAACTACGTGGACGGCGTGCCGCAGGCAGAGTTTAACAACGGAATCGATCCCAAGCTGTTCTTCGACCCTTACAACCGAGTGTTCGGATTCGATTTGTGGACCTATTGGGACAAAGAGAAGATCAAGCCGGTCAACGTATCGATTTCAGAAACTTCTGACCCCCGAGGCGCTTGGAACACCTATCCTGTCCCGGCTCCCCAAGGTGTTGATGGGGGAAGCATTGGCTTTAGCCGCAAATGGATCGGCTACAGCTATCCCGGTGGGCCAGAGCAGACGTTCTTGTTAAAAATGTCGGAGGCAAAGGCCGGTAAGCCCGCGACGGTCTATCACTTTAAAGACAGTTTGGGACAGCCCGTCTACACCCAAGACCCGATCGACGACCTGATGTTTGTTCGGCTCACCGACGACGAGATCGTAATGACGACGGTGAGTGAAGACGCATCCGGCAGTCCAGTCGTGAAGTCGGTGGTTCATGCTCCTCACTCCTTCAGATATTTCGGGTGGCCACCTGAGTCGCCCATGAAAGGCACCGAGTTGAAGACTGCCTCAGGCGACCGCAATCCCAAGAACGCCGTGCTTCAGGGCCGCTATCTTTGGTTCTCTCACACGGTGGACGTCGATGGACGGGCGGGAGTGCAATGGCACCAAGTCGCCCTGAACGGGAAATTCATTCAAAACGGCCTACTTTCTCACCCGACCCATAGCTACATCGAGACGACGCTCGCCGTCAACAAGACCAACGATGTGCTTGTCGGATTTCAAGAGACGGGGCCCGATATGTTCATTTCACCACGGTGCGCCTGGCGAAAGTCGACCGACCGTACCGGCACTCTCCGACCGATTTTCGACTTCGGGACCGGACTCGCGGCAACCAAGGGCGGCCCCTGGGGAGACTACAGCGGATCGGTGATCGATGGTGACAATCTGTCCGACCTGTGGACGATCCAAAGCATTGCGACTATTCGGGGAACTGGCGGCACCTCCATCCTGCGCGTCCACTTCTAAGCGTCACCAAGACCCTGCAACGCACATGCGGATCACTTCGTAACGTTGCAGGGCGCAGAGATGAGAAGCGTAATCCAATTGGGGGCCGTCTTGCTAGGCGTCGGCCTAGTCGTAACGCTCTGGCTGGTCGACCCCCGACGTGCCCAATTTACCCCCGCTGAAAAACTTCAAATCGCGATTCTGCCCCTCGGCAAGCCTTCACGGAAAACGCTCGATGCAGTGGAAACCTCGCTGCGTCGTATGTATCGCGTCGAGGTCAAGGAGTTGCCAGGGGCCGGGTTGCCCGCTTCTGCGTTCTATCAACCGAGGTCAAGATACCGGGCCGAACTCCTGAAAGCATATGTTTCGCACTGGAAGGGTTGGAAGGTCATTGGGGTGACGGATCGCGACATCTCAACCACTGCCCATGGTGTCAAAGACTTCGGGATCATGGGACTGGCCGATCTCGGCGGAAGGGCGGGGGTCGTGTCGAGCTTCCGGTCGCATGACGGCGTAGGCACGGTTGCCGTTCACGAGGTGGGACACACTTTGGGACTTCCCCATTGCCCGAATTCACGCTGCGTCATGGTGGATGGGAAGGGCCATGGGCGAGTCATTCATTCATCCGGAAAATTCTGCGCGCCCTGCGCATCACGCATTCGGCAATGGTTACGGCCTGTCTTTGGTTAAGACCTTTGGAGCAAGGCGATAGCATCGAATTCGGTCTCACGGAACGCGTCATGGGGGAGTAAGATCGGGAGGGTCTGGATATCACTTTTCCAGGGTTCGCAGTGCGGTCATCGGATATGGAGGCGCATTCAATATGGATCGAGCCCACTGACCCAAACCGTTGAAGCAGGGATGGAGGCGGCCGAGGAATCCTCAAATTTGGGCTATTCCGTTACCCAGTCGTATGTCTGAAAGTATCCGATCGCCCAAGGTGGTTACTCCTCGTTAGCGCGCCTCCCGAAACTAGGTGAGAATCGTTTCGGAAGGTATATTGGAGTTCCTCCTGATGGCCATTTTCGCCCCGAAGAACGAAGATTTGAATCGCCCTGCGCCGGAAGAAAGAGGCTACACGAGTCAAGCCATTGAGGACTTGATTGAGAGGGTGTCCGCCTCGATCGCTGGACCTCGCACAAGGCGCCTCTTTCGAAACTGCCTGCCGAATACCCTCGATACCACGATTCGCTTTCGGTACGAAGAGGGCATCCCCGACACATTTGTCATCACCGGTGACATCGAGGCCATGTGGTTGAGAGACTCTTCAGCGCAGGTGTGGCCGTACCTCGCAATCATCGAGCAGGATTCAGGGCTTTCGGATGTCATCGCAGGCGTCATTAACCGCCAAATCAAATGCGTCTTGATCGACCCTTATGCGAACGCGTTCAACGAGGGTCCCATTGGGAGTGAGTGGGACACTGATCTTACGACGATGAAGCCCGAACTCCATGAACGCAAGTGGGAGATCGACAGTCTCTGCTATGTCCTACGACTCGGCTACGGCTACTGGAAGACCACCGGGCGAACGGAATGCTTTGGCATAGAATGGCTCGATGCGATGAAAACCATCGTCAGAACTTTGCGAGAACAGCAACGAAAGGATTCGGCAGGGACCTACACTTTTATGCGGGAGACCCCCATTGCGAGCGATACCGTTCCCATGAGAGGTTGGGGAAATCCTACCAAGCCCACCGGCATGGTTCACAGTATGCTTCGCCCGAGCGATGACGCCTGCATCTACCCCTATCTGATTCCTTCGAATCTATTTGCAGTTGTCGAACTCGGACATTTGGCCGAGATGCTTCGAGCCCTTCATAGCGCCGAAGATCTCGCGCTGGAATCAGAGGCTTTGGCCGCAGAGATTTCGGGTGCGGTTCAGAAATATGCGATTCGAAAGCACCCGATTTACGGAGATGTTTACAGTTATGAAGTGGACGGCTACGAAAATGCGGTCTACATGGACGACGCGAACGTACCGAGTCTGCTGTCGCTGCCATACCTCGGCTACTGCACAGCCGAAGATCCGGTTTATCAGAACACTCGCCGTCTGATTCTGAGCCTCGATAACCCTTACTTTTACCGGGGAAAGGCGGGAGAAGGAATCGGCGGCCCCCACATCGGCCCCGGATATATCTGGCCCATGAGCATCATCATGCGTGCCCTAACTTCCGGCGACGACATCGAAATATCGACTTGCCTCAAATCGTTAGCAGAGACAGATGGCGGCGCTGGATTCCTTCACGAGTCGTTCCACAAGGATGACCCGAACGACTTCACGCGTCCGTGGTTCGCCTGGGTCAACACCCTCTTCGGAGAACTGATCCTCAAGGTCCACTCGGAACGGCCGCATCTTCTTGCCGCAACTGTCTAGGTTCTCGACGTAGCTTGGTCAGGACGCATCGACCAACTGCACGCCGGTAACGGAGCCGGAGGAAGAAGACTTGATCGCGGTTGACTCATGCCAAAGCCTATTGCCACCGTCTCTGGTGGTAATAGGTGAGAGGCCCGTCTCCACAGACCGCCCTATCGCAAATGCTTGCTCTTCAAGAAAGCAATTAGGTCTGCGGGGTGGTCGGTTTGGAGACCGTCGACACCCATATCGAGCATCGGTTGCCACTTAGAGGGTGACTCGTCACCGCTCTGGATGTCGGGTACCACTGCGACTCCCAGGTCGTGAAACTTTTGCACGAACTCCGCCGTGTATTCCCGATACCCTCCGTCCGTTATCGCGAATGGGAACGGCTTCCAATCGCGTTCGATCTGGTCCGAACTCTTAATCTCGTTATCGGAAATGATCGGGATCTCCGGGGCATCGTGGATCCACTCACTGCGATGCATCGGACCATACAGATAGGCGATGACCTCCTTTTCCATGTGATGCTTTTTGAGCAGCGGCAGGACATCCTTCGGATGGACCGCCTTGATGTCCATATAGATGCGCAACCTGCCTCGCACATCGTCAAGGAGCTCTTCAAATGTAGGAACTTTCTCATCCATGCGAACCGGATGTTTGAAGTGGAGCGCCCGAATCTCTGCGAAAGTAAGGTCGGCTACCCGCCCATGTCCGTCGGTTGTCCGATCGACCGTGTCATCGTGCATGAGAACGATAACCCCATCTTTCGTCATGCGGAGGTCGGCTTCGCCATAATCAGCGCCGTCCTTGGCGGCTCTCTCGTAAGCGTCCAGTGAGTTCTCGGGGGCTACGGTGTGGTCGCCTCGATGTGCGCAGACAATAAAGTGATGACCACGTCGCAGGAAGGGCTTGGCAACCGGGTTGGGATAGGGGTTGTGACCGGGGGTTAAGAGTGAAGCGAACAGGAGTGAGAGAATCATAGAAGTTACTGGTCGCCTGCAGCGCCACGTTTCGGTTTCTTGGTGACGGAATCCTTGAACGCCGCTGCTTGCTCCGGGCTCAAGGTTGGGGCCGCTTCCGTCGTCTGGTCCGCGGCTTTCATAGCTGTGTCCTTTGTCGAGGCATCCCCGGAAGGACCACACCCGGAAATCGACAGTCCGACAACCGCAAGGACAATGCCTGAAGTAAAGATTTTCATGGAATTCTGACTTGTAGGAACTTCACACCCACTTGCCTTCGTGAACGACGGAAGCGGGTGTGTATGAACTAGATTCCGCGAACGGGATCAGTCATTGAACCAAGTGATGCCGTACTGGGAGTTGATGTAGCTCGCTTCTTGGGCACAGGTCAGCCCACCGATGGTATTGGTTGTCGAGGACGGGTCAGCACAGTAACCTAGCTGATCCGTAGTGCTCTTCGGCAAACCCCACAGATTTCCGCCCTTGTCGAAGCCAGCTTTGAAGAACACCGACTTCGCGTGACCGTCGGCATAGTTCATGTTAAAGTGACCGCCATGGCGAAGCTGAGAGTTGGCCTTGTCGTTGACGTAGTACTGAACGATGTAGTTGGGGCAAATCGTGTAGCGGGGATTGTCGCCGGTATCTCCGTAAACGAACACCTGAGCGGATGAGACGATCGTCGAAAGGGGAACGCCTGGCTCCGTATATCCGCCCGAGAAGTGAATTCGGTTTCCTACCATCGCCGTTCGGCTGCCTGAGGTAATTCCCCAGTCGTATCCATAGCCGATGCACTGCTTGCGAGGATTGGTGGTTTCCTGGCCGGTGCAGTCGTCGCCCGAATTGTCGAGGATGTATTCGTTTCGGTCCGGACAGAAGAACATGTCGTAATTCTTGATGTACGGCTGAAGGATCGCGTAGAAATCGGTATCCTCCGCCGCTCCACTGGTGTGAACGAGAGACGGTGCAACGTCATCGAAATCGTTAACATAGATGTTCATCGCTAGGCCGGCCTGCTTCATATTGCTGAGGCAGGAAGTGCGTTTGGCCGCCTCTTTCGCCTGAGCAAAAACCGGGAATAGGATCGCGGCGAGGATCGCGATGATGGCAATCACGACGAGAAGCTCGATCAACGTGAAGCCTTTTCGATTGGAGACGAGGGAATAAGAGGGGATCTTTGGGCTATGCATGGTATACACCGTAGTCAAACAGTTCACTCGGAAGACTATTGTCGTTCGTCTTGGTTAAGAGAACGATAACTCTGAGTGACGTAACCAATTCGTTAATCTTATAGTCGTATGATCTATCTGGTCACCTATGGGCTACAAAGCGATTGCAGAGAGTATCCGTTCACAAATCAAGTGCGGGGAATTCGATCTAAATATGAGAATTCCATCCGAAAGGGTGCTTGCCGAGCAGTTCCAGGTTCAGCGGCTCACGGTGAGAAGAGCTCTCGAATTACTCGAGAACGAAGGACTCATATTGCGACGAGGAAATCAGGGGACGGTCGTCGTGAGCGCTCCCTCAGAGCGTCCCCACACAGCCGTACTCTTGGGAAACGCTCGCTCAGACGCCGGCCAGGCGATCCTTTCCGGGTTCGAGTCTCGCATCCACCCCGAGTCCAAGCGACGGGTGGCCGCGATCGATCGGATTCTCCCGGATAAACACGGCGCGCTTTCGCTGCCCACCTTGGATTGGTTGACCCAAGAACGCATTGGGGCCTACGCTCTCATGCCAGAGTGGACCCAGGACAACTCTGGCCTAAAACGGCATCAGAACGCCTTGTCGATCGTCCTCCTAGATCGCCGAGTGCTCGGCTTCGAATCTGACTTTGTTGGCTTCGACAACAAGGAAGGAGGAAGAATTGCTGCCCGGCACCTCATTGGCTTGGGTCATCGCAAGATTGCCTTCGCCGGAGTCGCATTTCAAGAAACGGTAATCGACCGCCTTGCGGGTGTCCAGGAGGTACTGGAGGCGGCCGGTTTGCCGTTGCTTTGGCCATGGATGCTGTTGCGGTTCGGCCTTGAGCACGTGCCCCTTTCCGTGCTTCAGGCCATGCTTGAGCTGCCGGACCGTCCGACCGCGGTGGTTTGCGCCAATGACATTAATGCAATGAAGCTCGCTACCGCCCTTCAAAGGCTCGGGTTGTGCATTCCGGAAGACATGGCGTTGGTCGGATTTGGCGGAGAATCCACCGAGACCTGCGATGCGTTGGGACTCACAACCGCTCGACTTCCCTATTTCGATATGGGCCATGCCGCTTGCGATCGCATTCTGACGCGTCAAACCCTCGATTCAAAGGAGGAATTCACCCAAACAATTCTGCCGGTCAGCTTGGTTGTCCGATCGAGTTGTGGATCTTTGGCGATTAGCACGCATTCGGTGAGTACGACTGCTTCGATCTCGACGCTTTTCCGTCAGCGATAGGGCCTACGCGCTCATAAAATCTCCACTCAGCCGTAACATGAGCGAAACCGATTCGGGGGCGTATAATCGTCTGATCGATGGGGACTGTAGGAATCTGATGGGCGAAGGGACTCACGGGGGCACAATTGCCAAGCCCAAACACTTAAACGGCGGCATCAACCAGTATTCGCTCGAGGATATCCATTGGATCGCCCAGCAGTTTGCCGTTCGGGGCGATGTCGTGGTGACCGCATTTCCGGGCCGTGGAAACATCAACCTCCACACCTACTCGGTCGTCTCGACAGATGGCGAGTTCCTCCTCCAGAAGGTGAATTCCGACGTTTTCACGATGCCTCACCGTGTCATGGGCGGAATGCTTGCCTCGATCGACGCGCAGGGGCGAGCCCTGGAATCAGGTAGGGGAGATGTCGGATGGGAACCGATTCGGTTAGTCCCGACGCGAGATGGTCAGCCCTATCTAGACTTGACTGACGAAGATGGTTGGTCCGTCTGGCGCATGATGGTTCGCATTCCGGCCTCCGTTTCTTACAAGAGCCTCAGCGAAATCGAAGACCGCGAGGAGCAGTTGCGTTTGGCAGAAGAGGTGGGCCGCGGCCTTGCCATCTATTCCGACCTCACTTCAGACATCGACCCGAGCAGCGTCGAAGGGTCACTCCCTGGCTACCGAGACACCAAGCTTTACTACAATCAGTTCCATTCGGCGATGGCGTGCAACCGAACACTGGAACAGGCGGCGGAATCGCTTCCGAGTGACCCCATTCTCAGGGCAAGCACCGAACAGCACTTTTTGGTTGCGCTGTCTGACGAGGAGTATGTGCGGCGTCGGAACGACCCGGAACTGCAACCCTTTATTGAATTGGTGATGAGTCGAGAACCGTTCACGATGGGTCTATGGACCGCTCTCGAACAGGGCGTCATCCGAAACACGTTGATTCACGGCGACACGAAGATCGAGAACTTCCTGTTCTGCTCCGAGACACGCAAAGTGAAATCGTTGGTTGACCTCGACACGATCATGCCGTTTACTTGGCTCGCCGACTACGGTGACATGCTGCGATCCTTGGTCAATGTAGCGGGCGAGAAGGAGCGAGATCTCAGCAAGGTCGTGATCGATCGAGACGTCTACGAAGCCGTCTCTAAGGGTCTCCTGCAGTCCGCGAAACAGGTTACGGACGCGGAGGTCGCCCTGATGGTGTTCTCGGTTCAGGCGATTACGATGGAGCTGGGACTACGATTTCTCAGCGACTATCTGCGTGGTGACACCTACTTCCAACTCGCCGAAGACGACCCAGCAGATTTGAACAAGGTCCGGGCGATGGTTCAGTTGACGCTCTACAAGCGCTTGAGCGAGTTCGAAACCGAAGCAGAAGCGCGCATCGGCCAATACCGAGTAAAGGCTTGAAGTTGTTTTGCGTGCTATGTGCACGCCGCGACTTAGTCAAGACTCGTAGGCAGAAGACTTCCTGCCTACGAGCTGTCCTCGCAAACTAACTTCTCGATGCGACCAAGTGTCGGCGCGAGACAGGCAAAGTTTCCAACAGTGCCATCGTTGCCCAGCACGTGCCATTGAATGAGGCGTACTGCGATTGTCCGTGAGGGAAACCGGCATCGAAGTAGTTGTTGTTGGGGTTTGCGCGCTTGCTAACGAACCAAGAACCATCGTCGTCCTGGGTGCGGAGGAGAAACTTCACTCCTCGCTGGTACGCGGGGTTCGAGATAGGCAGCTTGCCTGCCTCGTGCAAGGCAAATAGGGCCTGCCCAGTGGCATAGGCATCGCTGTGAAGATCGGGAAGTTGCGCCCAACCGCCGTCGGAACGCTGATCCTTCAGAATTTCCTCGACGGCTTTGCTCTTTGCCGCCACACTTGCGCCGACCCAATCCAATCCGAGCAGTCGTGATGCTCGATCCTCGCTGGTGACGGCTGGAGTTCGCAGGAGCCAGGACTTGGCCTTTCGAATTCGGCTCGACACTTCGGCGTACTTGGTCTTGGGTCCGTACGCCTCGAGTGCACGAACGGACAAGGCAGTGAAGGTGAAGGCGCTCGACTGCATCGGAGCCCGCGGCCCCGAGAAGGCCCACTTCCCATCAGGGGATTGCTGCTTCGCAAGAACCATCGCCATAGCGGATGCCGCTACGGTACGTGGCTCTCTATGCGCAGCCTTGCCCGCCAGAAACCAGGTGTCACTTGTGTTCACTTCATTGATCTCAATGAGAGGAACCTGCTTCATCGTCTCTGGATCAATCAGAGCACGCTCGTGCAGGGGTCGAAGGGCGGTTAACATGCCGTCAACTCGCTCGACTTGGGTTCGTTGGACATCTCTATTAAGCGAAAACCCGTGATCTTTGGCGAGGCCAGTCGCCATTCTGCCAAGACCCTCTTGGTGGCACGACACGCACCGCGCCATCGAGCTGAACTTCAACATCGAAGACTGGAGCAGTTTGAGACTGGAGTTCACCGCATCATGGGGATTTCGTGCAACCGGCCCCTTGGCCGACTCCAGGGTGGAATTGTTTGCCAGAACCGCGAGCGCGTCACGATAACCGTGAAGTCGGGCAAGGTCGGCCGCCGTCCTTCCCTTGGCATCGGTCGCCTTCGTATCGGCGCCACCTTTAACCAGGGCGCTGATGACGCTGGGATTGTTTCCGTATTCCGAGCTCAGCAGAAGTGGAGTCCTTCCCACTGAGTCTTTCAAATTGGGATTCGCTCCTTTCTTAAGCAGGAGTTCCACGACATCGGCGTGGCCGACTTGAGCAGCCTCCATCAGCGGAGTTCGATGGTTAAAGTCGGCGGAATCCACAGAAGCTCCGGCATCTAGCAGCATTTGAGCGACTACGGTATTTCCCATTCGAGCTGCGTAGTTGAGGGCGGTGAGGCCGTCATCATCTCGAAGCGTCGCGTCGGCCTTGTTCTGAAGGAGCAGGCTGACCATCGGAGGAGCACCAGTGTTCGATGCCATCATTAGCACGCTCATCCCATCGTCTCGAATGGCGTTCACCTTGGCTCCGCGAGAAAGCAAAAGGCCGGCTCCTTCCACGTTGGCGCTGCTCGCCGCAAACATCAAAGGAGTGCCGTAAGAGCTATCGGCGTCGGGAAGTGCTTTGGCCGCTAAGAGCGCCTTCATCGCCTCGGGCTGGTGCGAGGCGGTTGCCATGTACAGCGGCACGAAGCCAAGTCCATTTCGAGAGTTGGGATCGGCGCCATTCTTGAGAAGCGATTCGAGCGCTTTCTCATCGCGATGATCGAGCGCGAGAAAGAGGTCCTGCCCCAACTTTCCGCGTGCCGCGATCGGAGCATCGGTTGATTTCCTCCCTTGCTGACTGCGCTTTTCCAACGGAGACGCCACAGCCACCGCCATCGCGAGACTTCCAAGCCCGATGGACAAGATGAAAAGTCGAGTTTTTGGCGAGCACATCATCGTTCTCGTATTCATTTTTAGCTATCACACACTAAGTCCACAATCTGGACTAGCCGCCATAATACGCGGTTTGCATTCGTCAGGCAACTCCTGTCAATCGCCGCTGCTTTGCATACGGCTCGTCTCCTGAGAAATCTGGTGATTTATGTGGGCTCGGAGAGCCAACGTCGAGTCGAATCGGAACCCAAAGAATGCGTCGAGCGGATCGACGTCAAAGAGACTTGGTACAGGGTCCGCGCCAATGTCCTCCACGATCAATCTGGACGTTGAACCGCTGAGTTCAGTCACGGCTAGGGCGACTTGCTCCCAGGTCGTAAAGTTTTGGGCCACCCCAAATAAGACCTCTCGGTTCACCCCAGAGTGGAGAACGGCTACGAAGAGCTTGGCCAAATCTTCCGCCCCGATGAACTGCCGACCATCGTGCTCGGGAACCCGTATCTCGCTTCCCTCCAGCGCATGTCGAACGTATTCAGTGACTCTTCGATCCGAAGTGGTCGGTCCACCTCCGAACGCCGGGCCTCCCAACGTTGGGCCGGGCCGAATCACGTTGCAACGCATGCGTGTTTGGTGGGAAAACGCGCTGAGAAACAGCTCTGAAGCGGCCTTAGTTGCCCCGTAGAAGTCGGTCGGGGCAAGGCGCGTCTCGGTGGTCATACGGGGTCGAAACGGTCGACAAACGGCGGTCGACGAAGTGTAGATCATGTGTTCCACTCCGACGTCCGCGGCGGCTTCAAAGATGAGTACGGAAGCCCGGGTGTCCTTTAACTGAAGTTCGGTTGATGCCTCCTCCCAGTGGAGCGCGTTGTGGATGCAGGCGTCATGCCCCGCCAGACCCGCGCGAATAAGGTCAGTGTCGTCCAACTCGCCATGTAGGACGCTCACACCCGGCATTTCGAGGAACTGAGGGACCTTGCTCGGGTTGCGAGCGAGGATCGTCACCTCATCTCCGCTTGCCAACAGCTCCAGGACAAGGTGCGAACCAATAAATCCTGTGCCGCCAGTTAGGAACACTTTCATAACGTCTTCTCGGAGGGCTGGCGGTTTGCCGTTCGCAGTTTGCGGCAAACATGCGAGGGGCGCTCACAACCAGGATTCAATGTAGGCATCCCTAAAATCTGTTCCGGCTGCGAACTGCAAACTTTCATATCAGTTCGAAGTTATAACCTCGCCGACTCTCTCCTTCAATGCGATGCCTTAACCTGTGGCGGTTGGGACTCGGGATCAACCGCTATCAGTCATGAATGCTCGACTAATCGCAACTAGCACGTCGCGCCGGAGCCCTCCGAACCGAAGATGCGAAGCCGTTCTTCGTCTGTCGAATCTACAACGTCAGCGAGGCAGTAGTGGTACTGAACGGCCCTTCGCCGAGTATTGGTGCGATTTGACGGAGTCCCGTGAGGCACGAGGCCGTCAAACACGACGCACCCTCCAGGAGGGAGAGGAACCGCCACCTGTCGCGACGCGGCGAGAATGTCTGAATCGCAGATCTGCCAGTCGCGCCGGCTCCAATGAGGGAGAGGACCCTCCACGTGCCGTCCCGGAAGGAAGTGCATGCACCCGTTCTCCGGAAAAGTCTTGTCTAGCGAAATCCACACCCCAACCACCGCTGCGCCCTTAGGAAGCTTGAAATAGGCGTGATCCTGATGCCACGGCTTCTCTCGCCCCAATCCGGGCGGCTTCAGGAGCGCCATGTCCTGGAACATACGGGCAGGGCCGCCCAGTAGCCTCTCGACGACTTCCATCATTGCGGGAGCGCGCATCAACTGATCTGTTCCCTCTCGGAGGTGGCTGAACCACATGAACTTCCGCACGTAATCGAGTCTTTCCTCAGGGGCCAGATTCTCGACGATGCCCATGCCAGCCCCTTCGAACTGGAGTTGGGTCTCGGGAGGCAGCGAGGGCGCGGCGACGAGGTCAGAGAGGGCTTCGACGGCAGCGGCGACTTCGTCAGCACTGAATGCGTTGGCGACCGAAACAAACCCTAATGTGCGGTACTGCTCATCCATCGAGTCGTCAAACGACCCCCAACCGTCGATCGGCTCCGCGAGTAGATCGGGGCGATACAGTGCCTCCGGGTAAGGCTCGGCGGCGATATGGTCGAAGTTGAGCGACATGTTGTTAAGGTTAGAAGTGAGGAGTGGAACGCAGAATATTCTCTTATTGCTTGATGCCTGATGCAGGAGGGCGGAAGCCTCTCTCGACGGCGTCGTTGGGATCGGTGGACACGGGGCCGTCTCTCCAGAGCCAACGCATCATCTCGGGGAAGATTGCGCCACCAAACTTTTGGCCGTGGTTGTTCATCCCCCACGCGTAGTTCAGGTCATAACCCTTCTTCTCAAGCGCATCCTTCAGGCGGACGTTCTGGTAGAACCAGTCGCGTCGGACGTTGTAAACGCCGTTCCTTAGTCCACGGTTGTCATTCCGACCATCGCAAAGGAAGATCCGAATCGGCTTCTTCTTGCTTTTTAGCACCCTCTCCGCATAGACGTCTCCCCCGTGGATGTCCACGAAACTGCCGACATTGCTAAGTACTTTTCGGAAGGCATTCGGCCTTTCCCAAGCAACCATGAAAGCGGCGATCGCGCCGGAACTCGAGCCACCAATGCCGCGCTGCTCGGGATCCTTGGAGATGTTGTAGTCCTTCTCCAGAGCAGGCAGTAGTTCTTCGGTGATGATTCGAGCGTACTTGTCGTCTGGCGTGTTGTACTCCACGCCCCGGTTCGTGAATCCGTCTCCCCAGCCCGCCTTCGGCGAAGGCTCTGTCTGCTCAGGAGTCCGCCCGGGATTGATGAACACGCCGATCATCACCGGAATCTCTCGGCGGTAAATCAGGTTGTCCATCACATTCTGGGCACGAATGTCCGCGTTCTCGTCCTTGAAGGCTTGGCCGTCTTGGTAGACCATGAGGGCAGCCGGAATCTTCGGATCGTATTGGGCGGGAACGTAAACCCAATAGGTGTGCTGAGTACCCGGATAGATGTTGCAAGGCAGCGTGAAAGGCCCCCGGATCTCTCCCTTGGGCACGCCTTCTTGAGGAAAGGAGTCGGGCCCGAGCCGATACTGTGAATCTGGATTTGGGGCAGGCTTCTGTGGTGTCGTCGGGTTCGACGCTCCTTGTGCGAAGACCGTCATGGTCATCCCCGCCAGCAACAATGCAATGAGGGTGGTTACCGCTATTCTCATTTGAAACTCCTTAGCTAGAGGATTACCTTACTCAATCCACAGGTAGCCTGACTCAGGCAGGTAAATATGGTTCACCTCAATCCTGGAGAGATCTCGTTCGACACGTTGGACGATGTCCTCGCTTCCATCGGCGCCGCTGGCGCCCGCGTTTCCGCAATCGACGCCTCTGAGGGCGCTGCCGGAAATATATCCGTCGTTTTCTCCTGGGACTTTGAAGGAGACAGTCGTTTTTCCGACAGTTGGGAAATCGAATCGCCAGTTTCGGTCCCGCGCTTGGCGGGAGCGTGGCTCGCCGTCACTGGCTCGGGACGCCGACTCCGTGAAGTCGAGAGTTCTGCCGGAGCCAACGTGGCACTGGTCCAAGTATTGCCGGGCGGAAACACCCTGAAAATTCACGCAAGCGCAAACCGCTTGTTTCACAAGCCGACCTCTGAACTGAACACTCACTTGGCGCTCCACGCCCGACACGCCGAGCGGCACGGCCCGATCCACACCGTGTTGCACGCCCAGCCACTACACCTGACATTTCTGAGTCACATCCGCGAATACCGAGACACCCAAAGCCTCAACGAAAAGATCCTCCGTTGGCAGCCCGAAGTGATCATCCAGTTGCCGGATGGCGTCGGCGTCGCCCCGTATCTGATACCAGGATCAGCCTCTTTGATGGAGGCGACGCTTGACCTCTCTGAGAATCACCGAGTCGTGGTCTGGTCCCGACACGGAGCGATCGCTCGCGTTGCGGGTTCCGTTAAAAAGGCCTGTGACCTCATCGAGTACGCGGAAACCGGCGCTCGATACGAGTTCTTGAATCTCCAATGCGGAAACAAGGCTGAGGGTATCCCGATTGACGACCTACGCCAGCTTTGCGCCGAATTCGGCATCGTTCAGACGATCTTCCCCTCCTAAGTAACCGGACCCTCCCTCGGGCCATTCTGGCCCGAGGGAGACCCTGCTTAGTTAGGATACAGCTGGGAAGTGGGCACGAGTTGGAAGGGGATGCCGGGAGATGCCCAGAACAACTGGAGCAGCGATCCGCCACCACCTTGGAAGTACTTGATGTCGATCGTGTAGGTTTGACCGGCTGTGAAGTTGACGGTTGTCGCGTCGTACGTCGAACCGTGGCTGTTCCAATCATTGATCAAAAGCTGACCGTTAATGTACACCCGCACTCCGTCGTCCGAATTCGTGGTCAGCGTGTACGCTCCAGTCGTCTCTGCTTGGATGTGGCCGGTCCACTCACCCGCCCAATTCGAACCGCCCACGCCTGAAATCGGGGATCCCCCGTTCCAGTTGAAGTTAATTTGGGAATCGAGTTCGGTCGCAGTGGGCATTCCGCCGGGATTCTGAGATCCATCGAAATAGGCGCCGAAAAGTCCGGTTCCATTCCCAATCACGCCGTTGACCAAATAGTCCTTTTCCACGACGGAACTGGCGCCACCCCCGTTAATGAAGGCTCTCGCCTTAAGCGTGGTGCTGGTCGTCAGCGTGAAGGGACCATTGTAGAGCGTCGATGTCGCCGTGGGAGTCGATCCGTCGGTGGTGTACCGAATCGTCGCTCCGGACGTCGAGTCGGTGATCGTGACCTGAACCGAACCACTGTAGTTCCCGCTGTCGGGTGTCACGGAGGGAGTGGCCGCCCAGCGACCGAGTCCAAACACTCCGACTGAATTCGCAGTCCCTACAAAGACCTTTCCATTGGCGATCGTGGGGACCGCGAACTTCACAGCGCCGCCCAGGGTGTCACGACCGTTTGTTGCGCTACTGTCGTAGAGCTGGTTGGCAAGGTTTGTCGCGTCGTAAGCGTGTAGGATGGCCTGAGTTCCATTTCCGTAGCCGTCCGTTTGAATGGCCCACACAATGCCGTTCGAATTGCCGTTTGAAGAAATGCTCGGTGTCGGTCCAGGGTAACCGAATATGGTTGGCGTATAGCTCGTGGGTGAGGTGGAAGTGAACCGCCCGTTCGCAATCGGGAACGCAACGATCGAAGAATCGACTGGACCGTAATAAATCGTGTTGTTGAAGAAGGCTGGGGCGCCCCAGATACCACCCATCACGTATGGAAGCTCCTGCTCCACGTGATCTGTGCCGCTGTAATGGCCCAAATTCGCCGTGTTCAGGAGATAGATCGTGCCTTCCTTGCCCGACTGGACAAGCAAGTTCTTATGGGTAGTTCCTCCTGCGCTCGGTGGCAAAAGCATCACGCCGCCCGATCCAAGGTCCGCATCGTAGTCGTCAAGGTTGAGCTGATTCGATGGCGCGAAGTAGTCCTTAATCGCCAGCGGACTGTTCTGCACGCGAACAATGGCGTCTCCGTAAGAGCCGTTCGACGTGTTGAAGGTTCCGTTGCCGGTGGCGAAGAAGACGTTCACGCCGTCGCTTGCCGGACCAGCGCCGCCTTGCCAGATGCCACCTGCCGCAATCGGGTAACCGCTGATATCGGTTCGCCCGTTCGGGGTCGTGTTCAGGATTCCCAAAAGTTGCATCCGGTCCGCGTCATACGCGAACACCCAACCGTGATAAGGGCCGTTGTCACCATGGGAAGCGAACGTGACGTAAAGTGTATTGGGTTGAACTACTGGAACCAACCCTCCTTTGAGGGCGGGCGCGATCATGCTGATGGGCTGAACAAGCAGAAGAGCCGCGCGCGCATGCTGGATCAGAGGATCGAAGGTGACAAATCCGTTGACCGCGGCATCGCCGGTACCGGCCACCTTGCCCGCAATGACCACGGGACCGCCCAGTTGCTCAGAACCATTGGCCGCCGAAATCGCATGCAGCTTCTGAGTGTAGATTGGGGTTCCGTTGGTGGCAAAGGTCTTGACCTTGGAGACCACGTAAATGATCGGAACCTGCCCTGTTCGAATCGAGATCACCGGGGTGCTGGTGATGCCGATCTCATTCGTGATGTCGCCACTGCCGGTATCGCCATTCGGTACAGAAGCTCCGAAATTGACGTGCCAGAGGGGCTGTGCATTAGGACCCGTGTTGGTGTCCGAATCGAAGGCGTAGAGCGAATTGTGCTCAGTCGCAACGAACACCACGTTATGGACGCCCTTTCCGGGAATATTCAGGGCGGACAGATAGAGCGGCTGCGCGTAGACCTGCCCGTCGACGGGCAGGCTAAAAAGGAGCCCAAATCTGGACGGAACCACCGACGTTGGGCTCAATGCGGTTTCATACGCGTTTAAGCCCGTTCGTAAATTGTCGTTGTGGTAAGTCGAGACATGGATCTGAGCGGATGCGACCGTAACCAACACCGCAAGGGTTGCGCCGACTCCGGCACGCAAGACGTTTGCTAACTTCGAAAACATCGGTAACGCCATCATAAACCAACACCAGATATACAGGCAAATGTAGTTAAGGAATGTTGATTCAAAGTAATTGGTTGGAAATTTCGACAATTCCCGCCACTTGGGGGAGCGGAGAGCCAGAACCAGCGCGGCTCGCTCGGTCAGTCGCAGGTGGGGCATAATTCGCCCATGCTCTTCCTCGCCGCCATTCTTGCCGTGAACAGCCTTCAAGTTGGCGAGAAACTACCGGCGGAGCATCCGGTGCTGCCCCAGTTCTATCGACCGCCCAGTCATGGCCCCACGCTGGTGGAACTTTCAACGAGGGTCAAGGTCGGAAGCAAGACTGCCGGTTCGAGTGGTACGGTGACGCTCCCAATTCCAAGCGAGTATTCCGGTCAGACAACCATAGAATTCAGAGTGGATTGCGTTCCAAACACCGCCCTGAAGTCTTGGCGGATCGCGGACCGTAACGAGGGCATCAACCGGGCGGTGCAAATCTCGGTCTCTCCCGGCCCAGAAGGGGCTGTGGTCTCCTTTTCCGCCCGCGTTCTGGCGCCAGGATTTGAAGTCGTCCGGACGCAGCGAAGGGATTTCAAGGACTGGCTTAACCCTTCCCTGTGCGTGCAATCCAAAGACTCCGAGATCCTGGAGCTTGCGCACAAACTCAGTGTAGATAAGCCACAGAGGTCGACTTTTGTGGACCGCGTTGTTACGTGGGTGGCAACGAACCACAAGGGTCAGTTCGTTGCGTCCGGAGACTCCGATGCGCTGAGTTCCCTCCAGTCCGGCGGAGACTGCTTGGCCAGGGCAAACCTGTGTGCCGCGATCTTGAGATCAGTGGGAATTCCTGCCCGGACCATCGCTTACTTCCCAACCTGGGCGGATGGATTAGAGGCACAATGGTGGCTTACCGAGTATGGAACTGACCAGGAGAACTGGGAAATGGTCGATCCAACTGTTGGCATCCATCGCCCGGTGAGGAACAGCGCGATTGTGCTGGCCATACCTTCCGTGCAAGACGAGAATCGCTCAACAAGCAAAGAAGTGCCTCTGGGAGTGAATGGCCCATTGGGCACGACACCTTCAATTTCGCCTGAACTGGAGTGGCTATCGAACGAAGTAGGCAAACGCCTTTCGTCGATCCACCTGATCCGGACATTCCGGCCCCAAAGCGGCGCCAAGCTCATGACGAGCGCGTATCGAAGGTGCCAGAAAGTAATGCAATCTGGGCGCGCCGGTCTGCCTGAATGGTTCGATGAGTCCGCGTTCAACTCAGCACTCGCGCTAGGACCGAACAACCTTGCCTTGTTCATGGACGGTCGCCCAACACTCCCCCATCATTGAGGCAGTCTTTAGCCCGGATCTGAGTAAGCCCCACTAGGTTCCACTTACCGCTTCCTCTCACAAACTTGAGCGTAATATCGGGTGTTCCCGGTGCGTGGATGCCGTCGTTCCAAACCGAAAGCGTATGGCACTCGGGGTGGCCTTGGGTGCCGACGCAACAAACGCTGATCTTTCGGCTGAGCAGTTTCCAAAGCGTCGCGTGACATGCCTTTGGAACCGACGCATGAAATGCACGGCGCTGATGCGTCTGGACAAGACTAGCCAGACGTTCTAGTTCCGAAACCGGGGTGGGAATGAGCCGAAACGCCAACTTCTTCACGTGATTGCCCTGAACGACCCAAGTCTGGTCATAGCGTAGCAGCGGGCCGCTTTGGGATTGAGCCAAATGCTCAGGGTAGACCTGCATCGTTGCCACCACCACGTTCGGGTCAACTTCTCCGTTGCGACGTAAGAAGTGAGTTCCAGGAATCGAACTGCGCTGCTGCGCAGCTTGAACGGTCGTGATCACTGTCCATTTTCCGCGGTCGAGCTTATAGATCCTGGCGATGGGCCAGTCCCAATTGCCTCCGTTCGTGGCCCATCCGCAGCGGATGATTCGGTCTCCGAATCGGTAGGCCTCTCCGCCGATCACGATGCCCCAATCGACGCCGTCGGAACTCTTGTTTATTTCCGGTTCGAGTTCATCGAGCACCTGGACATAAACGCCGTCGTGCGATGGCCAAAACACGATGCTCTCAAGTCGCCCGCGAGAGGACCTTGTCGACTCGGAGGTGACCAAACCAATGCGGAATTCCGACGGACCAAACGAAGGCTGCCAATCCACTTTCGCCGCGTGGGAGCACAACACGTCCTGGATCGCCAGATCAAACGCTTTTGATCCAAACTTAGTCCCACTTACTGTCTTCCGCAACGCCTCATCCAATCGCTCTGGGGCATCCGGTTGGGTGATGCAAACTGCAACAAGCGGGAGGAGCCATATCAAGTTCTGACAACCCCGGAAGGAGAGCGCCAAGATCATCGCGCAGGCGGCGAGACAGAGTCCACCCAAAATGACAGTTGTATGTGCGCCATCCTTAGATGGAGTGGCCATACCCATACATTGTCTGGAGTATGAACTGCTAACTCAAGCCACCCAAACCGTGTCCTTAAAACCCACTACACGGAGCAGAATTCGAACTTATAGCACGGAGGATGTCCGACGTCTGGGCAAGTCATTCACCACCTTTCAAACCTGGGGCTGAGCGAAATCACCAGCCCAACTGCAGTCGTAGATCGTCTCGACTTGAAGCGCCGAGATTCCCTCTCCGGGGGGATCCGCCCTATACTAAGCAAGTCCCATGGATTCCCTGACTGGCATCCACCCTGTTGAAGTCCCCGATAGCTTGGCGGCGGGGTCTGTGCGGCTCGAGTTTTCTGAATTCATTCCCGCGAGCGAGCTACTTGGATTGGCGCCACGATATATCTTCAAGGTGCTCAATCTTGGCGGGATTGCTGTCGGGTACATCACCTTTCGTCCAGGTGACAGTTGGCATATCCAGTTTGCCGCCGGGCATATTGGCTACAGAATTGACAAAGAGTTTCGGGGGCACGGGTATGCCTACTTCGCCTGCAAAGCACTCGAACCTTTCATTCGAAGCCAATACTCCCGGGTCATTCTCACGACCAGCCCGACGAACGCTGCGTCGATAAAGACGATTGAAAGACTTGGCGCGACCTTTCTAGAAATAATCGAGATCCCCGAGGATGACCCGGCTTTCGCATCAGGCGACCTCAGACGTCGACGTTACGAATGGGAACTCTCAAGCTAGAAGTGAAGCGTTCCTGGCAGTGACCATAGGAAATCTTTGGCGAAGTTTCGAACCACCTCCCAGTCGGTAAGTTCATGGTTTTTGGTCGTCACGGAATCTAGCTACAGCATGTACACCTGGGCTGGCGCTGTCGTCCCGAGGAGGCATACATCGACAAACTCCTGGGCAAAGCGATCCACCGCGATCCAATCGGTGAGTTCGTGGTCGACTCGAGTGTCGGTTGGACCGGAGGCGGAGGCAGAAATCCGCTTCATGATCCATCTCTCCAAGAATCCGTATTGCGTGAAGTTCAGAGCGCCAATCAAACTCACCGTAAGTCGGGGCTTCAGCCCAGTTCGATCCAGAGCGTTTCCGATCTGGTGCATATCCTCGATTCGTGCCTCTGGCTTTGTATCCGCCGCGTTGAGACTGACGGTGAATAGGGCGGTCGGCTTGACGTTCAACGTCTGAAGGTGAGTCTTGGTCCACTGGATCAGGCGAGACGGCAGTTGGCCGCGATAGACGGGTCCGCCCACAATCACTGCATCGAACCGCTCAACCGACATCGTGGATACATCTTCGTCCGACTTCACTTGGTACAGATGAACCGAGAAGCCTCGATCCAAGAGTGAAGTTTTTACACGATTCGCAATCTTGATAGTTTGGCCGTGTTTCGTGGCAATGACGATGGCGATCCGCTTCATGGTTCCTTCCCTTTTTGCATCATCCGTTTGGCTAAAACCCAGGCTCTTGAAGAGCTGAAAGTCTCAAGAGTATTGGAAGAAGGGACGGTATGAAACTCAATGTCGGCTAGTCAGACACCCCCGCGCCGCGCACGACGATAGAGTTGCTAACGATCTCTCTGACGACAAGGGCTTGGGGATGTTCTGAGCGATCTCCTGAATGGCGCCCCGTAAACGAGGTCATATTCGAACTCTCCAGCACCCTCTGGTTACCGATGGGACCGAATTTGGCGGTAGCCGGTGGTTCTAGGTCAGAGATTCTGATGACGCCAAGACGCATTCAACCTGGGCCATCTGGAAACCCCCACAGCTACCCACTCCGACCTTCGAACCGCGGATAAAGTATGCACACTTGGCCTGTTTGCCGATAGTCCAGGTTTTCGTGGACACCTGAGGCCTTTCGAGTCCGCCGCGTCAGGTTTGCTCCCTCTTCGCCTTGGCCTCACCGAATATCAATTCCCCTTCCGGTTCGATTCCCGCGTCCACCCTTTCGCTGACAAGGAATCGCGGACTGTCGCAAACGTATTGCAGAGACGTACTCTTAAGGAACAAGGGAGATTGAAAATGAAAGCGATTGTTGGCATCGATAGCGAAGGTCACTATCTGTCCGTATTACATTTACTGTCTCGCCTCGGATTCAATGAACCGAGCGCTGAGTTAGTGCACGTCGAAGAGGTGATGATTCGAGCCGGAGCTGGGGTTGCCCCATTCTCCATCGATACCCGAAGCATTGATTCAGCCCGTAGAGACTTCAGTGAAAAGCTCTTGAAACGTGCGAGAGGGGAAGCCGAGCTCGTTGGAATCGAGTCCACCACCCTCTACTGTCTCGGACATCCGGTAGAGACCCTGATGGACCGTGCTGGAGCCTTAAGCGCAGAGCTCGTTGCCGTCGGCTCAACTCACAAATCAGCCTACGGAGCACTGTTTCTGGGAAGTGTCGGGCGCGGACTCACGGTGGGCGCACACCAGTCAGTGCTGATCTCAAAGCAAGAGTTCTTTCCTTCTGGCCCGCTGACCTGCGTCTTCGCGACCGATGGATCCGACTACGCTGACGACTGCCTCCGACTGCTTGCCCGTTGGCGCCCATCTGGAATCAAACACTTAGCCGTGCTTACGGCTGTGGACAAGTTGGAGAATGGCCAACCACCTAAGGCGATCAAAACCCACGTCGACTCGTTGGTGAGCCACCTTTGTGACGAAGGATTCTCGGCCAAGGGCCACGTTGTCGAGGGATCTCCGCGAGAAGCGATCGACGCGATGATGGAATCGACTCATGCCGATCTTCTGATCATGGGCGCTCAGGGCCACGGCGTCATCGAGAGGCTTTTCGTCGGCAGCCATTCGCTTCAAGAAGTGGTGGGTTCCCGCCACTCGATCCTGTTGCTCCGGAAGGCTTGATCGGAGATTTTCTTGGCAGATCGTGGAAGATCAACGCGACGGACCTTCTTGACGTGGCTCTGGCTCCGTGACCTTGAGGCTAAGCCCTAATTCGGTCGCATAGCGGAATAGTCGTTCCGCCTTCACCTTTGCCAGATAGCTAACCACGCGTGCTTTTGCTCGCTCCAAGACATGCTTCGGCGCCTCCTGACTTTCCTTCTTGTACACCGTCAGAATACAAAGCTTTTGATATCCGGGTCCGGACTGTCCAACGTAGAAATACCCCTCATGGAGTCTTGTCGGAGAGCTTTCCAAGCACAAAATAGGTCGTCACCGCACCAAGTCCTTTGACATCGATGACGCCTCTCTCTTCGATCTCGAACTTCCCAGAAACCCGTCGGGCGACGGCTTCAGTGACTTGAATGACGCCGGGCAAACCGTGACTTTCCATCCGACTGGCGGTGTTCACGGTGTCGCCCCATAGGTCATAGAGATACTTCTTAGTGCCGATCACGCCCGCCATGACACCACCCGATTGCACCCCAATCCGGAGTTCGACATTCATCTCTTGGGCGGCAGCTTGCATCTCAAGACAGACGTCGAGCATGGCCTCCAGATGGTCCGGACGGAATTCGGGAAGTCCGGCCCCGACCATGTAAGCGTCCCCAATCGTTTTGATCTTCTCGACGCCAGCCCGCTCGACGATCTCGTCAAATTTCGAGAAGATGGTGTTGAGACGACCGACCACCTCAGCCGCATTGTGCCGGGCCCCGTAAGGAGTAAAGTTGACGAGGTCGGCGAACATCACGGTGACGTCTGGGTGCATTTCCGCAATGACATCCGGGTGCTCCAAAAGCCGCTCGGTAATGGCGGGAGGCAGCATGTTGGCAATCAGCTTCTGGGTTCGCATCCTCTCTTCGGCAAGAAGACGCCTGGTAAGAAACGACCGCCGTTCGATCGTTTCCGTAAAGTACGCCCCCACCACGAATATCGTGATCGACCCAAAAAGTTCGAACGCGATTTTGAGCAACCCAACGTGAAACTCACGGTCGTCTTGGGCATGCAGGGAATCGATCTGCCTCGTCGACCAGCAGAAGGCGGCGAACAGGCCATAGCCACAGAAGGCCACCGCATAGGCAGGCATCCGAACCAGCACAACTGCGCAACTCGCGACAATCACCTGCAGTAAGGCTCGGTCGGCGATATCGGTCAGCGAGATCTTTGCCGAGATCACCGCATACAGCAAGGCGCCTACCGTCGTAATCCAACCCAGCATCGTCAGGCCCATCACGAATCGAGCCAGAGAACGAAAGCATGCGGCGGCGAGCGGGAGGATCGGTAGCCCCAACGTGAGCAAGAGAAATTCGGAGGAGGGCCGCCTCATGTGGGTGGCAATCTGCTCCAGGCTCGCCGCCGAGATGATCAAATACCCGACCGCGAAGACGCCTCGAAGTCGCAATCGACCCGACTCGGATGCCTCAGCTCGGTAGTCACGTTCGATCGCGCCGTCGAAACGAAGCCGACGAACCTGCAGTTCTTCCTCAGGGGTTAGGCCGGTTCGCACGACGATGAGTATGCACCGTCTATCGAGTCAGTCGGATCAAATCTTCCGGCGTGTCGATATCGAACGATCCGTCGTCAAACGGCACCAGAGCTACGTTTCTATGTGGATCTCGAATAAGGTCCCTTGCGCCCTGATCGCCAGTCAGTTGTAACAGCTCGGAAGCCAGCGCTCGATCGAAGCAACACGGCGACCCCGGTCTTCCCCCGTACGAACAAGCCGCGATCAAGACCGCGTCACTCAAAGCGCCGACTAGGGCCTTCAGCACCGTTGATCGGAGATGGGGCTGGTCGCAAACCATGAGAACGATTGCCAGCGACGTGGCTGAAACCCCTTGGACTCCGACCCGTATCGATCCACCCATGCCTTCCGTCCAATCCTCGTTTTCAAGAAACTTAACCCGCTCATCGAGAATTTGGATCGATTCGATCCGTTGGCGAATGAAACTGGCCTCGCTTCCAAGGACAACAATCACTTCCAGAGCGCCCGAATCTAGCGCCGTTCGAATTGCCCGAAACAACAGGGGCGTCCCCTCGTGCTCGACCAGTTGCTTTGGCGAACCAAGTCGGCGAGAGCCACCCGCCGCGAGCAGGACTACGCTAAAAGGCCGCATTGAGTGGTGGATAAAGCCTCGGTCGGGAGGAGTGCATCGCTAGCTGCATGGATCGGCACATCCGATTCCCGGAGTGAAGCGGGCTGTTTTCGCTTTAAGAAGGCTTGAATTTCTGCCACGATGGCCAAAGCGATTTCATCAGGTCCTTCAGCTCCTATATCGAGGCCTATCGGAGCATGAAGTCGCTCCACCTGAGCCTCGGTAGCCACGAATCCATCGTCCCGAAGATCGCTGAGCAACCTCTCGGCACGGCGCTTTGGACCCAGCAGCCCGACGTAGGATGCCGGAGATCCCAATGCGTATTGGAGCAGTTGTCGATCATGCAGATAGTGGTGCGTCATGAGCACTACCGCCGAACGGGCGCCGAGAATTACTTTCTTGGCCACATCTTCTGGGGCACATACGATCAGGGAGTCAGCTTCCGAGAAACGTTCCTTGGAGAGCGCCTGCGCTCGCTTGTCGACAACCGTCACTCGCCAGCCGAGTGCTTTGCCAAGACGCACAAGCGGAAGTGAGTCGTGACCAGCGCCAAAAACGAACAGTTCAAGACGTGGGGTCACTGGGTCAAAAAACCGAGTGACTCCCTCAAAAGTCTCCAGTCCGACGGTCCTCGATTCATCCATGACGTATGCATGGCGGCCAAATTCCGGTCCGTGGGACAGGACGGTGGATACAACTCCAGCCACCCCTCGCTCGTAGCAGTCGCTAAAGAACGCCAGCGGACCACCCGGCTCGTCGATTCTCTCAAGAAAGACTTGAACCGTGCCGTTGCAACCCAATCCGTAGCCCCAGAGGATGTCTTCATCGGCCGTCGCGTCGTAAGTCACCAGTGTAGGACCGCTTTCCGTTTTTTCCCAGGCAGATTGGGTGAGGTCGCTTTCCAAACAGCCACCGCTGATGGATCCCGCGACCCACTTATCCGGAGTGATCAGCATCTTCGCGCCGGGCTTGCGGTAAGTGGAGCCGCTGGTCGCCACGACGGTTGCGAGGATGACCGGAGTTCCATCCGGCAAAGCCCGCCAACCCTTCACAAGATCCTCAAGTTCCTTCATATGCGACGGAGACCGATCCCCTTCATATTACGGGAAGCGTTTTCCGGATGTCCGGATCTTTTCGGGCATCGAGAGTAATTGGGGGATGCTTTCTCGCCCAAGCCCACGTAGACTAGACCGTCATGATGTCTTTTGGAGCCAAACCAGGTGGACGGCCAGTGAACAAGGCCACGACAAAGAGGGTCATCGGCTGCTTTAAGCCCTATCAGCTCCGGTTGCTGCTGATCGCCATCCTGGTCCTGTGCTCCGTTGTGGCGAGTATCACTTCGCCGTTCTTCCTGCGAATCATTGTCGACGAGGGAATTGAGAAACGGAATCTAGGGATTGTCGTCAAGTTCAGCCTTCTCTCCATTGCGGCTGTGCTTGGCAGCACGCTTTTGCAGATGGCGTATGGCTATCTCAGCATTCTGGTCGGTCAGCGAATCATGCGCGACCTCCGCAATCAGCTATTCGACCACCTTCAGCGAATGGCAATCCGGTTCTTCACGAGCACGAGAACCGGAGAGATCATGTCTCGACTCGCGAACGACGTCGGTGGAGTTCAGTCGGTGGTCAGCGATACCGCGGCAAATCTGCTCTTTAACTTGGCGACGGCAATCACCACCATCGCCGCCATGTTCATCCTCGATTGGCGTTTGACGCTTCTGTCGATCGGCGTGCTTCCGATCTTCGCCTTCTTAAACGCCGTGGTGGGCGAGAAGCTCCGAAAGATTCGAACGGTGATTCAACAGCAGCTGGCCGACCTCAACTCGACCATGAACGAGTCGCTCAGCGTCTCTGGCGTGCTGTTAACCAAAGTCAGCGGTCGAAGATCGGTGACGCTCGATAAGTTCACCCGCGAGAACCAGCTGATGACGGACACGAACGTCATGTCGGCGACCCTGATGAAGCTGTTTTTCACCTTGTTCGGCGTGACCTTCTCGGTAACCCCGGTTCTCGTGTATTGGCTCGCCGGCTATCTCGTGGCCGGCGGCGACACGAGCCTCAAACTCGGAACGATCGTGGCGTTCACGTCGATGCAAGGGCGACTGTTCTTCCCGCTCTCCCAACTTGCGAGCACCCAGGTTGAAATGACTTCGGCCCTCGCTCTGTTCGATCGGATCTTCGAGTACCTCGACATGAAACACGAGATCGTGAACAGTCCGAGCGCCAAGGTGCTTACTCCGGATGAGGTTCGCGGCGAAGTGACGTTCGAGAACGTTTCCTTCCGATACGATGCTGACCAGGAGCGACCGACTCTCAACAACGTCAACCTCCATGCACTTCCGGGGCAACTCGTAGCCCTCGTGGGAGCATCGGGCGCCGGAAAGACCTCACTCACTTACCTCTTGCCGAGGCTTTACGACGTGGATTCAGGATCGGTGAGGATCGACGGGATCGACGTGAAGGATATCGACCTCGATTCGATGGCAAACTTCATCGCGGTCGTGACCCAGGAAACGTATCTCGTACACGACACGATTCGAGAAAACCTTCGCTACGGCAAGACGAATGCTACCGATGAAGAGATCGAGGCGGCCGCCCGATCCGCCGCCATTCACGACCACATCGTCTCGCTACCGGAAGGCTATGACACCGTAGTCGGTGAGCGTGGTTACAAGCTGTCCGGAGGCGAGAAACAGCGAGTGGCCATCGCTCGCGCCATTCTGAAATCGCCGCGAATCTTGATCCTAGACGAAGCTACCTCAGCCTTGGACAACCAGTCGGAGCGACTCATTCAACAGGCGTTGGCCCCCCTGATGAAAGGACGAACTACTTTCGCGGTTGCTCACCGACTCTCGACCGTCCAAAATGCTGACCAGATCTTGGTCCTGAACGCCGGCGAGATTATCGAGCGAGGAACTCACTCCGAACTCCTCGCCCGTGACGGGGAGTACGCAAGGCTCTATCGACTCGGTTTCGAGCTGGAGCAGCCGATCGAAGTGGCCGAAACGGCAGCGTCTTCCTAGCAAATCGCCATGGGAAATCAAGCTCAGAGACTCGATGAACTAGATCCTCTCGCCGAGTTTAGGTCCAAGTTCGTCATTTCCGACGAAACGGTTTATCTAGACGGTAACTCGCTGGGCAGAATGCCGTTGGCAAGTCGAACAAGAATCGAGCAACTCCTCCAGCGTGAATGGGGAGAACGCCTGGTGCGAAGCTGGGGCGAAAGCTGGATCGACCTCCCCCAAAGGCTGGGAGACAAAGTCGGACGGTTGATCGGAGCAGTCCCCGGTGAGACGGTCATGGCCGACTCAACTTCCGTGAACTTCTTCAAGCTCGCGACAAGTGCCTTAAGGGCCAAGTCCGGGCGAATGAAAGTTGTCACGGAGGCGACCAACTTTCCTTCGGACCTGTACCTACTTCAGGGGTGTGTGGATCTCTTGGGTGGTGGGCTCGAAATCGTGAGACTCGAGTCTCACGACGGTGTTCACCTTCCTGTCGAACAGATCGAAGCTGAGCTGGACGAAAACACCGCGCTCTTGACCCTGAGTCACACCGCCTTCAAAAGCGGCTTCGTCCACGACATGAAGCGGCTTACCGAAGCGGCTCATGCAGTGGGCGCCCTTGTGCTCTGGGATCTCAGCCACTCGGTTGGGGCGATGCCACTCAGTCTTTCGGATTACGACGTCGATCTCGCGGTGGGTTGCAGCTACAAATATTTGAATGGCGGTCCCGGCGCTCCCGCATTTCTTTATGTTCGACGAGACCTTCAGGAGCTGTTAGCCAATCCAATTTGGGGCTGGTTCGGGCAGAAGAACGCGTTCGATTTCGGACTCGATTATCAGCCGGCGGACGGAGTGGGTCGTTTTCTGGCCGGGACTCCTCCAATTATCTCGATGGCGGCGATCGAACCGGGGGTTGATCTGTTGTTGGATGCGGGGATGGAGCAAGTTCGAGCCAAGTCCATCGCTCAGACCGAGTTCTTAATCGAACTCTGGTCGAAGTATCTGGAACCGCTGGACGTGAGCCTCAATTCCCCGCTGTCCGCTCAGAATCGAGGCTCCCACGTTTCACTCGGTCATGCAGAGGCGTTGAGAATCGACCGAGCGCTTATTGAGCAGAAGCATGTCATTCCCGATTTCCGCCGTCCAGACAACATCCGATTTGGGGTTGCTCCGCTCTACAACTCTTATCACGAACTAGAAGTCGCCGTGCTGGCAATGGCCGACGTGATCAAGAGCAGGAGTTACGAAGAGTATCCAGACACTTTATCCGGCGTGACCTAGCCCGAGTATGGACTCCTAGGACTTCGTCGCCCACCATGCGACGATTGCCTGCTCCCACGAGCCTTCGCCAAATTGGTCCACATACGACTGATAGCGATCGAACGCCTGACCATAATGCGCGTGCAGAGAGGGGCGGTCGGAATCAAGCCACTCCTTCCAGAGTTCGAGTGCCGCTTCCGTCAGCTCCCGACCTTCTTGCGACGAACCTTGCCCAGGGTGCGCTCCGAGGACGGCATGCGCCTTCGGAGTCACTTCCGGGGGCAAAACATCGACCTGGACGAGATCGGGGCGCAAATGGAGAAGTTGGGAGGTCTCTATTCGACCCGCGTGATCAAGCATGCAATCCCCGAGGAGTTCGAGAGGAGCGGCACAATACACTCTCAGGCCTGAGATGTCCTCCATGGCTCTAAGGGCCGCCTCGTACATTTCCATCTCGTGCCCCTGTGCGTAATGACCGGTCACGATTGCGATGCGCGTGGCGCCAGCGGTCGCAAGTCCGGCCAGCGACTCATCGAGAATGCGTCGGAGCGTTGCAGTCGTGATCTGGAGGGAGAACCGGTGTGGCAGCGTCGTGATGGGGAGCCAACACGTTGGCAGGAGAACCCCGCCGACTCGCTCGGCTAGTTGCTCCCCAAAGTTCTCCGCGACGATTCCGTCCAGTCCGAGAGGAAGGTGGTCTCCGTGCCACTCTAGCGCGCCCCAAGGCCAGATTACCGGCGCGCCATTCTCAAGCAGTTCCGACACTCGTTGAGGGACCAGTTCGGCGTATTTCGACGACACCGAACAAGCCTAGCCCGGAAAATCCGTCAAAAACAACGACGACTAGGGACCGACGAAGGAAGCATCACAATTTGCCTTTCCTAACCTCATGACATTCGCCGCGATCGTAATGGGTTGTGCGAACCAAGGTCCATTGGCGCTAACATAGCAGGGCGACATGAAGCGGCTCGGATCGATCTTTAATTTCGGACAGTCAGGACTCCTGATCATCATCCTGGCTTTGGGAGCGCTGCTCACTCTGAAGGCGGGCCACCACATCGACCGCGTTACCGGCCACGACGTCAACAACTTTCTGAACGCCGGGACGTTGATTCAAGTCGCAACCGACACCAGCTTCTTCGCAATCATGGCGGTGGGCATGACCACCGTGATCGTGTCCGGCGGAATTGACCTCTCCATCGGGTCTATCTTCGCACTCTGCGAGGTCATGACCGGAATGATGTTGCGCGTGATGCCCCATGCGTCGGCCTTGCATCAGGTCCTCACTGGCGTCGGACTCTGTTGTGGCATCGGGTTGCTCTGCGGATTGCTGAATGGGATCATGGTTTGCAGCCTCGGCGTGCACCCTTTCATCATCACCCTGGGGACGATGTGGGTCTATCGAGGGGTCGCCTTCGTCACCACGAAGGCCGAGAGCATCCTCGTTCCCGATTCGCTTACCGCCGTGGCAAAAGCGAACCTAGGATTAAGATCGGACCTGTATCCGGTTCCGATGCTTGTCATGATCATGGTCGCCATCCTGGGGCACCTGTATCTCCAAAAGACCACCTTCGGGCGAAGAGTTTTCGCGGTGGGCGGAAATATACAGGCCGCGCGCTATGCTGGACTTAAGATCAGTCACATCCTCACCGGTGTCTATGTTCTCACCGGTCTGACCGCGGGTATCGCTGCATTCATTGGCAGCAGTTTCTATGGTTCGGCGTCTTCCGGCGACGCTAACGGCTACGAGTTGTACGTCATCGCCAGCGCGGTCGTGGGTGGAGCGAGTCTGAGTGGTGGCAAGGGAAGTGCCATCGGCGCTCTGTTTGGCGCGTTGCTGATCGTCATGATTCGACAAGCCATTCGCAATCTGGGACTCGACCAAAACTACGAATGGATCATCATTGGCGTCGCGATTGTAGTCGCCGTCGTTCTGGACCGAGTGAACACAAACCTGGCCCAAAAGCGGCTTGTCAAAGCTCGGGCCTAGGCACTTACCCAATCTGGAGTCGATTTCCAAGCCAGAGAATCATTCCTTTGGCGCAACCTCGGGCGCGCATTCAGGTATGAACTGCGTATGAAATCGTGGATGGGCTCGGTTCGACCAATACTGCCACTTACTCTATCGGCACTCGCCGCCGGCGCTTCGGCTCAAGATGTCCCGATCCAGAAATACAGGTTGGCGAACGGCCTCACGGTGATCCTACGCGAAGACCACACGGTTCCCCTCGCGACCGTCAATATTTGGTACAAGGTCGGGTCTAAGGACGAGCCGCCCCGACACTCTGGTTTCGCTCACCTGTTTGAGCACTTAATGTTCATGGGGACGCGCCGAGTGCCGACGGGGCAATACGACAAGATCATGGAGGGTGGCGGAGGCAACAACAACGCCTCGACCGCCGAAGATCGCACCAACTATTTCGACATCGGTCCTTCCAACCTCCTGCCCACCCTCCTCTGGCTAGAAGCCGATCGGCTTGAAGAACTGGGCAAGACGATGACGCTGCGGAAACTCAACCTCCAAAGAGACGTCGTCAAGAACGAGCGAAGACAAAACACCGAGAACACGCCTTACGGGTCCGCCTATGAGCGAATCAATGGCCTCATGTTCCCAGTGGGTCACCCGTATCACACAAGCGTTATCGGCTCAATGGACGACCTCGACCGAGCCAGCGTCTCCGACGTTCAGAACTTCTTCGCCACCTACTACGTACCGAACAACGCCTCTCTCGTGGTGGCCGGTGATTTCGAACCAGCGAAGATCAAACCTTACATCGCGAAACTGTTCAGCACCCTGCCTAAGCGTCCCGCTGTGCCTCGAAAACCCACGGTTGCTGTTGGCTACTTAGGCGTGAAGCGGCTGACCTTAAAAGACAAAGTAGCCGTTCCGAAGCTGATCATGGTTTGGCACTCGCCCGCTGCCTACAAGAAGGGTGACGTGGAGATGCAACTGACGGGCAGTGTGCTTTCCGGTGGCCTATCGAGCCGGCTCTATCAGCGACTTGTCGTGAAGGATAAGTTGGCTTCTGACGTATCCGCCTTTCAGGAAGAGCGCGTCCTTGGTTCGCTTTTCTACGTGGATGTCACCGCCACCCAGGGAGCAGACCTCAAAAAGCTCGAGAGAGCCATCGATCAGGAGCTCACGCTTTTGAAACGTTCGGGGCCGACCCACGACGAACTAAAACGGCAAGCCGCCAAGATCGAAACCGGAACCCTCAACGGGCTTCAATCAATTCAAAACGTGGCCGACACGTTGAACAACTATGAGTTCTATCTCGGACGCCCCAACGCGTTCAAAGAGCAGCTCGACCTTTTCCGGCATGCCACTCCAAGTGCGGTTAAGACGGTCGCCGCCCGTACGCTTTCCCTCGATAACCGACTGATTTTGACCGTGCTGCCGGGCGCCACGGTAGCGCCAAGTGGCGCCGCCGCCGCTGCGTCGTCTGGCAGTGCCCCCGAACGGTTTGCGGTTCATCGCAATCAAACCAAGCTGGGTCCTAGGGACGTGAAGCCCCCGTTGGGATCTCCGAAGACCTACGTCGCCGCCGCTCCAGTTGATATTCGACTGGCCAATGGCCTAACCCTTCACTACTGGCAACACAGAGAATTGCCGCTGATGACGATCGCGCTTCACGAGAGCGTGGGCGCTAACTTGGATGACGTCTCGAAGGCTGGAGTCTCGTCACTCATGGCGGGATTGCTAGACGAAGGGGCCGGGAAGCGATCGGCGAAAGAGTTCCAGGACGCTCTTGACCTGCTTGGCGCCTCAGTAGATGCGGGAGCCGGTCGACATGCAACCACTGTTTCACTCAACGTGCTTGCCGCGAACTTCCATCCTGCCCTGAAACTTTTCGCGGACGCGGTACGAAGGCCGCGCTTTGATCGGGCCGAGTTCGATCGGGTCAAGCGCGTCACGATTGCGGACCTCGAACAGCAGCGAGACGATGTGAACCAAGTCTCAAGCCAAGTTGCGGCTCGTGAATACTTTGGCGGCGACAGCCCTTTCGGAGTTCCTCTCTCCGGGACACCCAAGACAGTCGAAGGAATTACTCTCGATGATGTCAAAACCACCTACCGACGAGACATCGTGTCGGCCGCTGGCACGTTCTATGGAGCTGGGAGCCTGTCTCCAGCGGAAGTCAAAGACGCGCTGAACAAGGAGTTTGGAGATTGGGTGACCAAGTCGGGCGCTGTGCCCATCGAAAGTCCGGTCGTAACCAAAGCGCTCCCATCCGATGGCCCGCGCGTCGTGATCGTGGACAAGCCGGGCGCACCGCAAACCGCCGTTCGATTCATCGCTCCTGCTCCAAGCTACTCTTCCCCGGATCGACTCAAGCTCGATGAGATCGACACGATATTGGGTGGCAGTTTCACTAGTCGTTTGAACCAGAACCTACGAGAAGACAAGGGATACACCTACGGTGCAGGTTCACAGTACGTACTGGACCGGGCCGTCGGATATTTTGCGGCTGCCGCCCAGGTTCGGGCCGACGTGACTGGAGCCTCTATCAAGGAGTTCCTGAAGGAATTTGATCGCATCAGCCATGGCGACATCAGTGCGGCTGAGGTCTCTAAGGCAACATCGACGATTCGAGCCGATCGGGTCGGATCTCTTGCCTCGATTCAAGGAATCGTGAGCACGGCAATCGGCCTCAAAAACGTGGGCCGGCCGTTCACCGCGCTCACCCATGACGACAAGGCCCTGGGCTCCATCACCGCGGCTCAGCTGAATGCAATTGCGAAGTCTGCGGTCCCGTACAAGTCGGGCGTGCTCGTACTCGTTGGAGACAAAGCAACCATTCTTCCCCAGCTCAAGTCACTCGGACTTCCAGATCCGGTCGAGGTTAAGGCAGACTAGCCGAGTGGATCGACGATGATCGTGCCGAACTATATGCCGGACCCGATTGAGGTTCCGGGGAATGTCACCACCGAGCGCTACTCTGTTAGGCTCGTGTTCATTCGGCGCGTCATTTGGCTGCACATGGTCTCCCTCGCGCTCGTCTCGGCGGCCATGACCATTCCGATGCCGCATCGAGGGATACCAACCACCGGATATACGCTGATCGCGTTCTTGGTGATTCTCGACATCGTGCGGATTCGGACCAGAGGTCGGCGGGAGGAGCCGTGGCTGTCTTGTGCCTTTTTCACGCCAGTTATTGTGATCGTGGCGGCCCTTCTGCGTGAGATGCAGGCGGCCGCATTTCCGGTCTGGGCATTCTTTGTAGGACCACCTTGCGCCGCGCTCTACTCGACGATTTGCGGGCGCGACTTCAGCTTTGTCGGCTGCTTTTTCTTGTCCCTGATCAGTAGCAGCCTAATCGTCGCCGGTGCGGTGATCAGTCTGCATCTCACCGGGACGCTCGCTACCTGGGCCTTTTTGGCCAATGCCGCGTACCTGTTCTACTGGGTGTACGACCTTGCTGCACTTATGGCGCGCCGTCGGTTCGGAGAAGAACCTGCCGCGGTTGTGGATCTATACCGTGACGTGTTCAACATTTTCGGATATATTCCACGAGTCATCGTTCACTGGAAAAAGCATCGCATTTGGGTAGTTCCACCGGCCTCGCACCGTCACCGCGAAGACTGAGTCCTTCACCATGATCCGCGTCACGTTTTTTATTCGCCCCCATCGACTAGAGGCCGTCAAGTCAGCCGTCGCCGCGCTCGGTGTCACCGGAATGACGGTGTCCGATGTTCGAGGAATGGGAAACAGCCAGGAAAGGACCGAGTGGTTCGGGGGCGGAGAGGACGGAGTGGTGCCATTGCCGATCCGAGCGAAAGTTGAGGTCCTGTGCGATGACGGTTTGGCCGACCAGATTGTGGCCGCCGTATTGGACAATGCCCAAACCGGGGAACCGGGCGACGGCAAGATCTTTCTTGAGCGCGTCGAAGATGCCATCCGCATTCGCACCGGCGAACGGGGCGACACCGCCATTTAGAGCCCCGACGACTCGATTTCCACTTCTATCGGCCCTTGGGGCCTCGTGAAACGTGCGGTCGAAGCATTCGTTCTTACCGGCGCATCGAATAGCACGTGTCGGTGCGCCGACGGAGAATTTCCTTCAATTCGATCCAGGAGCATTTCGATGGCGGTTTGTCCGATGCCCTCGAAATCTTGGCATGCCGAAGACAAGTAGCCTCCCCCGGGGATCCATCTCAGCAGGCCGTCAAAACCGAGAACCGACATTTGCCGGGGCACTTCGATCTTCCGCGACGAAAGCGCGCCGTGTACCTGCAATGCGATGAGGTCATTGATGCCAAAGATTGCGGTAGGCGGATCGGTAAGTGACAATAAACGATCTACCACTTCGGTAGCACCTTCCGGTTCGTCGTTTTCGACCTCACCAACGAGAGTTGGATCGAACTCTATTCCCGCATCCGCAAGCGCCTTCCTGTAGCCGATCTCGCGTGCAAGCACGCTAGAGACCTTATCAATATTGGTGATCAAGGCAATTCTTCGGTGTCCTAAGGCAGTCAGATGCTCCACCGCTCGGCGGGCTGAGCCCGCATTGTCGGTGCCCACAAAATCGGCTTCGATGGGAGTGGGTGGGAGCCGATCGAGAAACACGATCGGAACTCCCGACGACCTGGCTCGGGTGAGCGCGTCGAGATTCTGCTGGCCACCTACATACCAAATCACTGCTCCGGCAGCTTCGCCATCCTTCGAAAGCTCATCGAGGAACCGAGCTTCGGATGCCTTTCGGGCGTCCAGATCGTCTCCAACCGCGTTCGCTACGACGAGGCGAAGGTTGCCTGGGAGTTCAACCCGCTGAAGCCCACGAAGAATCGATGCGGAGCAAAAATCTCCTGCACTCGGCCACAGCCAAACGGCCACGTATCGGATCGCCGATTGGGAACTCCGCCGAATCGGTTTGGACGCAACTACTGTCGGCCGGCACCTTGGCTTGCATTCAATCAAACCTTGACGCTGAAGCTCTTGGAGTGCGGCACGAACTACCATTCGGCTCACGCTCAAGTCTTCCGAAAGTTGGCGTTCACTGGGTAGACCTCTCCCGGGCGCAAGCTCGCCGGTGCGAATACGCTCACTCAGAGCCAAAATGGCTCCGCTCACTAACGGAGAAGTGCTAGGCAAGCTTTGTCCCCCAATGCGAGAAGATGGCAAGGCGACTCGCCTCGAAGTTGGTCAACAATAACTCACCCGTTTCATGTTTAAGCGTCGCGCTGGATTTGACTGAGACAGTGGACTGTGATTCAGGCCTAACGAAAGGTTCAACCCAATCAAACGTCTGATTGACGCGCGCCGTCCCCGTTCAGATTCACTTTTTTGCAAAAAACTGAATGATCACCTCTTAGTTGCAAATTTCGTTCGTATTATCTATTCAACAGCCGACGATCATAAGGAACACCGAGCCAAGGCAAAGTACCAGCAAGTTGCCACAGAGCGCCGGAAGTAAACCGCTAGGCTTCTCCGCAACCGATACGAAAGGCGGTGACGCCCCCATCCGATTCGGGGGAAATGATCGCAGTCACTCGTTGGTGAGCCGTCAGCATTGTCCGCGCATCAGGCACATACTCCCGATCACCTTCTTGGCATTTCACCAATACAACGCCGGATGGCAGCCCCAGGTTTCGAACCTGCAAGCCATCGAAGGGAGAACCTGGTTCGACTTCAAGCTCGAGGACGATCGGATCGCTCCCATTCTCGATACTTCCTCCGCGAAGAAGATCCCGCTGCAGTAACGCTTCGTAGATAGGAAGATCTTTGAGCGACTCCGCCACCGCGTACGCGGCAAAGCAAGCAACCAAGAGAGGCAGCATTTGGGCATAACTCGCGGTCATTTCAACGATGAGCACGATGCCGGTCAGGGGCGCTCGGACGATCGCTGCGAACAGCGACGCCATACCAACCACTCCGAATACGCCGGGGTGTACAACTAGCTGCGGGAACATCAGTTGCGCCAAATCGCCGACTTCCCTTCCTAGAAGTGCCCCCAAAGCCAATAAGGGAGCGAAAATTCCTCCTGCAACACCCGTCCCGTAGCTTCCGATCGTGAGCGTAAGCCGCAATAGCAATAGACCTGGAATCGCTTGAACGCTTCCCCCTTCTGCAATGGAAGCATTCACGAGGTGGTGACCACCCCCGACGGTGTTCGGCGAAATATACGCAACCGCGCCGACAATCCCTCCTACGACTGCCGTCGCCAGGACTACTTTTCGCTTATCCAGTCGCGCGAAGCCGTTCAGGGCAAGAACCAAGGACTTGTTGAACACCACGCCCAAGAGCCCCGAGGCAATGCCCAAGATCAGGAAGCCAGGAAGGATCGCCAAGGGAGTCGACGAATAGCTGGGAACGCTGAAGACGGGAGACTGCCCAGCAACGACTCGGGTGACTACGTCCGCCGATGCTGCCGCAATAAACGCAGCACTGAACACGGTGGGGCGAAAGTCACGCTGGAGTTCTTCAAGCACAAAGATCAACCCGGAAAGAGGAGCGTTAAATGCAGCGGCCAGGCCCGCTCCCGCCCCCGCCGCGGTTAGGATGAGCGCTTCTCGTTTTGTTGACTTAAGCCACTTTGCCACTCCCATTCCAATGGCGCCACCCATTTGAACGGTAGGTCCCTCGCGTCCCAAGACCATTCCGCTGGCGATAGCCAGGAGTCCGCCAAAAAATTTCGTGGGGAGCACGACCGCCCAGCGGAATGATCGATGACGCCTAAGAACGCCTTCCAAATGGGGAATACCACTGCCGCTTGCCTCCGGAGCGAATCGTCGGACGACGAGAAGCCCCAGAGCAGCGAGAATCGCCGAGAAAAGGATCGGAATGGCGACTCCAAATGGGCCACTGAGGCGTGCCATCGCCACGATTTCACCTCGCAGTCGGTCCGCGCCATCGAGCGAGGCACGAAAGGCAACCGCTGCTAAGCCCGATGCCAATCCAACCGCGAGCGCCCGGGGCATGAGTCGACGCCGTTCATCCCTCGCGTGCAGGTACTCATGGATCTCCGACTTCGCCTCTGCGGCAACTCCTTCAGAGCTAGGATGGGGTTCAAGCATTGGTGGAATTCTCAACTTCTGAAGGCTCACCGTAGAGTTGATGAACGTGACAAAACTCGAAGATCAAGTCAAGAATCCGCGGGATCCGCGGGCCTCGAATGCGATACACACGGGTGGTACCGTGAGGCTCAGCCACCACTACGCCGGCCCTCCCAAGGATCGAGAGGTGCTGGGAGGCCCCCGAGAGTCCAATTCCCATTTCAGAAGCGACTTCACCGACTGAGCGCGGTTGCCGACAAAGCTCTTCCACGATCCGTAATCTCACGGGGTGCGACATTGCGGAGAACAACTCCGCAGCCCGTTCTCGTGTGGCTTGATCCAGATCCTCTTTATTCATTACTTCATAATATTATAAAGTAATGACATTCAAATGATGCTCTTTTTTTCGATGAAACACCAATGCTTAGCCAAATTACTGTGGAGGAGCAAGCGCTGGAAAGCCAATGACGCAATTGTTTGATGGACTTTTCGCACCAGGAAAATGAGGATAGGTCGCAGGCTATACGTGAATGCGAAATCCTGGATACACCGGCGGAGCCTGAGTTTGACGACGTCACTCAAGTGGCGGCGGCAGTGTGTGGCACGTCCAGAGCCGCCATCGGCCTTGCCGAGAGCGACCGAATCTGGTTCAAATCCAAGCTAGGAATTCCATTTTCCGAAGTCCCTCGAAGTGCGTCCGCCTGTAACCTCGTGCTCGCGGGACAGGAGACCTTGGTGATAACCGATCTTGCTCAGGAAGATCACCGACCAGAACTTAGCTTTCTTCAGCAACGTGGAATTCGATTTTATGCAGGCGCACCGGTTAGGTGCGGTGGTCACATTGTCGGAACGCTTTGTGTGCTTGATACCGACCCAAGATTTCTGACTCCAGCGATAGTCGCCGCACTTGATGCGCTGGCTCGGCAAGTTGGCGCCTTGCTGGACACGCGTCGTGCGAATCGCAAACTGTTGGAAAGCGAGAGGATGCTTGCAAGTGCTCTTTCGGCCGCGGAGTTGGCCAGAGAACATGCTGGCCTTTCCGCACGTCGACTGGAGACTCTGTTCGGACGATTACCCGTCGCATCTTTCACGTGTGATTCTGAACTCACGATTTTCGAATGGAACCGCGCGGCGGAACGCCTGTGGAATCGGGGCGCTTATGAGGCGATCATGCGACCCGTTCCGGACGTCCTTGGCTGGCCTACTGAAAACGGCTTTCTTCGTGACGGACTAATGCGAGTCCTGAAAGGCGAGAATATTGAGAACTATGAGTGGAAAACGACCATGGCGGATGGGACCCATCGATGGCTCATTTCCAGCGCATTCCCACTTCAAAGCAGCCGAGGCGACGTCGTCGGCGCAGTCTGCACCTGTGCCGACATCACGAGCACTAAAGAGAACGAAGAACAGCTCCAAGAGTACAGCACGGCCCTCGAACTGCAAAAGGCGGAGCTCAATGAAGCCAATATTCGGCTCCAGGCGTTGGCGACAACCGACGGGTTGACCGGACTAAGGAACCACCGCTTTTTCCAAGAGTTCTTGGCGGCAGCGGTCGAACAAGCCAGAAGATATAAACACCCCCTCTCGTTAATCGTGCTGGACGTGGATCAGTTCAAGCGGTACAACGACACGTTTGGGCACCCGGCTGGGGACGCGGTGCTGGTTTCGGTTGGAGAGGTCCTTACGAAATCTGCCCGCGGGTCCGATCTCGTCGCACGATACGGAGGAGAAGAGTTCGTCGTCGTGCTTCCCGAGACCGGGGTGGAGGGAGCCAAACGAGCGGCTGAACGTCTTCGCGAAGCGATTGAAAGCCACTCCGGATTCCTTTGTCCCCTAACCGCAAGCTTCGGAGTTTCGACGCTAGAGCTGAACGAAGATGATCGCGAACACCTGATTCAATGCGCCGACCGAGCTCTCTATTCCAGTAAATCCAGGGGCAGAAATCGGGTGAGCCATTGGAAGGACCTTGATGTCGTCACCATGGACCTGGAACCGCACAACTATTCCGTCTAATGAGCGGGGAGTTTCACGGTGACTGCGGTGCCCTTGCCCAAAGCGCTCTGAAATTGAATGGTTCCCTGATGAATTCGGACAATCTCGTTGACAATCGCGAGTCCCAACCCGGTCCCTCCATCGTCGCGTGACCTCGATTCGTCGGCGCGAAAGAATCGTTGGCCGAGCTTCGTAAGATGATCGGGCGCGATCCCGCAACCATTGTCAGCCACGACAATTTGCGTCACTTCGTGGTCAATTCCAACTGAAATCTGGACCCGCCCAGACTCCGGGGTGTGTCGCCGAGCATTGCTAAGGAGGTTCGTGAACAATCGGACGAGTTCCTGCTCATTGCCCCATAGGGTCGCCTCAGCCGAAATCGTCCCAAGCGTAACCGGGGCGCCATGGAGATGGGACACACTCGCCTTTGCCCTCTCCAAAACCTCAATGGCCAGCACCTCTTGACGGTCCGCGCCAAGCGCCCCAGAATCTGCCTTTGCCAAATACAGAAGATCTTGCACAAGCTTCACCATGCCGTCCGCCGCCTGGTTAATCTCGGTGAATGCCTCTCGTGATCGGTCATCGATGCGGGGCCCGGCGAGCGCCATGCTCGTGGTCCCTTTTATGACGGTCAGGGGAGTTTTTAGCTCATGCGAAGCATCTGCCGTGAACCGCCGCTGCTGCTCAAGCGCCGCCTTTTGTCTTTCAAATGCCTCTTCTAGGCGCGAGAACAGGCTATTGAACGTGCCCGCAAGGTCGGCAAACTCATCGTTTCCGTCGACAGGAAGACGGCGAGAGAGGTCATCCTCTCCCATCTTCTCCGCCGCGATTGCAAACTTGCTCACCCTGCCCAACACTCTTCGCGTGAGGAATGTCGCGCCCAACCATGCGCCGAGAACTCCGATGGGAATGAGGGCAAGAAGCCCGCGATCAAGGGCTCCCGTCGCCAAGTTGAGGTCTGAAAGTGGGTAGGCAGCCTGAACCACTGGAATTGATTGAATGCCGAGCCGACGCCTTAATCGTCGGGTGGCAACTCGATACGGCTCACCGTCAAACGTGACCGTGGTCACGAGCGCCGAGTGTTCATCGGCCGCTTTGAGCGCCGCCGGGTCGAACGGCTTGAAGGTGTTTCCGGGCTGGAGAGCTACCCCGTCCACCGAGTAAACGCGGGGGCGTCGAACGTCCATTCCCTGAGCCGGAGGGCGACCCCGTCCAAACCCGAATGGATCCCCGTCCGGACCCTCTGGTCCACGTTGTTCGGGCGTGATGGCGTCGGAACCTGGACCTTCCTGTCCTAGTTCGTTAGGAAGATTGCCAGGAGCATCTGAGTTTTCGAGACCATCCGGCAAACGCCTCGGGGGCGGCGGTCCACCGGGAGGCGGTTTGACTCTCTCCGTCAGTTCTGAATCGACGGAATGTAAGGCGTAGCGATAGGCAGCAAAGTGAGTCGCCAGCCCTAATACGGCCAGGAGAACCGCGAGCGTGAGCGTATTCCACGCGATCAGTTGACGCCTTAGCGAGGAGCGCTTGCTCAAACCTTCACCTACAGAACCCCATTCTCCTGGGTTGGAGATTGAAGACTGTATCCGATGCCGTGAATGGTACGGATCAGTTTCTCTTCGTGCCCGGCGTCGATCTTCTTTCGGAGGGTTCCGATGTAGACGTCAACCATATTGGAATACGTCTCTTCATTCAGCCACACTCGTTCTTGAATCGTTTGACGGTCTAACACCCGGCCTTCGTTGCTCGCCAGCGCCTCCAGGAGTTCAAACTCGCGATGGCTCAACCGAATCTCCTCACCGCTCCTGGTCACTCGGCGGCCTACCGTGTCGATTTCGAGATCACCGATGCGTATCAGTCGCGATCGGTGAACGCGTTCTCTCCTAGAAAGGGCTCGCAAACGGGCAAGAAGCTCTTTGAAGTCAAAAGGCTTGGGAAGATAGTCGTCAGCTCCCGCGTCTAGCCCCTTGACGCGATCATCGACAGAATCTCGCGCCGTAAGCATAAGAATGGGAGTTTGGTTCTTAGAAGAACGGAGCCGATCACAAACCTGCCAACCATCCATCTTGGGAAGCATGAGATCCAGGATGATCACCCCGTACTCGTTCGCTTTGGCCAAGTCTAAGCCACGGGCGCCGTCACGGGCGACATCGACTTGATATCGCTCGCCTTCCAAGCCTCGACGGATCATCGTCGAGATGCCCGCATCGTCTTCAATCACCAATACTTTCATGGCACTTCACTCGATCATGGAAGCAGATCATGAGTCATTCATGAGTTTTCTATCCGAACTAGGACCACTCTCAGCGTAGGAACTTACTTCTCGTCTATGAACACCGTCTCGTCGAGAAACGGGTTGCGGAACTTGCCGGTCGGGTCGAATTCAGACGCCAATCTCCGAAAGTCTGGCATGCGGTCGTACAGTTCCCCGAGTCGGCCGCCTCGAATGGTGAAAAGCTTTCCCCAATGCGGACGTGCTTCGAAGGGAGCCAACTTTGCTTCGATCACCGGCAGGAGACGTCGGACGGAGTCCCAGTCCTGCTTCCACGTGAAGTGGATCGCCACACTATCGCGATGGTAGGCCGGACTGAGCCAAAGTTCGTCGGAGGAAATGGTTCTGACTTCCGTCACTTGGAGCAGTGGGGCAATCTGAGGGGCAAGGGAGGCCACCGTTCGAAGCGCGTCTACGATTCGCTCACGTGGGACGAAATATTCCGTTTGCAACTCTTCCCCACTGCTTGGTGTGAAGTCGAGTCGAAAGTGTGGAAGACGCTCATGCCAGGGACCAGCAACTCCCATCTGTTCGGTGCAGTGGATCGCGGACAGGTCTCCGATTGGGTGCCTGCCTCTGGTCGCCGCAACTGCTCCAAAGAACGGATTCGGGAGGGACGGATTCCCGCCAGGGCCTACTCGTCGTTTCACCCACACTTGATTGAACCGGGACGTTTGCCAATCGGTAAACAGGCTGACGCTGTATCCACTCGCTTCGATCTCCTCAAAATGCTGCTCGACGGACTCCAATGGTAGCCATTCGAAGACCTGTTGTTCTACGGCAAACGTCGGCTCGATCGCCAGAGTCACCTCGGTGATAATCCCAAGCGCGCCAAGTCCAACCACCGCTCCGGAGAATCGATCTGGATCGCTCTCCTGAGACAAGGCGACGATTTCTCCGTTCGACTGCACCAGTCGAATGCCACGAACTTGGGTCGATAAATTTCCAGAACCATTCCCGGAACCATGGGTGCCGGTGGCGCAGGCGCCTACGACGGAGATGTGGGGCAAGGACGCCAGGTTGTGGAGAGCAAACCCTCGCTCTTCCAGATAGCGCCCAAGCTCTCCGTAACGAACCCCTCCCTCCATGGTGACCGTCATCGCCTGGGTGTCGAGGCTCAGGATGCGATCCAGCCGCTCAGTCGAAATCAGGTCCTGTTCGGAGTCGGCGACCTCATTGAAGGAGTGACGGCTTCCGAGCGCCTTCACTTTGTTCGCCTGCCTGACGAGATCCTGAACCTGCTCGACGGTCTCAGGATGGTGGATGCGCTCCGCTCGATAGGTGTAATTGCCTGCCCAGTTCTTGAAGCTCATATTGATCCTGCCATTGGCGGTGAATTGTATCTGGAAATAGCCGGGACGTCTTGGACGATCATCGACGCCCACCCAATCCACTACTCCCAAGGCCACGAAAGAACAATCGATTTTCTAGGCGGAACAAGCACTCGTATTCACAAGAGGACGTAATGCTAAGAACGATGACAAGCCCCGGCACTCTTACTCGGAGAGGCGTTAGCAAGGATTCTTGCGATCTTATTGTTAAGAACAGTATCACACCCCGTATTTTTCTAAGTAATTCCTGCATGGGCTCCAACGATTCAGGTGTTCGTGGCCTCAGAAACTCCATGAGGAAAGCCGCACCCACTAACGCTCAAAGTCACAGGTTCAGTTTCTCTGAAACCCATAGTGTTCAATTTGAAGGACCTAATTCACATAAGTGAGGGCTCCTGCAAGAAGGGATATAGGCACACCGAAATATGAGTTATTGTCAAAGCTTCAGACTTGATGGTCCCGAACGCGCGAAGCGCCTCGCCTTGTTCCGCATCACGGACCAAGAGCGCCAAGTAGCTCGTGACCTAGAGTCAATTCTTGCTCCCAAGCTCGGTGAAATTACCGACTTCTTTTACGCCCATCTCGCCCAATACCCTGAAGCGCTCGCCATTATTGAAAGATCGGGGAGCAGTCTAGAGCGGCTCAAGAAGACTAATCCAATTTATTTAGGAGAGATCTTCAAGGGTGAATTCGACGAGTCCTACTTTGAAAGTCGCCTGATCATCGGTCAAGTCCATACCGAAATTGGCCTCTCCCCGGTTTGGTACTTCGGGGCCATGAGTGCATATTTCGACAGCATCATCCCCATCATCACCACCGCCTTGCGATTCAAGCCCAGGAAGTTAGCCACTACCTTGTCGACTTTGATGAAGGCCTTCAATCTCGATCAAGAGTTGATCATGGAGTCCTACAGCGAAAGCGGCTATGCAAGGGTTACCGAACTCGTTGAGGATGTCATAACCGCTCTTGCGTCCAGCACGAGCCAACTTGCTGTCTCGAACAGGTCGGCCGGTGAGTCGACGGCAGAGGTGAGCGGGGTTTGTGAACAGTTGGCCATCGCGTCGACCACGCAAGCCTCATCCGCGCAGTCGGTTGCGCAATCCATGGACTCCGTTGCACGAGCAAGTCAAACCGTGGAGCAAGGCGCCTCGAGTCAAAAATCAGCCCTCAATAAGGCGGCCGCCGCCGCGCAACTGGTGCAGGATGAGATCGAGGGTATTAATAATCGAGCCAGTCTCGGCGACCAGATCCGCCTCAAAATCTCAGCAATGGACCGCCTTAAGACAAATATTTCGGACACCGCCGAGCGAGTTCAGGATATGAACTCTCGGTCAGTCGAAATTCAAAGCATCGTCGAGGCGATCAGCACCATCGCCGAACAGACCAACCTGCTTGCTCTGAATGCGGCGATCGAAGCCGCGCGTGCTGGAGAACATGGTCGCGGATTTGCGGTCGTAGCCGATGAGGTTCGGAAGCTCGCCGAAAATTCGGCGACGTCAGTTAAGGAAATTGGCAACTTAATCGCGGCTATTCAGGTCGGCTCGCGCGATGCCGCTGCGTCCATGGCCAAGACAGTCAACGACGTATCTGAAGTCATCGAAGTGAGTTCAGAGGCGGCGGCCTGCCTAGAAGAGATTTCAAGGGGCGCCGTCACTTCCAGACAACTAACCATCGAGCTAAGTCAGGCTATGGCTCTCGTGGAGAACTTGGCAGCCGAGAACGAGCGCGTCCTCACCAAGGTGGGCGGAGATATTCGAAGCGTCAATTTCGCCATCGAGAACATTGCTTCGATCACGGAAGAGAACGCAGCCGCAACTCAGGAAGTTGGAGCGAGTGCCCAGCAGATGTCGCTTACCGTACGTGCACTTACCGAGACTGTGACGCACGTGGATCATTCGGTTCAGAGTCTGAAGGGCATCGTCGATCGCGCTAGAGCCGAGATCGCCAAAGGACGTCGGCGCGGCCAGGCGGAACGTCCCAATCGAAAAGCGGCTTGACGACAGCGCACGCCTTTGCGTGGTGCGCAATACCTAGCCGCCCCCACCCATTGATCCAATGAATTCACCCCTGGCAATCTCGCGATTGCCAGGGGTGATCTTATCCGTCCTCGGACCTTTTAGCCTTGGTCTGGATCGCCTTGGCCGCCTGCAGGACCGCCAGGGCCGCCGCCGAATCCTCCCGGGCCACCGGGTCCGCCAGGACCACCTTGTCGGCCACGCCGCTCGAACTGCTTGGCGATCTTCTTCTGATCGGCGGTCAAGAGAGCGAACAGCTTTGTGTGCAGTTCCTCGAAGTTCGGTCGCTCGGCGTCAGGAGCAGGTGGTTCGTCACCCTCCGGTCGGTTGTGGCTCAGCAGGGCATGAACTTTCGCCCATTGCTCCTTAGAAAGGTCGACCTTTTCGAGCGCTGGCATTGGAAGCCCCGCAGGGCCGAGTCCACGTACATCGTCGAGAAGCCCTTTGACCTTCTCAGATTGTCCTTCGGTGAGGACTTTCTTGATCTGCTTGATCGCCTTCGCTTCGGCCGGAGACTGGACACCATTCTGAGGTCCTCCCCGGGGACCACCAAATCCGGGGCCACCCTGACCAGGACCTCCCGGTCCACCAGGGCCGCCTTGGCCACCGGGTCCGAATCCGTCGCCGCCAGGCCCGCCAGGCCCACCAGGACCGCCTGGTCCGTCAGGACCCTGCCCGGGCCCACCGGGACCACCAGGTCCGCCAGGACCAAATCCTTCTCCGCCAGGTCCGCCGGGACCTCCAGGTCCACGCTGACCATCGGGGCCTCCGGGACCGCGTCGGTTAGGGAGCGACTTCTGGATTTCGGCAATCTTGTCTTCCTGGTCCTGTGTCAGGTCCAAGACCTTCGCGAGAATCTTGACCGGAATCCTGGCCAGGGTGATAGCAGGGGGGCCCATTCGGCGCATTCCGCCAGGACCACCAGGACCACCCTGACCTCTTTGCCCGAACTGGTCCTGTGGAGGTGCTCCCGCTCCTTCAGGTGGCTCTTGGGCCGTGGCGATGGAACCGATCATCAGTCCAGCCAAAACGGCGATCGCTAGTCGATTTCTTCGTGGGTTTCTCAGTTGTACTTTCACTTTGTTTTCTCCTTACGTCTCTTGTCGCCTGTTCGAGGGATACTCGTCTCGGCCTTCAATGACTGTATGATCGCGCTTGGAGATGAGTGAAAGATGAGGAATTCTAAAATTCTATTTTTTCTCGAGTGCCGCTCTCGTAGACGTCCCTTGTCGTAACGCGACCGGAAGAACGGTCGAGGCTTCCACCGGTTTTCCTTCGATCAAAGCGAGAAGCTTCGTAACTCCATCGCGGGCCATCTGCTCGAGGGGGGTTGCTACGCTAGTGAGCGTACGCACTGGCGCGAACGCCGGGAGGCAATCGAATCCCGTGATGCCCAACTCGTTGGGGACATCGATGCCAGCCGCGATGGCCGACTCCAAAAGGGTGAAAGCGAGTTCGTCGGAGGTGCACACGACACAGTCGGGGCGGGGGTTCAGTCTCCACAACTCCGCGTAAGGATCCGCGTTATCGGGGATCTCAAGCGAAGAAACTTGCGACCGGTCCAGACCGAACTGTTCCTTGACCGACTCATAGAAGGCTTGTTCTCGCGACTGGGCGTTGAGCAGATATTGCGAACTGTCCCAGCAGAACGCGGGGCGTTTGTAGCCTCGCTCCCAAAGATGCTTAACTGCCAATTGGATTCCTTGGGCGCCATCGACGGCCACCAGCGGCAACGCGCTGTATCGATCCCCGATTTCCACGGCGGGCAGTCCGGTTTCCATCAGCCTCTGGGCGATCGGATCGTGACCTGAGTTGACGATAATCACGCCATCGACTACGCCACCTGCCTGGCGTGCGAACGCTTCCTCAGTTGGACAGTCAGCAGGAGCGCAGTGAAGCAGGATTCTCAAATCAGCCCCGGCCACTGCCTTCTGAAGGTGAGCGATGACCTGAGTCCAATATCCGTGCGGTTTGCCCCACTGATCCGAACGAAGATACAGGCCGAGATTTCCGGTCTTTCCAGAACGAATCGAGCGAATGTGCCAATTCGGATAGTAACCGAGATCTCGCGCCGCGGCCTGTACTCGCTCACGAGTCGCCTCGGGAATTCCCAGACCTGCGCCTCTCTCGTTGAGGATCAAAGTGACGGTGGAAGGCGCTACTCCGGCCTTCGTGGCAACATCCTGTCTTGTCGGTCTCTTGGCTCGCATTCCTTCGTCTTTGGAGAAACAATTCCTCAAGGCATTGTGCCGCATTTTGATCGGCGTCTCGATAAGCGAACACTCTCACCGGTTTGGCCGCTTCTAGCCAATCCGATGAAGTTCGCTGAGTGACTCTCCCAAAATCATCCTCTTGATGGCTTCTCCGAGAAGGGGGGCAATCGGAAGAACCAGGAACCGATCTGGAGCCATCGCCACCTTATGAGCCACTGGGATCGTGTCGGTAACGATGAACTGGTCGACTTCCGAGTTCGAAAGCTTCTCCATCAATTCTGCATGCGAGATCCGCTGATCCGCAAACACGGCGTGAGTCGCGTACATGCTTACGGACAGCGCACCCGCTTCCTTCAGGAGCTTGGCGTCCTTCAACACCGTGTTGCCAGTGAGGATCTCGTCGTCCACTAGCAGGCAATGCCGTCCGCGCACCTGGCCGGTCAGAGCTCGAATCGTGGGCGACTCTGAGTGATCCGTTCGCGATTTATGGATATACGCCTGATCGATTCCCAGTGCGAAAGGAAGCTCTTCGTATCGCTTTGCCGCGCCTGCATCCGCGAACACCAAAACGCACTGTTCGGGAGCGTTCGTTTTAAAGAGTGTCTCCCGAATGTGTTCGACCATGAGCTGAGTGCCCGGAATCTCATCGGCAGTGGGCACGAAATACTGCTTCAAGTGGGGATCGTGCGGCTCGACGAGGAGAACCCGCCGAACACCCAAGACGTTATTGAGGATCTCAGGGAGTCGCTGTCCCAGGACTGAGATTCGAGGCCGGTTCTTTCGATCTGACCGGGAGTAAGGCATGTATGGAAACGCCACGAAAGTTTGGCGAGGATGCGCGTTGTTGACGGCATCGAGTAGAGCCATCAACTCAACAATCCCATCACTCACTGGCGGAGCCTGGGTGTGGAGGACCACCACAATGTGGTCTCGGACGTTGTCAACCTGGACCTCCATGTTCTCGTTGGAGAAACGGCTGACCTTCACTTCGCCCATTTCGACGCAAAACTCGTCCGCGTGCTCACCGAGTCGCTCCGACAACTCCTTCTCGACTTTACGGGCGAGTCCAAGAGTGTCGGTAGTGGCGAAGACCTTAATGAGAGTCCGCATAGTTTTTCCAGTCGCCTTCAACATTGATCGGCGTCAGTTCCGAGTTTACAGCAGACATGAGCGGGGCGATCACAACCAGGAATGAAAGTAGGAATCCCCAGAATCCGTTCCGACCTCCAACCGTTCGCGGCGAACTGCAAACTTTCTATCCGTTCGAGGGCCGCACCGTTCCTCTAATGAATCACAGATTCCTGTTGGTCGGTGCACCGTCGATCGCACGAGTCAGGCTGAGCGGTTACGCAGTTTCACCTCTAGAAAGCGATCACATCACGAAACCCGAAGCGAGATCCAGAACAAAGGACCATCGCATAAATCATCACCACATCATAGCTTTTGCATGAATTAGAGATGAATTGTATACATTCATGGATTCTTAATAGACAATTAGGCTGGGTTTTCAATCGCCAACTAACGACCTGACAGAAGGCCCTTCAGGTTGAATGACGACCTGGCTAGGCTAGCCTTTAAATCATCTTGTCCGTTATTGCGACCATAAGTTCGAATCGGACCGCCTAAATTTGAAAATGCACTTGGTTCAGTAAAGAACATTGTGTATAGTGATGGTATGGAGCGCAAAGTAGCGCGTATTTCAAGGAATGGTTTTCTTGAAATCACGGCAAACCTCAAGGCTAGGATTGAGGCCGGAGAAATCGGATCGGGGGATTACCTTCCCACCGAACGCGAACTGCAAGCTCAGTTCACGGCAAGCCGTACCACTATCCGCAAAGCTCTCGCCGCCCTTGTCGATATGGGTGTCGCGAAAAACGTTCCTAACAAGGGAGTCATCGCCGGTGGAGCGATCCAGTCTAGGAATTCACACAGCGATCAGATTGCTCTCATCGATGGCGGAACCTACCTTCTGAAGGTTCTCGGCGTAAAAATGAGCGAACTGCTCGTCAAACGTGGCCTGCACCTGGTCCAGCTTGCCGGAGGCAATGAGTACCCGATGGAGTACGCGCTCCAGCGAGCGATGGATCTTGAATTCGCGGGCGCCATCGTGTGGTCCTACAAGGGATTCCCTGACGTCGACCTCATCCAAAGAGCCGCCAGTCAGATTCCCATTGTCGCTTTGGACCATGCC
>CAIVDU010000070.1 GCA_903904815.1 uncultured Armatimonadota bacterium
AATTGTATTTACACGCCCAGCCTTTGAAGCCGAATTTGCCGAAGTTCTCCACGCCCGCCAGGTCGGGCTGGCAAAAGCGATCCCGGGTGACCGCACTCCAAACCGCTCCGATATGGAGTGCGCTGACCCGGCAGCGCTGGGAATAGCGAGACTTGGCTCGCGTGGAGCCGGGTCTTAATCGTATCTGCAGACGTAGTCTTCGAAGCAGAATTTCCCGAATGTCTCCACGCCCGCCAGGTCGGGCTGGCAAAAGCGGTCCCGGGTGACCGCACTCCACATGGTTTTAGGCTTTAGCAATTTACAATCAATGTTCAACGCAGCGCCGTTCTTGAAGCAGCACATGGGCCCGGCTCGATGTTCTAGTTGACGAGAACCAGCGCGAGTCCGTCGTAGCCTTTGCTTCCGACCGTCTGGATCGCCGTTCCAGTGACCCGAGACTCCTTACCGATCATTTCCAGAACCTTACGCACACCTAAGACATTGGGGTCTTCGGAGTCTGCATCCATGACCGCTCCACCGCGCACCACGTTGTCGATCAGGATTAAACTTCCCGACTTCGTGAGTTTGAGCGCCCATTGGAAATAGTGGGGGTTGTTCAGCTTGTCCGCGTCGATGAATACCAGATCGAACGGTTCCTGGTGCTCTTCGAACAAGAGAGGAAGAAGATCCAGCGCCGCGCCGACTCGGACCTCAACGACGCTAGCCAGCCCAGCACGCTCTATGTTCGCGCGTGCCACCTTCGCATGAAGCGGCTCAAACTCCAAAGTCACCATCTTTCCGCCTGCGGGCAATGCCCGGGCCATCCAGATGCTGCTATAACCTCCGAGAGTGCCGATTTCTAGTATTCGCTTCGCCCCGTTGAGCTTGGCAAGCATCTGAAGCAGTTTGCCCTGGTTTGGAGCGACGTTGATGGCGGGTAGACCTGCCTCTTCGCTTGATCTCAGAGCAGCCATGAGCGCCTCGTCGTGCAGCACCAATTGATCGACGAAGTGCTCGTCCACGGCGGTCCAGATCTCTTGACTCATTTCAAACCACTCGTTGCGATGCCCTGAATGAACACTTTCTGGGCGAAGAAGAAAACGAGGATCACCGGCGCCACCACGATCACGGATGCCGCCATCAGCAGATTCCACTGAGTGCCGCCATGCTGAGACTGATACGCCTGAAGGCCAAGCGAGAGCGTGAACGTATGCTGGTCGACAAGATAGATCAGTGGTCCAAGGAAGTCGTTCCACGCCCCCATGAACGTGAACAGGGCCACGACCGACAGGGCGGGCTTGGAAAGAGGAGCTATCACGTCGAGAAAGATTCTCAACTCACTGCAACCGTCGATCTTGGCCGCTTCGGAGAGTTCCATGGGGATCGTCTTGAAGAACTGCCTCAACAGAAAGATCGAGAACGCGTTCGCGAAGAACGCGGGTACCCACAGTGGCTTGAACGAACCGACCCACCCAATCCATCGGAACAGGCTGAAAACCGGAACCATTAATACGGGGAATGGAATCGTCATGGTCGCCAAAGTTAAGGCGAAGAACAAGTCACGACCCGGCCACTTGATCCTCGCGAACGAGTAGGCCACGAGACTGTTAGACGTCACCGCCCCCGCCACCGACAGCAACGTAATGATCAGTGTGTTGCGGGCATAGGTCGGGAACGGCAAATAGCCCAGTTCCTTGCTATCGTAGGTGATCGCATCTGGGTAGTTGTGCCAAAGAAGCTGGGACGGAATCCATGTCGGTGGATTCGTCATCGTCTCCTTGATCGGCTTGATCGAAGTGACCAGCATCCACAGGAACGGCATGAAGAACGTCACCGAAAGCACGATGAGGGTGATGTGAGTGAGCGCGATAAACAGCGTCTTGTTTCGTCGAAACCCCTGAGGCTTCGATGCATTCGGATCTGTTTCTAGATCGCCCTTAGCATCAGTAGTGGTAATTGACATGTTCTATCCGCCCTCGTAATGAACGTGGCGCTCCGAAAACTTCATCGCCGCCAAAGTAAGGATCACCGTGATGAGGAACATCACCCAACCCATCGCGCTTGCGTAACCCATCCGCTGATACTTGAAAGCGTTGTCGAACAGGTACATCGTGTAAAAGTAAGTCGCCCGCGCCGGCGCGCCGTCGGGAAACATCACGTAAGGAATAGCGAACACTTGAAACGACCCGATCATCCCCATGATCACGTTGAAAAGGATCACCGGCGAGATCATCGGGAGCGTGACGTTCTTGGTTTTGGACCAAAACGTCGCTCCGTCGAGGTCGGCTGCCTCATACAGCGAAACCGGCACGTCTTGAAGTCCGGCAAGATAGATGATCATTGCCTGGCCGCTACCCCACATCGTGATCAGAATCAAGGTCCACTTCGTCCACGCCGGATCGCCCAACCAGTTAGGCGGCGTAATGTGCACGACCTTGAAAGCCACATTCAGCAGGCCATAGTCACCGTTAAAAATCCAGAGGAAGAGCGTCGCCAACGCGACCATCGGAACCAGCGACGGTAGGAAGAAGATGGTTCGATAAACCGCCATCCCCTTCACCTTCGTGTTCAGCAGCATCGCCAAAATGATCGCGATCACTGCGCTTAGGGGAACCGCTCCAATCGCGTAGAGGAACGTATTCGACAGCGACTTCCAGAACACTCCGTCGTGAGCAAGGTCGACATAGTTCGCCGCGCCGACCATTGCCGGTGGTCTTAAAACCGAGTAGTTCGTGAACGAAAAGAACAGCGAGGCCAGCAGAGGATAGATCGTGAAGATCATGAACCCTAAGATCCAGGGTAGGGCGAATAGAATCCCGACTCGGGCATCTCTCTTGTTCATTTGTCAGCTCCGGCAACCTGGGCCTTGTACGTATCCCAAATCTTCTGAACCCGAGCTTGGCAGTCGTCGAGCGCCTGCTTAGGAGTCTTTTGTTCCGTCGTGACCTCCTGGAAAGCAACCGTGATCTCGCTCGACATCTGGGGATAGATTCCCACCTTCGGTTGACTGAATGCCTTCGGAGACCGGGCCAATGCATCAAACAGCCGGATTGATTTGTTCGGGTGGTTATCGAAAAACTTCTCGCTGACCTTCATGAGCGGCGAATTCTTTCCGTGGCCCGTGCATAACCCCTCCATCACGTCCTGACGCTGGACGTACTTGAGAAACTCGAACGCTTCCTTCACGTGCTTGGCTCCTCTTGGGATGGTCAAAACGTCTTGAGACAGGATCGTGTGTCCCGCTAAATCTGGCCGATCCGCCGGGTACGGAATCGGGACTGCAAACCACGGAGTGCCGGGCTTGAACACCTTCATGTAGTTCGCTTTCCAAACTCCGTTGATTTCGGTCGCGACCTTGCCGTCCATGAACGGATCCTGGGGCGAGCCGAAGTTTCCAAATCCGCTTTGGAAGCTCTGGACCTCTTTTGATCCAAATTTCTTTCCGTAGGTGTCGATCCACTCGAACGCTCGGATCGCCTCGGGGGAGTTGATCGTGACCTTGTCACCATCCATGAGTTTCCCACCGAATAGACCGGACCAGGCCCAGTTCCACCAACCCGGGTCAGAAGGAAGGAAACCGGCGAGTTGCAATCCGCCATCCTTTCGCTTCTTCGAAATGCGATCCACGAGCTTGTCCAGCCCTTCGATCGTCTTCGGGAACGTCTCTGGCGTGTTCACATCCGGGGGGACAAGGTCCGTCCTTACGTGCAACGCGATCGAAGCGGGAGTGCTGGGCAAGGCCCAGAGCCGTTTTCGGAAAGTGATCCCGTCCCAAAAGCCTGGGATGTAATAGCTAGTGTCGAGGCCGGCTGCCTTACCCATATCGGTGAGGTCAGTAAGGGCGCCTTCGTCGGCGAACTGACAGATCTGGTCCTGCCAAATGCCCGCGATGTCAGGCGGATCCCCGCCAGCCGTGGCCAACATGGTCTTCGTGTCAACACCTGAGATGCTCAGATACTTGACGAAGATCTTGTCCTGAGAGTGATTGAAGGCGGTGACCACCTTCCTCATCTCTTCGGCTTCTGATCCCGTCCACTTTTCCCAGTAGATGACCGTCACCTTGTCGGTCGACGCCTGACGGGAAACAACCTTTTCACCCACGGTTGCGCAAACGACCAACGCCACCGCGGCTGCCCACATGCCAGCAACTGTTTGGGTCGTCATGGCTCTCGCTGCTCCATTGCATCCATTCGCTTCATAATTACCGGTCGCACCGAGTACGCCCCAAACTATATCCCGAACATCGGGAAACCTGATCGAAGTACGAGCTCTCCATGCTTAACTCCCGTCGAACGAAGCAACAGATGCGGTCTTCGAGTTCAATTTAACGTCTTCCCGCCCCCGCCGCCGAATCTCCGCTCCCCAAGCTGGCAAGCTGAAATCGCCAAATGGGGTACCAGTCCATTCCTTTGCCGTCTCCGAAGCGTTCAAAACGAAAAGGAACTCTTCTTTTTCGCTCAACCGGGTCTGTACGGTAACCCCAGTGGGAAGCGGAAGCCCGGTGGGCAAATTCACCTTTGCATCTACCGAGATCCGATGGAAGAACGATTTCACGAAGTCGAAACCGCACCGGGCGCCGACATAGTACGCCGTCCCTTCCCCGAGTCGATGCCGGGTCACCGCTGGGCGGCCCGCGTAGAAGTCTGTGCCGTACACCGCCAAAGCTTCCGCTCCTTTCGTGTGAGCGAGTTCGCAGAATCGAGACACAGCGAAGCTTCCCGAAAGTTGAAGTGGATTTCCGTCGAGGAACTCGACCGAGTTAGTTCGACCATCCGGAAGCACATCCAGCTCTTCGATCTCAATGCCCAAGATCTCTCTCAATGGTCCGCCGAGCCCCTCTAAGTACAACAGGCTCGACTCACTCACCCAACCCGAAAGATAGGTCGAGGCGAAGGTTCCCCCGGCCTCGAGAAAGCCCTTGACCCTTTCCGCGAACCCGGGCCGCAGGCTGTAGGCCATCGGCGCGACCAGCAGTCGGTATGGGCTCAGATCGTCATCGAGGCCAATAACATCGACCGAAACCCCCATCTCCCAAAAGGCGCGATAGTGATCCAGAACGGTTGCGTCATAGCCCTTGTCGCCCCGAACTGGGCCACTTGATGCGTCGAGCGCCCACTTCGCTTCCCAGTCGAACACGATTGCGACCTGCGCTTGAGTCAGCGTTCCCGACAGATCGCCGAGCGTTTCTAATTCCTCACCAAGTGAACGAACTTCCGCGAAAACGCGCGTGTTCGATGCTCCCCCGGCAGTGACGACTGCGCCATGATGCTGCTCTTCCCCACCCCGAGACTGTCTCCACTGGAAGTACTGCACCCCATCTGATCCGTGTGCCAACGCGTGCAAGCCCTCGAACCGGTGCATCCCTGGGCGCTTCAGGGTCATGTTGGTGTACCAGTTCGCCGTGCTCGGCGTGGACTCCATGAGCAGCCAAGGGCGATCCCGCTTGAGGGATCGCATCAGGTCATGCTTAAACGAGACGTTGACCCAGGTCTCCGTCGCCATCACGTCCGATTCGGGAGACGGATAGCTGTCCCACGAAACGAAGTCGAGGTGCGGGGCAAACTTTCGGTAGTCGAGTCCCGGATAAGTGCCCATGAGGTTCGTGGTGACGGGAACGCTTGGACTGATTTCCCGCAATGGCGCTGCCTCGTTCAACATGAACTCAATGGTCTGGTCAGTCACAAACCGCTGCCAATCGACGATGAGGCCCTGGGTGGCAACCTCTCCCAAGGGTCTACCGGGAGCGTCGATCTCATCCCAAGAACCGAAGGTGTGACTCCAAAACGCCGCCCAGTAGGCATGGTTCAAGGCGTTAAGATCGTCGTGATAACGACGCCGAAGCCATTCGCGAAACTGGGCGATGCTCTCCGGGCTGTAGTCCGCCCCGTTGTACTCGTTTGACATGTGCCACGCGAGCAACCTGGGGTGGTCTCCGTATCGCTGGGCTAGCTGGCGGGCAATCTCCCGAGTCTTTTCGCGATAAACGGCCGAGCCGAGGTTGTAGTTCACTCGGTTGCCGTGCAACTTTCGAACCCGGTCTGACCCGACTCTCAGAGTCTCCGGATAACGACCCGCCATCCAAGCCGGAGGGGCTGCACTGGGCGTGCCGAGAATGAACCAGCGGCCCTGTTCGGACAGGATCTCGATGACTCGATCCAGCCATCCGAATTCATATCGCCCCTCTTCCGGCTCCAAGCGCGCCCACGCAAACATGCCTAGCGTCGCCACCTGGCAGTGGGCTTGCCTCATGAGCTGAGCGTCTTCCTCCCAAACCGCTTCGTTCCACTGCTCTGGGTTGTAGTCACCCCCGTGCCACAGGACGGGGAGTTTTGAGTTGAGAAGGTTCTTCGAAACTATTTCTGACCCCCAATTGCCGCAACACCAGGCAGGGCATTGCCCTGAAAATCGAACAGCGCCAAATTATCCCAAGGCGACTGGCTCTTGGGCGCGGAAATCCATGTTGGAGCCCAATACAAGAGACCCTTTCCGCGCCCCCCAGGCACATTGAGAATGATCGACTCCACCTTGGTCAGGAACTTGGCTTGGCCTTCGGGAGTCGCCGGATATCCGGGCTCCAATTTCGTCGAGTCGGCGAAAACCCGCTCGGATCCCCTTCCCTTTACGTCGTTAGTCCACGGGTAGCCAGTTTCGACGACGTAAACGTCCTTTTGGCACCTCTGAGCGAGACCAGCGAGGTTGGGGCCGAGCTTGTCTAGGTGACCATGCCAAAAGGGGTAGTAAGACAGCCCAATCGCGTCGTACGGGATGAGTTTCTCGTAAATGTGGTCGAACCACCAAATGGCGCCGGCGAAGTCACCGCCTCGATCCAGGTGGATCATCGTTAGAATCCGCTTCATCCCACCACCTTGGTGAACACCATGAATTCCGGCATTGATCAAACCGGCTAAGCGGATCCACTGCTCCGGCTTATCGGAGTCCACTTTTCCGTCCGGCCACAGCATCCCCGCAGTGATCTCGTTCCCGACCTGCACCATGTACGGTGGCGTCCCCTGCTTGACGAGGCTGGACACCACGTCGGCCGTGTAAGACGTAACCGCCGATAAGAGATCAACATACGAAAGGTTCGCCCAGGCGGCTGGTTTCGGTTGCTTCCCTGGATCCGCCCACCAATCGCTGTAGTGAAAATCGATGCTGATTTTGAATCCCAACTTCGCCGCCCGGCGAGCCAAAGCGAGCGTGTGTTCTTTGTCGCAATAGCCGTCGCGAGGATGGTTCCAAACGCGAAACCGCACAAAATTCCATCCCGACTTCTTGAGCAGTTCGAACGGATCGATCTTCTTTCCATCGAGGAAGAACTGCCCGCCCGCATCCTCCACCTGAGCAATCTCGGAAACGTCCCCGCCCCTCAGAAAGCCTTTTGGCAACTGGGCGCTACAAGGAGCAACGATCAGGCCCACGGCTAGCGCCGCCAGAGCAAGTTTGGCATTGATTTTCATCATTGACTTATGGCAATTCATGATTGAAATTGGATTCTCAGTCCCTGCGAAGCTCCGCAAGACTCACGAACGGACAGGCTCACCGGCATCACGACTTGAGAGATCGGGTCTGGGGCATCGGACAGCAGATTGATCAACACCTCCACTGCCCTTCGCCCAAGATTCGCGACGTCGAGGCTCACGGAGGTGAGTGCCGGCTTCGGCACCGTGGCGTACCACGTGTCGTCGAACCCAATCACCGCCACGTTCTCGGGAACCCGCAGTCCCGCATCCTGGATCGCGTCGATGGCCCCGTGCGCGGACAAATCGTTGCCGGCGAAGATGGCCGTCGGGCGCTGGTCGGCGGGAAGCGCCATGAGTCGCTTTGTGGCCTCGTACCCAATCGCTCGATTGAACTCACCGGAAACCACGAGGTCGGCGACGACCGGAATCCTCGCGTCTTCAAGCGCCTTTAGGTACCCCTTCTTTCGGGGGGCGGTCGTGGACACCCCGGCCGTTCCGGCCAGATGCGCGATGCGTCGATGCCCTAAGCCGATGAGGTGGCGCGTCGCAAGAATGGCCCCGGCGAAATCGTCACAATTCAGGTTCGTCCGCCCAACTCCTGGTTGCCCCATGATCGATGCAATCGGGATCCCCTGGCGGGCACACTCCGAATAGATAGGGGTTCCGGATGCCGGACTGACGAGCAACAGTCCGTCGATTCGGCGATCGATCATCTGAGCCGCTTTGACCCCTTCCTCTTCGGCGGTGGCCGTGAAAAGCATCACGTTGTAGCCATGGCGCGAAGCCCCCGCCGAGACTCCGCTGGTAAGGGTCGAGAAAAACGGGTCTTGGTTGGCGAAGTCAGTCAAATGGGGCAGCATTAGCCCGATCGCCATGCTGCGACCGGTGGCCAACGCTCCCGCCACCGGATTTCGCCGATAGCCCAATTCGGAAGCGGCGCTCACGATCCGCTGTCGCGTCTCCGGGCTCACCCGAAGCGTCTTGCTCTTGGCTCCGTTGAGGGTCACCGATACAGCGGCGACTGACGTTCCCGCCCTCTCCGCGATGTCACTCATGGTGACACTCATGCTCTCTCCACTTTGATTAAGCACTTAATCATTAATCTTGTCTTGAGTATACGACAAGGCCGAGAATTTGGGAAGGCGAGAGCCAGACCGCAAGGAATGCCATATCGGACGAGAGCTTCGAAGCCAAGATTTATTGCGGGGAGAGCAAAGCCCACTCGAACACGGCAGTCAGCGCGTAGGGGATACGCCGACTGCCAACGACAACGCTCACTGCCCCTACTTACCCGAATATTCCAGCGTATCCATCGCCTCGTATTTGCCCGGCGCGGTTCGCCCCTTGAACGTGATCTTGGCCTTCTTCCCGTCAATTTCGACGAGGATATATCCGTAGGTGTTGCCGATGTGTTTCACCCGTCTAAGTTTCCAGTGTGTGTTGTTGCCTGTGTATTCGCCTTCCTCATAGAAAGGCGCACCGGCCGTCCCCGCGACAAGTTGATGGAATTCCGGTCCCGGGGTGGGGCCGTCCTTGGTCACCACCATGTGATCGTAAAGATGATCGTGCCCGCAGAAGAATACTTTTGAGCCGGCTGCGATCAGGCTATCGATAAAGGCGTCTCGCTTTTCTGGGGACGCGTCCATCGTGTCCTTGTGCGCGCCGTCCATGAACGCCGGCTCGTGGCCAAAGGCAAAAATGAAGGGCTTATGATGCTTCTTGAGAACGTCATCAAGCCAAGGCTGATTGATCGCCTCGCCCTTTTGGGTGTATTGGTCGAGGCCGATCGCCAAAACGGGCCCTGCCGTGTAGAAGAAAGTGAGATTCTTCTCGGTCGCTGGCCCGTTTTGGGGCAGTGCGTACTTACCCGTGAACACCTTGTCCCACCGCGCCCAAGCGTCGGTGCTCCCCGCATCGTGGTTTCCTCGGCAAGCGAGAACCGGAATGTGACGCGCATACACCGGCTCTAGGATCTCGCGCCAGGTAAGAAGCTGCTTCTCAAAGTCGTCTGGGTTCTTTTGGTAGCCATAAACCAGGTCCCCGGTCCAAAGGAGGAACTTCGCTTTCTCGTCGATGACCGCCTGGGCCACTTCGCTCGTGATGAGCTTGTTGACGCCGTTCACGTCCTCCGGCCGATGCGCCTTCGGATCCGACCTTCCATCTCCCGCCACTACAAAACGAAGCTTCTGTGCCTGCGCGCTTCCGGCGACGGCAAGTACAAGGGCGAGAACAATGGCTGAGGTAGATCGCATACCGAGCAGTTTAGCTCCACAACCGCAAGTACAGGGCGAAGCCGAGAATGATCCGTGTCTCGGGAATTCCTGTGGTATGTTGAATAAAGAGCGCGGGAGTAACTCAGTGGTAGAGTTCCTGCTTCCCAAGCAGGCTGTCGCGGGTTCGAGTCCCGTCTCCCGCTCCAGATTCAAATTCAGATGACTGTTGGCAGGACTCGCACGGTCCAGCCGTCGTACGTCGTACGACTTTTCTTATCTCTAGGCACGCAAGCACCCTAGAATCAACAAAAAGACTTGTAAACGTACGATAATGCCACCTGTGACACTTGCAACACTGCGATTCTCGTACTTTAACGTCAGTTCAGTCCTCATTCTTCAATTAAGGACAGCAGCATGAGGAAGATCACGCTTGTGCCCTACGCCATTCATCCATTCGAGAAGGATACAAGGGAAGCGAGGGAACTCGGAGATGTGGAGGGGAAGTCGATGTTGAGCGTCATCACGGCAGCTCTCACGCGACTAGCCGCGATCCAGGCTCCCACGACTGTGTCATTAAGTGGGCCTATAAAGAGCGCCTATCAGCTTTCTAGGCTTGAGTGCAGTGGCCAAAGGATAACGGGCCAGCTGGAATACGGAATCGATGGGATTGCAGGGCGCGGAGTCAACACGGGTTCAGGGCAAAACAGCTATCGCCGGACCGTCAATGACGCAGAAATCATCCCCTACTTCTTTCAATTTGATCTGCCAGCGAGTGCAAAACAAGGTTTGCTGGTAGTCCAAAACATGAGCAACAGGGGCCCCGTTGGTGCTTTGAGGTCAATCCTGCAAGAGGACTTCAGGCGCGAATTCAGAGAGACCACGATACAATACGAAGATCTGATCCCAGATGCGGTTCTGAGGAAGTTTTTCGAAGAAGGTGAAGCGAAAGAAATCGAGTTCTACAAATATTCCGTCGCACCTGAAATCGCGACCGAAGTCGGGAAGGAGAATGAACCGTCTAAGGTACACGCAAAGTACACCCTGGTTGCTGCTCGAAAAAATTATCTTGGACTTCGCCCTAAGTTGAATCAGTTCCTGCGTGGTGAGCCAGCTAGGACTCTATTTAGTCTTCCAGCCGATTTCGCCGAGCCGGACAAGGTCACGGTTGTTATGCAGATCAACGGTTCAGAAAAGCGGATCGAATTAACAAATCGGCATCATATTCGGGCTGCGATTGATGTTTCGAATCATGTCCTCGTAGATCCAACGACTGGATATCCGGATTTTGAGTCCATACGCGAAGTCAGCACAGGCGTCGTCGATGAATACAGGTCTATCCTGGATTCTACGGCTTGAGGCGTGTTATCGCGTGTGTCCGCAGTGTGTTATGAGCAAGGGAACGATAGTTACGATCATATCTGGACACCTTAATGTATTTAAGGATGACTCTGGCCGTGTCATTCGCGGGGACTACGTTGCCTTCTTCGGAATTCCGTTGGGGGTAGCTCTGGCACTCAGCTATCTGCACATAATTATTGAAAAGGATGCTGCAGCGTTTTGTGCAACGTCCCTTTCTATTTTTGCGGCATTGCTCTTTAACTTGATTGTGTTAATTGTCGACATGGCGAGGAAGAGTAACGAGAAGCTCCGGGAGCTAAAAGCGGGCGGAAAAGATAGCACTGGAGTACACCGCCTCACGAAGAAGATCAATCTCCTAAAACAGCTGAACTCAACTGTAGGTTTTGAAATTATCCTCTCGGTTCTGGCGCTAATCATTCTCCTAGCGCTAACGATTCCGTCACCCAAGAATAAATGGATTAACTTCAACCACGGCCAGGTCTTTGCAAGCGGATTAGCATTCTTCTTGGTTACTTGCTTTGTGACGCACCTGTTCCTAATTCTGCGAAGGCTCTACGTTCTCCTGGGCAACGAATTGGAGCCCTAGCTTCTTCTTGTCGTTTTTGGACAAGACCCTGGTCCCGCCTTCATGAAACATGCCTCCACGACCTTCTTTCTTGGATGTTGCGGACCGTCTTTGGGGAGACTCCAAATTGAGTGGCAACGCTTCCGCGCGATTGTTTTCCCTTGAGACTCCTGATTTCCCGAACCTGGTCAGTGGTCAGCTGAGCGCGTCCGTTGCGCTCTCCTAAGTTTGGTGATTTGGTGCCTCCTATTGCTGGTTCTGGGATGGCCTCGCCGGGGTCAGCACTCCTGATGGCGGTCCAGAGGTTGCCTAGCCAGAGTTGCTTACTCTCTTCGGATGCGTGGTTATAGCGGTCTTCGACGGAACGCGTCGATTGGCCTAGAAGAGCCAGCCGCGTAGACCTAGGGCAGCCGTTTTGGTCTAGCCATGTTGAGAAGCAGTGGCGCATGTCGTGGGGGCTGGCGAAGGGGATTCCGGCCCGTTTCATACAGGCCTCGAGGCTTCGGGTTAGATTGCTCTCCTGAAGCCTCTTTCCTCCGATCGTGGAGTCGCCTCGTCGAACCTCCATGCCGCGGACAATCCGCTCTCCTGGTTTGCCGAACGAGAATGATCGCAGCTCCTCGAGCAGGCCGGGCGGCAACGGAAGCGATCGCTTGCTCGGGTCCGTCTTGAGGAGGTTCGTGATGTTCCCTTCCCCGTCGTCTTGACGAACCACGTTTAGGACTCCGCCTGGCGTAAGATCTGATCGCCAAGCTCCCAAGCCCTCGTTCAACCGAAGACCGCAACAGAGGTAAAGCAATACTGCAGGCTCGCAGGTTCGGCCCTTGCAAGCCATCAGGAGCCGGCGCATTTGCGATGGGTTGTAGATCGTAAATTCTTTCGCCGTCTCCTTTCGCACTGGGATCCGCTTCGCGGCGCCTACGGTGATCGGCCGGACTCTGCTATCGAGCTCAGCGGCGACGTCCATCACTTCAAGGGCCATGCGCCGACACTTATTGACTGTCCTGGCTGAGATTGGCTCCCACTTTTCGGGGTTCTTCTCCCTGTCTTTGGCGTGGGGATTCTTGAGGACCATCTTCGCAGCGATGCGAGTCAGTACAGCTGCAATCTCGACAAACGTGATCTGCCGGCACTGGATATGGCCCAGCTCGGGCAGGAGCTGCCTCGCCGTGTTCTGCAGGTCGTCAATCGAATTCTTCCTAAGGTGCGCTTTCAGCGGAAGGACGTGAACTAGGAACACGTGGGCGAACGTTCCGGGTTTTACGTCCAGATTCAGAGGCGGCGGGTTGAGGTATTCCTGCCACTGCTGCTCGGCTTCCTCCAAGGTAGTTCCGTAGAACGACCTTCGAATAGTCTTGCCGTCCGCGGCCGTGCCGATCGGTCTCTTGATCTCCAGAACATTCCTGTCCTTTCTCTTCTTGGGTCGCTTCGATGCCATGGAGTTTTCTGTCCTGTTGAGCCTTCAGTTCGGCGATTCGCCACTTCCACCAGGACTTCAAATCGTCCTTGTCGACCGTGAAGTGTTCCCCACTCTTAACCCCGGGGAACGTTTCATCATCCCACAGTTTCTTCGCCTCGGCAACGGAGCGGAGGCTCAATGCTTCCTTGACCGCGCGCGGGTCGAGGGCTAGGGTTTCGATCATCTATTTCCCACCTGCCGGCCGTACTGAGGGGAAATAGGACCAGCAATCGAACCTAAGGGTTGGCCTTGTCCGTATTAATGCTGGATGCGCCGATTTATTGTTTTTGTTTGCTTTCTCTTGATAGCTTCCGCGCCTGCTCAACAGAAGCCTGCACCGAAACCGGTCGCAGTTGCGCCCGCCATCGCCGCACCTAAAGCTCCGGCGAAGAGCAACACTCCTTCGGGCCCAGATCGCCAGGCGACGACTGACGATTCGAAGCTCATCCACGCCGCCGTTGAAAAGGAAGTCCAGAAATACGAGTCGGCTCACATGCTTGTTCCTACTTCTCCACCGGAGCCGGCTTCCAGTTGGTGGAATGTGCGTCTCACCGCTGGGTTGGTGTTCGTTGGTGCAGTTCAGATTCTGGCGATGATCCTCCAGGCTTACCTGATCAACAAGACACTGCTGGCCACTAAGCAAGCTGCTAATGCCGCGACTGAAAGCGCTAACACCGGAAGGTTGGCACTTGAGACGGTAAGTCGACCATTTCTCCAGGTCGGGGAATTCGAATTGGTCTTCGGTGAGCGCGGACACAATTCGACGGTTCAATACACAATTAAGAACTCGGGCAATACACCCGCTTTCATCCTGAATAGCTTTGCCCTGTTTGGAATTTTCGAAGGGCTGCCAGAAGGGCTTGATGACGTTAACCAAGGCCCGATGGAGCTCGTTTTGGCACCTGCTCAGAGCTTCACCAATGCGAGCCAGTTGTTGATTTCTGAGGAGAACCTGGTCAGGGTGCGAGTCGGACAAGCCAATGTAGTCATACGCGGCATCGTCAAATACCGCGACGCATTCGGCAATGTTCACGTTCAGGGGTTCGGTCGCAGATGGGACAGTGCCAGCAGCAAATTTATGGTTATCAATGACAGCGGATACAACTTTGAGCGTCGATTCCCAACTCAATGCTGAATTGAGGTTTGCACGGCTCACACCAATCTGATCAGGTGCAAGAGAGTTATGCATAGTCCGCAGATCGCCTTTTTGTTTCATCTCTCCACCGCCGAGTAGTCGATCGCGGATCGGTGGGCGGTTCCGGATATGAAACCGAACGTGAATGCGAAAAGGGTTAGGGCGGCAGCCAGGGCGAACCAGATTAGGCGGTCGCGGAGCGATATTCGGGTCATAGAGCTGGCTCCGTTGGTTCGTCCTGGTTCTCGCTTGCGGGCGCACATGCTGCGCATAGGCCGTTTAGGAACGGGGGTTCTGATTCGTCGTTGAAGGGGTCTACGGTTTCATCCGCAAACCCGCAGGACTGGCACACGTAGGTGCGTTTCGGTTTGGCTGCGGCGGCTTCGTCGGCCTCGTGGGTGCCGTCTTCGAATGGGTCCATCCATGCGTCGGCGTCGACAGGTTCGTCGTTGTGGACCAATGGACGCGGGGCGGCCATGTGGCGAATCGTTTCCTCGTCGAGGATGGTTAGGCAGTAGATCGAGGAGGAGCCGAAGAGGTGCTCTTGAAACTCCCCGCTCGGCAACAGGTGCATGACTCGGCCAAGTTTGCCGCCGAAGATCGACACCTCGTCGACAGGGCCCAGGAAACGGCGGTGGCCCATCAGTTCGACATGGGCCCAAACAGTGTTACTTTGCATTCTTCAGGTTCTCCAGAATGGTTTCGAGGTCAAGCGGGCGCAGCTCGCACTTGACGATGTTTTTGCCTCCGTGCTCAGAGGCGAACAGAAGCTGGTTTGTGTCGGCGTCTCGGACTTCGTAGGTCCGGCGAAGGGGGTTCCAGCCGAAGAGAAGCCCACCGGTGTAACGAGTGAGCATCAGGGTCGGGGTGGCGTCGATCGCTGCCGTTGGGGTTAGCCTCGGCGGTTCGAACTCCACTATTTCCCGAATGAGGATTTGGCAGACGGCACCGGTTAGCCTGCCCGGGATGAGGACAGGCTCGGGCGTTTCGAGGGTTAGGGTCTCGTCGAGCGCGAACATCATGCGGCCCTCAGGTTCTCGATCATGAAGAACAGGTCGGCCTTCGACTTGCAGCCGTCCTTCTTTTGCTCAAGGGCGAACTTCACCCAGTTCTTTTGCTTGGCGTTGCAGAGCCCTACGAACTCCGTGTAGTCGGCCTGTGTGAACCCGGGAAGGGATCTTATCCACTTGCCGGCTTCGGCGACTTCGGGATCTACTTCGGAACTCTTGGTCGCGGGGGCTTGCGCGGTGACGCTTGCGTCGTTTCGCGCCTGCTTGGAGGTTCTCTGCTGGGCAGGAGGAGCCTCTTCCCCTTCGACGTATTCCCGATCCTTGTCGTAAAGCGCGAGACCAAACTGGTCGCCAAAAGTGCGGAGAGCTCTCTTTAGGGCATCGCTCTCAGCTTCTTTGATTGCTGACTCGTGCGCTTGACCGAGGTCCTGATCGAATCCCGAGCCAAACCCCACGCCCTGGCGGACGACGCCTAGGGCGTTGACAGTCACTTGCGCGGTGTAGCCAACGTACCAGAGGAGGACACTCGGGGAATCCTTTTTCGGCTTTTGTTCCTGCTGGATCTGCGTGAACGCATCGGTTGTGCAATCCCAGCCATCGAACCCAAAGATTGCGTTTGCGGTGCGGATCGCGTGGTCGGCGGAAATGTAGTCGTACCGCTTGCCTGAGTTGCCATATTGGTACCTGGACTTGACGTTAGAGGCATTGAGCTTCTTCGAGAGATCTTCTCTCTGTTCGGGGGTTAGCATGCGACTCGCTCCCGACTAAGCTTCTGGATTGCGAGAGCCTCCACGTCCTTCATCACGCGCCAAAGGCCGTGGCGCTTGATCCACTTCTGGCATAGCTTGGCGTGGGCGCAGAGGCCACTGTGATGCCTTAAGATCGAGGGATACAGGCGAGACCGCTTGCGCAGAAAGTAGAGTTGCTCCAACTCGGTGCCGTGGGTTTTCAGGCACTTCCGGGCCTGGGTGTGGCAGGTGGCCCACATGCAGCCGCAAACTACTTCAGTGGTCACGGCGTCGATGCTGAGGCCATGGACGACGTTTGTTTGGCTCCGGGAAGGAACCACGAAGAACATCACGCACTCGGCGCTATCGTAGCTGGCTTCGCACACGAGGCGACCGTATGGGTACTGATCGCGAGGGAGTGGGATGTAGGCGATTCGGCTCACCTTGCACCTGCCCTTGTGGAAGATCCTCGGGTCTCGGTGATGTCGAGAACGCGGCGGGGCATAAACCAGCCTTCCGAGATTCGGATCGCGCCATCACGCGGGTTCACTTCCAGAACGATCCGCTCCACTGCCCTTTCGGGCTGTGGAGCGTAGGCGTCGATGTTGGTGTCGATCCGGACTTTCATTCCTGTCCGGATGTCGGAGGGGCGGAACGGCATTTACGCCACCTCCTGCTGTGCGGTGGCTTGGGTCTCCTTCGCATGCTTTCGGGAGCAACCCACCATGAACGTAGCGAACTTGAACGCGGTCTGGATTCCGTTACCCGCCTTGCGGCGGTCCCGGTACCAGGAATAGGCGAACTTGGCGTCGAGTCCGAATCGATTTGTGAAGATCGAGGGGATCACGCGGCCCCCCTCTCGGCTTCGATGTGGGCCTCGTGATCCCACTGATCCACCCAAGCGTTCAGAACGGCCGGGAAGCGATCGAGCAAACCGGCTTCGTACAAGTCGAATGCCTGTTCTCGCTTCGCCTGGTGGGCGATCGATCGGAGCCGGCTCACGAGGCAGTGGTCGCCGGCAGGAACGGCTTTAAGGGCCCTTCGGGCGGCCAGCTTGCGGGCCTTTGGAGTGAGGCAGGCCATTAGAGGCGGCCTCGCTTGTGGGTAAGTTCGGCAAGCTTTGAGCCGATCATCACGGCGCTGAGCATCGCATAGCCGATGAGTTCGGCTAGCGGGCTCGCCCCGAATGCTGAGAATGGGTGGTGCATCGAAATTCTCCTAAAAACCGGTGTCAGCCGGTGTTAGGAGAATTATTACATTGTTTGCATAAATCTGCAAGGTTGCTTGCAGAAAAATTTGCACAAATTGTTTTTCAGTCTAGAATCAGCCCGCTTGGATCTGAGTCCATTGTTTCGCGGGTGCCACGGGCCTTGTACCAACCGATAAGGTATCCAATCAATTCATGCGAGCCTAGGGGTTCATCGCCATATGCCCTATTGAGGCTCTTGAGCACCCATTGCTCACCATCCCAGCCAATGTTCTTGACCCTGAATTCACCGTTTGGCGACTTGACCAAGAATGCGTATTTGAGCTTTGGGACCCGGTGTTCCCGGAAGATCGCGATATCACCCGGCTCTAGTCTCGGCATCATGCTCTCACCATCGACAAGGAAGCCGACTCCGCCGATCTTCGCCAGGCTCTCAGGAACGTAGATGATTCGCTCGTCGGGGTCGACGTTGTGGGCGCCTTCGCCTGCGGAAGCGGACCCAACGACAGGAATCGGGGTCATGGGCAAACCGCCCAGACTGACGCGAGTTAGGCCCGGCGTGAATTCAAAGGGCCAGGTCTTCGGCATATTGAGTTCCTTCCGAAGCCCCGCGATGACCTTGCCTTCGACGGGCTTTGTTCTGCCGTGAATGACGTTATTGAGCTGGTTGTAGCTGACACCGATTCGCTCCGCCAGCTTCCGCACCGGAACTTTTGGTTTCGCGGTTTTGACCGCGTCCCGCATTACCTCACAAATCATCCTTTCTCTCTCCGAAAGCTCGATCTTGTCCGTCACGATTTGAATTTGCGCAAAACAGACGTGCAGAGTTTACGTATAATTTGCATAATTACGCAAAAGTTGGTAGGATAAAGGCCTATGGCGACGGTAGATAGCGCAAAGAAAGCTGGAAGGCCGGGCATCTCGATGGAGACCTGGAACCGGGTGGTTGATCTGCTCGAAGAGCGGGTGAAGACCCCTCAAGAGATCTCCAAGGCTGCCGAAATCAGCTTGAGCAAGGTTTACGAGATCAAACGAAATCCGATAAAGAAAACGGCCCCGACCGCTGACACAGCCGAGGCCTGACATTTCGGCCTTGCGGCCTAGATGCACCAAGCACATTCTACCGCGAGGCCCCAGACCAACCCAAACGGAGGGTTTTAGTTGGCAAATTTATCTATCCCAGAGGCAGTTGCGGAGCACCCTCCCGCTGCCCGAATACCGAGACAGGGGGCGAAGTGAAACCCTACTTCGAAGCCAATGGCATTCAGATTTACCACGGAGATTGCTTCGAAGTACTCCACGCTCTGAGAGGAATTGACGCGGTGATTACCGATCCTCCCTACAGTTCCGGCGGTCAGTTCCGGGGTGATCGCACCATGAACACGGTCACCAAATATGTTCAAACGAATCAGCAGGCGTTCCGCGCGGAGTTTGGTGGAGACAACCGCGACCAGCGGTCCTACCTCGCATGGGTGTCGCTCTGGATGAGTGCGGCACTGCATGCCTCGAACCCTAACGCGATCGCCGCGCTCTTCACCGATTGGAGGCAGCTGCCAACCACGACGGACGCTTTCCAAGCTGGTGGATGGGTATGGCGCGGAATCGGGGTGTGGGATAAGACGGGAGCAGCTCGGCCACGGCTTGGAGGAATCAAGAGCCAGGCGGAATACATCGTCTGGGGCTCCTCGGGCCCTCTCGACGCTGACGCAAACCCGATATGCATTCCGGGAGTACTAAGCGCTCCTATCGTGAGGGGCACCGATAAGGAGCATATCGCGGAAAAGCCTCTCAAGGTCATGAGCTGGCTTTGCGAGCTTTGCCGTCCAGGTGGGCTGATCGTGGATCCGTTCGTCGGTAGCGGGACGACGCTTGTTGCGGCCAAGAAATCCGGGCGACGCGCCATCGGTATCGAGATCATGGAAGCGAACTGCGAGATCGCGGCCAAACGACTGCAGCAGGGGTTCCTCGATCTTTCGGAGGTGGCCTAAGTGCTTATCCTTGCGATAGATCCTGGAACGTTTGAGTCTGCCTTCCTGATCTGGGACACGGTGACGCGGCAGATTGGGAGGTTTGGGAAGTCGCCGAACCTTCAGGTACGCGAGCTTCTGCTTTCGATGGCGTACGACTGCCTGGTGATCGAGGATGTCACCTCGTATGGGAAGGCGGTTGGGAGAGAGGTCTTCGACACCTGTAAGTGGATCGGGCGGTTTTGGGAAACCTCAGGCGTCGAGCCTGATTTCGTCAGTCGGCCTCGGATCAAGGCGCACCATTGCAAGAGCGCGAGCGCGAAGGATGACAACGTCCGCGCCGCGATGATCGAGCGGTTTGGCAAGCCTGGGACGGCCAAGCAGCCGGGGTTTACGTTCGGGATCACCAAGGACATTTGGTCGGCGTTTGCGATCGCGATTTGGAAAGCTGACCAACTAGACCCGACGCAGGGACTCTTGAGGGGAGGTGGCTAACCATGGCTTTGAGAGCGGTTACCGAACACCCTAAGTTCGCAAATCTCAAACGGATTCTCGGTCGATCCAAGGGGGCCACGCTGGGCTACTTGGAGTGCATGTGGCACTTCACGGGGAAATACACACCGCAGGGCAACATCGGGAAGTACAGCGCGGAAGAGATCGAAGCCTGGGTGGAGTGGGACGGAGAACCGGGAGCGATGGTGGCTGCAATGGTCAAATCAAGGTGGCTGGACCAGCACCCGGAACACGGTTTGGTTGTTCACGACTGGCATAAACATGCCGACGATGCAACCCGATTAGCCCTCAAAAGGGCGGGACTCCCATTCTGTGTCCCTAGAGAGTCGGCACCCTGTCCCGACAGTGTCGCGACAGGGTCGGGACTACCAGAGCCAGAGCCTGTACCGGAGCCTGTGTCAGAGAATCCTTCGGAGAGTCCAAGCGATCTCACGGAGAAGACGGCGCAGAAACCCAGGCCCACAAGCATCGAACCACTCTGGGAGGAGTTCTGCGTGGCCTACCCCCAACGTGCCGGAGATTTGATGAAGGCCAAAGGGCGCGATAAGTTCGCTCTACTGCTGAAATCGGGGGTGCAAGCTTCCGCGATGATCGACGGGGCGCGACGTTACTGCGAGTGGTGCAATTTGAGCGGGAACTCGGGAACGGCTTACGTCAAGCAGATGACCACATGGTTAAACAACTCGTGTTGGCTGGAGGACTACTCGGTGTCCAATCAGAAACCCCGGATCATTCCTCCGGCTGTGGCTTCTGCGGCGGCGAAGAGTAGCTTCGAAAGGGCGATGGCTTCGAACCGGCCCAGATTCTCGAACATAGGGAGCGGCAAGTGAGCGAGCTGGCATCGATCGAAACGGAACAGAGCCTCGACGTCTTCGGGAATCCCCGGGATTCGGCTTACTTCGAAGCGGTGGCGATCGCGGTTTCGCTGATGCATGACGCGCTCGATACCTTCGGCAAGCGGTTGGACGGGTTGGCGGATTCGTGGGAATTGGGGCTCAAGGCGCGCGGGATTCGGCTGGAGGAGATCCCTCTGGCGACGGCGGCCTACGTAGGAGGGTTGAACGGCTCGAAGTTCCCTACTCCTGGCATGTTCGCTGACTGGATCCTCGAGCAACGTAAATGGTCGATGAGCCAAGCGGATTTGAAGGCGATCGGCGATAGGGCTCGGCAGGAGTCGGAGAAGAGGCAGGCGGCTTTTCAGGCTCGGATGATCTCGCTGTATGGCAACTGTGAGCGGGCTACCGTTCGGGCTCACCTCGAACGCCTTGAAGCCCAAACGAACAGGCGGATCCGGATTCGTCGCACGAAAGAGCGGCCATCGGTGCCATATGCGGTGATCGAGGCGGAGCTGGCCCAGGCAGGGGAAAGGCGGCGATTGGGGCAACCGTACCGGGACGTGACCAAGGAGGGGACAGCAAATGAAGAATGAACTTTCAGCCGAACAGATGCTCGAGATTTGGGGGCTTCGGTCCTGCGGGTCGAGCCTCAAGAATCCGCTCAAGCCGTCAACTTGGGGCGGGCGGGGGTCTGACGACGAGTTGGTGATTGTCGACTACGTCGAATCGGTGCCCGGGTTTGGGTTGGCGAAGGAAGCCCTCGTTTGGGTGTTTCGGTATGGCAACGATCCCACGGCCTTCCCGTTGGTTCGGCCTGGGGAGACTTGCGCGACTTCGCTGATCCGCAGGCAATGGGGGATGCACTTGGGGCGCGCTAGACAGGCGGTGTGTGGGGCGGTGGTTCGGGAGTTTATGGGGCTGCTCGAGGAGCGGATTAAGCAAGGTCCGCCGGTGTTCCCGATTGACCTGCCGGAAGAGGAGGCAGAGGTGGAAGCGATCGTGGCGAGCGTCCAGGCGATGGGTGAGGCGGTCCGGACATGGTGATTTTAGCCGTCAAATTGTGATTATCACTTGACGGGGCAAAAATCCGTGGTATCTTAAATTTGACCCACGGACCCTTGCGTCTGAAAGGTCTCAAAATTTTCGAAGCCTCGTAGCCAAACGGCTGCGGGGCTTTTTTGTTTCCCGATCCACCACGGTAGGCCATCCACTAGCCCAGTAGAGCCCGCTCGCCCTTCGTGGCGTGATCTTCGGGCTCCTGGGCGGCCTAAAGGAGTTCCACGATGAGCAACCCGAAAGGCGTCGACCTGTCCCATTTCAACGTCAATCCGGACTTCCACACCATGGCGGCTGCGGGAATCGCCTTCGTCTATTTGAAGGCAACCGAAGGCGGTTCGTTCGTTGATCAAACGTTTTTGGATCGTCGCCAGCGAGCGGCTTCGGTTGGGCTTCGAACGGGGGCTTATCACTTCTTTGATCCTAAGGTAGGCGGGGCCGCTCAGGCGGCGCACTTCCTGGCTACGTTGGGTGGGTTGAAGCCTGGCGAACTTCCGCCAGCGCTCGATCTGGAGTCGACGGACGGTTGGGACCAGCTTTCGCAGACTGACCGCGTTCGAGAAGTTGGAGCGTGGCTCAGCGTGGTTGAGAATGCGCTTGGGGTTCGGCCGGTGATCTATACCTCGATGGGTTGGTGGCTGGGTGAGTTCGGAAACGCCGACTTCAGCGGCCATCCTTTGTGGCTTGCCCACTACGCGGCGAGTCCCGGAGATACCGGGCTTTGGAAGACTTGGACAGCTTGGCAACACGGCCAGTACGGAACGGTTCCGGGGGCTGGCTCTGGCAACGTCGATACCGACCAGTGGAACGGCCCGTTACCGGGGGCAGCATGAGCAAACCTATGGACTCGCACACCGATTACGGCCCGTTCGCGACGGTCTTCGTCTTCCTGGCCGGGCTGGTGGTGGCAGCCTTTCGGTACCTCGTGGGGCTGGGGCATCGGCTCAAGTCTCTTGAGGATTGGAGAGATGCCAAGCAGAAGCAGGACAGCGAAATGCATGCGTTGCTGCAAGCGACTCACGAGACCGCGACCGAGACCAAGGGCATGGTGGCCGTGCTCCTCTCAAAGAAATGACCCCTAATCCTCGACTTTTAAAGAAGCTCACCGCAGCGGCCGTCGCTATCGTTGGCGTCGTGGCTGCCTTTCATCTCTTGCAACCAGCTCAGGCGGTTGCCATTTCCGCAGCGATCGGGGCGATTGCCTCGATCTGGGAGCCATCGCAACCATGATGTTTCACATTAGTATCAAGTTTCGCGCGTTCGGGGTCACCTTCGGCACCATCGACCAGAAGGTGAGCGGGGCGGTCACTTTGGCGGCAGTCATAAAGCCCGTTCTAGCCATCGTCGCGAAGACAATTCCAGCGGCTGGACTCGTAGACCCTGGTTCGCTCGTTTCACAGATTCAGGTCCCTCCGCACGTGATCTACAACGATCGCGGGGTGCTGCTGGAAGTCGTCGCGAGCTAAGCCTTTCGCTTTGTCTTGAGCGGGACTGAGTCCGTTTCTACGTTCGCAGCCTCGACTGCCTTGATGATGAATCGCCCGTCGCCGAGAAGCTTTAGCTTTGCCCTGATATCGGCGGGGAGTGTGGTTCCGAATGAGACGAGATCCGGGATGGCCTTTCGGCCACTTCCCGGAATCGCTCCCTTAAGTTTTGGGTTTGGATTTGCCATTTCAAAGATAGAAGAGAGGGTAACCGAGTTCGTCGTAAACACGAATCGTTGCGTAGTCGCCTGATCCTTCTACAACGTACTTCCACTTCACTTCTGGGTCGTTGTTCATCCGGTCAGCTATCTCGCGGGCTTTGGCTTCGCTCATCTCGATTGGTAGTTCTGAAATCATTGGTGCATCCTTCGCATGTCAGTGCGTGTATAGATAATACTCTAATAAAACCCAAACAACATAGATTTTATTAGAGTTTTTTCTAAACGTTGAGTCTGTCGAGATGACACCGAAGCAAGAGGAGTTTGTAAGGCAGTTCCTTATAGACCTGAATGCGACGCAGGCGGCGATTCGCGCGGGATACAGCGTCAAGACAGCGAACGAGCAGGGAGCGCGGTTGTTAGCTAATGTTAGCGTTCAGCGGGCGATTTCGGGGGCTATGGACAGACGGGCTAAGCGGACGGAGATCACGGCTGAGCGGGTGCTGCAGGAGTTTGCCAAGATTGCGTTTTTTGATCCGCGTGGGTTGTTCAACGAGGATGGGTCGCCTAAGTCGGTGACGGAGTTGGATGACGACGCGGCGGCTTCGGTGGCGGGGCTTGATGTGGTCGAGCTTTACGACGACGGGGAGAAGCTGGGGCAGGTCAAGAAGATCAAGCTGGCGGACAAGCTGGGGGCGTTGACTCAGATTGGGCGACACCTGGGGATGTTTAACGATAAGTTGCAGGTGACTCAGGACCTCTCCGCGTTGTCGGTGGAGGAGCTGGTGGCGCTTGACCGGATTCAGGCGAAGTTAAAGGCTCCGTGACCACGGCGGACGCACTTCGCCGACTGAGGCAAAAGGGGCGCGGCGCCAGGACTCAGAAGGCTCCTCAGGTTGCGGACTCGCGACCGTTGGGGCTGGTGTTTCGACCTCGACTGGTGAAGCGGGACGACTTCCTTGTGTTGTGTGTGCGATCGTGGCCGGCGGCGGGAAGGTCACGAGCGGTGGAGCGGGTTCGGGAGGCTAAGAGGGAGATGGACGCTGGCGTGATCGAGCTGGCGGCTTCTGAAGTTGCGGGGGTGATTCGATCGACGTTTGGGAAGCTTGAGGGTGGCGTTGTGTTGCCTCCTCGGGGAGCTTCGAAGACTGAGAAGCATTTTGGGACGGAGATTGCTCGGCTCGTGGCGGAGCGCTGCGGGTTGCCGGTGGCTGGGCAGGCTACTTACGTGAAGACTGAGGGGAACAACCGGTTTCACGGACAGAAGGCGGTGTCGAGCGTTCGGTGGGACTGTCCATGCTCTCTGTCCATCGTGATTGATGATGTGTACACGACGGGAGCGACGCTCTCGGGGATTCGGAAGACGGTTAGCGGGGCGTGCCTGCTAGTTGCCTGGATTGGGCCGGGTGGAAGATCCGAACAGGAATAGCTTTGGCTTTGGCTTTGGCCTTGTGCATGGTGAACACGGTTCCGCCGGTTGTTCTTCCGTCATAGCAGGCTATGAGGAGATTGGCCAACTTGATGATCTGTATGTTTCGCTTTAGTGGTGCGGATCGGCCGTAACGATCGTAGTCGGGGAGAATGACTTCGTTCGCGATGCCGTGGGTAGTGCAGAACTCTTCGACTTGGTTATCGAAGCCTTCGGCTCCGCCGGTGATCCATAGGGCGGTTGGGAACTCGCGTAGAAGCTGGACTAAGTCGTTAGGTTCACAGACCTGATCGCGATGGCCAGTGAAAGCAATCCTCACAATACGAGTCTACTGTAGGAAATCAAGTGGTGCAGGGACTTCCTACTAGAGATGCGATCCGAGAGGAGCTTTTGCGACGCGGGATTGTTCCGGAGGATCTACCGCTTTGGCCGACTCGGTATGTACCTAGTGAAGTGGTTTCGGCTGAGGATGCCTCGACTCGATTTGTGTTTGAATGTTGTTGGACTTACAACGAGGCGGACGGGTCTACGGAGTTGATACCGGACCATGAGTACATCCGGTGGTTTGCGGGGGAATGGATAGCGAATCGGGCGACGGGCGGGACACTGATTTGCGAGAAGTCTCGGCGGCTTATCATGTCTTGGGTATGCCGAGCGCTCGAACTGTGGGCCATTGGCTTAGGACGCCAGAAGCTGGTTATCTGTGGACTGAACTATACGAAATCTGCGGAACATGTCTGGCGGATTGCGTGGCTCTATCGTCAGCTCATTTCGAAGCGGTCTGAGTTTGGACTGGCGGCGGCTCAAGAGCGTGGGGGGAACTTCGGGGCTCAGGAGCTCGAGCAGGTCATCCTGCCGAACGGGTCGCTGGTTGAGAATTTGAACCAGGAAGGACAGTCGTTTCAGGGGTCGGGTTACTCGGGAGTCGTGATGGAGGAGTTCAGCCAGTACGACAACCCGTCGTACATGTATTCGCAAGCTAGGCGGGTTACCGAGGGGAAGCCTGGGCAGCCGGGGGGGTTTGTGGTTGCGATAACGAACGCTTGGCCGTCGTTGGAGTGGAAGGAGCTGAAGGCATAGACGGGTTGGATGGAGCATCACAGGAGCAACCGCTGGTAGTTTGAGAATCCTTCTCGAAGTTTTCCCGGTGCTCGATATATTTCACGTCCGAAAGCGAGTAACGCCGTAGTTGCCCAATTTTCCCGGCGATTAAGGGCTGGACTACAATCGCATCAGATTCTGATACTATTAAAGCGGCGGGGAAAGTCTCCGCAGCCAAGTGGATACATACGGGCTCTCCGCGGTTTCCCCCGAAGGTTGGCGGAAGCAAGTCAATCGTATCGACAACAAAAAACACCCAAAACCCGAGAGCGGAGCAATATGCTAGGCGGGACCAAATTCGCACTTCGAAATCGACACTCACGTTACAGGTTGCCCTACAAAAGAGAAGGCTCGTAATACACAGAGATATGCATCCAGGTAGCGGAGCTGCATCCTTCAAAAAAGGAACCACGTTCACGAGTACGCCTGCGACGCACAAGAAACCCATTGCGATCATGATCCAATTTCCAATGGCCTGAGTTGATTTGTTTTTCGAATCGCCCAAATGTATTAAGTAGAGGCCTAAGGCCCCAATGGGAAAAACGGTAGCGACAAGAAGCCCAACAGTTACGCACGATTCCCGACTGACATCCAGGTGTCCTACTCCGAGTTTCTCGATTGAGTAGTTCCGAACAATCCAACCTATAGAATAGATTGCTGCTGCCAGGGTCAACAGAATCGGCGGGGCGTCTTTCCATGCCCGTATCCACTCAGGCGCACCCCTCATAGAACTGCCATTAGCAGGCGAATCGTCTTCTGGTTCTGTCGGCTGTTGGTCTGCGATTACTGACATCGTGGTTTATTTCCGGCTTCGCTGACTTTAGCAGTAAAGATGCTTGAAGATACCGCTGTTTGTCCTCGCGGGTGTTCTAAACGGACGACTTTGCTTGGGGCGACGTACTTGCGGATTCATTATTCGGCGGATCCGGCTAAGGATGTCGAGTGGGCGCGGGGGGAGCGGGCGCAGTCTCCGCCTAAGGAGTGGGCACGCGAGATGGAGATGGACGAGAACGTCTATGCGGGGGAGGCGGTGTTTCCGGAGTATCGGGACACGTGGCACAACTGCACGGGCGACGGCCCGATTCAGCCGATCTCGACATCGGTTTTCCTCGGAGGGTGGGACGTGGGGACTACGATTCATCCGGCGTTTGTGTTGGTCGAGGTGACTCAAGAGCTTCAGGTTCGGGCGATTTTGGAAGTGATTCCACCAGCTCCGGAGCCTATGTCTAAGTTCGCTCCGCGCGTTCAGGCGGCTTTGATTAAGCGGCTTCCTGGGCGGTGGGATGAGGTTCGGCACTACGGCGACGCTACTCTCGCGACGCGGTCGGGGACTACTGGGGACACCGCGCAAATGGTGGCCAAGAGAGAGGCCGGCATTCACATCAAGCCGATTTCGAACGAGTGGGGGCCTCGGTATGGGGCGGTCATTGCCCTCCTGATGCGTAACCTTGACGAGCGGACTCCGGGGTTCTTGGTTGACGGGGCGAACTGTCCGGTTCTTCGTGACGGGTTCCGCGGCGCTTATCGGTTTGAAGAATCTTCTCAGGGCGAGGGGACAGGGGCGGGAAGGATCTTGAAGTCGCCGCTTAAGGACTCTTATTCCCACATCCAGGATGGGCTGCAGTACGTGGCCGTTCCATTGGTGAAGGACCTCACGACGGCCAAGCCGACCAAGAAGCGGTTAGTCCACGGATGACGCCACGAGAGACACAAAAGAACACGCGATCGACCGGTGGCGGGTCTGCGCGGTCGCTTGGCGAGCGTGCCGCAGATAGCCCGGTTCGAAAGCCGATCTTTGTCGACAACGTTCTGCAGCCCGACCCGGAAGGCGAGAGCCATCCGCTTTACCGGCCGATTCCGAAGAAACGGAGATTCCTATGAAGAAACCATTTTCCAAACCAAAGCCAGTTGGTAAGCCTCCCAGACCGCCTCGATCGGTCAAGTTTCCGGAAGGGACCCAAGGGATTCAGAGCATTCCGAAGGGGCCGAACGGGCGCACGAAATAGGGCATGGACCGACCGGATTCGATCCAGCTACTCCTCACGAGTCATGACATTGACGCTCGCGATGCCACAGCACTTAAGCCGCCTCCAGGCCGGGTCGTGGTCGAGATGCTGCCGGAGACCAAGGCGATTGGCCTCATTCTGCTTTCCGACGTTGTGGCTGGCAAGTTGCGGCCTGACGTTGGCGTGGTGCTTGCTGCTGGCCCTGGTGTTTCGCTTGTGCCTGGAGCGACAGTTTGCGTTCGAGGCTACGACGGCCAGTGGATCGAAGGGTTCGACGTTGGCGAGTACAGAACCTCAAACCAAGTGAGGGTTTACGGGAAGGCGAGCCGGTTCCAGGGCGAACTGATGTCCACGCCTTGGAGTGAATCTATCCCGCTTCAGATCGTCCAGGACGGCGACGAAATCGACATGTACGCGACTCACAACAACCTGATCATTCAGCGCGACCCGGCGGTGGTTTGCGAGGGGGAGATCCTTCTGGCGGACAAGGCGCACTACCGAACTGGAATGGCGACTATCGTTTCCATCGGGCCTAGGGCGGACCTGGATTTAGGAGATGGACGCGCGGAGGTCGGGGACCGAATCAGCTACGACGAGCGAGGCGAAATCGACTTTGCGTTCGGTGGGGATCCTAACCTCGCGATCATTCCGGACCTTGCCGTGAACTGCGTGATCCGATCATGAGAAAGTTCAGTCCTCCGCCTTGCGCGAAGACTCCCGAGCAGCGGCAGCAGCTGGGGCGATTGCTTCAGCAGCTGGTATACGCGGGGCTCGAGCAGAAAGGCGAAGTGGAAACGTGGTGGGCGAGGTGCGAGCGGGACCACCGGAACGAGTGGAGCGAGGATTCGGCGCCGGGGACTGGACTCACTCCGGTTCATGTTCCGTTTTCTCAGCCGCGCGTCGACATGCTCACGGCTCAGGTGTGCACGGTTCTGGCCAAGCAAGAGCCTTACATGCTGGCGGAGAGTTTGGGGTCCGACACGGACGAGGACACGCTCGAGAAGACGCTGCATAAATTTTGGAAGTCAGCCGGGTTCGAAATGGCGATCCGGCGGGCTTCGCATATCTGCGTCGATACCAACCGGGTTTGGTTTCGGGTGGCTTGGGAAATGAACCAGAACAAGCCCTTCGCGGGCGTGATTCTTGACGTCATCCATCCTCGAAACACCTGTATCTTTCCGGCAACTTTGGCGGGCATTCAGGCGGCGCGGCTGGTGGGGCATCGGTTCTACCGGCGTCGCAAGGACGTGATGGCGCTTCAGGAGTCGGGCGTTTACGCGAACGACGAGATCGTCAATTACGGGGACAACCCGACCGAGTACGACGAGTCGGGAGAGATCGCCAGCTCGGGGGCTTCGCCGGGGACGACGGGTCCTGATCCCAACGACGAGCGCGTGGAGCTGTGGGACGTGGTGGTCCGATACGAGGATCCCAAAGACCCGAAGAGCGGGGAGAGCTGGTACCGAGCGACGTTCGCTTTTAAGACGGCTCAGCTTCTTTCGTTTGAGCCTTATCCCTACTCTCGACCGTGGTATTTCGATGCTAGCTACATCGTCGGGAACGAGGAGGCTTATTGGTCGGCAGTGTCAGTTTCTCGGCACCTTTCGGGGCTCCAGGATGCGGTCGACAAGATGACGGCGGCCGTTTACAACGGCTCGATGATGACGGCATTCCCGGCGGTGTGGGGTCCGGAGCTTCCTCAGAAGGACGCGCGCTACGGATACGGTGAGTACATCCCGACCGATAGCCCGCTTCAGAATTGGTCCCCCAGCATCTCCTTCAAAGGTGACGCGCTGATGCAGTCGATCCAGGGGTTTGACATGATCGGCGATCGGACGGCGAGGATTTCGGCTAACGCTCAGGGCTCGCCTCAAGATCGAGGGACGACGGCCACCGAGAACTCAATCATTGCGGCAGGAGTTGCGGTGGGAGTCGAGGAGTACATCTCGACGTTTTCGGCTCCGCTGGGGGACATGGCGCAGTTCACATGCGAGCTGCTCTCGCGGCACTTTGCGGAGTGGGGAGCACTTTACGCGCCGGTGATCGCAGTCACGCCCCAGCTTCTATCCTCACCGACGCTTTGGGAAGCGAACGGCAAGACTCCGGGAAACACGCCTGGCGCGAAGCTGGCGGCCATCGAAAAACTGGTGGGATTGCTTCAGGCATTTGGGCCGGCTACCGGACTCGATCCCTACACGTTGACCCAAATCGCGATCGCCAACATGGGCTTCAACGCCCCCGACAATCTCCAGATCGACAAGGAGCAACTCATTGCCAACCAACAGGCCGCAGCAGCCCAGCAGCTTGCAGCTCAGCCAGCTCCAGGACCTGGTCAAGCACCCGGGATTCCAACTCCTCACGGTGTACCTCCAGGACCGCCAGCAGGTGCACCTGCGCCAATGCCATCTCCTGGATCCCCTGGCTAACGCGACTGAACTCGCGCGACGCCAAGGCGAGATCCGCGCCTTACGTGAATTCGAGGATCCCGTCCTGCTCATCAGCAAGGTTGCGGACTCCCTCGGCAAATAGGAACAACCATGGACATTCGAACAATCCTTTCTGAAGCCGCTACGCTCGAGCATGAGGCCGCCGGCTTTGTCGACACTAGCAAGCTCGCGACCACCGTCAAAGCGATAGCGGCTCATCTCCTCGGAACGCTTCCCCCCCAGGAACAGGCGACGATTCATACGGCGGCTGAGACGCTCGAGTCCGTGGCGACGGTTGCGGAGGCGGTGACTCCGGACACGACGATCAAGCAGGTCGAGGTGGCGGTTGGAGAAGCTGCCCAGGTCGTGGCTGATGCCACAGGTCCCGCATGAACCGGCTTCTTCGGGACTGGTATTTTTCGGCCGACGATTTGGCGGCCGGCAGTTCTGCCGCTGAACAATCGGCGGCTCAGGGTGGGGCAGCGGATGCCGGCGGCGCCGAAGCTCAGGCGGCTAGTCAGGCAGGCTCGACCGCTCAAACGATCGACCTTGAGGCGATCAAGCAGGCTTCTTTTGAGGCTGGGCAGAAAGGCACGCTGGCGGCGATCGAGCAGTTCCAAGCAGAGGCCAAGGCAGCAGAGGCGGCGAAACTGGCCCAGCAGCAACAGCAGAGGCAGTTTGCAGCTGATCCAGTAAGTGAGGCGTTGGCAGCGATGGACCTTCGCGAAGCACTGTACGACGACGTTGCGGCCATCACCAAGAGTCTTCCTGGCGACATCGCCCAGGAGGTTTCACAGCACGTCCGCACTCAGATGCGGCAGTTCGGCTCCACAGAGGCCCTTCAGATTGTAAAGGCTCAGGAGCTTCATAAGACGTTGGCCGATGCGGCGATTGGCAGGCTCGTGAGAGAAGGCCGGTACGCGGCGGGAGGCGGCACCGTGGCTCCAAGTCGGGAACCGATTAACTCGGAGCCACCGGCGAAAGTGCCGCAGTCTTTCCGGCAGGAACAGGACGAAGTGTGTCGGATCCTTGGAGTCACGCTGACGGAGGCGGAGCTGGTCGCAGCTTGGCAAAATCGATGAGAACAGTAAGTAATCAGACGGAAACGAACCGCCGGACTCGGTTCGACTATGACCCTACTCGGCACTACGTGCTGGTTCAGAGACCGGATGCCAATTGGGACGGACCCCAGTTCGACCGACTCATGGACGAGGTCGACGCGGCCGGTGAGGACGCCTACCGAATCGAAGCGGACGGCGAGAAGGGGGCCGACGCTCGGCGCGTGACGGGTCACCGACAGCTCGTGATGTTGTCCTGCTCCAAAGAGCACGCTGATTCGAAGATGCGTGACGCGGCTAACTCGAGCAAGTCTCACTCTCTGGCCGTCAAGCCCAATGCTGAATTCGAGGAGAAGCTCGAGTTTCGTTCGGCCATTTCGATCGACGATATCCCGATCAAGTAAGCCTTACATCTTCAGTTTCCCGCCGCCTGGGACCGACCAAAAACAATCAAAGGAGCAAACAAATGCCATCCCAAGTTTCTCGGACCTTTGGCGTCCGGGGCTATCAGAGGTTGGGGAGACTGCCGATCGCAGCTGGACAGACGTTCAAGGCGGGCGATTACCTCGCTCTCAATGCGAGCGGGCAGCTGATCCAAGCGGCTACGGCCGGCGATGGAACGTCGACCAACGGACAGGTTGGTGCCATCTCGGGTCTTACCGGCCTCATAGTGGGTCGCGCGACCGAAGACGCCCAGCCAGTCGCGAACGACATCACGATCATCCCCACGACAAAGCTCTACGGTGAGTTCATCATCGCGGAGCCGGGCACTCAGTTCGAGATGCCCATTTACCACGCGACGCCGGGTAGCGCTTACCCGAATCCGAACCTTCTGACGAACAGTTACGAGATCTGGAACCTGTCTGGGGCGAACACCCAGGTGATGCAGACCGGTTCGAGTTGGGCCTCCGGTTACGGGATCCGGATCGACAAGACAACCTCGCCGAAAGCTCAGATCGTGGACTTCATCCCCGACGAGTATCTGCTTTGGCCGGACGTTGGCCAGAGCACTCCGCCCAGCAGCGGAACCCTTTCGCAGTATGCCCGCGCATGGGTCGAGTTCATCGGCTCGGCTTGCGCACTGACCGGCGCTCGGCCGATCACGAGGAGCTAACAAGACATGGCAATCACTCAAGGAACCCTCGGTACCGGCCGCGTTGGGCTTAAGAAGCTGTTCGCGATCGAGTCCGACAAGGTCGAAAAGCAATACATCGACGTGGTCGGACGCATCGACAAGACGGACCAGACGGCGGAGGTTTACAAGCAGTACGCAGGGCTTGGCCCGGCGACGGC
>CAIVDU010000071.1 GCA_903904815.1 uncultured Armatimonadota bacterium
AGGGACGACTTTCAGCCCTTCTTGTATTCGTTGAGGCTGTCCTGATAGCTCTTGACTGTCGCCGCGTCAGCGCCCTTTAGAAGACCGATCGCCTTCGTCTCCCATTCGACCGCGCCCGCCTTGTCTCCCGACTTGAAGAGTGCCCTCGCGTAGGTGTCCATTACCGCGGGATCTGTGCTCTTGGTGACATCGACCGCTCGCTTGGAGTATTTGAGGGCGACCTGGTAGTCGGGGTCCTTGGCGGCGGGAGTCGGTTCCACAATGGCCCAAGCAAAGAGGTTCAGTACCTGAGGATTGTCTTTGTACATTCCGGTGGTCAGGGTCTCGGCCATTGCGTAACCGTCCTTGCTGCCTTGAATGATGAGGATTTCCGCCTTGGAGGGGGCAAGCGCTACCGCCAAATTGGGATACTTCTTAGACGCGACACCGATGGCTTTCAAGGCGGCATCGAGATCGCCCGACTGGCGAGCTTCGACATAGGGCTGGACCGCGTTCTGCTCCTCTTGTTGCGCCTTCTGAATCGCGGCGGCTTGGGCAAACTCTTTTTTGGACTGGGCCACACTGAATTTACCGGCGGTCACCTTGCCAAGCGTCTCGCTCAGACCCATCATCGGGTGACCAATCCACAGAACGACACCGTCACGGACGATGAACGCGGTAGGAATTCCATCCTGACCGGCTGCATCCATCCAGTTCTTCGACATGAACTTAGAGTCAGTGTCGATTGCGACGTTGTATGCCATCGACTTGCCCATGTCCTTCACGAACTTCTTGACCTGCCCCAGCTGATCGGGCCCTTGTTCGCTGATGGAGACACCGGTGAAATCGACCTTTCCCTTATACGCCTTGGCGAGCTCGGTTAGGTGAGGAATGCTCATCCGGCACGGGCCGCACCAGGTCGCCCAAAACTCCACCACGTGGACACCTTTCTTGAGGGACACCGGAATGCCCTTTACGTAGCTGCCAACCTTGAGGGGTGGGGCTTTGTCTCCGATGCCAAGTGAAGCGTTCGCGGCAAGCGCGAGAGTGAACAAACCAAGTGCCAGCACGGGCCTTCTCATGGGGTTATCGTACGCGATTTCTCTCCCCGGTGTTCCTGTCAGATGCTTTCAGGGAGGGCAACGGGCTGAAAGGTGAAGTTGCGGGTACTCTCATGCCGAGTCTGAAGCGTTCCTATGAGCACCTCACACACGTTTATGCCCTCCACGGAAACGGTCTTCCAGAAGACCGGCGAACACACCATGGTGGTGAACCTGGGGCCCCAGCACCCCTCTACTCACGGCGTTCTGCGCGTGATCTGTGAGCTCGAAGGCGAGACGATCATCAGCTGTCGATGCGTCATCGGCTATCTCCATACCGGCATGGAGAAAGAGGCTGAGTACCAGCAGTATCACAAGTGCGTGGTCATGACCGACCGCATGGACTATCTCAACGCCAACGGCAACAACCTGGCCCACGCGTTGGCGATTGAAAAGTTGCTCGGCTGCGAGATTCCAAAGCGGGGTCAGTACCTTCGAGTTATCCTCGCCGAACTGAGCCGAATCGCTTCCCACCTCGTCTGGTTGGGCACGCACGGGCTAGACCTCGGGGCCATGACCCCCTATTTCTACGTCATGCAGCAACGCGAATATATTCTCGATCTCTTCGAGATGTTTGCTGGCGTGCGAATGATGCCAAGTTGGATCGTTCCCGGAGGTCTTCGAGGAGACATGCCGGACGGCTTCGAAGCTAGGCTCCGAAAGTTTCTTACCGGATTCGTTCCCGAACTGGACATGGTCGAGAACCTGCTGGTTGAGAACCCGATCTGGAAAGAGCGAACTCAGAATATTGGCGCCTTGACCGCCAAACAGGCCCTTGAACTCGGCTGCAGTGGCCCGATCGCCCGCGCCAGCGGAGTCGCCTTCGACCTCCGCAAGAGCAACCCGTACAGCAGCTACGAGGACTTCGATTTCCGTATCCCCGTCGGCAGCAAGGGCGACGTCTACGACCGGTTCCTCGTTCGACTTGCTGAGATGCGCGAAAGCGTCAAGATCATTACCCAGGCCATCGATGGGCTGCCGTCCGGCGCATGGAGCACCAGCGATCGAAAGATTTCGCCTCCCCCCCGTGAGGAGCTCGATAACTCAATGGAGTCGCTGATCCATCACTTCAAGCTGTTCACCGAAGGTTTCCACCCGCCGGTCGGCGAGGCGTATGCCTCGGTAGAGGGCTCAAAGGGCGAACTCGGTTTCTACGTCGTAAGCGATGGCGGAAATCGGCCTTATCGCTGGCACGAGCGCCCAAGCAGCCTCATGAACCTGAAATCCCTCGAAGTGCTCGCGGTTGGACGGTTCATCGCCGACGTCGTGTCTATCATCGGAAGCATCGATATCGTCCTCGGCGAAATCGACCGATAGACGCAGATACACGGTTAAAAGTTCAGGTTAAAACGCCTCCAGGACTCTTTTTGGAGTCCTGGGGGCGTTTATTTTTAGTGAAATAGGCCGTTAGACCTACTCATAACAAAATCCATCGGTACCTGAAGAATTTTCTTGGTTTTTTTCTGAAAGTCGATCACCATAGTGTACGTACCTCTACTTTTAGCTATCTTGCCTCTCGCGTGTGCTTTATCTATTGAAGCGCCATGAAAAAAGCATTTACTCTTATTGAGCTTCTTGTCGTGATCGCGATCATCGCGATTCTCGCAGCCATCCTCTTCCCGGTCTTTGCTCAGGCCAAACTCGCCGCTAAAAAGACGGTCGCCATCAGCAACATGAAACAGTACGGAATCGCCGGGGCCATGTACCTGGCAGATAACGACGATCATTTCATGTTCGGGTTTGGAGCCCGACCTACCGGCACCTGGGGCTATACGGTCATTCACCCTTATCCTGCTGGTTGGTTCGATGATGGCACCTGGGCTACGCCGGGCCGCATCGTGATGGCTAACGAGCACCCGATGAACTCGGTGCAGCCGTACGTAAAAAACTTACAGCTTTCCGAAGTCGCAGGCGGCACGATGTACCAGGGCAATCCACCTGACTACACAGCTACCAGGCTCGGAACTCCCGGCAACGTGGGAATGAGCTATAACGGGTATCTTCACTCGCTGTCCTCAAGCGCGGTGGCTTACCCTTCGAACGTTCCGATGTACTCGACCAGCATGGGACTTGCTAACATGCAGGGCCGAGCTTTAACCAGTCCCGCTCTCCGGTGCGACCAGCCCGCGAATGCGGACGGCTCCCCTCCCGGATGCATCTACTCGGCAAGTGCCACATCTTCAGCCGATGGCGTCAACGGCGGCGTCTGGTTCTGGCCGGCGCCAGCAGGAACTCAGGCTGCCACCTACTCCGGTGGAATCGTGGTTGCTAGAACCGACTCTTCGGCGAAGTTCATCCACATTTCAGCGGGAACCGGCGACACGTATAACACCAACATCCTGGAACCTTGGTTCCACTACACGAATGGTGGACCGGTAGGCATTCGACTTTGCGCGGAGAACAACTCGTCTTCGTATTACGCCTGCTTCTTCTCACCCGACCAAGACGGAACCAGAACCATGTGGAGCTCGATCCTCGATGCCCACTAAGGCTCTTGTCCTTGCCGGCGTTCTGGTCATAGGCTTAGGCCTGGTAGGTTGTGGCTCGTCCTCGGACGACGCCCCACCACCCAAGTCGGCCACCGAAGGCGGAGTCTCGAAGAAGGCTTCTGACGTTGGAATCGACACCGGAGCCTCCAAGGCCGGAGGCTCCACCGAAGCAAAGTAGTTCACGACAGCTCACGCTGGTAATGCGGGTCCGCCCCTCCCAATCTCTGGGAGGGGCGGACCCTTTTTTGTCTGACCGCTTTTGGAATCCGCCCCCCGCAGAAATATCTGTAAATGCCGAGAATAGTGTGAATTACACAGTTTTTTCTTAATAATTCGAACGATCGCATCTGCCCGTGCGTCGAAAAACTGCGTCTATCCGAAGCCAGAAAACCAATTTTTCCTCCGCATGGGAGGTGATTGGACTAATTTTTGGTTAGTGGCTTATACGCTATTTTTGATTCTTAGCCTGGATACGTGCTTTCTTCAATAGTCATCATGAAAAAAGCGTTTACTCTGATCGAGTTACTTGTCGTCATCGCCATCATTGCAATTTTGGCCGCCATTCTGTTCCCTGTTTTTGCCCAAGCAAAAACTGCAGCAAAGAACTCTGCTAGCCTTAGCAACCTTAAGCAAATCAACCTTGCCTTCATCATGTACGGAAACGATAACGACGACGTGGTCCCCATGGCTGTCTATATCGACAACAGCGGATGGCACGAGTGGTCTTACTCGATCGATCCCTACCAAAAGAATTTCAACCTCAACTACAGCCCCCTTGGAGGCCCAAAGGCCATTTCATCGTGGATGAACATCTTCACGACGCCTCAATACAACTGGATTGGCAACTGGCAATACTTCTGCCAGTACGGCATGAACGCGAGCTATCTCAACCGGGCTGCTCCGGACTGTTCCAACATCCAGGTTGCTGGCAACCTTTTTGGACCTCCGGTCTCCTCGACCGCAATCGCCAATCCTAGCGACACAGTTGCCTTCACGGACGCGGGTCAGGATGCCCCACAGGACAACGTCGGAACCTCCTTCGTTTATGGTCCTGGGGGATACCAGGCGGACGACGTCTGCACGTACGGCGACTGGGGAGCATCCACCAACGTATGGTACGGCCAGTCCGGCAGCACGGCAACGACAAAGGCTGGATTCGTGAGACCCCGAGCCGCTGGTGGCGCAGTCACCACTTTCACCGATGGACACACAAAGGTTCTTAAGCTCGGTAGCCTCGCTGCTGGAACAAACTGGTCGATCGGTCAGACGTATGGAACTGCCCTGATCACGGACCGAAGCAAGTACATCTGGGATCTTCAGTAATGCGAAAGATTCTGATTGCTTCGGTAACTCTCGGCCTCGCACTAATGGGCTGTGGAAACAAGGATGCGGATACAACTGGATCCGATACTCAGGCTCCTCCACCCGGGCCTAATGCCAATCTTAACCCACCGGTTAAGACTGACAAGCACATTCCGGCCCCCCCTTCGGCAGGCGGTGGGCCTGGCCCGGCAACGGTTCCAGGACCTGCAGCCGCTCCGGGTGGCTAGAGGAAAGATGCGCGCTCAACACCGAGTGCAATGAACACGGAGGGCTGTCTTCTAGGAGGCAGTCCTCTTTTTGTATGAGCTGGGGGCTTAGGTTGTCGGCAGCCGAGCCTCAATCCTTTACTTGCGGTACGATTAAGCTGAAATCGACGGCACGTCCCTTGCCGCAAAGTTTTCAACACAACTGCCCCATGAGCGACCTCCTTCACCTCGGCGATCCTAACCAACGACCCCGTCTCCCTCGTGCCGACGAACTGACGCTTCGGTTCTCGGAAGATGCGATTCACGAGCTAGAAGGGATGAAGTCGCACTATCCGAATTTGAAGGCGGTCATTCTTCCCGCACTTTGGCTGGCTCAACGCGAATACGGCGGATTTTTGACAGGCGAAGCCATTGCTGAAGTGGCCCACCGACTCAAACGAAGTTACGTCGAAGTCGAGGGCGTCGCGACGTTCTACAGCCTCTACAACACCGCTCACGTGCCCGGAAAGCACAAGCTTGAGCTCTGCACCTGTCTTGCCTGCCACGTCAACGGCGTTTGGGACCTGCGCGATTACATCAGCCGCAAGCTTGGCATCCGACACGGTGAAACCACCGACGATGGGCTTTTCACCTTTGAAGAGGTCGAATGCCTGAACGCATGTGACCGTGCTCCGGTCATGCAGGTAGGCGATCAATATTACGGCCCGCTCGACGAGGCAAAGATGGACGCCATCATCGAAAAGCTTCGTAACACGGAAGAGTCAACCGTCATTCAGTACGCGAACACCGTCGTCAACGTCCACCTCCGCGACGTCGAGCGCCCCGCCCAAGTCTGACCCGCTACTTCGAGTTTCGAAGCAGAGCGAGCAACTGCGGATTCCTTCGCGGCCTCAACGCGGGAACCAAGAGCGCAAGCATTGCGGATCCGCTCATGCCAATCAACATCGGCGCTCCGGCTAACATCGCCAGCATTGCGAAGTAAAGGAACACCGAGGTCTGGAGCAAGGCTTGGTGCCTGATGGGTAGAGGATCTTGCTGGAGCTCCGGCGACACACTGAGGGGCGGGTACTTAGAAACCTCAGGCCCGCCCGGACCAGGCCTGAACTCCTTCCGGTGCTCAACAAACCTTTGACCCGCTTCGGGGTAATCCATTTCGGCTACTTCGAACGCAGGCTGCATATGAAGCCCGATCAAACCGGTATCGCTTTTGAGGAACAGGAACTGGTTGTGATCCAGCATCGGGTCTGTGCGACTTCCTAAACGCCAGCGAGCGTCTTGATGAATATCCCGTCGTCCGATCGCAAAGGAGCAGTTCACACCGCTGAAATACAGGCTCGGTCCGTCGAACCAGGCGACACCTACGTCGTCGCCCGTCACAACCCCGCTTTGGTAGATGGTAAGGACGATCGGGCACACTTCTTGGTCGCGTTCGTCCTCCCTCACTGACCTCGCTCGTCGGCCGTACCCATTCTTCGGATCGAGAGCAACCAGTGTTACGAGCGCCAAGAGCGGCAGCCCTGCGATCCCGGTAAAGGCGCACAACGCGAACGAATCAAGCCGAAGCACAAACCGTCCAAGGGCTATGCCAAGGAGCACGAGTAGGTACACCGCAATCAGCCAGGGCTTGCTCAAAATTCGCTGCTCGAAGGTGACCACCGGCGTTGGAGTCTCAATCCAACTGCTGCATTCCGGCATGTTCCACGTCGTCCGGTCAAGATCGCTCTCGGAGAGCAACGGACTGTCATGGGTCCAGACGTTCGCGATAAAGTCAAACCGCTCTTTCGGCTTGGCCCTGTTTGGGTCCCACTTCGGCGTCCGATTACTCGCCATGCGCACTTCCCTTTTTAGCGTGCATCGGATTTCCCGTCCAAGAATTCATCGCCTGCACCTCTCGGTACCGCCAGTATCGCACGTTCTTGGGCGCTCACAGAGCCCTTTTCAGTCTCCTACGAACGGCTGCCCCATGGAGACGACCTATAAGTTCGCGGGTGCTCACCAATGCGAATCTCCAGACAGTGTAGAATTGCAGCGGGACGCCGAGCAGCCCCGTCCAGTTAGAATTATGTGAAGTTAACGTAGAGAGACTTACAGTCATGGCGATCGCCAGCGACGAAGTGACGACGGAAACAAATGCAGTCCGCGCCAACCGTGAATCTCGGAATTGTGGATCTATTGTGTTCGGCGGAAACTGACTGAGTTCGCCTTCGCGTCGGCCCTGGGTCCTAGCCTTCGCAAGAACAGGCCCCATCTTTTGGGTTGTTTCGACTCGAAGAAGCCTCCCGCTTAACTCAGAAACCTTAATTCTGTAGGACGGATAACCGGAAAACAGTCGATACGTGTCCGCGCCCTGAAGCGCGGAAAACCAGCGGATAAACCGAGACCCTCCGGCCAAGCTTGAGTCAATTTCGTACGAATCGATAGCGAAAGAAGTTCGTTGTCCGTTAAAGATCACGTCCCCTCGTTGCGCCCAAATCACGCCCCGGTCCTCGCCAATCACCACTCCATTGACTTCGAACTCGATTCGGACGAGAACCATGCCCTCCCCGCCGGCTTCGAGCATCTTCGTGTCCTCATTGGTAGGGAACGCCTCGGCTGACCAGATCGCCACCAATCTACCTACGATCGCAAGCACGACAAGAAAGGCGGTGGCTGCCGCAACCGAAGGCAAGTGCCCCGCCATCAAATGCCCCCCCAGGAAAACGCCAGACAGCGAAGAAACCACCCAAACGACGAGCCTACGATCTTCCTTGGGGACGATTGCCGGACGAGCCGCCCAGAGGCTGTAATTGTTCCGAGCCGCCAGTGACGAGGCAACACCGGGAACCACCCACTTTGAATGTGAGGCGCCATCCTCTTCAGGCTGCTCATGGAGTCCTACCAAGAACGACCCTCCAGTCGCCGACGCACAATTACCGACTTAATCCACCAGATCAAAAACCGTAAACACCAGAGAGACGGAAAGAGCAAGATACTTAGAAGCCCGAGCATGCAGATCAAAAACTCCAGCCCTGCGAACCCAGGCCTGAAGAGAATCACCACTAGCAATTGCATCAAAACGGTGAAAGCACCAATTGCGAACGCAAGTCCGAAGGGCGCGAGGAGGGCAGCAGCCACTACGAAACCGGCGACCTTGGACTTAGGGAGTGACGGATCTAATGCGAAGGGAGGCAACTCGGAACGCGCATGAGTCACCACCGGCCTTTTGAGAAATGACTCGAAGGATGCGAACGCCAAGCTCCCGTGGCGCATGTCGTGCAGATCGACACGCTGAATCGTTCGTAGCCTTACCTGAACCTGCTGAAACTGCCAAAGGGTGAAAGACAGTCGGGCGTTGTTCCGCTTCACCCGACTGGAAGTGACGTCCTGGGCAACAAGGGCAAACGAACTCCGGTGGCCACTGAACACGAGTCGATCTTCCGACAGAAGCAAGATTCCACGATCGACTCCGGTGAGTCCTCCGTTCTGCCAAATCTCCACCTCGACGAGAACTTCATCGGGGTCGTCCGATCCTTCAAGAATCCCTTCGTCGGCTTCGGTCGTTTTGCCACTTCGGGCTCGAGTCCGGTGCAGCAAGAGAAGGTCCAAGACGAGGAAATAGCCCTCAAGAATCAGCTGCAAACCATCGGCGCCCAACCGCCAGGAATCCGCAAAGGCCGCCGCGCAAACCACCGCGAGAACCCAAAAGACGATTTCCTGCCCTTTATCTTCCCAGAAACGTTCACGGGGTGAGGTTTTGGCCGCAAGAGTAGCGGGAGCGGCGTGCCAACCGCTCGTCCGAATTTCTCTGGTCTCGGCATCTCCTGTAGGAGTTGGCCGAAGCAGGAGTTCCACAGGCTGACTTGAAGGTTTCGTCGGGGGCAATCTCATCGGTTCGCGGACTTCTGACTCAGCTTATCCGTAGATTGAGTGGAAGAGCGGGCACGCGAAAGTTAGAAGTACCATCACAATTTACACGGACTTCGCGCAACCCGACCATGGTGTCCCTCCCCAACTACGAAACCCTAAGAACTGCTCCGCCTGACCGGCCGGCGATGTTTCAGCGGTGGCGCTCGCTCCTCTTTCTTCATTTCCGGTGCGATCCGGCGGAGATTCAGGCGCTGTTGCCCCCTGGGCTCGAGGTCGATACTTTCGACGGATCCGCTTGGGTGGGTCTCGTTCCCTTTCTCATGGAAGGCGTCAGGCCGGTGGGAATGCCCGCGCTTCCTTGGTTGAGCGCCTTTCCCGAAACGAACGTCCGGACGTACGTGCATCGAAACGGCGTGCCCGGAGTCTGGTTTTTTAGCCTGGATGCGGCGAACCCAATGGCTTGCGCCTTTGCCCGGAAGTTCTTTTCCCTCCCCTACTTCGATGCTCGGATGGGAGTTGCCGATGACGGCGACCGCATCACTTACGAGGGAATCCGAAACGACCTTAAGACCGGCTCAACCATCACGTGCGAAGTCGGCATGAAGCTGCCAGAGTCGACGCCGGGTTCACTGGAGTACTTCCTCGTCGAGAGATACTTGCTCTTCGTATTCCGCCTAGGCAGGCTCTACCAAGGCAGAGTCTTCCACGAGCCGTACTCGCTAAGAGTGGCCAGCGTAGCCGGAGTCGAGGAGAATCTGATCAAAGCCGCCGGCATCGTGCCTCGCGACTTCGAGCATGCGGTGTTCTCGCCAGGCGTTGACGTCCGTGTCTATCGCCTTACCGAGGTTGCTGACTAGAACTCTTCGCCGTCTTCCGTGCGGACGCTGGTCGCCGGCTCCGCATCGACAATATCCCAGTTGTCGCAATCGAGGCGCTTGCAGTAGATCATTCTCTGCGGTACACCGTCCTGACCTGTGACATTGGCGATCTTGGAGAACCGGCACTCTAAACAGAGTTCGGGCTCCAGGAGTCTGACGATTTTCAAGTTCTTCTGTGCCATCCGTGCTCCTAAGGCGAACCCCATTCCTTGGCATTAGCCAGGGGCTCTCCCATGTTTTTGGCCTTTTGGCTCTCGACTGGGTCGTAAGGATTGCTAGTGTTTCCGAGAAAGCATAATGAGTGGGTTGATGCCGCTTAGCACGCCAGAGACTTACCCATTTGCTGATATGAGAGTTTGCAGTTCGCAGCCTACAGGAAACTGTCGGAACGGATTCCAGGAACGCCTGCTTTCATTCCTGGTTGTAAGAGCACCTCTCATCCCTACTGCAGACAGCCAACTGCAAACTGCGAGCTCCGACTAAATGAGAGGCGATGAGTTAACGCCATGGATGGTCCGCTACGGATACGAGCGGGCCGCGTTTCCAATGACGATGGAAGATGAGCGGGTCGAGTGGTTTCAGCCTCGACGCCGCGCCCTGTTCCCCATCGAAGGAATCCATGTCAGCCGATCGCTCGAGAAAACCATCCGACGCCAGGAATTCGAGATCCGGTTCGATACTTCGTTCGAAGCCGTCATGCGAAACTGCTTGCGTCCAGAGGACAACTGGATCAGTGAGGACTTCATCCGCTGCTACACGCAGATCCATTTGGAAGGATGGGGCCACTGCTCCGAGTGCTGGTTCGAGGGGGAACTCGTGGGTGGGGTTTACGGAATCGCGATGGGCTCCTGTTTTTGCGCAGAATCAATGTTCCACCGAAGAACAAACGCCTCAAAGGTAGCCCTCTGGGCGATGGTGAACAAATGCCGTGAGTTAGGATTCACCATCTTTGACGCCCAAATCATGAACCCCCACCTTCAGTCGCTTGGCGCCTACGAGATTCCTCACCGCGCCTACCAGAGAATCCTGGGAAAGGCCCTAACGGAGACAACGGAGTGGAGCAAGAATCCGTACTCAGGGGATAATGGCTCTCACTGATCATCGCTGCGAGGAAGTGAAAAGCACATCGAGCCGACCGGAATAGACAAATGACACCAGAACTGGACGGAAGAGGCGGGGGATACGGAAAGTTCGAGGGCAAGACTCTTTCGGAAATTCGAGGTATCTACGATCGTTGCCTTTCCGACCCTTCCATGCGCTCCGTCTCGATCGTACTCCGCGTCGCGAGGGAACAACTGGAGGCGCGCGGCAATTTGGGGCATTACCCGGTGTTCGCCTCCATCGCAGGCGCTGTCTTTGCAATCACTTTTTTGGTCAAGGGGTTCTTGCCGCTCGACATGCAGACAAACGTCCCTAAGCTTCAAATCAGCCTTGGATTCGTCACCGTCGCCCTCATCATCGGCGTCTTCGTGACATCAAAGGATCGAAAGGCAGGGTTGGCCCAAGAGCGAGCCATCGTGGAACTGTCGCGGGAGACGCTGGAGAAGATTGTCGAGAATCCTGAGTTCCGACCGAAACCACTTGACTTCACGCAGGACCTCACCTTGAAGCGCCTCGTTGCCAATGCTAAGGACAGCCCAGCCGCAAGCCTGCTGTCCGTCCCAGCCCAAGCACCAGTCGCCGATTAGGCTCGCGATCAAGCCTCAGGACGCAGAATCGCCACCGCATACGCGGGAAGCGTGATCTCCCCTTCGTAAACCTGCCCCGACAGCAGATCGGAGAAACGACCCTCTCGAAGAACGACCGACTGTTCTGTTCGGCAATGGTTGAGGACATAATACAAGCCGCCCCGAAGCACGACCTCGACGCCCTTGATTGCCGGCCCTAAGTCGACCGGTTCGACGCCGGCCTTGGCGGCAATATCCGCGTACAGCCACGCCGCGCCCGACTCTTCGAGCGCCGACCCGACGTAATACGCAGAGCCCTCTCCGAATCGATTGACAGTCACCACTGGCTCTCCCGCGTAGAACTCCTGCATGTAGGTCGCTAATGCCTCCGCACCCCTCAGTTGGATGCGATCGCACAGTAATCCACATTCGAATATGTGGCCATTCTCTCCGCTGAAAAGAGCCGAGTTCTTCTCCTCGGGTGACAGGGCATCGGTCTCTTCGACCCAAATTCCGAGCAGGTCCGACAGCGGTCCCGGATAGCCGTTCGGAAAAGCCCGGTCGGTGCCGTCGACGATGCCGGTGAAGTAGGTAGCGACGAATGTTCCCCCGGCTCTGGTGAATTGCTCCAGCTTCTCGGCCACCCCTGTCTTCACCATTTTCAGGACCGGCGCGATCACCAGCTTGTACTTAGAAAGGTCGGCCTCCGGCGAAACAACATCCACCGTGATGCCCGCGTCAAACAGTGCCTTGTAAGGCGCGAGCGTGGCCGGAAGGTACTTCAGGTCCCCGCTGGGGCCGATGGAATACTCCACCGCCCACCAGTTCTCCCAATCAAACAGCAGGGCGACTTGAGCTTCCACTCGACCGCCAATGGTTGCGTCGCCTAACGACTCGAGCTCACGACCAAGAACGGCCACCTCTTTGAAGACGCGGGCCTCCGAGGATGCGGCGTGCTCGACCACCGCGCCATGGAACATCTCGGCTGCCCCCGGCGACCGTCTCCACTGGAAGTACATGATGGTGTCGGCGCCGTGGGCCATCGCTTGGTAAGACCACAGCCGCATTACGCCAGGGCGTTTCAAAGAGTTGTACTTCTGCCAATTCTGCTGGGAAGGAGTCTGTTCCATCAGCATCCAAGGCTCGCCTTCCTTCAAACCTCGCATGAGGGCATGGCGAAACGCGATCCACTCCGGTGCCGCAGACCGAGGCGGATAGCAGTCCCACGAGACGATGTCCAATTCCTTCGCCCAGGAGTGGTAGTCCAGGGTCTTAAAGGTGCCCATAAGGTTGGTGGTGATCGGGATATTCGGGGAGATCGCCCGAACCACGTCTCGCTCCGCTCGATAGCTATCGAGAATGCTCTCAGACTGGAAGCGGTCGTAATCGAGGATCAGCCCCTGAAATGTCCGCTGGCCGAGAGAGACGGGCGCTTCGATCTGAGACCAGTCCGTGTAGGTTTGCCCCCAGAACGCCGTGTTCCACCGGAAATTGACCTCCTGGAGCGTTCCGTAACGTGCCTTCAACCACTCACGAAACGCGGCCGAGCACTTTTCGCAGTAGCAGGTATTACCATATTCGTTGGAAATGTGCCAGACCACCAACGCAGGATGATCGCCATATCTTTCAGCCATCTTCGTGGCAAGGCTAATCACCAGTCGACGGAAATTCTTCGAGTGTGGGCAAAACGTATGCCTTCCTCCGTGACTGACTTTTCGACCCTCCGAATCCACTCTCAAAATGTCGGGATACTTCTGGTCCACCCAGGGGGGCGTGGCGGCAGTTGCCGTCGCCAAACAGATTTTGATCCCCCCGGCATGAAGTTTCTCGATGACGCGATCCAACCACTCGAAAGTCCATATGTCTTCGTCGGGCTGGATATTTCCCCACCCAAACACGGGCAGTGTGACCACGTTGACGCCAGCCTTCTTCATCAACTCAACATCTTCATCCCAAACCGATTCAGGAAACTGCTCGGGGTTGTAGTCGCCACCGTGAAGAACAAAGGGAAATCGAAGGTCGGACATGCCGAGCGAAGTTTATTTGATTGCCCCGAATTTTTGGTTGGCGAATCAAAAAATAGACCCCCGGTGCAGCGCGCCGGAGGTCGATCTTTTTTGTTGAATCCAAGTTCAGAACTTGAAAGTCAACTGCGAGTAGATGGTGGGTTTAATTAATCCACCGCTAGCGAACTGGCCACTGCCCAGCTGCGTGTATTGTCCGCTGCCGAGGTTACGGCCACCGATCGTGAAATCGCAGGTCTTCGACGGCTTATATCGAAGTTGCAGATCCATTCGGTGGTAGCTTGCGTTTCCGTCGGAGCTGCCGCCGGCAAAGTAAATGGCCTGGTCGAATGACAGCTTGTCGTTGAAGGTGTAAGTAGCGAGCTCTTTTAGTTCGTGCTTTGGAGTGGCGAAGGTCCCACCAGGAAGGTCGCTGATCTCGTAGGCATAGCCCACGTCGAACCTTAGCTTCGGTGTCGCCTGGATCTTGCCGCTCAATTCGAAGCCTCGGACCGTACTGCTGCCCGCGTCGACCTCTTGCCAGGGAATCACGACCGGATTACCGGGGATGGCAGCCAGCGTCTCATACGTTTTGAGGTGGTTGTACGAGTTCTGGAAGACCGACAATTCTGCCGTTGTTCGACTATTTACTTCCAATCGGTAGCCCGACTCTACTGCAGTCATGACCGTCGAAGGAAGTTTAGGGTCGCCCATGAGAGTAAGTTGACCCGGAAGGTACGCTCCCCCGCCGATAGGCACCGGAATCTGCTCCAGCGGCCATGCGAAGTCTGAAGTCGCTCGGTTAGGAGTCGAAACGGCACGACTGACGGAACTCCACCATGTGTGCTTGTCGTCCGGCTGAACCGCGATGCGAGCACTTGGCTCCACTTCCCATCCGGAAAAGTCGTTGTGCTCCACCTTCGTACCAATGGTTGCCTTGGTCGTCTTGCTCAATTGGATCTGGTCCTGAGCGAAGAAGCTGGAAACCTGGGTCGTCTCGGCATTAGGCTTGACAACCGTCTGGGCCGCCGTGTAGTCGTCAGCAGTCGTGCGGAAAGAAGCACCAGCGATGACGCTATTGTTCCCGAATGGCTGGAACCCGTGCTGAAACTCGATGTCGATCGTACCATCGCGTGTGATCAACTCAGGATCTACAAAGTGGTAAGTGTGATCGTAACTCGCCTGGAGCGAATTAGAGCTACCGTTGGAGTAAGACTTTTCGATCTTGGCGAGTAAGCTGGTGCCTACGTTCGAGTAGGTTCCCCAGCCGGCAGTCTCGAACGGAAATGTCGACGTGAACGTACCGTTCGGCATGTCGATGCTGTACCGGTGCATGTCGCCCTCGAGGAGAACTTTGCCGGTCTCGGCAGATCCGCCGTCGTATCGGAAGCTGAAGCGGCTGCCATTCTCTGGATCGCCGTTCGAAGTTCCCGCATTGTTAAGGCTCGATTCGGCCTTGAGACCATAAGCAGTAACACGGAAATCGCCGTGACTGAGGGCCTCGCCGTATCGAAGTGTGCCAGCAGCAAAAGTTCCGTGCGGCGCAGCTTGGGCAGAAATAGAAGCGCCCTTAGTGTTCTTTGCGTCCTTCGTGATGATATTGATGACACCGTTCACGGCATTAGCGCCCCAAAGAGTTCCGCCTGGTCCACGGATCACTTCGATCCGCTCGATTTCATCCATGCTCATCGCATAGTCTTCCCAGTAAACGCCTCCCCAAAAGCTGTTATAGATACTGCGGCCGTCAATGAGAACGAGCAACTGGCTTGAATACAGCGAGTTGAAGCCTCGAATCGAGACCGCGTACTGGTTCGAGTTCACTTGGGCAACCTGTACGCCAGGAACGAGTCTCAGAGCCTCGGGAATGTTAGTCGCTCCCGTTCGCTTGATGTCCTCAGCGGTCACAACCGAGATTGCAGCGGCAACTCCGAAGAGCGATTCGGCCTTCTTCGAAGCTGAAGTCACCTGCATCTTGGCGAGGTCCATGACGTCCAGACTGGTCAGGTCGTCCTTTTGCTCAGCTGCCGGCTTCGCCGGTTGCTGAGGACTCGTCTGCGCGTACGCGCTCTGCTCCAGCGCCAAAACCAAACCTAGCGCCGCAATTCCTAATCGTCCCATTCGCAAATCTCCTCCTAAAGGTTGAAAGCCGTAATTAAAGCTATCAACACCCTGTAATGGATCGGCAAACGACCGGCATTCTTGACAGATGAAATTTAAATTGTTTTCGCGGTCGCAATAACCCGGTAGATCTGTCAGGCTTCCGCGTGGCCCCGCGTACCCCTTGGTCTATTTCCTAGCTGAAGGAAATACGGGTTCGCACGGGGATTTTGGGGGAAATTCTAGACGACAAAGAGTCCGTTGGCGAGGCCGTCATCTACTATTCTGAGCTGCGCACTGCTCACTTCCTCAGACTACTGACCGTATCGGTTGTGGTACCGGTCGTACCACTTCTCGGCCTCTTCGGCGGGGATGACCTTCGGCTCCCCAAGAACCGATGCGAGCCACACCGTCTTGGCGACGTCTTCGGTCATGATGGCTGCCTTCAAGGCCGACTTCGGAGAAGAGCCCCAAGCGAACACGCCATGATTACCCATCAGGATGGCTGGGGATCGGTTTCGGTACTTCAGAATTGCTTCCCCAATGTGTTCGCCTTCGTTGTCAACGTACGGAGCGCATGGAATCTCCGCCCCAAATTCGTCGGCAATCGCGGTCAGCACGAGAGGTACCGGACGATTTAAAGCAGCGAAGGCCGTGGCATGGTTGCTATGGGTGTGGATCACCCCCCTCACTCCCTCCACGTTTCGGTAAAGAAACAGGTGATGAGGCAGATCCACGCTGGGCCGAATTCCCTCGGTCAGCACTTCTCCCGTGGTCACTCGGACCGCGACCAGATTTTCAGGGGTAATCGCCTCGTAGTCCATGCCGGAGGGCTTGATGAAGAGGAGATCTGCCTCCACATCGTATCCGCTGGCGTTCCCGGAGTGCATCGTGACGAGTCCCGCTTTGGGAAGCATCCAGTTCGCCATTGCCACTTCCATACGCAGCTCAGCCAGTCGGGCATTGGCTTCAGTCGATAGGTCAAGCGCCACGGGCATCCTCCCGAATTTCGATCAGTTGTTTCATCACGTGAGCCAGATTCCCTTGCCACTCGGAGGTTCCGAGGGCATCGTGGAGGTCGGAGTAGAGGGAGAAGAGCTTCGCGTACACGGCGACGGCTTCGGGATTCGGATCATAAACGAGATCCTTCACTCCGCTCATAGCGGCTTGCGCCGCATAGACGTTGTCGTAAGCGCCGCCAACCACCGCGCCGAAGATAGCCGAACCGAGCGCGCAAGTTTGAGCAGACCGTGAGATCTTCATGGGCCGGTTGCAAACGTCGGCATAGATTTGCATCACGAAGCCGCTCTTTTCGGCGATGCCTCCACAGTTCACCACTTCCCTAACCGCGACTCCGTACTCTTCAAGTCGGTTGATGATCTTGAGCGCGCCAAAGGCGGTTGCTTCGACCAAAGTTCGATACACTTCGGCCGGCGTAGTCTGGAGCGTTTGCCCAACCAGGAGACCGGTCAGAAGGGGATCGACCAGAATCGTTCGATTGCCGTTGTTCCAATCAAGAGCAATAAGCCCAGATTCTCCGGGCGACAGTTTCAGGCCGTCCTCCGTGAGTTCCTCATGCGACTTTCCACAGAATTTGGAGAACCAGTTGAAGATGTCTCCGACCGCCGACTGCCCCGCTTCGAGACCATAACAGTCCGGAAGCACGGAGCCTTTGACAATTCCACAGAGTCCGGGAACATCTGCTAACGGCTCGTCCAACGGATGAACCATACAGTCGCAGGTGCTCGTACCAATGATCTTCACAAGGACGCCTGGCTTGGCTCCCGAGGCCACCGCGCCGAAGTGGGCATCGAAGGCTCCCACCGCTACCGGCGTCCCTTCTTTAAGGCCCGTTCTTGCCGCTACTTCGGCCGAAATCCCACCCGCCTTGTGGTCGCTCGTCACCGCAACGTCGTATAGACGATCACGCAGATCGGCCAGGCGCGGGTCGAGGGAGCTCAGGAACTCTTTGGTCGGCAGCCCACCCCACTCGGCGGCATACATCGCCTTATGTCCAGCGGCGCAGACCGAGCGAGCCATCGTCTTGGGGTTGGTATTATCGGTCAGATATCCGGTGATCCAGTCGCAGCACTCCGCCCATGAATACGCTTCAGCGAAAACATCCGGCGCGACCCGCGCGCAGCGTAGGATCTTGGACCAGAACCATTCAGACGAGTAGGTTCCGCCACACTTCGCAAGATAGGGCGCGCCCTGATCTTTCGCCTTCAGGGTGATCTCCGCGGCCTCAGCGTGAGATGTGTGATCTTTCCAGAGCCAGCAATACGCGGCCAACTGATCCTTAAGATTCTCATGAAACGCCAAGGGGGTTCCTTGCTCGTCGATTGGCAGTGGGCTTGAACCGGTGGTATCCACACCGAGCCCAATCACATCGGACGGATCGACTCCGACAAGCACCTCTTTGACAGTTGCATAGAAGCCTTCTACGTAGTCCGCCGGGTTCTGTCGCGCCAAGTTTGGGTCGCGGCGATCCAGCAAGACTCCCGCATCGCCAGACGGGTAGTTGTAAACGCTCGACGCCAGTTCTTCACCGGTCGCGGTATCGACGAGGAGGGCACGAACGCTGTTCGTGCCGTAATCAAGTCCAAGTGCGAGTTTAGCCACGGCTGTGGTAGTACACCTCGTTCCATCGGAGTTCGTTTCTGAACGACTCTAGCTTCGTGTCGTTATCAATCACGACAATTTCAATCCCCGCGATTTCGGCGAAGTCTCTCAAGTGCTCGGTCGTCACCGCATAGCTGTATCCAGTGTGGTGAGCGCCGCCTGCGTAGATCCAAGCGCCGATTGCCGTCTTAAAGCTCGGCTTGCACTCCCAGAGTGCCCGGGCGACCGGTAGATTGGGAAGAGGATGAGCGGGCGTCACCGCCTCAACCTCATTGACGATCAGCCGGAATCGCGTTCCGAGATCGATCAGCGACGCGTTGAGGGCCGGGCCGGCCGGAGCGTCGAACACGAGTCGAACCGGATCCTCCTTGCCACCAATACCGAGAGGGTGGATTTCAAGCTTCGGCTTGCCGTCAGCAATCGAGGGGCAAATCTCCAGCATATGGGCGCCAAGAACTTGTGGTCTTTCGGGGTCCAGATGATAAGTGTAATCCTCCATGAACGACGTCCCGCCGGGCAACCCGTCCGCAACGACTTTCATGAACCGCAGCAGGGCCGAGGTTTTCCAGTCACCCTCTGCTCCGAATCCGTAGCCATCTGCCATAAGGCGTTGCGTGGCTAACCCTGGAAGCTGCTTCATCCCATGCAGATCCTCAAACGTGTTCGTGTAGCCCTTGAATCCGCCTTCGGTCAAGAACGATCGAAGACCAAGTTCAATGCGTGCGCCATCCCGAAGTGACTCGTGCCGCGACCCGCCGAGTCGAAGTTCAGCGGCAACGTCGTACAGATCCTCGTACTCGGCCACCTGGATGTTCACGTCTCCATCGGAAATCGCGTTGATATGCTGAACGAGATCGCCGACTCCATAACCATTGACCGAAAACCCAAACTGCGCTTCGGCCGAAACCTTGTTTCCTTCGGTGACGGACACTTCGCGCATGTTGTCGCCAAACCGGGCGAAGCGAGCTCCCTGAAGGTCATGCCAAGCGCGAGCGACCCGTGCCCAAGCGCCAAGACGCGACTGGACTTCGGGATCGCCCCAATGACCCACGATCACTTTTCTGGCCAGCTTGAGCCGCGTGTGAAGATAACCCGCCTCTCGGTCGCCATGGGCGGCCTGGTTGAGGTTCATGAAATCCATGTCAATCTCGCCCCAGGGCAGATCGCGGTTGTACTGAGTGTGCAGATGGGCCAAAGGTTTTCTGAGCTGAGTCAGACCGCCAATCCACATCTTTGCCGGCGAAAAAGTGTGCATCCAAAGAATAAGACCCGCGCACTTTTTGCTCGAGTTGGCCTCAATGCACAGATCGCGAATGGCGGCTGGATCGGTCAGTACCGGCTTGAACACAACCTTGGTCGGAATCTCGGAGCAGGCATCCAGTGCCTGGGCAATTGCTTGCGAATGGACGGCGACTTGCTTGAGGGTTTCCGGACCGTAAAGGTGCTGACTCCCTGTGACAAACCAGATCTCGACTTCTTTGGCGCTAACTAAACTCATTCTTTCCTTTTCTTTTCTTTCAAACTTGCACTCCTCGTGCACGAGTTGGTCTACTCTAGCCAATACACGATCAACGGAAATGCACAAATCGCTCACCGCTATGCACGAATCCTCTGTCCGACTTCGGTTTGTCGGAACCTATTACGCGTCTGAAGGAAGGCACTATCCGCCCCACTCCCACAGTACGTGGGAGTTGATCTACTATCGGACTGGGAGGATCGAGTGCATTGTCGAAGGAACGTCGAATATCACCCAACCGGGCATGGTGCTTCTCATCCCGCCGGGAGCCGTGCATGAAGACCGGGCTCTCACGGGATACTCCCAAATCTTTCTTCGCATCGGCGCGCTGAAGGACCAACCTTGGCCAAAGATCTGCTACGACGATACCGACGGTAGTTGGGAAACGCTCTGTCGAACGATCGAGCACGAGTGGCGCAACGAGAGCCCCTATCGAAATGAGATGCTCAATCTCCTCGCCAATCAGCTCGACCTAAGGCTACGCCACGCCGCCCCTCAAGGTCTGAACGACCCCTGGGAGGAAACCGTCAGAGCGGCGGAGGCGCTGATGGAATCGAAATACGCCCAGCCCATTTCGGTGGAAGAGGTTGCCCAGCAGGTAGGAATGTCCCCTTCACGACTCCGCGCTCACTTTGATCGGCTCCGCGGACGATCGCCTCAGTCCACTCTTCAAGCGATCCGCCTTCGCCAGGCGACCGACCTCATTCGCCATTCTTCGCTCAAGCTGGAAGCGATTGCCGACCTTTGCGGATACCACTCGGCAAGCCACTTAAGTCGGTATGTACGTCGGGAAACGGGAAAGAGCCCCGGCCAACTAAGAGCCTGACAAAGCTTTCTGAACGAGCAGCGGAAGTGAAACCATCATGTCCGGCTTGGTAATGACCTTGGCGAGACCTAGCGCGGTTGCCCGTTCCTGATCTTCTGGCCTCACGAACCCAGACATGAGGAGTACGGGAACGTCCGAGCGAATAGACCGAAGCCTCGCCGCTACTTCCATACCCGAGCTTGCGGGCATCGTAAGATCGCAACAAACCAAATCGAATGAACAGGGATCGGCGCTAAATCGCTTCACCGCCAAATCTGGATTCGTTTCGCCGTCGACGGTGTACCCGAGTCGCCCGAGAACCCTCTCCGCCAGAAAAACAAGGTCCTCGTCGTCATCAATGAACATGACAACCTTTCCTTCTCCTCTTCGGGGCTTCTCCGGTCCACTCAACACTTTGGCCGGTTCGGTGGCCTCCACAACCGGAATGAGTACTCTGAAAGTCGTGCCCACTCCCAGTTCCGACTCGACCAAGACGATCCCGCCCAACGAGCTCACGATGCCGTGTACAATCGATAACCCCAGCCCAGTGCCGTAACCCTTTTCCTTCGTGGTGAAGAAAGGCTCAAAGATCCGATCGACCACGGAGTGGTCTATGCCCGGTCCAGAGTCGGAAACCGAAATTTCTGCCGCATCCGAAAGTTCGCCCATTCCTGGGATCGGGCCATTTAATCTACGAACGGCGATTTTGAGTGTCCCGGCTTTGCCATCCAAGGCGCCTGCCGCATTCGAACCTAGGTTCATGAGCACTCGGTGGACGTCGGTCGCGGTCGCCCTCACAAAAAGGTCCTCTTCGGAGATATCCGTCTCAATGTGGAGCGATACCGGGAGCGTCGATCGAATGAGTTGAACGGCGTCCGTCACCATGGGAACTAATGGCTGAGCACTCTCAGGAACGTCCTCTCCTCGACTAAAGGTGAGAATCTGACCGACCAAATCCTGCGCTCTAGCGCTCGTTCGATCGATGCTCAAGGCGCACTTCTCGATTTCTTCTTGAGTTGCGAGGCCGCTCGCTAGGATCTGAGCATTCCCTCGCACCACTGCCAGGACGTTGTTGAAGTCGTGTGCAATACCTCCAGCCAAGGTTCCAATCGCCTGCATCTTGTGGGACAATCGCAGTCGAGCTTCCATTCCCAGCTTTTCGGTGACGTTTTGGATCAGCGAAATCGTGTGAAGTAGTCTTCCCTGGTCGTCTCGGACCCCCGCAACCGTGATCGCCACATTCACGAGATGACCATCCTTGCAAATGTAACGCTTGTCGATCTCAAAGACTTCCTGTGAGCCTTCTAGAATCTTTTGCATCTCGGAAACGCCTACGATTTCGTTCTGCAGCACTTCGAGAACGGTGATGTCTTGAAAACGTTTTGAGAGCAGCTCTTCTTCCGAGTAGCCAAGCATCTCGAGCAGTGACCGATTCACCGAAAGGAATCGGCCATCGGGGGCAACGATCGCAATTCCAATCGGGGCCAGTTCAATGACCCGTCGAAATCTGGCTTCGCGTTCCAAAAGCTCCTGCTGAGCCAGATTCTTCTCCGCAATCTCTTGGGCCAGTCGGGCATTCGCCGCCCACAGTTCTTGTTGTGCGGAATTTCTCTCAGAGATTTGTTGGGCCAACCGGTTGTTCGTGTCCTGCAACTCCGAAGTCCGCGAAGCGACCACTTGTTCGAGAGCGGCAGGTCGCATCAGCAACACGCGGGCGGCAGCCGAGACGCCGATGGAAAGAATGAGAATCAGGCCGAACCCGATGTACTCAGAGTCGGCGGAATACCAGCCGTCCCGGGGTTCCATGCTGACGTTCCACATCGCGTTAGACATGCTGATCGTTTCGGTAACCGGATCGTTCAGAGGCCCGCGCCCAGATGACGTGACCTCTTCGCCGTATCTCTGAATCTCGTAGTCCCAGCCGGAGGCGGGAGCTCGATCGATACCGGATTGCCGAATCAAGTCCGAAACCAAAATGTCCACTTCGGCAAATCCCCAAAACTCTTTCCGTCCCAGCGAGTCCTCGAGAAAGACGGGCACCAGCGCGAACATCTCAGGACCGCCGTGTCCGAGATTGACTGGACCGCCTAGTATCGGGCGGTTGAGGGAGCGACTCACTCGGGCCAGCTTGGAAAGTTGCGGATCGGTGAGAACGTCGAGCCCGAGCGACCGGTACTTTGCCCTTTCCGGCCATGCGTACCGCACGATTCCGTCGGGATCGATGCGAACCGAGTTGACCCCACCCGCTGCCCGGGAAATCTCGGGAGCCAGCGAATCAAAGTGCCTGACTTCTCCCTGCGTTTCTTGGAGCATGGCGGCGAGCGCGAAGGCGCCTGATGTCGACAGGGTGACCGCGTCATGAAGCCGTCGACTGTAAAAATCGATGTTCTTTAAGGCGTTCTGACGTCTGGACGTGACCTCAAGACGAATGGCCTGGGCAAGAATCACGGTCCCTACCGCAACGGAAACAAGGAAGATGGCGGCAGTGCGTAACCAGATCCTTCGGTGGTTCATGCGCCAATCTCTCTGGCGTAGACTTCATCAGCACGCTTGTATCGTTTTCCGAGCAATTTTGATCCCATGCCTAAGCGGGCCAACATCCAGAACATGGCCGCCGGAACTCTCGCTCTTAAGCCCTATTCATTCTACTTTCGGTATTTCTACGACCTTTCCTATAGTCTAAAATCGGCGCGGGAGTCGCAATTATTGGCGACAACGGTTGGTGTTAAGGGCATTGAATTCCATTGCTAGGCGAATTAGTCACGCAATTACGCGTTAAGGGCCTCCGCGAAACGTTTCGGATTTTCGCGTCGCATGACGTCAGTTCCTCGTATCTCATCAAGAGGAAATGGCGGTTTGAACAATGAGGGGCATTTCCACCATCATGTCCGGTTTAGACACCACTTCGGTGACTCCTAACTCGGCCGCACGGATTGCGTCGTCGGGGCGTACAAAACCCGACATGAGCACGAACGGGATTTTCGAACGTTTCGACAACACTTCGGCGGCAAAGTCGATACCGGACATTCCGGGCATCGTGATGTCGCAACAGATGAGGTCGAAAGCGTCGGGGTCGGAAACAAACCTTCCGAGTGCTTGCCGAGCGTCGGTAAACCCCTCCACGAAGTAACCATGTCTCTCCAGAATTCGCCGGGCTAAGAACACCAAGTCGACCTCGTCATCGACGAACATAATCCGTCTGCCACTGCCATCCACCACACTCTTGGCAACATGCGGAGTCGTCTGCTCTGTCTCCGAGCGTTGACTTGGAAGAAGAACCTCGAAAGTGGCACCCAGCCCAACTTCTGACTCAACCGAGATGGACCCACCCAAAGATGTCACGATTCCATGGACTATGGATAGGCCCAACCCTGACTCGTCGGAGAACCACGCTGAATTAGGCGATTAGGCGATTAGGCGAACTGGGGAAGCCATTTCCGCTCGGCCTCGAACAGCTCGTTGACCATTTTTCGACACTCTTCCAAACCGACGACCGCACTCGTCATTTTATCAAGAGCCACCGCTGCGTGGACGAGTTCCCTGTCACCGGTCTGCGAGGCCCTTACCGCGCAACTTTGGACGGCGATGCTGCCCCAGTTCACGCCTGCACATGCCGACGGGAGGTCGCCGATGTACGTCGGCTGGATTCCCTGCTTGTCCACCAGACATGGAACCTCCACACAGGCGCCTTGAGGCAAGTTCATGATGAGCCCGGTGTTCTTTACATTCCCGTAGATAACTCGCGGAATGCCAGTCACCATCGAATGAATGATGAAAGCACCATACTCCTCACTGGCCTGGAGCGGTTTCGTCGTGAGCTCCTCGACTCGGGCCCGCTCCGCTTCGAAATCATGGCCGACGCAGATCTCGTAGTAATCCCACCGCTCGGGCACCCAACGGGCAACGTCTTGAACCGTCTTCCGGAAGTAGGGAAGGTACTCGCTGGCGTGATGGCTGGATTCGGTCTGGAAATAACCTGTAAGGTTCATGATCGCGGTCCGAACCTGTTCACGACCTCCGCCGTACAGGTCATCGCTTTCGTTGTCCGACCTTCCTTCCCCTCTTGCGAACGCGTTCACGCCAGTCCGAAGCTCGGACAGGATGTCTCGTCCCTCGTGCGTGAACTCCAAGAACCAGGCCTGATGGTTGATACCGGCGCACTTGTACGACCAAGACCCAGGAGCAAATCCCATGATCTGCTCAGCCAACATGCGACTTGTGCCCTGAACAGAGTGGCAAAGCCCTACTGTTTTGATTCCGGCTTCCGCCGTGAACCAGCAGTTGATCGCCATCGGATTCGCGTATTGAATGAGGAGCGCATTTGGACAAAGCTCTCGCATGTCGGAGGCGATCCCATCCAGGACGCCCATCGACCTCAATCCGCGGAAGACGCCGCCCGGGCCAAGAGTGTCGCCGACCGTTTGATCGAGCCCATAACGGCGCGGAATCTCGACGTCGTGCTTGTAGGCTTCTAGTCCACCCACCTGGAAGGTGACAATGACGAAATCGGCCCCCTCGAGCGCCTCTCGCCGGTTTGTGGTCTCCTCAATCTTGGTCGGCAACTGGTGCGAGGACACCAGCTTCCGCGCGTAGCCCGCCGTGCGGGAAAGCCCCACCGGGTCGATATCCATGAGCGAAAACGTGCTGTCCTGCAGTTCAGGGAACGCAAGGACGTCCCGAATCATGGTGAGTGGAAAAACGTAGCCACCGGCTCCGATAATGACGATCTTCGGCATATCGAAAACAGGCTAGCAAACCTGGGGCGGCGAGAGAAATGCATCAATCGCTCACCCCAATGCAAAAAACAGAGAACTAAGCCTTGTCGAGGCGGTATCCGGTCATGTGCCCCTCGGCATTAAAGTCCAGCTTGAGGGTGAGGTGTGTCGAGTAAACGATGAAGGAGTGAGATGGCCCGTTGGCATCAATCTGGGTCCCGGTGACGTTAACCTCGTACGACTGGTCCATCAGTTGCTTCTTAACGTCTTCCAGCGCCATGTGCTGAGAGAGGTCTTGCTTCATTTTCTCATCCATGGAACTTGCCTCTTTGCCCACGCCGGCCGCGAAAATCCCAAATGCCGCCAGCAGCAACACAAAAACTCCGCCCACACTCAAGCCAATAATCGTTCCCTTTTTCATTTCGTGCCTTCCTAAAATCCGCCAATTGGACGCGGACCGGAAATCAATTGGTTTCAGGATCAGGCTCCAGTTCGCGACAAGTTTAGAGGATCTTAAACTAACCGACTCGACTCGCTCTGCGAAAAATTGGCCGTCTCACGGGTTCAGGCCGGAGCGGCTCGGCCCGAGATATGGCCCAGTTTTGTTCGAAATTCTTAAACCGTCAATACTCGCCGCTACGCCATTTGTCCGTTTCAACGCTCCGAAAATCCCTTAACTGCGTGGCCTCAATCGAGGCCAAAATGGATGCGGAGACGATTGAGAAATCCAAAAAGATTCCAAGATTTTCAACAAGTTCCCCACAATTTTTCCCCTTGACATACAACCCCTAGTGGTGGGATAGTCTTGGAACCTCAATATCTTGAGGCACGTAGAAATAAGTTCATGCGCTGTCCCTTCTGTGGTTTCGACGATCAAAAGGTTCTCGACTCTCGCCCCGCGCGAGATGGTGAGGCCATTCGGCGTCGTCGAGAGTGCCTCAGCTGCGAACGGCGATTTACCACGTTCGAAGCGCCCGAGCGGCCACGACTACTCGTTGTCAAACGAGACGGATCGCGAACCGACTTCAGCAAAGACAAGGTGCTTCACTCGATGCTGCTTGCCGCCCGAAAGCGGCCTGTCCCCGCCGACGTTCTCCGGGAAGCCGTAGAAAGAGTCGAGCGAAGCCTCTTCGATTCGTTCGACGACGAAGTCCCCACGAGTGCCATTGGCCAACGGGTCATGCAGGAGCTCGCCCAGATCGACGTCGTCGCCTATGTTCGCTTTGCCAGTGTCTATCAAGAATTCGAAACCCTTCAAGACTTCATCGAGATCGTCGAGCACGTCACCGCTACGAATGAGCGCCGCCTTCCCGATGAGTTGAACTCACTTTTCCCCGAGCTTGGATTGGAAACCGGTGACCGCTCTCCGCGCTCCGGTACACGCGGCACGGAGGCACTCCGATGATCCGCATTTTCCTCGAATCCTAACCCTCGACTCGGGCTCACCGTCCCCCACTAACTCTTTAGCATTCATCTCATGAAAATAAGCCGATACTTCACGCAAGCAGGAAAAGATCCCTACGCCGGACTCACGTTTGAGCCGCGAAAGAGCGAGATCCGAAATCCCGATGGGTCCACCGTTTTCCTCATGGAAAACGTGATGGTTCCGAACCATTGGAGCCAGGTCGCGACCGATATCCTTGCGCAGAAGTACTTCCGGAAAGCCGGCTTGACCGTAGGACAGATCAACGGCGTCTCGTCCGACAATCCCAATGCGGCTTACCTCACTCCGACCGCTGGACATGAGACCGACTCGCGACAGGTATTCCACCGTCTCGCCGGTTGCTGGCGACACTGGGGCGAAACGCACGGCTACTTCGACTCCAAGGACGACGCTCAGGCGTTTTACGATGAGATGGTCCACATGCTCGCCAAGCAGGTTGCCGCGCCGAACTCGCCCCAGTGGTTCAACACCGGCCTGCACTACGCTTACGGTATCACCGGAGTTCCCCAGGGCCACTACTTCGTAAACCCGGCCACCGATGAACTCGAGCGCAGCAAGAACGCCTACGAGCGACCCCAGCCGCACGCCTGCTTCATCCTCAGCGTCGCCGACGACCTCGTCAATGAGGGCGGCATCATGGACCTCTGGACCCGAGAGGCCCGCATCTTCAAGTACGGCTCCGGAGTCGGAACCAACTTCTCCAAGGTTCGCGGCGAGAGCGAAAAGTTGAGCGGCGGCGGTCGATCTTCCGGTCTAATGAGCTTTCTGCGAGTCGGCGACCGGTCGGCCGGTTCGATCAAGTCTGGCGGTACAACTCGTCGCGCGGCCAAGATGGTCTGCCTAGACATCGACCATCCAGATGTTCAGACCTTCATCAACTGGAAGGTGATCGAAGAGCAGAAGGTGGCCAGCTTGGTCGCCGGCTCCAAGATCAACGCGAAGCACCTGAACGCGGTCATGCAGTCGTGCTTCAAAGTCAATGGAACCGACAAGACCGACACCAACCCGCGCACCAACGTCGCCCTGCGGCGAGCCATCGCGGAGGCAAAGGCATCGGAAGTGCCGCTCAACTACATTCAGCGCGCCATCCAGTTTGCTCAGCAAGGCTTCACTTCGACCGAATTCCCTACCTACGACACCGGTTACGAATCGGAAGCGTACAACACGGTTTCGGGCCAGAACTCTAACAACTCTGTCCGCGTGACGAACGAGTTCTTCAAGGCGGTCGAGCGTGGCGAGAAGTGGAACCTGATCGCGAGAACCACCGGCAAGCCAACCAAGACGGTCGACGCCAACGAACTCTGGGATGACATCTGCGATGCTGCCTGGGCATGCGCCGACCCTGGTCTCCAGTACGACAGCACCATCAACGAGTGGCACACCTGCCCCGCCGATGGCCGCATCAATGCGAGCAACCCCTGCTCCGAGTACATGTTCCTCGACGACACCGCGTGCAACCTCGCCAGCATTAACCTGGTGAAGTTCCACGACCCGATGACTGGCAAGTTCGACATCACCGGATACCGCCATGCCATCCGCCTCTGGACCATCGTTCTTGAGGTCTCCGTGCTCATGGCCCAGTTCCCGAGCAAAGAGATTGCCCAGCTCAGCTACGAGTTCCGCACCCTTGGTCTGGGATACGCAAACCTCGGCGCGCTGCTCATGCAGATGGGAATCCCCTACGACAGCCCTGAAGGCATGGCCATCAACGGTTGTCTCACTGCCATCCTCGGTGGTGGATCCTACGCCGCGAGTGCCGAGATGGCCAAGGAGCAGAAGCCGTTCCCAGGCTACGAGCGAAACCGAGAAAACATGCTGCGGGTCATCCGCAACCATCGCCGGGCCGCCTACAACGCGCCGAAGGACGACTACGAGGGCCTAACCATCTACCCGGTCGGCATCGCGTCCGAATACGCGCCGGCCGACATGCTAGCCGCCGCTCACGAAGAGTGGGACAAGGCGCTGGACCTCGGTGAAAAGTTTGGTTATCGCAACGCCCAGGTGACCGTTCTCGCCCCCACCGGCACCATCGGACTCCTGATGGACTGCGACACCACCGGAATCGAGCCGGACTTCGCTCTCGTGAAGTTCAAGAAGCTCGCTGGCGGCGGTTACTTCAAGATCATTAATAGCTCGATCCCTCCTGCGCTTCGAAAGCTGGGCTATAGCGAGTCGGAGATCGAGGGTGTAATCGGCTACGCGCTCGGCCACAAAACGCTGAAGGGCGCTCCCTACATCAACCACGAATCTTTGGCCGCCCGCGGATTCACCCCTGAGGTGTTGGCCGCTCTTGAGAGTCAGCTTGAGAATGCGTTCGAGATTGGTTTCGCATTCAACAAGTTCTCCCTCGGCGAGGAGTTCTGCAAGAACACCCTTGGATTCACCGACGAGCAGTTGAACGACTGGTCGTTCAACATGCTTTCCGAGTTCGGCTTCACGAAGACCCAGATCGACGCGGCCAACGAATATGTGTGCGGAACGATGACCGTGGAAGGCGCTCCCGCCCTGAAGCCAGAGCACCTGCCGGTCTTCGACTGCGCAAACCGATGCGGTAAGAAAGGCCAGCGATTCATCTCGGCTTCCGGCCACATCAAGGAGATGGCGGCGGCCCAACCGTTCCTCAGCGGCGCGATCTCCAAGACGATCAACCTTCCCCAGGAAGCGACCATCGCCGACATCAAGAGCGCCTACCTCGACAGCTGGAAGCTCGGCCTGAAGGCGAACGCCCTGTACCGAGACGGGTCGAAGCTGAGCCAGCCCCTCAACTCCGGTTCCGACGATGCAGCGGCTGCGATCTTGGAAGCGTCGCTTGAAGAGTTCGAGGCGCCCCAGGCTCCAGTTGCTTCCTCGCCGGTACCGGTGGCCGCTGCTTCGGCAGCCGTTGCCCCAGATCCAATCATGGAAGCCGCGACCAAGCTGGTGTACCGATACATTTCGAAGCGACGAGTTCTCCCTGGCCGCCGGCGGGGTTACACCCAGAAGGCGCGAGTCGGCGGTCACAAGGTGTACCTGCGGACCGGCGAGTTCGAGGACGGCTCACTCGGTGAGATCTTCGTCGATATGCACCGCGAGGGCGCTGCATTCCGGTCGTTGATGAATTGCTTCGCGATTGCGATCTCGCTTGGCCTCCAGTACGGCGTGCCGCTTGAGGAGTTCGTGGAAGCGTTCGTGTTCACTCGGTTCGAGCCAAACGGCGCGACCCAGGGTCACGAGAACATCAAGATGTCCACTTCGGTCATCGACTACATCTTCCGCGAGTTGGCGCTCAGCTACCTCGGCCGAACGGACCTGGTTCAGGTCAAACCGGAAGATCTTCGCGGCGACACCGTCGGCCAGCCCCAGCAGGCGCCTGCCTACGACGAGGAAGAGGTGGAAGACGACCACTTCGAAGGTTTCGTCCCCGGCCGAGCCACCTCGGACCACACGGCAGTGGGATTCCGAAAGGGCGAGCCCGACCCTCAAGTCCCACTCCCTTTCGGTGACAACCCCCTCGCCACCGGCAGCCCCACCTCGACCCTCGAACTGAGCCAGCGCAACGCGCCCGCCCAATACGAAGAGCGAATCGTGAGCGGCAACGGGGCCAACGGCAAGATGCTCGTCGCCAAGCCCGACGCAGTGGGAGAAAAGATCCGCCAGGCCCGCCTGAAGGGCTACGAAGGCGACCCCTGCACCAACTGCGGCGCCTTCACCATGGTCCGCAACGGCGTCTGCCTCAAATGCGACTCGTGCGGCGAAACCAGCGGCTGCAGCTAGACGCTGCAGTGTCTGCCACCACGAAGAATTCGTGGTGGCAGAGCGGTTAAAACCGCGAGGCGAACAACCAGCTCCAGACCGAGTTCATCCGTGGTAGAATAATAGATAAAATCTACCATGGGATTAAACATTAAGAATTTGGAAGTCGAGAAGTTGGCGACTGAGCTCTCTGTCCTTACTGGTGAGACCAAGACAGAGGCAATTCGGAAGGCTCTGATCGAGCGGACGGAACGCCTCCGAGTTAGAGGAGACATCTCGCGGTCGGAGCGGATTCGAAGGGTTTTGGAAGAGCAGATCTGGCCATCATTGCCTGCCGGAGCTCTTGGCCGAACAATCTCTAAGGCCGAACGAGAGGAAATCCTCGGCTACGGGCCCGAAGGAGTTTAGCAATGGTTCTCGACTCTTCGGCTATCGTAGCCCTGGTGACGAACGAGCCAGGCGCGCAGGAAATTCGTGGTGCAATTGAAAGTGCCGAAATCCTTTTGGTTGGTGCACCGACACTTTTCGAAACTACGATGGTGCTCACCAAACTTTTTGGAATTCATACCCAAAATCATGTGGTAAGTCTGCTGTCGGCCATGGGTGCCGAAATCGTTCCATTCAGCGCCGAACACTCAGAGATGGCACACGATGCATTCCTTAAGTTCGGCAAGGGCCGACACCCGGCTTCCTTGAACTATGGGGACTGCATGTCCTACGCCATTTCCCGGGTGGCTGGCCATCCCTTGCTATTCACAGGCCGTGACTTCACCAAAACCGATATCTCTCCCGTAGGCTAAAACAACACATTTCACCTCCTGATCCTCCCAAACATCAACGGGAGTCACTTCCAAAGTCGCCGCAGTCCGCCGACCCGCTTGTTCGCAGTATTCCGGCCCACCTGCCCGGAGGGCTGGTTTGCAAGATTCCACGGTCAGAAGGCGGGGAATCGCCTCGGTTCTGCTTGAAGATCTACGGGTTCATCGGCGGAATTGTCAAGCTTGATTTGTGGTGCTTTGAGCGGAACCTACGTTAGCCCACCCGATTAAAGAAACGTCATCCCGAGCGCCAAATTCCTAGGTGCAGGCATCGCATTGAACCAGAAAGTCGGCGATCCAGGAGGGTCCGGACTGCAAACTGCGATCCGCACGCTGCCGACTTCCTTACGAGTGTTCCACGGGATGCGCGCGTCATATGATGCCTGCAAGGGGACAAGTTGCGGGGCATCTTAATGGAAGCCAGATTTGCGCGGAGTAGATGTTCTGGGTATTGAGGCTTCGCGTTTCAACTATTTCTGGTCACACAGACGGAAGACTCTCCTCCAGGGTCAGGGATGCGAGCAGGTAGGTAAACGGAACTCGTTCACAACCAGTCGCATCCACTAAACGTCGAAGGTCTGTTTGTTTACTTCGGCTTGCCGTGGCTTAACTTGGGTAAGCCAAACCTTGGCGTTGTGTAGGAGTACCGACCGATTGCTTTGTCGAGCGCAGAACGTTCTGAGTTGTAATCATACAAAGCATTCACATAGTTGCTTTGTGCCTGACTCAGCGTCTGCTGGGCACTGCTAAGTTCAACGATCGGAGAAACACCGGTTTGTGATGTCACTCCCGACGAATAACGCAACCGGGCTAGTCGATAAGCCTCATCGGCTTGGGCGAGGGCTTCTCTCGTAGATTTGATGGAGAGTTCGGTCGATTGGAGGTTCAGGTAAGCCTGTCTTAACTCCAACGTGATCGAGTCCACATCAGATCGACGGTTCGTCTCCTGAGTAGATACATCCGCGCGCGCCTGAGTAACCCGCCCTCTCGCTGCCCCAGAGTCGAAAATCGGGAACGTCATGGTTAAGGAAGCGTAGCCCGTATGCTGCTGGCCGAGCGCGCCTACGTTAGGCGTATAGGAGTAGCTATATCCCAGGCTGAGACTTGGGAGTGTTCCCGACTGAGCAACGACGATTCCTTTTCGGGCGGCGTCGATCCTGGAATCATCCCTTAAGATCTCTGCCCTCGTATGAAGCGCCTCGTTAAGGAGTTTTTCAAATTCGCCGTCCTCAGGGATTGGGTTCGACACTTGAAAATTGATCGCTTGGTCCGCGGCTGCGCTTCCTGCATCCCCCAGGGTTCCGTCAGCTGCGATTTTAAGGCTGTTCTCAGGAGGAGTGGACGGCTTGATGGATGGAACAACATACGGGGTTTTGGCGGAATCGGGGATCGAGACTGCACCCTCGGTCGTGATCTGGAGAGGGGTTACTACGTTAATCCCCATCGCATTGTTGAGGCTCGCGAAAGCCTGGCTCAGAGAACTCCGGTCGGCAATCAGCGCCTGTTGCGCGGTGGCCACTTCACTCTTGGCGGTTGTCAAATCAAAGCGTGTCGCGGTTCCTGCGTCGACTCTCAACTGGGCGTCTGCCAATCGATCGATCGCGTTCTGGAGTGAATCTTGGGCGACTCTTACCAGTGCCTGCGCCCGAAGAACCGCATAGAAAGCGTTTTTCGTGGTGAGCACCACTTCATTTCGAGTACGGTCAATGTCGAGTTTGGCGGCGATTTCCAAGTAGCGGGACTGGCTTAGAGCGGCCTGAAGCTCGCCGGTCAGATCGATGGGCAGATTCAAACTTGCCGTCACTTGGTTTTGATACTGTTCCGATACGGTTACCGGCTGCCCTCCCAAATTTGCCGTCTGTGCCTTATTGTAATAATCCATTACGTTCGTGGTGCTTAGGCTGGGCCCCAGCGAAGCTCCTGTGGTCGTGACCAACCCCCGCGATCGGAGGAACGCCTCGACCTGAAGAGCAAGGTTCCCATTCGTGGACAGCGAAACCGAGACGGCGTCGTCAATGGTTAAAGGTTTCCCTCTAAGAGAAGCCGGCAGCTCATTCAGTCCAGGTGATTTCTTTAGTGCATGATCTCCGGTGGGCGGACTGAGTGCTGGGTTTGGAAGTGGGCTTTGGAGGGCGGTTGTAGAGGGGGGGGTCTCGGTCTGGCCAAAGCCGATTCCGGCCAGAGACAAGCTCAGCAGAGCAAAGGTAGCTCGAGAAATGATGACCGATGGAATTCTGTTATAAAGATTTCTTCTCATTGTTTGTTTCCTAGACAGGACTAGACTTCATCCGAAGTGATGACAGGCTTCCTGGCGAGGAGAGCGACTAGTTTCTCTTTCGCTCTCGCAATGTTTAGGGATAGGTCGTCCATTAAGGTGTAAATAACGGGCGTTGCAACCAAGGTGAGTAGCAGCGAGAGCGTTTGACCACCGATCACCACATCGCCGGCCGAGTGGTTGGTATCTGCCCCGACTCCTTTTGAAAAAGCGAGGGGTAGCATGCCCGCAACAAACGCGCACGTGGTCATCAGAATCGGCCGAAGCCGGTCACGGCTCGCTTCTAGAACTGCCTCTTCACGATTCAGTCCCGCTGCTCGCAGTTGATTGGCGTGGTCAACTTGAAGGATCGAGTTTTTCTTGACCACTCCGAAAAGGACCAAGATGCCCAGCATCGAAAAGATGTTGATGGAGACTCCCATAACAATCATCGATATGAGGGCGAACGGAACGCAGAGAGGAAGTGAGAACAGGATCGTAATCGGATGAAGCCAGGACTCAAACTGAGCGGCAAGAATCAGATACACGAACACGAAGGACAACAACAGCGCGGTTCCAAAGGATCCGAACGCTTTCGCCTGTTCCTTACTGAATCCGCCAGGCTGCCCGGTGTATTCCGGCCCTGCGTTCAGGCTCTTGAATAGCGATTCGACTTGAGTTTGAATAGCCGATTGCGAAGCATTCTTTGCAATATTGACGGAGAAGGTGACTTGACGGGAACGTGCGTAGCGATTGATCGACGCGGGCGCTGTGCTGTTCTCGAACTTTGAGACCTGATTTAGGTGGACCGAAGTTGAACCGCTCTTGGTGCTTGGCACAGTAAAGAGCGATAGGCCCTCCGCACTCTTTCGATAGTTCGAATCAGCTCTCAGGTTAACGTCGTAGCGGTGTCCGTTTTCACTGAAGTCAGAAACGTGCAGCCCTGCGACCACGATCTCCGTTGTGGTTGCGATGTCCGAGGCTGAAACCCCCAGATCGCCAGCTTGTTTCCGAAGCAATTGAACCCTGAGTTCAGGATCGCCGTTTGTGGCCGAAGTATCGACGTCGGTGACGCCGGAGATCTTCTTGATTCCAGCGACCATCTTGTCCGAGATCTCGCTAAGCTTGTCAAGGTCGGGGCCGCTCACGATGTACTGGATGTCGGACTGCCCCGAGCCGCCTCCGAGAGTGGCCGGCGGAGCGACCGTAATTCGGACATCTTTGGGATAGGCAGCAGCGATTTCACTTCTCACTCGCTGCATCAGCGTGAACTGAGTCTCTTGCGATTTACGGTCCTTTATCTCCTTCATTTGGACCAGAATGTCGCCTTTGTTCTTGGTGCTCTGAGCGTCTGAACCGATCGTGACGACCGTAAATCGTACGTCCGGTAGCGTTCGGATTTTTTGCGCAAGCCCCTCGATCAGTCGGCCCGTCGCCTGGAGCGAGGTGCCCTCGGGGGCTCTTACGGTGGTGATGAATTGGCTTTGGTCGTCGTTCGGAAGGAAGCCTTTGTTGACCCGAATTCCGAGGGGGACGATGCTCAAGAACAGGGCAACACATCCGACCACCACAATCCACCGGTGCCGAAGTGCCCATCGCACCAAATGCCAATACGCTGTCTCGATCTTGTGGTAGATCCCTTTCTTTCCGGCTGTTTCAGGCGGTTCAGAGTAGTTTCGGTCCTTCAGCGTGGAGTGGGACTCTTCATGGGGCTCGGGCGCCGTCGCAACATAGCCGGCCTCATCTTCCGATTTCTCGGCATCCGCCGAACCCTTCAGCCACCTAGAGGAAAGCATTGGAGTGAGCGTAAAGGCGACCAACAGTGAGATGAGAATCGCGAAGGCCATCGTCAATCCAAACGAAGTTAGAAACCTTCCGAGGATGCCAGACATGAATGCGATCGGCAGGAAGATGGCAACCAGTGAGAGCGTCGTCGCAAGCACCGCGAGGCCAATCTCTTGAGTCGCTTCCACTGCGGCTTTCCTGGGAGATTGGTTCTTCTCCTTCATGAAACGAACAATGTTTTCAAGCACCAGGATCGCGTCGTCGATCACGATTCCAACCGCAAGGGTAAGCGCAAGGAGCGTGATGGTATTCAGCGTGAATCCCATCGCATAGATCAAAGCGAACGTGGCTACAATCGATGCAGGGATTGCCAAAGAGGAGATCACGGTGGATCGCCAGTCCCAAAGGAAGAGCAAGACCACGATCGCAGCCAGTACCGATCCTAAAAGCAGATGCTCTTCAACCGTGTCTACAGAGGCTTGAATGAATACGCTCTGGTCGCGCGTAACCTCCGTAGAATAGCCCTTGGGAAGGGTCTTCTGGATCTCTGCGAGCTTATCTTTCAAAGCCGAGATCACGGCAATCGTGTTCGAGCCGCTCTGCTTCTGAATATTGATGATTACCGTATTCTTGCCATTGACCGTCGCAATCGTGGCCGCCTCAACCGCGCCGTCATCCACCTGTCCTAAATCTCGCAGATGGATTGGCTGACCATTTTGCTGCGCCACCACCATATCTCCGAGTTCCTTGGCGCTTGTGAATCGACCCATCGTCCTCACGGAAACTCGGTCGTCCGAACTCTCCAGGGATCCTCCCGGGACTTCCACATTTTCTGCCAGCAAGGCGTTCCGGACGGCAACTGCGGTCAGGTCATAGGCGAGGAGTCTCTCGGGTTTGAGAGTTACGTTCATTTGGCGCAACCTTCCCCCGATGATCGTCGCCTGGCCAACACCGCTCACCGCCTCGAACTTCGGCCGAAGCGTTTTGTCCGCGTACTCGGTGATATCTCGAATGTTCTCACCTTCGGCCGTCAGGGCGAACGAGAACACCGCTCCCGAGTCGGTTGAAAGTTTCTGAACCGTCGGCTGGTTGATATTTGTCGGCAGGTTCGGAAGTGCGAGATTGACTTTAGACTGAACCTCCGAGAACGCGACGTCGGTGCTCTTGTTGAGGAGGAATTGGATGGTGACCACCGAAGTGCCCTCAGACGACACTGAAGAGATGCTGTCGATCGACGAGATCGTGTTCACCTGCTTCTCAATCTCTTCCGTAACGGTCGAGTCCATCTCATCCGGAGACGCCCCCGGCAAAGTTGTCGTGACCGTAATGGTCGGTACGTCAACGTTCGGGAACTGATCGATTCCCAATTGAAAATAGGAATAGATTCCCGCGACGCAAAGGGTGAGAACCAGTACAGCGGCGAATACCGGCCGCATGATGGAGATCTTGGCGAGCCACTGCATGGCTATGCTCCTCCCTTAACGTCAGATTCAGCCTTTGCGTTTACACCGGTCTCTTTATCGACGGTGACTGGTTGCCCATCGGAAATGCTCTTTAGGCCCGACACAATCAAGTGATCGTTCGGCTGGATTCCATCGACCTCGACAAAGGTTCCATCGGGGGATGAAATCCCCAACGTTACGCTCCGAACTTTGGCTTTGCCGTCCAGATAAACAAACACTTGCGTTTTCGATTCCTTGCTCAGAAGAGCTTTTGCCGGAATCAAGACCACGCTTTTGTGGGTCAGGGTCGTTACGTTGCCATGGGCAAACATGTTCGGCTTTAGTTGACCGTCCTGATTTTCAAGCACGACTCGAATGGGAAGAGAGCGATTGGTGTTCGAGCTCTGGGGGTAAACGCTTGCCACCGCTCCCGAAAAAACTCTCCCTGGGTAAGCATCAACTTGGACCGACACCGGCTCGCCAACCCTAAGATCGCCCGACGAGGCGTCTGGCACCGAAGGTTCGAAGTACAGTTCTCCTGTGCTAACCACGTGAAGAAGAACCGTCGACGACGTGACCACTTGGCCGGGTTCGGCCAACCTTTGAGAGATACGCCCGGTGATCGGGGAACGCACTAGAGTGTCCGCCACTGCGCGTTCCGCGATCTCAAGGGTGCTTTGGGCTTCTAAGAGAGAAGCCTTTGCCGACTTGATGTCGGCCAGTTTGACGTTGTTCTGTTTTTGAGTTGCGATCGCCGTTTCGAGGTCGGCGCGCCGCATCTCGTTGGTTGCGCTTTGGGCTCGGGTCTGTCTAAGGTTCTCCTCAGCTTGCCGAACCGCTTCTCGCGCTCTATCGATGTCTTGAGCACGGTTGCCTTCATTTTGGAGCCGCAACGTCGCCTTCGCTGAGTTCAGATTGGCGAGAGCAATGTCGCGCGAGTTCAGGTACTGATCGAAGTCCGCATCGGAAATCGCGCCGGCATCGTGGAGGCGTTTATACCGTTTGAGGTCCGATTCAGACTTCGCATAATTTGCCTGCGCGACTGCCAGTGCAGCTTGAGTCTGATTTCTCTCCTCGGGTCGCGCGCCTTCTAACGTGGTCGAAAGACTCGCCTTTGCGCTTGCAAGCGCCGACTCGGCAGATTTGATTTGAGCCTCGGAACTGGCTAACTGTTGGGCGAGCGAGGCTCTGGCTGAATCGATGCCAGCGGTAACGTTTGTGACTTGCTGCTCATACGCGGCCTTTGCCTGATCCACCTTTGCGACGGCTGAGGCAACCTGTGCTTGATCCACCCTCACTTGGGATTCGAGATCGCTTGAATCGACTCGAGCGAGGATCTGTCCTTTTTGGACCTGATCGCCTTCGCGTACCAGCACTTCAGCGAGCTTGCCGCCCTGTTTGGCAGATAGCGCCACGTCTTGGATAGCGACGAGCGATCCAGAAACTTCAACGATCTTGGAGATATCGCCCCGTTGTGGGGCCTTCACGGAAACGAGAGTTTCCGTCAGCTGTGAGTTATTCTTGCTGGTCGCCGGTGATGAACTACAGCCCACCATGCCCAGAAGAATCGGTGGAATCAAGAATGCGAGTTTTTGATCTACAGTTTTCATGGAATGTGTTGTTAGTGACTGCTCACTTACTAATGTCGGGTTCTTGAGGAGTAAACGTAAACATGGAAAGAATCGAGTTAAATAGCAATAATCAAGGCGGAGCAAAACAAGATTTGTCCACCTTCTAAGAAATCCTGATGCCTGTCCAGATGAGGTCCAGGGTGGTTCTTGCGATTCGCCTAAGGTCAGTAGGTTCGAGGGGCTTACGCATGTCCAGGGAAACAACGACGTGATGAATCATGGCGCCCATGATGAGGTTGGCGACGTCCTCTGGATCCACCTGCCGGACCCTGCCCGCATCAATTTGCGCTTGGATCAGGGCCTTAAGAATTTCTAGATCTCTTTGTCGGGGAGATGTGGCTTCTCCCCAAATCTGGGTCTCAGATCTCGTACAACTTCCGAATAGGGTCATCATTCGGGGCATCAGATCGTCGAAGTAACTAAGCAATTCTTCAAAGAGAAGAATGAGACCGTCCGAGCCGCGCCATTCCTTCGTGAGTTCTTCCGCTAATTTGTGCCATTTTGCTTCGGCGTGCAAATCCAACGCTGCGATGAACAGAGCCTCCTTGGTTGGAAACCTTTTAAAGATCGTTCCCTCAGAAACACCCGCCATACGCGCTATTTTTGAGGTCTGAACACCGTATCCTTCGGCAAGAAAAACGTGCCGGGCGGCCTCCAAAATCTGATCGTCGGTTATTGTCAATGGTCTCGGCATTTTGTTCAACTGCACCGGAATAACTGAGTGCTCACTTATTATGATCCTCTTTTTGGGAAAAGAGAGCTTCTTTTCCAATTTTCACTTCAAATGCTTACAAGTCCCAATTTTTTTAAGGGCTTAGGCACTCCGAGCCTGACGGTGTGTCCCATGGTGGTTAAGAAAGTTACGGGAAGCTGCCCAGGTCGCTCACGCAACCTCGTTCCCCACTGACTTGAGAGTTGGCAGCAGGCAATTAGCAGTCGGAACGAATTCCAGGGATGCCCACTTTCATTCCTGATTGAGAGCCTCCGGCTCATGTTTTCTGCAAACAGCTAAGCATGTCGTCAGGACCGAGTTGGCATATTTAGCAGCGAACAGCATTGGGGTCAGTTCGAGGACGAAAAACCCTATCATGTCTCTAGGTCAAATCTTCGAAAAACAAGACCTGAACAAGTAGGCTCTTCGGAATGTTCTCGCCGCAAAGGAAAACTAATCCACGCGTGGTCAACGGCACCGTTCAAAAGAAGAACAACGCCACCACGACCGGCGACTACTACGTCGAGCCCCTGACTCACTGGAAGTTTGAGAAGCAGCGCCCGCTTCCTGGGTTCAAGCATGTGGTTGGCAAAAAGGATCTCGACAAGTTCATCGAAATCATTCCAGGATTCGAGGAGCTATCGAAGGAACTTGACGCCATCGTTCTCACGAAAGGAACCGAATTCCTATTCGGGCTCTACCGAAGTGGGTGGACGGACCATGGAATCATTCACCTCTGCGCATGGCGCGAAGAGCTCCATCTCCCGATGAGCAAGGCGCTCTACGACACTCACCCGGAGTTGATGGATCGGCTAAATCTGCCCTTCGATGAGGACGATCCGAATACCTGGCGAACCTTTCACTTCTCGCGAGAAACCGCCCGCGCTTTCATGCTTCTCGACGTATTCCTGCACGAACTCGGACATCATCACGACCGAATCACGAGTAAACGCAAGAGCCAATGTGGCCGTGGCGAAGCCTACGCCGAGGCGTTCGCCCGAGAAATGGCGACCAAAATCTGGCCAGCCTACGTCAAGCGGTTCGAGGTCTAGCCTAGATTCCCTGCTTGCGGATTCGGTTCTTGTTTGGTTTCGCCGCTTCCAGTTTTGGGGTGGGCTGATCGAGGTTCGAAGCCGAAGGCTTGTTGTCCTTAAGCTTGTCGACGGCAGCTTTGATATCTTTCTTCGAAGGTTTCACGTCTCAGGCTACTTGGAATGGGTTGCGAATTGCCAATTTTCGACCTTTGGCCCACGCCTACTCGCTCACTTCCAAACTCCATGGCCCCATCAATCGGCTCAAACTGGGCAAAATAGCCCATGACTCGCCGGAACGCGCTCTCAGTCGCGATCTTCATTCTCCTGATTAGCCAACAAGCTTTCCCTCAAGCGCCAAGTCTTCCCGAGCACATTCGGCAGTTCGATGCTGATCTGTCCTCAATCGAGACTTTTTATCCGATCGAGTGGTCGGAGCATGGGTGCACGCGCTACTCCGCGTTCCTTGCCGAAGAGAAAGCGAGTCTCTCCAAGATCGACCGATCAAAAATGGACATCGACGGCCAGATCGACTTCGATCTGCTGGCGAACTACCTCGAGTCGCGTCAAAACGACATCGATCTGATGAAGGCCCAAAACGCCGAAATGAGAGGCCTGGTCCCGTTTCAGGACGAGGCAGCCGCCCTGGAGGAGGCACGAGTAGCCACCCACCCGACGGGGCCTGAGGAGTCGGCGAAGATCCTTCAAAAGATTCTCGAAGAGACCCAAGCCGCTCACGCTGCATTCGACAAGTCGGTCGAAACCGGGAACGGCAAACCGTCCGCTTCCCTCGCCCGTCGCTCCGCAAATCGAATCAATGGCGTTTCAAACGTATTGGGCCGCTGGTATCGAGAGTTCGACGGATTTGTTCCCAGTTTCAGTTGGTGGTGCAAACGACCGTTCGACGATCTCAAGAAGGCGCTCGCCGACTACTCACGGGACCTTCGCCAAAAGGGGGCAGGATTCGTGGAGGGACAAGACGCGCCGCTCGTTGGCGACCCGATCGGCCGAGAAGCTTACGTAAAGCAGATGAAGACCGAAATGCTCGGCATGACGCCCGAGGAGATGATCGCTCATGCCGAGAAAGACGCCGAGTGGTGCCACACAGAACTTAAGAAAGCCGCCAAGGAGATGGGCTTCGGCGACGATTGGAAGAAGGCACTCGACAAAGTCAAGCAAGATCACGGCGAACCGGGAGAGCAGGCAGCCACCGTCACTAAGCTTGAAAACGAAGTCATCGACTTCGTGACCGCCAAGAAGCTTGTCACCGTCGAACCGATCACCCGAGAGACTTGGACCTGGACCATGACCAGCACCCAGGATGAAAAGACCTGGCCCTTCCCGACTTACGGATTCTATAAGGTGATGGTCCCCTACGCCACCGAAGAGATGGACGAAAAGACGAAGGAGCAGGTTTTCCGAGGCAACGGAATCCACTTCCTACGCAACGTAGTCCCTCACGAGCTTATTCCTGGCCACCACCTGCAAGGACTGGAAGCGTCCAAATACGCCGGATACCGCAGTCGATTCTCCACTCCCTTCCTCATCGAAGGCTGGGCGTTCTACTGGGAACTCCGACTCTGGGACCTCGGATGGGCGAAAAGCCCCGAGGATAAGATCGGAATGCTCTTCTGGAGACTCCACCGCTGCGCCCGAGTCATCGTCTCCACTAAGTTCCACCTCGGCCTAATGACGCCGCCCGAGATGATCAACTATCTCATTGAGGAAGTCGGTCACGAGCCGGAAATGGCGAAGGCTGAAGTGAGACGGTATCTCGCAGGAGACTACTCCCCGCTATACCAATGCGCCTACCAAGTCGGCGCGCTCGCCCTAAAAGACCTCCACGATGAGATCGTGGTCAAGGACCACATGAGCGAGCGACTCTTCCATGACACGATCCTCAAGCAGGGCGCCATCCCGGTCTCCTTGATCGCCGTAAAGCTGCGCTCGATGGTTAAGTCAGGGCGGAAATAGGTCAGGAATTGAGGCCCATCGCATTCCTCTCGATGGACGACCTCTCGGGGTACGTCTGCGATGATGACTTGGCAATTCCTCCGTTGGAAAGTCTCGGCTGGAAAGTCGAGACCGTTTCCTGGAAGGATATATCGGCCGATTGGAGGAAGTACGAAGCCGTGATCGTCCGGTCGTCATGGGATTACCAGAACCATTTCGACTCGTTCTTGGCCGTCTTAGCCGAGATCGACTCCTGCACCCGGCTCATCAATCCCCTCCCGATGATGCGGTGGAATGCCGAGAAAGGCTATCTCCGAGAGTTGGAGTCGGCAGGAATCTCCGTCGTACGAACTCTCTGGGACAACCACTCGCTGGATTCGGCCCTCATCGACGAATACCTTCTGGAACTGGGCACGGAAGAGATCGTGGTGAAGCCGACCGTCAGCGCTGGCGCGATCGACACCTTTCGGCTGACCCGAGATGCGGCTTTCCACGCGGAAGCGAACTCTCGCTTTACCGGAAGAGCGTATATGGTTCAGCCCTTTATGCAAGGCGTGGTGAACGAGGGCGAATACTCGCTGTTTTTCTTCGGAGGGCAGTTCAGCCACGCAATTCTCAAATCGCCCAAGGCCGGCGATTTCCGGGTTCAAGAGGAGCATGGAGGCGACATGTGCTCCGTCTCCCCAAACTCCGAGTTGAGGGAACTCAGCCTATCGGTTCTTTCGCGGCTGTCTTCGGTTCCTCTCTACGCGCGGGTTGACTTTGTGCGAGCAAGCGATGGGGGATTCCAACTCATGGAGTTGGAACTGATCGAACCGTCACTCTATTTGAGGATGGACCCATCGTCGCCCGAGAAGTTCGCCCGGGCTATCGACAGGTTTCTAGCGCCGGTTAAAACTTGCCTGGCGGAGTAAATGGGCTCTTTTGGGAGACCATTGGATGCCAATGCATTTTAGCGTCTGCCCATTCCTCGCTCACGATTCGCGTCGCGCGAAGCTTCCAGCCGGTTCGGGTGAGCTTCCAAGTCCCAATCTGGTGCGACCGGATGAGCGAACGTTCGAGCCTTCCGTTTCGGATGAATCGAACGTCGAGCAAGTCTGAGGAAGAGGTCTGGGCGTTGGCTGCATCCCACGAATCCAATCGGTGGTTGCCCACAAGGGTTATCGTTCGGCAAGTCTTGAAAGCCGACGTTAGCCTCGAGACCACCTGGGACTTGGTGACTGGACGCCCGGCGGAGTCAGTGGTTTGAAAATCATCCGTTAGGTCCTCGGTTGCCGCCTTGACATCCTTTGACGCATATGCCCTTTCCGTCTTTTTCAGAATGCTTTCGATCGGGCCCTTGGGGGTTGGTCCTACTCCCGACATTACTTCCATAGACCGCTGTGTCTCGTGGGGAGGGGTAGCCTGCCAGACTCCACCAGCGCCCCGGTACTCGACCGAAATAAGCTTGACTTCGGAAAGCTTCCAACCCAGCGGCGTCATTTTCCATGATCGATGAGAGTGGTCCCGAGCAACCAGACTTACGGTCTGACCCTCTCGAATGAACTGCTCGTCATAGACAATGGTCGTCTTGAACCGGGCCGCGTCGTCGGTAAGTGAAACGAGTTGCGAATCCTCGGACAGTTTGAGCTTCGAAACCTGCGAAAAGAACTGCTGGAGCCAGGACAGGTACTCCTGGCGAGACATGTGGCCACCCACCGGATCCTGGAAAAGGAAGTCGTCAGAGAGAGATGTCTCAACTGCCTTCAAATCTCGGCTACTATACGCGCGACCAAGTTGGGATGACGCAACCTTAAGGGTGGCGATCGCTTGAGGAGACTGCCCGTTTACAGAGGCGACACAGACCAAGGCAAGGATGGACCAAAACAGGTTCTTCCGACGCATCAAATATTCTAACCCGGCCCTGGAAACCGAGTCCCAATGAAATAAGACCTCCGATAGCCCAATTTCCGCCGTACTCTTCGTTTGGTTCCGTTCACGAGAGGAAATCGGTTATGCCCGAAGTCATTGGAAGCATTCTCTACGCACTCTTCGAACTATTGATCGAGGCAATCTGTGAGTTCTTCTCGGAGTGGGTCGTCGAGAAGTTTCTAGGAGCCGTACGGCTCTCAATCTGCGCGGTTTGGAGTGCCCTAGGGTTTGCATTACAGTGGTTGGCCCTCCGATTGCACAGTTAGCCCGCTGATCCTTAAAGCTAATGAATAATCATGAGGGACATGACCAGCCAACATGAATTCTCTCACGCGCTGAAAGCCTGGCGATAGCCCTACCCGTGCCCCTAAGATCCCACTAGAATAAATGTATGACAAGTAAGCCGCTAATTCTTGTGGGATTCATGGCACTGTCGCACTTTGCATCCGCGGCGGGTTTCGTCGTCGTCCCGGGCAAGAGCCTGGGTTCCATCTCGCTCGGAATGAGCGAAGATCAAGTTCGGGCGAAGCTTCGTGATCCTGCGGAGTTCGCCAAGACTCCGGATGGCGTTCTCGTTGAGGTCTGGTTTGGCAAAGCCAAGCTATCTGGCAAGGGCGAAGACAGCTTCCTGCGACGGAACTACCTTGCGATCTACTACCGAGATGAGAAGGTCATTCAGATTGAAGCGACTTCAAAGGCTTATCAGACGACCACCGGTCTCTCAACCGGCACTGCTGTCAAATCCTGGGCGGCTCAGTTTTCTGCCCACTCCGATTCCAACAAAGTGATTCCAAACCTTGATCCCGAAGGTCTTCCTGCCGCAAAGCATCTGCTCTACTACGGCGACGCCATCACCAGTGGCCTCGCCTGGAAGCAAGGCGCCTGGGCGAATCTCTGGCCTGAACCAGGTCCCGACGCCGGGCTCGAATCGATCATCGTCCACATGCCAGGCAAGAAATTAATCCTCAACCCTCTTGACGAAAGACCGTACGCGGGCACACCTGGGTGAGGGTCGGGGATGGAGGTCCGGAAAAACCACCGACCTCCACCCAATTAGATGCCCCTACTCTTCCGACGGCCAGCGGAGGAACACAATTTCGGACGGCTCATGCTGTTCACCTTCCTCTGCCAACACAAGGACGGCGATCCTCTCACGCCACGCTCGGGTTACGACTCCCTCCATCACTGATTCACGACTCCAGAATCGATGCATCGCATGAGACGTCTTGAGCCAGAAGCCGTCGAAATCTCCAAACTCGTCGTAAACGATGCCGGAGACCTTTCCTTCAAGTGCAAGGTATTTCTCGTCATGATCTGTCCCGTGATCCTCGTCGTGTCCTGGTCCGCAGTGCGGGTCGGGAGTCGGATGGCCAGGAACGTGCGTGACCCCGCCTCCCAATGCAACGACCTTCTCCTGCACCTGTTGCACGTATCGCGCGATGACCGGATACCAGCGGTTCTCGATGGGAATTGTTCCAAACATTCGCTTCAGGTTCTTCAGATTGTCTTCGATGATCGACACGATCTCCTGCTTAGTCTTGACGAACACGCTAAACTGGAACGAACCTACGATGTGGCGTGGTGAAGCTGGCCTACGTTCGACCACCGCGTCCAATTGCAGAGAAGGCGGTCTCGGCGCCAATAGCGCAGGCGCGTCGATCACCTGCCGAACGACGATACGATACGTTTGCCCCTTGCGAACATGCGAAGGCAGGTCGAGAGTGAACAAGCCGGCAAGGTCTGAAGATCCGGTCGGAACCGGGACGTATGACACGGCTCCCTTCACCGTTAGCTTGACCGTGCCCGCATCCACTGCCTTGAGATCATGGAAGCTGTATAACCGGTCGGCCAAGCGGAGGATCTCACCCGAACTGACTCCCGGAATGTAAAGGGAAACCTCCGTTCCGACCGGAGTCGAGCCCCATTCGATCAAGAGTTCGTCGGCGCCTTGGTGGAGAGCCGGTTTCGGCGTCGTGGGACGAATCGTGAATGTATGCTGAACCCGGTGGGTCGCCGGTCCGCCTGGATTATCAGAGTAGTCGATCGAAAGATTCCGCTGGGCTAGCATATCGGACGACGAGGTGGTGGCTCCAGTTGGAATCGGATCAAGATCCGCCGAAATTTCTGCTACCAGGCACTGATGAACTCCGCGGATGAGGTCGGATACCGATTCTAGCGGCGAGGGTCCGGTGAAGGGCCCGTCCGGAGGAGTTGGAAGAATCGGGAATCGCTTGTCGCCGGGAACATTGATGTCAAGCCAACAGGCGAAATATCCGTAGGTCTCATGCCCGCCCGCATCCGGATTGATCGACTCAATATTCTTGGAGTCCAACTGCGTATTCAGGCTCGATGTAGTCAGAACACGTGGCTCAGCGAAGAATGGAATTGTCACAACTTCGCCGTTGACGATTCCCAGAAGCGGAATCTTGACTCCGGGCTGGCCACCGGATCGATAGGTGGTCGCTGGCTGATAGTCGGTGCTCGTCGTCATCGCCGGAAACAGTCGGAAGAACACCCGAAAGTTTCCGGAGGCGTTCAGCTTGGCCCGATACCGAACTCGGCAAACCGCAAAATTGAATACCGGACTGCCTCCAAAATCGGGACTCCATTCGAGCTGCGAACCTTCCTCCGTTGGATCAAGGGCATCGATCCAAGAATTTGCCGTCGCTCCCGCGTTCGCACGCAGGCTGTCGATGACGCCCTTGATGAAGCCATTAGGATCGTTCCCAAGCATCTGGCCGGCGAACTGCCCGCCGGTATTGAGCTTGAATACTCGGGTGTCGGCGCTGAGCCAAGAGATCGGCCCGTCGGCCATGTACACGTGCTGACGAGTGGTGAGGTCAATCACTGCGGTTCCGGAGAGTCCTTGAGTGCTCGCGGTGACGGTCACCGGAACATCCTCAGCTACGAAGGCGTTGGTCGTCGAGAACCCGATGTTGTAGCCAAAAGTGATCCGTTGGGAGGCGCTTAGATTGCCGCTGTTCTCCAAGAGGAGGTCGTTCACGGTGGCGCTCATATCCACTGCGTTCGCCGAGAGGCCGATGTTTGGCGCCCACGCGGTCAGCTGAGAATGGGTCGGATTTGCCGTCGTTATCCCAAGTGTCGATGGAGAAAGCCCTTCGACGATGACAAAGAAGCCGTCTTGAATCGACTCCCCAGACGCGATGAGGGCGGCGGCCTCGTCCTTACTGATCTCGTTTCGATCGGTGACGATGAAGCAACCCTTGCAGACGTTAGTCTTCTCAGTCTCTACCGGATACCCAAGGCCCCGGTCGACGATAAAGCCCAACTCGTGCCAGTTGTTCGCCATGTCCAGCATGCTTCCGGCAATACCGGAAACCCACGGGCGCTTGTTAGCGGAATCGTCGACCGGGTAGACCCCGATGGGACGGGCGGCTGGCCACCAAGACGTGACGTCGGAATCTGGGGCAGTCTGAGATTCCGGACCGGAGCAGAGGAAGAAGTCACCCTGCCATGGCCGCGCCATCCCTTGGGTGATGTCGCCTGCAGCAACTTGCGATTGGTCCAGTCTAAACGGCTCAACAAAGGGCTGCGCAGTGATCTGCTTTGGGGTCGGCGTCCCGTACGGATAACCGCCCGCTTCTATTCCAGGGAAGAAGGCGGCGCCCACACAGTTTTCAAGTGCGGCCATCGTGAGGCCGTCCGGCGTGATGTCGGTTGGCACAACGGGCGGCCAATCTGGTGTGACCGTTCCTTGGCTCCACGCCTGAATGAATCCAAGTTGGAAGTCCCTCAGCTGCGAGTTGGAGCCACCGCCGTTATCGAGCAACGGCATGTTCCCAGCCGGCCGAAGTTTCTGAAACACCGCCGCCCTATTCGCGAGCGTGTCCATCGGGTTGTTGGGCGGTGTGAACACCTTGAGGGTGTCGTGATCGCCAGTGCTGAACGTGAATGCAGCCACATACCGCATGTCCAATGCCCGTTTGAGGATGGGATAGACGTCGTTAGCAAACGAAGGCGTCCCAGGATTCGGGAGCTGATGTTGGGTGATCGCGAGCTGCCGCAAGATGTCGTACAGCGAAGTAATCGAGTAGGTCGTCGGGGCATATCTCGGGGGTGGGCATATGACCCACGCGCCTCCTTGAGCTTGGTACGTCGTGCCTCCGATGGTGATTTCAGCGGTAATGGGACCGTCCGAAACATCGTCGTGCCACCCCTTCGTATTCGGGAACCCCGGTTGCGATGCGGGATCGCTCGGATTGGCGCTCTTTCCGTACCCGCCCACGACGATAAGCCGTCCTTGAGCGTCGGTTTCTGCTTCGCCTAAGGGAACATTGGTTCCCGAAAACGTGCCTTGGAACGATACGTAAACTCCTGCTCCGTCTAGGGTCTGGAGACCGCCATCGATCACGTCGTCATTCGTCACGACGCCTTTTGAGTTCACCAAATGGACTGTCCATTTGATGTCCCCGTCCTCCAGCGTCAACTCTCGGTTTGTTCCGTCAGAGTAGAAGCCGAAAAGGCGGAACCGTTGGGCTTGCCGTTTAATTCGGCAAAGTTCGTCTTTGTAAGTGCCTCCGGGAGGCAACGGTGGAGTGGCTGGGAACGGTAATTCCGGGCCGAGATACCATTCAGGGCTGTTCCCTATTCGGGCGATTCCGATCGCCGGAAATATCTGGACTTTATTCAGTGTGGACATGCGATTCTCCTCTCGAAAACAGGCTAGGGCCTTAAATTCGGCGATCCAAACGATCGCCAGAAACTGGTTTTGCGGGGCTATACGGCGGTGATACGCCTTCCCCAGAACGGGCTATCCGACCACCGCTGTTCCATCGAATAGCGGGCCGTGAGCCCCTGAAGATATTTCTGAAACTGAGACTGGCAGTGCTCTTGATAGTCGCAAAGAGCTTCAAGGCTGCCGGTTGATAGGTAGCACGACACCGCGTCAGCCGCCAACATGGCGTTGCGCATGGCTCTCACGACCCCCCAACCACACAAGGGGTCGTGGGACGCGCAGGCGTCTCCGATGGGTAGCCATCCATCTTCCGGACGCCACTCGGTGAATGCGCTATTCGCGGCGACGGGTTGCATCTTCTTTCGAAGCTCCGGCGGCGCAAGGTCTCGATCCGTAAACAGAGCAACGACGTGCCCGGCTGGTGTCGGCGCCGCATACCACCACCCGTAGGGAGTCGCTTCGAGGGTCATGCTCGGTATCAGCTCACTCCTTTCAGAGTGTTCTACACGGCAGGTCAGTCCCATCAGCCAATCGGTCGCCCTAACCGGTGCGCCGAGTTTCTTCGCCAAGACTCGAGAACGGCCGGTGGAGTCGATGAGGAAGGGAGCCAGCACCTCTGAGGTTGAGTCGAGACGCAGGGACCACTTGCCCCGGGATCGCTCAAGACAATCGATCCGGAGATAGGACAAGATCGGAACGCCGAGATGCTCGGCATCCCGTCTGAGGTCCAGATCGAACTGATCGCGGTCGACGTGCCATACGTTGCCGGTCGTCGACATGATCGAGCTCTCCGTATGGGGTTCTCCGCCCCACGCGGAAACCCGCTCGTATCCAGGAAGATGCCCGGCGGTTTCAAATCGATCCCAGAAACCAAGTTCCTTAAGAGTCGTTTGGATAGTTCCCGTGAAGGTCTCTCCTCCCCACGGTTTCTTGACCGGCGGGCGGTCCAAGACAATCACATCTCGCCCATTCCGGCGCAACTGAACCGCGGCGGCAAGCCCCGCAGGCCCAGCACCCAAGATACAAACATCGACCTCTCGTACCAAATAACAACCCCTTAACACCGTACGGATAGCACGGTAATCCAATACCGACATATTACAGCAGCTTTTTCGAGCTTGCTAGCAAATTTGCCAGCCCTTTTTGGGGAGGTTTTTTGGAGCATAACCCCGTTCGAGTAAGGTGCGATTGTGGAGAGCCCACCCATTTTCCGGAGCTTGAGAGCGGACGAAACCGACCTATTGCGTGAGGCGCTGTTGCGGACGGTGAGGTGGCGCGAACTCGAGCCAACGGTTACGCTCGAAGATCTCCTCAGGTTTGAACCGAAGCTCGGACGGTACGTCGACGGATTCGGACGAGCCGGGGATTTGGCACTCGTCGCCGAATGGCGTGGATCCGTCATGGGAATCGGCTGGTACCGGCTTTATGCCGAAGGGGTCGGCGGCCTAGGATTTGTCGACGAACGCACTCCCGAGCTTGGTCTTGCCGTTTGGCCCGAACATCGAGGAAAAGGAATCGGGACTTCCCTTCTCGATGGTCTCATCGAGAACGCGACGAAGGATGGCTACCCCGCGCTTAGTCTCTGTGTCTCGGACGTTAATTTGGTGGCCCAGAAGCTCTATCGTTCGCGCGGGTTTTCGGAAGTCGTTCATGAATCGGCCAAGATTGTGATGATCAGGCGACTTGGGGATTGAACCACGCGCCTACAGGCTGAAATTCGCCTTGTTTGAGTAAGCTTAAGGGCGCATGGGCGAGTACAAGCTTCTTCTCGAACACTCCCACGATCCCGAGTATAAAACACTCGCCGGATACAAGAAGACTGGTGGATATCGCGCGCTTGATAAGGCGCTCGAAATGGAACGACAAACGATTGTCGATTCCGTCAAAACGGCCGGACTTCGCGGTCGGGGCGGAGCGGGCGCTCCTGCCGCCCTGAAATGGGGAGGCATGCCGAAGGAGAAGAAGGGTCCTCACTATCTCATCTGCAATGCGGACGAGGGCGAGCCTGGCACGTTCAAAGACAAGCAGTTGCTCGAGACCTGCCCATTCCTGCTCGTTGAGGGAATGACGATTGCCGGATACGCCGTTCAAGGCGATGCGGGCTACGTCTATATTCGCGGAGAGTACATGGATGGCGCGAAGGCGCTGCGGGCCGCGATTGACGAAGCTTATGCGGCGGGCCTGCTCGGGAAGAACATTCTCGGCAAAGGTTTCGACTTCGATCTCTATATCCACTGCGGCGCCGGTTCGTACGAGTGCGGTGAAGAGACGGCTCTCATGAGCTCGCTCATGGGTGAGCGAGGCATGCCTCGACTCAAATTCCCTCACGCCCCTTTCCCGGTCATCAGCGGAGTTTGGGATAAGCCGACGCTTATCCATAACGTAGAGAGCTACGACAACGTACCGTTTATCGTCGACCGAGGAGCCGAATGGTGGTCTTCGCTCGGTGCATCAACCAAGAACTCGCGCGGCACTAAGATTTTCAGCGTCAGCGGCCACGTGAACAAGCCCGGCAATTTCGAGATCGAGTTCGGCACGCCGTTGAAGGACCTCCTCGAGTTGGCTGGCGGAATGAAAGGCGGCGAACTCAAAGCGTGCATTCCAGGCGGAAGTTCCGTCCCGTGCATCCGCGCCGAGGCCGTGAATGAAGCGATTATCGGTTACGAGGAGATGGGCGCGGTCAAATCCATGGTTGGATCTGGCGGCTGTATGTTCTTGAACGACAAGACATGCATGGTCGCCTGGGCTTGGAGAACGGCCATTTTCTATGCCAACGAGAGTTGCGGAAAGTGCACCCCTTGCCGAGAGGGCACCCGTTGGATGGTCCAGATTCTGGACCGCATCGTGAACGGCGGCGGACGACCAGGGGATATCCAACTGCTCCAGCAAGTGGCGTCTCAGATCGACGGACGATCCTTCTGCCCGCTTGGAGACGCGGCAGCCTGGCCAGTCATGGCGGCCATGCGAGTGTTCCCCGAAGAGTTCGAATACTTCGTGAAGCACGGTAAGTCGATGGTCGGAGTGAAGCCGGTTCTCGCCTACGCTTAAACCTGAGCAAGTCTAAAACCAATAGGCGGGCCGGTTTCGCGGCCCGCCTATTTCGTTTTGGTTCAACCTTTGAGCTTGTCTTTGGCGATGATCTTGTCCAGGGCTTCCCGCGATGATGGGGACAGGTCCTTCTCACTCAATTCACGGATCTTGACCGCGCCGGCCGGCGTTTTCACGATGTGAGGGGTCATGAACACCATCAACTCGGTCTGGGTGTTCTGTTTGCTTGACGACTGGAACAGATGGCCGATCAGCGGGAGGTCTCCGAGAATCGCGATCTTCGACTCACTTGAAGTAAGGTTGTTCCGAATGATGCCTCCGAGAAGGATGGTGTCCCCGTCCTTCACCGACGCCGTAGTCTGGGCTTCCCGGTGGTTGATGATCGGAGCGCCGCTGGTGGACAGCCCTTGCAAATCGTCCGCCGTCTGGTCGACATCCATCGAAACCTCGCCGGCGGCGGTGATTCTGGGCGTCACGTTCAGAACCACGCCGATTGTCTTGTAATCGTTCGTGGCGATGATTCCGGTCGAAACGTTCGATGTCTGTGAGTTTAGGGTGTAGGGGTACAGCTGGCTCACGTCAATCTTGGCCTTCACGTTATTGGAAGTAAAGATCCTCGGGGTGTCAAGGATCTTGTAGCGGCTGTTCGACTGCAACAGGTTGACAAACGCTTTGTAGTCAGCCGCCGTAAGCGTGTAACGGAACCCTTGCGGAAGAGGCGTGGTCGACTGGAGACCGAAGTCTTGATTGCCGGTCGCCGTCACATTCTTGTTTCCGAGGACGCTGTTCTGAAGGAAGTTCCACTCGACTCCCAGCTTGGTCGTCTTGTCCAAGTTTGCTTCGACGATGATCGTTTCGATCATCACTTGCTCCGAGACGACGTCGATGGCGTCGACCACCTTTCTGATCAGCTTGAGATTGCTCGGGAGTGTTACGACCACCAGGCTATTGGTGTTTGGATCGGCCACGATGTTCACCTTCCCGGTGAGATCGCGGACGTTGACGATCCTTCCCTGCTCATCTAGGTCAGTCGTAACATCCGTCTTCTTGCCCTGATCAGGAGAGTCCGAATAGACGAAGAAGTAAGGGTTGTCGTTTTGGTTCTGATCCTTTCTCTTCGTGAAGGCCGTGTTCAAGAGCGTAGCCACATCGGTAGCTTTCGCGTTCTCTAGGTGGATCACCGAGGTGGTACCGACGTAGTTGCTCTCGCTATCGAGACTGGCTACCAGCTTCTTGACGATCTCCATGTTCGCCTTCGTAGCGGTCACGATCACCGAGTTGGTCTGCTTCACCGCGATCGCAGATTGCCCCCCCGCCGTGGTCGAGCTGTTGCTCTGCCCGTAACCTCGATAGTAGTAAAACTGGTTGTTCTGATCGTTGTTTGACGGTTTTGCGCCGCCTCGCCCAGTGGGAGCGTTCGAGGTCAGCACGTCTTTGATGGCATCCACCACTTCGTCAACCGTCACGTAGTTCAGCCGAAAGATCTGAGATTCCAGGGGAGTTTCAGTGGTGATGTCGATCTTCTTGATCAGGTTTTCGACATCTTTCTGGTTCGCTTCAGGAGCGTTGACGATGACCGTGTTGCTGTAGTCTTCCGAGGACGCTCGAACTACCTTAGGGGCCGATGGACCTTGAGGACGGCCGAACTGGGGCTGACCGCCTTGGAATCCTCCACCCTGCTGAAGCTGCTGAACGATCGACTCCAACTGCTGCTGCGAAAAGACCTCGTTGATGACCTTGGCAACCGTGGAGGCATTCGCGAAGGTCAGAGGATAGAACTTGACGACCGACTTCTCTTCAGTCGGCGCGGCGGGCTGGGGGGCAGGCATCGGCATCGGCATTGGAGCCGGCGCGGGAGGTGGCAGCTTCTTGCCGGCCACTAACAGGTCACCGTCTTTCTGGAGCTCGTACCCATTCAGCTTGAGAACCGTGTTGAGGATCGCAAACGCCTCATTCAGATGCACCGCTTTTGCGCTTTGCACGGTAAGGGTGGTCTTTAAAGATGGGTCCTTGACGATTGTGATGCCGGAAGCATGAGAGAAGATCGTTAGAATCATGTCCGGATTGGCATCCGTAAAGTCCAGGAGCAAGGTTGCCTTTTTGTCGAGTTTGAACTCTTGCCACGGTGGCTTCGGGGGCTTGGCCGGGACCGGAACAGGTGGACCACCGCGCACACCGACGCGTACCCCAGGCTGTCCAGGTATTTGCAATACGCCATTCACGATCGTTGGGGTGGTCTTGCCGTTAGTAGGGGTCGGAGCCTGGGGCGTGGATTTCACGGTGGTGAAGACCTGCCCGGGTGCAGCATCCTGAACCGACTGAGCCGGCGCTTGAGCGGCAACAACCGCGACAAGCGAAAGAAGCGTTGCTCCGCTGGAAATGACAGTTTTCTGTTTCATGTTTGCTTGCTCGGTTTATCCGCCGATGGCGAACGCGCCACCCTCAATGACCATTGCCCCACCGGGGAGCCCTCCACGAAAAATCCTCGGTCCGCCGCCGTTTGGGCCGCCGGGACCACCCGGGCCACCGGGACCGGCGGGCCCTCCAGGGCCGATCTGTCCTTGGATCGCGGGGCCAGGGTCTAGCGGTTTGAGACCCAGGTCGGGACCATTCTTACCATCCGACTTGGCCGCGATCGTCGGGTCGAATCTCATCACGGCGACCTGCGAATTGTCGATGTCGGCAAAAACGATGCTTCCGGAGTTGATGCGGATCACCCGGGTCATCTTCCAGTCTTGCCCTTCCTTCACAAGGGCCGATTGGTGAGTCGCTCGGTTTTCCAGCAGGCCCGACTTCTCGCCGTTGAGGACGGCGTAGCCCGTAAATATCCAGTTCGGATCTCCCCCGGCCAGGTTTCCAGGCACTCGCAGGATGTCCTTGCTTAGCACGCCGGTGTCAGGGGTTGCGCCCACGTCGTTCCTCAGCAGGGGCATGAACACGTTTCTCAGGGCCGATTTCTTCGTTGGGGACTCAAACCGTGATGTGTAGTCCTCGTCGTTGAACTCACTGGATTTCACGACGGTCTTTCCCTTGTTTGTTGCCAGCGCCGCCGCCTTCTTGGGTGGGTCAGATGACGTCTGGGCGTACGCAATGATTCCGAGTGTGACGGCCAGCGCGATAAAGATTCCCACCGGGCGAGAAATGGTCGGCATGTTATTGGGGCTCCTTAACGAGAAATCCTAAAAGTCCAAAGGTGGCAGTGACCCGCCCCGGACCGGTATCGGAAGCGCTGATTTGCATGAGATTGACCGCCAGTTTCGAACTCGGATCCTCCAGCTTTCGAGCGAAGGCGACCACGTCGGGAAAGCCTCCTTCGACTACAACCACGAACGGAGCTTCAGTGAGCTTGGCCACGTCGACCGTCTTCTCCGTCCTGAACCCAGTGAGTTGAACCGAGTTCTTTTCCGAAACACCGCTCAGGTAAGCAAGTACTGCCGATCCGAGGGTCTCGCTGGACACCTTCCAACTTTGTCGACGGATTTGGGCAAGGTCGTCGGCGATCTTGGCGTTTGCCCGTTCGACGGTTGGATTCAGTGTGGAGGTCCTTGTCTTCGAGATCCAGGAGAGCTGAGGGACGGGGGATATGAAACCAAACCAGATCGAGACGGCGATGCCCACGACCGACAGTCCCAGCAAGAAATTCCATCCAAAATCGGGTCGGTCTTTGAGATCGATCATACGTGTCTGCCTCCGTTCGGAACTTCGTCAAGGGGTAAGTTGCCGACGACGTGACCCGATATCGCGAACTGAACGACGGGCTTCTTGCCAATCGTCGCCTTGTTGGCAAAGACGAGTCTCATGCCTCTGAACCGCTTGTCTTGCGATAGCTCGGTCACATACTCGGCGACCGTTTTGCCGTCCATCGCATTGCCTCGGATCAAAACGAGCTTGCCCCGTTCCAGAGTCAAGCCGGTGAACCAAGACTTTGGCGACGAGTTACCCCCGAGCACTTCAATCACGTCGGTGAACTTCTGGGCAGGGTTGAAGGCCGCATCGATGACCTTGGCCGAATCGTGAATGCGATCGCTTTTGGCGATGGCGGTTCGGGCATCGTCTTTTATTTTCTTCTCGGTCTCCAGCTTGAATTTCAGGGTCTCCGCGTTCTTGAGCAGCGTTGTTCGAGTACTCAACGCGACGTAGGCGCCAAGAATCACCGCGACGGCGGCGGCAGCAATCGCCCTCCCTGAGACCGACCTTCGAATGCGTGCCTCTCGGGCGAGGGTCTTTTCCAGCGGCTCCAAGCTGAAGAGGTGTTTCTCAATGGCGCTTGCGTCGGAGAACTGATGGACCAGCGGGCGCGGATCGGTCATATCCGCGAGGACGTTGACACCTCCGGTTGCGAGGACGGGCACTGGACCCATTTCAGCAATCCGGAAAGTGCGGTCAACCTCATCCTGGAACTCTTCGTCAGTTTCAGGAAGAGGGATCGAACGGGTGTACCGCAGTTCTCCACCTCGAACAATGTCAATCGATAGAGAGTCGCCTGCTTCAACCACCACCGCGCATTCGCTCAGCGATCGCTCTTTAGCCAGGAGCCAAGACGCGAAGGCAAATGGAAGCACCGCGCGGACGGTGAGTCCCGCTCTCTTGACATCGGCATCCACTGCCTTAAGTTGGTCGGCCCTCACCGCGCCGACGATAGCGACTCTGGGGTCACCCTGAATGCCGACCCCGATTCGAAATCCGGAAACGTAGTCCTGACCACCCACGGGAAGCAGCGGGACGAGCTTGAGGGAAATGATCTTGATCAGCTCCGCCTTGGGGACGTTCGGAACCGGAATCGTTCGGATGAACGTGTTTCGCTGGCTAATCGCCACCACTAGTTCGCGGCCGGATGGAACGTTTGTCGCTACGTCCGCCAGAGTGGCTCCATGGAAGAGTTGGGTGGTGATGGGATCGTACAGGGTCACCGACGTCGGAGACCAGACGGCCACAAACGCGGGTGTTCCGCTTGTTATGCTCATGATGTCACTCCCAATTGAATCTGTTCCGAGGTGGTAAGGGCCCAACCCCAACGGTTCCGCACATCCCAGTAGGACTGGGGAACACATCGCGTGATTCTCACGCTTCCGTCGTCATTCAGAATCAGTTCAGCCTCCATTGCAATCGTCGTTGAACCTGCCATTCCCATCACCCGAACCTCGAAGCTGCGCGACCCAACGCAAAGGTTGTTGACCGTTTTCGAAAGAGTGGTGAAGTCCATGCCGGTCACCTCCACAAGGTCTCCCAGCGAGCGATACCCGGTCGACTGTCCCTGGACGATGGCTTGCGCTTGATCCGGCGTTAAGCCGTTGAGGGTTTCCAGCACGCTCAAAGGGGCCGTGTTGATGTTGATCGAGCCGGTCTTCGCGGCAGAATTTCCCACCGTGTAGTTGTCGAGCACGATGTGGGCGACCGACTTTGTCATGCCCTGCACTTTGAGCACATCGCCGATGCTTTGGAAGGACCCCGCTTGTTGCTGGATCGTCTGAGCAATCTGAGCCGGAATTCCCAGAGTCGCCAACTGGGAAGGCAAGGCCGACTTAATGTCGGTTTTTGGTTGACCTTGAGGATCCAGATCGGAGGAGGTCGAATCGACCGTGAGCAGATCGGTTAGAACCTGACCCGATGCCGAGGAGATCGATTCATTGCTGGCCTGCCCGCCGGGTGAATACAAGACCTGCGGCGTGAACCCTTTCACAAGGAGCAGTTCCTCGACTGAGTCGAACGGCTTTTGTTTCGTATAGTAGGGACGAGACAGCGCGCTGTAATACTCGTCCTTGGCTCCCTGGGATCTGGCCGATGTTCCTTTCTCGCGCCAATCGAGCAGGCAATCGATTTGTGAAGCGGTCAGCGGAAGCTGCTTCAGTTGGTTTTGGTCCGCTGAGTTGATGTTCAGCCTCGAGCCGTTGTCGATGACCTGGATGCGGAAACCGTCGGTTCCTACTTGAAGGAACTGGTCGCCCGCATGACCCAAGCTAGCCCAGCCATCGGCGGACGTTGCGCAGCCGAGATCCTGAGTCTGCAGTTCGGCGACCGCCCGCTGAATCCCGGCGTCCACCATGAGACGTGCTCGCTGCTCCTGCATTCGGTTCCAGATCGCCCGGTTCGAGGAGGCCCGACTGGCGGCAATTCCCGACACGAGGGCAACAAGCCCAGCCAGGACCGCAAGCGTCACCACGAAAGCGCTTCCCCGTTGCCTTTTCAAGAGGAACCTCCCCCGGAGATCGTGGGTCTCACGACAAAACTGTTCGGTTGGTGATCACCACGCAGAATGTAGGTCACTCGGATTCCGGAAGGCAATTTGCCCTTTTCATTCCCGGTGGAGTCCCAAGAGGTCTGCCACTCGGCGCCGTTGTAAAATTCGAATCGGATGTCCTGGACCTCCGGGTTCAAATCCGACTCGGCGCCGCCCTGCTTCGGATCGCTATCGCAAGGGCGTTGCTCCCGCAGGAAGAGCCCCTTCTTGTTTCCGGCATCGCCGACGGGGATAAGCGAGAAGGCAACCTCGGCGGGACCGACTTGCGGACCAAACGTCTGGTTTAGATGCTCGAAATCGTTGTCGGTCGAGGTGAGGTAGTGCACCGGAGTCGCGTCGAAAAGCGACGTGAGCATCAGGCTCGCCGACCCCGTGGCTAAGACGCTATCGGCGATGTGCTGTTCCACTCCTGCATCGGACGTCGAGATCGGAGAGATGAAGTAGGTGTTCGCGCCCTGGAGCGTGGCTCCCCCGATAAGGCGGGTGATCCGGTCCTCGAATCGCACGCGGGCGTCGATTCGGTCGCGAGACTTTTCGGAGCGGCTCTGGTAGTCGAGTCCGGCGGAAAACGCTCGCGCCACCGCTCCGGTCGCGATGACCACGATCGTGATCGCAACCAATAGCTCCACCGCCGACATGCCGCGAATTCGTCGCATCAAGCTCCTCCCTTGGCCGTGCTGATGAGGCATTGAATCTCGGTCGCATGGACATACGATTCACCTTTGGGGGCGACGTCGACTCGGAGCACGTCAAGGTTCGCCACCCCGCTAGGCGATCGATCGGCTCGCCACTGAAACTGAGTGTTGCCGACATCGACGAAGTCACCGTTCGCTTGACCGGTGGTTAACGTTCCGAGAATGACCAACTCATCGTATTTCCGGATCGCGAGTCGTTGCATGGTTTCACGGTCGGCAATTCGAATCTGGGCCCGTCCGATGGCGCTCAGGGTCGTCATGCATATGGCGACTCCTCCAGAGATGAGGGCCACGCAGACCAGGGCTTCGACGAGCGTAAAACCCTGAGTTCGACGGGAGGATTTAGCTTGAGGGAGGTACATTGCTCCCCGCTGGCCAGGTCTCGAAGGAGAGGTCGGGCAGTGGCCCGTCCAGGTCCTTGGGTGTCGAATCGGTGGGTGAGATTACGAGGGACCAGACCCTTTCGCCATTCTTGAACTGAATTCCACCTCCGGAGGAGAGGCCGTCTCCGAAGAAGGGGACTCTCCATTGGTCTCCGACAGCTTCGTTCTGGTCGGCCAGGAATCGGGCGGGGGTCATCCATTCGGGCACCGGGAGCGTGTGGGTGGTCTGCTCAGATCCGTTGGCGTCGATCTCCAACACCTGCACCTGATTCTTGGTTTTGTCGAAAGTCAGGGTGACCGTGCGGCCGACTTCGATGGCTCTGGACCGGGCGTCTTTGGCCAGGGACCGAAGATCCGTGCGGAAAACCCACTCGTCTCGGCTTAGTTTCTGGGCGACGAGGTTCGGCATGATCAGCACGGCGACCAGCACCGTGATGACGATCACGATCAAGGCTTCGATATAGGTGAATCCTCGCGCTGCTTTCACTTGATCAAATCCTGCGCTTGGTAGACGGGAAGCAAGATAGAGAGGACCACGAACCCCACGAACGTCCCCATGGTGAGGACGATGAGCGGCTCGACCATGGTCATGAGCTTCTGAAGAGCGGTGTCGACTTCAAAATCGAGGGTTTCCGACACCCGGCCGAGCATTTCCGGCAGGTCTCCCGTCTCTTCACCCACCGAAACCATCTGGACAAGAATGGTGGTGAAAGCGCCGGTCTCGCGCATCGCTTCACCCAGCCTCCTTCCCTCTCGGACCTCGTTTTGAACGAGGTTGCTGCTGACTTCGAAAACTCGGTTCCCGGCGGCCGCTCCGGCAATCCTCAGCGACTCGAGGATCGGGACGCCACCGTACATGAGCGTTCCCAGCACTCGAGCGTAACGGGACACCACCGCTTTGCTGACGATCTTGCCCACGAGGGGCATGTTCAGAAGCAATCGATCCCGGACGAGTTGGCCTTCCTTGGTGCTGACGAACGATCGGTAGACCACGACGATGATGGCGATCACCGCGAAGATCGGGATCACGTTTCGGAACACAAACCCGCTCGTGTTCATGAGGATGACGGTCGAAAGCGGAAGGTCCTTTCCGAGCTTATCGAACACTCCAGACAGCTTCGGAACGACGAAGAACATCATGAATCCGATGACCATGATCGCGGTCATTCCGAGGATCGCGGGGTACACGAGTGCGGCAACGATCTGGCTGCGACGGCGGACTTCCATCTGTTGGAATTCGGCGAGCCGACCGGCTACTTGGGGAAATTGACCGCTCGCCTCGCCCGCCTTCAGGGTCATGGTGAAAATGACTGGGAACAGCTTGGGGTATTTACCGAGTGCCTCGGATATGGGAAGTCCGGCCCGAACATCCAGAATCGCGGCCTCGGTGATGGCGGTGAGCGTGGGGTTTTCCGACTGTTCCCCGGCCACCATCAGCGCGCGATCAAGCGGGAGGCCGGCGCGGGCCAAGTCGGCGAGACGACGGGTGAAAAGGGCCAGGTCTCCTCTTGAGACTTTTCCGTTCAGATTCGTCTTGGCTTCGGCGTTCTGGGTGCTCTCTTTGATCTCGAGGACGTGCAGTCCCCTCGACGCCATCGACTCAACGGCGGCATCGGCGTCGGCGGCATCGATGAACCCCTTTCGCTTGCGACCCGAGTCCTCGTAGGCGACGTAGCTGAAGCTACCCAACTTGGATTTCCTCTCTCTGGCAGACTCGAAGGACTTCTTCGGGGGTGGTTCGGCCAGCGAGCACGGCCGATCGACCATCGTCGAGAAGGGTCTTCATTCCCAGTTTTTCGATGGCGTAGTTTTTGATCGTGCTCGATGGAGCGCGCTCGGTGACCATGTGCTGGATCGCCTCATCCACCACCAGCAACTCGAAGAGTCCGGTTCGGCCTTTGAACCCGGTTCCCTGACACTTATCGCAACCGGCCCCGCGCATGAGTGGCTTCCCTTTCACATCGTTTGGAGTGAGACCCAGCGGCCTCAACGCGCTTTCTGGCTCGTCGACCGGTTTGGAGCAATTCGCGCAGTTGCGCCTCAGCAGACGCTGAGCGACGACACCGATGATTGAACTCGCGGCGAGATACGGCTCGACGCCCATGTCCAGCAAGCGAGTCACCGCGCCGGCCGAGTCGTTGGTATGGAGCGTGCTGAAGACCATGTGGCCGGTAAGGGCGGCGTGGATCGCGATTTCCGCCGTCTCCTCGTCTCGGATTTCGCCTACCATGAGAATGTCTGGGTCCTGGCGGACGATGCTCCTCAAACCATTGGCGAAGGTGAGTCCGATGGCCGGTCTCACCTGAATCTGCCCGATTCCGGCGATCTGATACTCGACCGGATCCTCGATCGTCAGGATGTTGGTCGTGGGTGAGGTCAGCTCTTGAAGAGCCCCGTAAAGTGTAGTGGACTTTCCACTACCGGTTGGGCCGGTAGAGAGGATCATCCCGTGGGGTTGTCGAATCAGTCGGCGGAAGGTCTCCATGACCGCCAAGGACATGCCCACTTCTTGGAGTCCGAACACGGCGTTCGTCTTGTCGAGCACACGCATGACTGCGCGCTCGCCATAGATCGTGGGGACGATGGAGACCCGCACGTCGATGGACCGGCCCGCCACTTGGAGCTTGATGCGACCGTCTTGGGGGAGTCGCCTTTCGGCGATGTTCATCTCGCCCAAAATCTTGATTCGGGAGATGAGAGCGGCGTGCATCCGCTTCGGGGGACGGATCATCTCGTGGAGGATTCCGTCGAGTCGGTACCGAACTCGGACGTCGCGCTCGTACGGCTCGATGTGGATGTCGCTGGCGCTGTCGCGCACGGCTTGGGACAGGATGAGGTTGACCATCTGGACGACGGCGGTCTCACCCGCCATCTGCTGAAGATCGGCCAGGTCGGCGTTCTCATCGATCTCGGCAAAGTTGCCATCCTCGCTCGGGAGTCCAGCGAGAATCTTCTCGATGAACTGCTCTTCGATCTGTTCACGAATTAAGAGCGGGTCCGCCAGAACGGCGCGGACAGGCTTATCGACCAGGACGCCAAGGTCGTCGACTGCGCTAAGAGATGCATCGGACGCGATTGCAACGACCAGAACGCCCTTCTGCATGAACAACGGAAGGACTTGGTTTTTAAGGGCAAAATCTCCCGGCGCAAGAGCGAGTGCCTCGGGCTCTGGTTTGACGATGGCGATATCGACAAACGCTAACGAGCGAAGGATGGGACGGGTCACGGAGGAGTCTATGGTGGAGAGATCTGAACTCATGGCCTCGCTTATTTGCTTTGTCTGGACGCAACACTCTGACCGAATCATTCGTTCCCAATTTGACGACTTTTGGCAGGTGTTATTGCCGTGTAATCGGAGACGTTGGGAAGCCCCCCTGGGTGCGCTTATCGTATGTGATTCACCCGAAAATGACCACCGGAATAGGTCTTTTGGCGCTATTGGGAACATGATCACGCCTGCGAACGCATATGAGCCCTTAAATCCGATGGAGCGGAGCCCGAGGTTATGCGCGTTACGAGAGTTTCCGCTGTAAGGCAAGTTCCAATGGCGTTCCACGATGCACCCGCGCCCGCAGGTTTGCATAGGTGACTTCACACCTTGGATCTTTGGCCCACTCGGCGATGGTCTTGCGTTCCCCAAACGCCTCTCTGAGCTTTGGCGGAACTCCAAGAGCGACCTCGAGGGGAACGCCTTTGCTGATTTGGCTCGCCAAAGTGGTCTGGCGAACGGTACATCGAGGATCCTTGGCCCAATCTTCGATGGTCTTGCTCTCGCCAAACGCCTCGTATAATTTTGCCTGAACGATATGAGCTTCGCTCACGAAACGCTCATCGGCAGGAGTGGACAGGGCGGCTTCGTGCGACCAGATCTTGATCTTGGTGCGAAGCCGGGAATAGAGAGTAACCTGGCGCACGACGCAACGAGGATCCCGAGACCACTCGGCAACCGTCTTGGTCTCGCCCCAGGCGGTTAAGTAGAGCTCAGACCGGGATGGGTTTCTCGATTCTTTCACGCGCGGGATGGGAATCACGCGCCTCTTGATGCGATCGTACACTGTGCCCGAGTTCCCTTGGGCAAGGATCGCAAGTTCGGCGGCATGGATATTGGGAAAGTCTCCGATTTCAATTCCCTCGTCGGTGCGAGCGACGAACGGGTCGGGGAATACCTCTTTGGTTGTTCGTCGGAGGATGCGCTCGTCCTCTGGCCAGCCCTGGCGGATGCGATCGATGATGGTGGAGCGGCTGATCTCACACCGGGGATCCTTCGTCCACTGACCGGCGGTCTTAGTTTCGCCGAAGATCGTGAGCTTAGCGATCCGCCAGAGGTATTCCAACTCGGCCATCGCCTCGGTGACATCGGATCGGTAGCCCCCGTACCGAAAGGGATGGTCGAGCATCGGTTCGGATTCAGGGCGGGTGATGGCGCTCTCGAATCGCTCTCCGCTGCGAAGCCGGCGCTTGAGGAGCGCGCCCGGGGTCCTGCAACGAGGGTCGCGGAGCCAGGCGGCGAGCCGTTTGACTTCTCCGAACGCCCAGTAGTTGAAGTGGGCCTCCTTCACTGAGAACACGAGCGCGGCTTCCAGCGGGGTTCCGGGATAGACCCGCTGTTTGAGCGCCGAATAGCTCATCGTACAACGGGGATCCTGCGACCATTCGCGGAGGCTCTTTCTTTCTCCGAAGGCTTCGAACCCTCGAAGCGCCTTGTCGGGTTGGTTTTGTTTACTTGCACCTGTTTTCCGGCCATTTCTCATGCTAAAACTCACCTCCTCGCCAAAGGCAATTAAAGTACGTAAAGACTTTTAACGCTTCACTCCGCACACGGAAGACATTTACAAGATATTACGTATTTATACGTCGGATTAGTTAGCAAAGTGTATTTTTTTGGAAAGGAAAAGAGTGCTTCGTCGGGTTGGCGGATGGCGGACCGGAGGGTGGAAATTGCATCCTCTTCTGCACGGATTAGTTCACGACGCTAAAGCGAGGCCCATGCCGATCTGGGTTCGTTTCGTAGTAGGAATTTTGCAATTGGGTCGGCGGACGTCAGCCTTCAGCTGTTGAGTGGTGGAGCATTAGACTCGGACGGAGACCGACTCGATATTGCGATGATTTTCCAGTTCCGGTTCCCGACGCATTACTCCTTCATTGCTCCAAAAACTCCGGGCGCAGCCCAATGGATCGGGGCGAAGCCCCGTTGATGTCCGAGTCATCGACCATTTCGACGTGCGGGGCACAAAGGAGATGGACTGCCTAGCAAATCGAAGGGTCCATTTTCGGATCGGGGTTCGGCGACGAGGCGTGATGGATTGCGGCATGACAGATTATATGTAGACGCAAGTACACTTCTTTTCGTTCCCAAGTTTTTTCAATTTCTTCATTTTTCTTGTCAAGACTCGGGTGCGAGTGCGAATCAAGATGACGTGATGGGGTTGTTCGCTTGTTGATGTAAGCGGAACTAGACTTCGATCCTGCCTTTTGCACGCGGCAGATGGACGGCTGACTCTCTCGAAGTTCGGAAGCGCGAAGACGTGGAACGGCTGGCCCAGGTGGCCGAGGTGGGTTCAGGTAACGTTCCTAAAGAGCGCGACCGTAGCTCAGTACATAGAGTGTCTCCCTCCGAAGGAGAATGTCGTAGGTTCGAGTCCTATCGGTCGCGGAACGCTCAAAAAACGTGTCTTTGGATTGCTCGTACGAGATAAATTGACTGAGATGTTTGGCCGTCAATTTAAGCAGCTTGAACCTGTCGTGAGGCTTAGCGGACCAGCATCCTACCGTTGCAGCGGCCTTGAGCTCACGAGTGCCATCCTGAACGCACACGGTCAAAAAATCACCATGTCAATAGGTTTGACAAATATAAGTAAGAAGCCGATCTTATGGGACGATGCGAGGGCTACCCCACCGCAAGGGCACAACTGCAACTCGTCGGTGAGCGGAGTTGCGGATCCCACAAACGAGGATCTTTCCGTCCAGAACATTTCGCTCCGCTTCCGTCTCCATTGCGTCCAGATCGGTAGGTCGGTGGATCGGTTCCCCGCTTGCCGCATCTACATCATGCAGCCTGCCATGCAAGAGCCTACCGTTCCCATACAACCAGAGTCCGACCGTTTCACAGAAACCTGGCTCTTGGTCAAATGGTGAGGACCTTCGTGGTGGCATATCACGGGTTGGGCCACGATCAAGGCCACCGCTTGAAAGGAGTGACGCCCGGCGGGCTTCGGAGGGATACATGCTGATTGTCTTCACCTCCAGGGCCGCTCGGACAGCGGCCAAAGGCGACAATCTCAATCGCGTCGCGAGCTGTCAAAAATCAGAGTAATGGAAGAACAGTCTCGCGTCTCCGAGTCGATCAATTCGGGAAGTGGCAGATATGTGCAACACAACGCTGCAGCCAAAGGCTTTGGACTCATCGTTGAGCCCGAAGACTCTACAAAGAGCTGTTACGGCGATTCGATCCAGAATGTATACTCGCGTCTACTGATCACTGGGGGCTTTATCCGGTGCATGACGGAGCATAATCGATATGAGTTCGGACTGGCAAATCGATGGAATTGAGGTAACTGAGGGGTTTCTGGCCAACCTCAGCTTGCCACTTGGCGCAGGATTGACGTGCGTCATTGGGCCAAGAGGAAGCGGAAAATCCACGCTAGCAAACGCTCTCAGATATGCCATTGGCGGTCTAGATGGTGCTAGTAAGCAACGGCTGGACCTCTTTAAGGCAAACTTGTCGCGATCAGTGGTTTCCGTGCGCGCAACGCGTTCAGATGGAGGCACTTATGCTATTCGCCGAGAAAGTAGAGGTTCGGCGATCCTTACGTCTTCCGACGGCCGAGCTCTCTCTTCCATAGACCTGGATCGGGGAACTTTTTTGCCACTCGATGCTTACAGTGCAGGAGAGATTGAGGACATCGCTAACGAAGATCTAGGGCCGCGTCGACGTGTGCTGCTTGATCAGTTGCGGCCCGACGAGCATTTGAACCTATTGGATCAAATTGCGGGTGCAAAACGTGACCTTGATGCGAACGCTGATTTGATCCGCGCTCAAGATCGGACTACCATGGGATTCGTCGAGCAAACGAATTTGCTCGCTGATGCCCGTGATCGGCTGGCGGCGCTCGGGAAATCAGAAGTAGTGAGCCCAGAAGTTGAGGAATTACAGGCCGCCGCACGCCAAGACCAACTCAATCTTCAGGAAATCGGCAAGATGAGTGGAGAGATTGAGGGCCTAGAGCGACTTTCGGCCAGAACGCAAGACCTTCTCGGCGTTTCACGAATGCTGTTGCAAAGTGCCCTGGCAAACCCAAATTCGTCGAATAACGACCTGCTGACTAAGGCTGACGTCATGAGAAGGGACGTTCTGCGCTCAGTCGAATCGTCACTCTCTGGGATGCTCAAGACTCTTGAAATGGGTTCAACCGACCTTGCGTCGCTGAAGAGCTTGCTTTTAGCTGCACATCTGCAACAAGCAGCAAATTACGCGAAACTAAAGGAAGCAAACGAAGCAATCGGATTAGCAGTCAAAGAACGGGCCGAGGCTGAGCAAGCCGTAGAAAAGCTCTCAGCGTTGGAACTGGCAGTCAAGACGAGTCAGGCGACGCGAGAGGCACTACTGCAGCAAAGAAAGGCCCTTCGAGGGAAATACATCAGTCTAGGCGACGAACTATCGAGTCTGCGAACCTCTGTCGCCACCTCTTTGCACGAGGATACTGGAGATCGTGTTCGGATCTCCTTACGAAGAGCAGCGGACCGAACTGCATATGTTTCGAAGTTGACCGAGGGTCTTCGCGGAGCCGGTGTAACACGCCATGAGAGCATTGTTGAGGCAGTTTCAAGACTCAGGCCCGACGAATTGGCGCAGTTGATGACGAGCAAAAACTATGGCGAGTTTGAAGCAGTGACGAAACTAGAATCAGACCGTGCTCACAAGGTCCTAGACGCATTTCGCCAGGCGCTTGATCCATTTGAACTCGAGGTTTTGCGTCCAGATGACATGGTTTCCATTGAGCTCAATGTCGGTGGTCGCGAAGCGCCACTTTTCAAAGATGCCTCATTACTGTCGCAGGGCCAGAAGTGTACAGCTCTGTTACCAATGTTGCTCGCGAGACGCTCGGTGCCCCTGATTATCGACCAGCCCGAGGATAACTTGGACAATCACTTCATTTATGAGACGGTTGTCAAGAGCATCCTTCGAATGAAAAGGCGCCGACAGATGATCTTCGTGACTCATAACGCTAACATTCCCGTCTTGGCTGAGGCCGAACTGATAGTCGTTCTCGGTTCAGACGGCTTCAACGGTCGTATTGAGAAGATCGGTACGGTGGATGAGTGCCGCGAGGAGATTATTGATTTACTAGAAGGTGGCGAAGAGGCCTTCAAGCTAAGACAGGAGCGATATGGGCGCAGATGATCTGCTGGATGCCTACGGCAAACTTCGCGAACTCGCCTTTGAGGATCCGCTAGAAACCAAAGGAATAATATGCGCCCTCCTAACCGAGGACTTGACAAAAGCCAAGAGTATCTTTACCACTTCTCGTGATGAGAGAGGCTCACGCTTTCGCCAGATTGCCGCTCGGTCATTGAAGGCAGAAACACTCGATGACGAGTTAAGGGCGATTCTAGAAACTTGGAGCCAACTTGAAACGGATGAGTTTGCATTGACGGCCATTCAGGACATCTTGAATGCTCGTTCGTCAAAATCCAGTGCGCGACACGGGCAAGTCAAGACACCACCACTATTGGAGATCAAAGAAACCTATTTTCATGTGTCTTCACGCTTGAGACATCGAGTGCTCAATGCTCTGCCAGCAAGCGCAATATCGGTGGAGCAGATAAGACTTGATTTCGAGGAGCATGTCTCCGCGGACAGACGCCTGGATTTTTGCCAAACACTGGACGCTCTATATGGACGTTTGATGCGACTGAAAAACGTTGTCGCGTTCGATGAGGAGCTTGATCGGTATTTCGAACAAGGTCCGATTCCGATCATTCCCTGGCTCCAATATTACAAGAATAGATTCACAAGAATGTACGACGCCTCTGTGGCATTCTCGGGCGAACCTGAAGCCCAGCTTCATTTCGCGAATGCAACGCCATTCTGGCTTGAAATCGTATTCTCAAATCTGTGGAAGAATAGTTGGGATGAGGTTTCTCCAGCCCGCTGCGACATCATCATCGAAGCCGTCTCTGAGCGGCGTGGTATCTCCCTAATCTGCTACGACAATGGCGGTGGATTTCCAGAATTGATGACCGAAACGGCGTTCAAGATTTATGATTCAACTAAGGGTGAAGGGCGCGGACGGGGCCTCCTAGAGATACGCGATGCTATGGCGAGAATGGGCGGGTCCGCCGAATTGGTGAGGACATCCAACGGCCTTAGAGTGAAATTGACTTTCAAGAAGGTGAACCCTTGAGCTTGCCACGTTCTACCAGGATCCTCGTAATTGAAGACGAACCAGATATGATCTTCACCTATGAGACGATCTTCAAGCGGATAACTAAGGAGGGTGACTCTCTATCGCAAGCCGTCTATGCGGGAGGGCTCTCTCAAGCCATCTCCGCGATAGACCGACACACGCCGTTCCATGTTGTAATTCTAGATTTGAAGTTGCCAACAACTGCTGGTAGTTCTGATGCCGGAGAGATTTTCAGTTATGGCGAGCACCGAATACAAAGCGGGTTAGATTTAATCGACCACCTTGCAAGGAGAGAACACTATCCGATTCCAGTTCTTCTCATCTTGACTGGGAATGAGCGGTACTTGATCGGATCCCTCGCCCAAACGACTTCCCTTCAAGAGATGTTTTACAGAGTTGACATCCAGGAAAAGGGCGATCCGAAGGAGATAGAAGCCTATATTCGATCTGCAATTGAGGCATCACAGAGATACACAGACTTTGGAATTGCATTGAAGGACTCAGATGACAGCTATTGGCCAATTCTTACGGCCAGGGAGGAAGATCTAATTAGAAGAATCGGCCTAGCTGATGAAAACCATGCAGGAATAGAGCTGAAATGGGTCCATGCCGAAAACAAGAAACTCTCTAAGGATAAGAGATCCTGGACAAAGGGTCTAATTGGTCACTTTTGGTTGCAAGGTAATGATGCTGTGTCTAAGAGCTATTTTCTAAAAATCGAGGATCCCTCGTTGGCAAAAGGAAGTATCGCTTCAACTAAAAAATTAGCTGACCTGGCTCAGCACATACAAGTCAAAGGGAGTGCATCGAGTCCAAGTCGCTGTATTTCTATCGTGTCGTTAGCTTCTTGGAGTGGCCAGAGCCCCCTCTCTCTATCCGAGTTGATGTGCTTACCACCTCCAGAAGTAGAACCGGTTGTTTCGAGATTAGTTGTGGACATATCCAAACAGCTTTCTCTCCTAGGGGCCTCGAGCACTGTTCCAAAGAACTCTCGTAATTTGCTGTGGGCGTGGCACAATCCGGAAATATACGACACTTATTATAGAAGCCTTAACGGACACGCTGATTATCTCCCGAGCCTGGTGCTAGACAAGGTTGGAAACCTGTTTACGAACGAGTGGGTTACGTGGCGTCCAATGTTGCACGGTGACCTTCACTCCGGGAACGTAGTCGTTGACTTTCACGCGGAACCTCCAAAGGCATTTCTCATAGATCCAGGCCCAATGCATGGCGGACCGGTCGGTAGTGACTTGGCTGCGCTCGAGGTCTCGGTCGTATTACATCTTGCCAGTGCTCCAGACAGTATTTGGCAGACTGTGGCGCACATGTATGATTCGGAGGCGGCCGTAACACCTTCTCTCGATACTGCAGGTGAGAACATTCTTTCTTTGGTTAAGGCGATACGGAAGACTGCAGAATCGGAGGTTGAGCAAGCTATCTACACCCTGCTCTTGCTTGACGCAGCTCTGGGCCAATTTGGCGGACTCGCCTATTCTGGTTCGGGAAACAAAATACGCCGACCTGGAGATTCGCTCGTCCTTTACCAGAGCCTAGCAAAGCGGGTGCTCAACAACTAATTCAGTGGTCGTATCTTTATCCATTTCATACAAAACGGCCGGAGGGCGTACATGCGGGTTTGTCTGTAACTCTCGCAGGCACTACCCGCACAACTTGCTCAGTTGGCCGTGAGTGTCGCTTTTCTGCGAAGCACACAAATACTCCGATGTAGGGCGGCTCTCCTGGCAATCGCCCTCGTGAGAGAGGATATGGAGTTTTCGGCGGAGATCGTGGAGTGTTTCATCAAAAACCATGCGCCTACCAGACGATTTGACGATGACGAGTACGTCGCTGTGTGTGTTGCGATCCTAGATCGATTGATCGAATTAGGCTCATTTCTCGACTACGAAGGTTCTCCCGAACTCGCCGAAAGCCTAGCCGAGGTATTGGCCGTTTATGCGTCCGCACACACGGAGCCGCCGTTGAATATCGGATTAGCTGACGGCTACCGGATGCGGCAGTGGCTGGCATCCGGAGGTCAAAGTGATCTGGCACCTTTGCCTTAAAAATTGGGTAACTCATTGGGTGTTCCTAGTGGAGATGAAGGGCCGAGACATAGCCAGCGTCTTGTACTCACCGCCTTCCTTCGCCCTGATTGAAACGCAGTCAAGCCATTCCGATGCTAAAATCACTTTTACTACTGCCATTAGTTCGTAACTGGACCACGCTTAAACTGCAGGGCCCAACATGTCACGGTTTGCGATTGGAGGTGACAGGCTATGAACGGAAAGGTTCGGATGTGGCTTTACGATTCAAACTTGCGAACGTATCGAACAAAGCTGTTATATTCAATTCAATAGTGATGTCGCCCGAAGCTATGCGGATTAGGTTTCTTGATAAGCGTCATAACCTGCTTCATTATGAAGGTGATAATATGGCCGAAGCGTTTCCGGACAAAATAATCAGGTTGTCAGCCGGGTCGGAATACAAGATTCAATCGCGCTTTCATTTTCGTGCGAGCCAAGCCCCAAGATTTCTGGTGATGTGGACCGCGTACCCGGTGGATGGCAGGTTCCCGGGAATTTGGAGCGGAGAGTTACACGTGAACAAAAGTCGACTTTTCTGAGATTTCGGTTCAAAGGTCATACGCAATGTGTGTGCGGCGGTCTTGACGCCGCTGTGATTAGCACGGCTTGTCTCCCGATCCCACCGAGCGTAGTGTGGCAATTCAGCGCTGTGAATCGGGAACGTGCGCGGAGCGTTCGAGGCAGTCGAAGGTTTAAAGGGACCGCTAAATTCCAGTCTCTGCTTCGTTACACGGGTGTCAAGCCACCCTGTTGAAAGCGGCGTCAAGGAGGATGTTGCACTGGGCGCTCCGGGTGACTTTTTACGTGCTGTGTGGACTGCGGTGGTCTTGACGCCGCTATTTACAGTGCGGCTTGACGCAAGTGTAGGGTGGCCCACGATGGTGTCCAAGGGTTCATTTGAACCTACGATTGTCTCAAACTCTCCACGCACGTCAAGCCGTGCTGATCAAAGCGCGGTCAAGCCCGCGCACTCCAAATAGTTTGCTGCCTTAGCGGTTTATCTGCATATCCCAACGCAACACTCTCCAAGACCGCCGCACTCCACACAGATCGCAAATACTCGTTCGATGCGCCCAGCGCAACACACTCCGGGTCCGCGCGCTCCCACATGGTTTGTAACCACTACTGTTCACCGGAATAAACCAGCGCAGCGGCCTCGAGGGTTGAGACCTGTAAGGGGGGACACTTTGGAAGGTCGTGATCGGAGGCTTCGTCGCACGAGGCGATGCCTGAACCTTAGGCATCGGGGCCACGTTTTGCATATCCAAACCGATCTCTTGCAATCGAGGCGTCAAGGCGAGAGTTGTGAACTAAACGGCATCTTTACGGGCCGGGGGGGATATCGCTACTTATTCGCCCTGGGCTTCCGACTCCCCAGCGTACGGGCACTCTGAATGTTTTGCCGGGGGAACGCATGAAAAAACTGTTTGGGAATCTTCGACTGGCCTACAAGCTGGCACTCGGATTTGGTCTAAGCCTCGCGCTGACGGCGGTGGTGTTGTGGGTCGCGGTGGCCGGAATTGCCGGCCTGCGGAGCCAGATCACCGACCTTTCGGACCACTCGCTTCAGGCGCAAGTGAACCTCGCGCACTTCATATCGAGCGCCTCCGATGCTCGAATCCGACAGTATCGGACGGCAGGGTTGACTGGAAAAGATGCACAGGATCTCGCCGCGCTCGCGGATGAGGCCTTCGTGAAGGCCGATTCGGCACTTGAAGCCTATTCCAAAGGTGTCAGCGACCCTGAGGATCGTAAGAACACGGATGCGCTTCATTCGGCCTGGAAGAATTACGAGGAAGTTTGGACCACGAACCGGGCCCAAATCGTGGCCATGGAACCCGCGCAGGCCTTCCGATTAATCGAAACTCACACAACTTCGATTTACCGGAGTGCATTGGTTCCCTCAGAGGTAGCTGCCACAGATTGGGTGGAGCACCACGGCATGTCCTCGGCTAAGGCCGCCGACGGGGCCGCCTCATCCGCCGTTTCCAATGTAGTCAAAATTGGAATCGCGGCGATATTCGTGGGAGCTTTTGCGGGATGGATCATCACGCGGGCGATTACAGTTCCAATTCAGAAGGTTTCGGAAGGGCTTACATCGATTGCAGATAACTGCGCTCTCGCACTCCATAACGGACTCTCTGCCTTGTCCCAGGGAGATCTTTCAGTGCCGGTCGAGGCATTGACGAAGCCGATAGCTTGCGAAACGACCGACGAAGTCGGACTGATGACGGCCAGCTTTAACAGGACGCTGGGCAAGATTCAGGATTCCATTGAGTCTTATAACGGGGCACGGACGGCGCTTACGGTTCTCGTCCGGAAGGTCTCGGAGAGCGCGAACACGGTTTCCAGCACGAGCCAAAGCCTTGCCGCAGCGGCGGAAGAGAGCACGGCGGCATCGAGTGAAATCGCTTCGGGCAGTCAGACTTTGGCGGCGGGGGCCAGCAACGCGGCCATTGCCATGGTCCAGGTATCTGGACGTGTCCAAGACGTCCGTGAGGCGAGCGATGTTCAGGATGGGCTCATCACCGGCATCAACGAACAGGTATCGAGCGCCAATACGGCCGTTCATGGGGTCACGAACGCAGCTCGTGAAATGGCCACTGCGGCCGACAACGGTAACCGAGCGGTCGGCGAGACGGTGTCGGCGATGAAATCGGTCAGCGAAGAAGTCGCGAAGTCGACGGAAAAGATTCGTGAATTGGACATGCACGGTCAGGAGATTGGCAAGATTGTCGAAACGATCGAGCAGATCGCTCAGCAGACCAACCTTCTTGCGCTGAACGCCGCCATCGAGGCGGCTCGGGCCGGGGAGCACGGCAGAGGCTTCGCCGTCGTCGCCGATGAAGTTCGGAAGCTTGCTGAAAAGTCGAGCCAGGCAACCCAACAGATCGGAGAACTTATCGGCGCGGTCCGGCGAACAGTGGGAGAAACGGTCACCGCCGTCGATCGAGCGCAAGCCGAAGTCGCCAACGGAACGCATAAGAGCGAACTCGCCGGCCAGTCCCTGACCCAGATCCTGGAGTCTTCGAAGACGGTCCTGTCGGAGAACGACGCGGTGGCGTCGGTGACGGGCAAGGTCGTGCAAATGATGGGAGAGATTGCCCAGATTGCCGAGAAGAATCGAGACGCAACTACGGAGATGAAACAAGGCGCGCAGGGCGTCCAAGAGGCGATCGAAACGGTCGCCGCCATTAGCCAGGAGTCCGCGGCCGGCGCGCAGCAGTTGACGGCGAGCATCCAGCAAGTCGGCATTGCGTCGACCGAGTTGGCGCGATTGAGTCAGGACCTGGAGGGGATCGTGTCGACGTTCAAGTTGGACGATGGCGCGGGGGTTCGGAAGACATCTGGGCTCAGAGTTGCGGCGTGAGTTGCGGTTGGGGATCCCGTCCATTCTGCTGCAGACTCAATTTGGGGTCGCAACCGCGACCCAGGAATGGTTGATATCCCCCTCCCTTCCCTCCCCCGCGAGCGCTCCTGCGTCGCAGCGGGAGAGGGCCGGGTTTACCATTCCCGGGCTAGCTCGTAGGTTCAACTTGGTCTGAGCGCGTGGGTCTTGGGAGGGTGGTCGTTTCTTCGAGCGACGGGCCGCCGGGCGGCACAACCCCCTCCGGGGTTAGCTTTGTGGCGGGACGACCACCCCGGGTAGCGACCCGGGAGGGTCGCAACCCAGGGCTAGTAGACACAACGCCTCCGACGTTAAGAATGCCGTCGGACTAACCGATTGTGACGGCTCGTCGCAGCCACCGAAGATGTCATGGGCTTACGCCGGAGATGGTAATTTCTGCAACCCTGGGCTCGCAGACACAACGGCTCCGACGTTGGATACGTGGCAATTGAACGTTCGGAAAGGGTCGCACCGCGTCCCGCGTTGATGGTTGGTTAGCTTGCCCGACCCACGATAGGACCGCACGGAACGGTCCAATCGTGGGCCAAGTTACGCAACCGCTACGCGGTTGGGGGATCGCCTATAAACCGGCGTAGAGGACAATTCCACATCCCATTGATCAGGATCGCTGCGTCGAAATCGCTGTCCAGCGGGAGAGGGCGCTTAGCCAGGCGCCGCCGTGGGAGATCCAGTCTTCGTCGGTGAAGGCGTGAGGGCCGTCGTTGGCTTGGGTGGGGTCCACGTCGAATCGGAACTGGTCTCCGACGCTGAAGCCGTTACAAATGGATCCTCGGATCTGCATCCAGTTGCCAGCCTGTTCGGTGCCGAAGCCTTGGATCATGCTGCAGGGGAGGGCGATTCCCGGGGAGATGTCGCGACTGAACATGTGTGAGGCGAAGAGACTCTCAGCGGTGACGCCGGCGTTGAGCCCGGCGATCCATTGGAGGTTGCCGGTGGCAACGGCCAAGAATCGATCGTCCTGAAGCCGTCGATAGAACTCGAATGCGAGAGCAGAAGTCAGGGCGTAGGCGGCGTTCATCCCGTGCCAGAGGCCGGCAAACCAAAGGAGCCCTTCTCCCTCGAAATACCCCAGAGGCAAGATGTTGAATGGGTTCGCTTCGCTGGCGGGGAGCAAGTAGCCGAAGGCAAACTCCTCAGCGGCCTTTCGCCACAGCGCAGCGTCAGGGTGGTCGGGCGCGATGTCGCCGAGGAGCAGCAGCGGAAGGATGTAGTGGGGAAAATGGCCGCCCATGTCCGCGCCGAGAACACCTTCGCACGCACTGTGCGACCATGCTTTCTCGGCGACGTCCAACGACTCGTAGGTTCGAAAGTGACCGTATAGGGTTCCGTGAGGGTTTGACTTCGAGATCTGGCGTTTCAAAACTTGGCGGGCTAGCTCGGCACATTGCTCGAGCCGGGAATCCTCTCCGGCACGGACCATTTCCACTTCCGCCCACAGCTCCATCATCAGGTCTCGGGTCATCCACTCATTGGGAATCGGAGTCCCCGGCGCGATCCCGTGAATGGATCGTGAAACTCCGTAGTCGCCAAGGGGCTGCGCGGTTTTCAGCCAAGCGAGGGCAGCGCGAGCGCGCGACACATAGTCTTCCCTCTTGGAAAGATGCTGATCCGACAGGACCTGGGCGGCGCGCGCCCACGACATCGCTGCCTTCGAAACGTCCCCTGGCAGGATCAGTTGGTCGAATTTCCAGACTTGATGGACAACAGCTCCCTGGCCTTGGGGAAGCTGGGCGGCAAGATCCTGGAGGAGGGCGAGGTAGTCGCACCCGTTGACGATTTGGGATTCCAGACGTTCGCGATCGAGCTCGGAAAGGGTATCAGGGGCGAACTCAAGGATATCCATCAGCCCCACCAGGAAGGCGGCATGGCTGTCGGCCTCCTGCCATTCCGCGCCAGCGTCGTACCAGCCGACACGGTTGCGAGCCAACTTTTGCCGTCGCTCGGCTTGGTCGATCGAGGTGTGCCACCAGGTCTTGTTCCAGAGCACGTTCGGGGCCACCTCAAAGACGGTGCTTTGCAGAGGCTGGACGGTGGATGTATGAACGGTCAGTTGGTACCGCCCTTCCTGGCTTAGTTCGGAGAAGTCGACTAACCACCAATGACTTCCCCACATCTGACCCCACTTGGTCACCGGACCGCTCAACTCGAACTCGGTCACTCCCTCTTTTGTCAGGCGCCAGCGCGCGTCGGGATCGGCAATGAGTCCGCTGGGACCCCGTACCACGGCGTGCTTGGGCATCGCTAGGTCGTAACCTACTTGGGAAAACAGTAGTCCGATGGGGGTCGTCATGGGTTAGCCTCAAGGAATCGATCGATGTCTTCGCGCCTCGGGATCGATGGCTGGGCGCCAAGACGTTGAACGGAAAGGGCGGAAGCGGCACTCGCAAACCGTACGGCTTCGATCGTTTCCGCTCCCTGGACCAGCGCGACGGCAAGCGCGCCACAGAACGTGTCCCCTGCCGCGGTTGTATCGAAGGGGGTCACCTGATACGCGGCGAAGTGGCAGCCCTGGGAAGAGGTCTTTACCCACACACCCTGCTTTCCTAAAGTCACGATCACCCTACGAGGACCCAGGCTGTACAGCACTTCGGCGGCCGCTTCGGCTTGTTCCAAAGTCTCAACCTCCAATCGGGTGAGGGCGGCGGCTTCGTTGGTATTGACGACCAAAACGTCGATCAGGTGGGATACAGCGACGCTCATGTCTCGAACCGGCGCGTAGTTGAGAAGTGTGGGAACGCCCTTCGAGTGGGCTAGCTCCAAAGCCCGGATCACAGCGGATGGAGGAATCTCCATCTGCAAAACGATTAGGCTTGCCCCTTCAAATAAGTCTGAAATGGCGTCGAGGTGGGAGGCGGTGAGTGAGTAGTTTGCCCCCGGAGCGACCGATAGATAGTTGTCGCCAACATTGTCCGTCATCACGAGCGCGGTTCCAGAACGGTGTTGGGTGTCACGCAGTATGTGGTCGGTGCAGATGCCGTCGAGTCGGAAGTTTTCTTCCATGGCTCGTCCGAAATGGTCGTCGCCGACTGCGGTGATAAATGTGACGCTTCCGCCGGCGCGAGCGGAAGCCACCGCTTGATTGGCTCCCTTCCCTCCGAAAGTTTGGAGGAACTCGCCGTCGGTCACCGTCTCCCCTCGCTCGGGAAGGGATTTCAGACGCATGACAAAGTCGACGTTGGAGCTACCGATGACAAGAATTCGGCGATCAGGCATTTAGGTGGCGGCTCCTAGTAGTCAGCGGCGACGCGATTATCGGTGGGGAGTGGGTTCCCTTCTCCCTCCGCGCGTCTCAAAAACTCATCTAGGATCAATGCGGTGGAAGTCGTTCCCACCCGGGCGCACCCCAAATCCAAGCACCTTTCGACCGCCTTGAGGTCGCGAACACCGCCAGAAGCCTTGACGCCCACGGCGGCTGAGCACACGGACCGCATCAACCGGAGGTTGTCCTCGGTCGCGCCTTCGTAAGAGTAGGTCCCGGCCGAGTTCTTTACAAATCCGAATCCGGTGGAGGTCTTGACGTAGTCGGCGTTGGCTAATTCGGAGACTCGGCACAGCTCGGAAATGAGCTTGGGATCGTCTAGGTAGTCGGTCTCTAGAATCACCTTGGTTAACGCGCCGTGCCGCTTGCCCTCAGCGACGACGATCGCGATATCGCTGCGGACATAGTCCCAATCGCCTGAGAAGACTTTGCCCAAGTTCACCACCATGTCTAGCTCGCTTGCGCCACTTGTACAAGCGATTTCAGCTTCGACTCGCTTCACTTCCGACTCGCTCGAGCCGTGCGGGAAGCCAATGACCGTCCCCACGGCAACCGACGAACCCACGAGGATTTCGGCGGCTTGCCTGACAAAGTAGGGCTTCACACAAACAGAAGCGATCGCGTACTTGGCAGCTAGCTCACAGCCGAGAACCATTTCGTGATCCGTCATGGTGGGATGGAGGAGAGCGTGATCGATGACTCCGGCGATTTGAGGGTAGGTGTAGGGCATGTTGGAATGTTGGTCCCAGACGTCCGTCAGTCGAGTGAGCGACGAAATGGATTCGTTCTGGCGCGAAGTTAGGGCGAGGCGGCGCTATCCCCATATCGTCCCTTCAAGATTCTACAACAATTGCAGAGCGCAACGTAACACTTAGTCAGTCTGTAAACACTCTTTTTGTCCTTCCTAGGCCCGGGCAACCGACAAGGAGCATTCTCAGAAGCAGGTAAATCGGGCGATTTTGAATAGAAGAATGAACTCTTTTGCGCCAATCACCCTCCTATTCACTGAGCAAAATTGGAAAGCTGGCCGCTTGAAATGCTCATGATTGTGCTCACACACTTTGCACGGTAAGGACCATAGGATGAAACACAGAAGATTCGTAGGACTCGTTGCCTTGGCGCTGATATGGGGAATCGGAGTCGCTTCGGGCGCCCCGTCTCGGCAGTCTCCCACCGACTTAACCGAGAAGTACGCCTGGCGGCCGGTGCGACTTGGGGCCGGTGGTTGGGTCGTGGGATTCGTGAGCCATCCAACGAGCCCGATCGTTCGCTATTGCCGGACCGACGTGGGAAATGCGTATCGATGGGAAGGCGGAAGTGGGCAGTGGTTCCCTCTTAAGGTCGTGAACGACGACGGCAGCGGCTTTCCCCCTTCGCTCTTTTCCGCCCCCGGTGGAGGTGGAGTCCAGAGCATCGCGGTCGACCCAAACGACGCAAACAGTGTCTACATTGCCGCCCCCAACAATCGATCGGCAGATGTTGGGGGAGGGTCCGGAATCAACATCTATCGTAGTACGGACGGGGGAAAGCTATTCAAGGCGGGAAATCTCAACGTCTCCGGCGACCCTAACGACAACTGGCGTTTCCTTGGCGAGCGGCTCACGGTTGACCCGAACAACAGCAAGGTCGTGTACTACGGCTCAGGATTCGGCGCCTATAGCACTACCGGTAGCGGGCTGTTCCGAAGCACGGACGCCGGGGCAACCTGGACCCAGGTCGTTACCCAGAACGGATTTACCACGACCGACAACATCATCAACGTGGTGGCGGACAGGACCTCTGGGAAGACTACGAACCTGCCGTTCGGCGGCGAGGTCGGGAACGTTTCCCGGGTGGTTTGGGCGAGCGGTGGACACAACGTCAACGGACGCTTCAGCGGAAGTCTTTTCCGAAGCACGGATGGGGGCGTGACCTGGTCCAATTTTTCGAAAGGGACGGCGCTTGACGGAGCGGTCGCTCAGATTTATTTGGATTCGCTTGGGAATCTGTACGTGATTCAGAGTGGGGCGAAGACCCTTTGGAAGTTTGCCGGCTCGGCTTGGACGAGCTATAACGTCGACGCGGGCGGATCCCTTAGTGGGCTTGCCATTGACCCGAAGAGCCCAAACCGTCTGTTCGCGATCGGGGGAGATTCTTCAACCACTCGATCGCTTGATGGCGGCCGAACATGGACCAATTTCGGGCGCCTGCAGTATGGCAATCACCTGGGCTGGCTTCCTCAAACGGTTGGCGACGCTCAAGCCTATGGCTACCGCAGCAACGGCGGAATCACTTTCGACACAGCGGGGACGCTCTGGATTTGCCAAGGGAATGAGGGCATGCTCCATTACGCGCCGTCCGCAATGAATTCGGAAAGCGGCGCCAACCCTCCGAAATGGATGATCGATTCGAAGGGGATCGAGGAGCTCGTGGCCCAAGACGTGGTGGTTCCCAAGGGCAGTGCCGACCGAATCTACACGGCGGTTGAAGACGCAACCGGCCTGATCACGGCAAACCCCGACGCTTTCGTGGCGACTCAGGTTCCTCTCCAAACCGGACTGATTTCCCAGGGAACTCAGGTGACCTATTGCCCCAACGATCCCAAAACGATCGCCATTTCCACGAGCAACGTCTACAACAACGGCAAGAATGAATCGGGGATCTCTTTCGACGCCGGCCGAACTTGGACGAAATTCGGACAGGCTCCCCGGTTCACGAACTCATACGGAACCTACGACATTCAGGCCGGAGGAATCGCCCTGAGTCGCCGTGGGAACTGGGCGGCTGGGTCCGACCACATTGTTTTGTATCCGGTTTACAGCATGGCCCCAGTCTTTTCGAAGGACGGGGGGAAAACGTGGTCAGTCACCAAGTCGTTCCCACTTCAGAAAGACGGTCTCACTTTCGGCACCGGCTATCAAGGGTTTTGGACATTCGCACTCAAACAGCGGGAGTTGTACGCGGATCCGTTCGTTGCCGACAAGTTCTACTTGAAGCTAGTGAATGCCCCGGGATCGAGTTTTTACGAGTCTTTGGACGGTGGCGAAACGTGGAGCGCATTGGCCAATGCGGGGCTCCCGTCCAATACCCACCACGGACAGCTGGCGGTCAATTCCAACGTCCTAAACGACATTTGGTTCGCAGACGGATGGGAAGGCGCTTCTGCTCACGGTCTGTATCATTCGACAAACGGCGGCAAGACCTTCTCGAAACTGCCGGGTATCTCAAACGCGATCAGCCTTGCTCTTGGCGCAGGCAGCGGGGTTCGGGGCGATGCCCCCTACACCGCCTACTTTTACGGCAAGCTGAGTTCGGACGCGAGATGGGGCGTTTTTCGATCCACGAATGGCGGCGTCACATGGGATCGTATCAGTTACTACCCGACGGGGATCTTTGACCAGCCCACGTGCATGGCGGCGAGCTGGGACACGTTCGGAAAGGTGTTTATCGGATTCACGGGGAATAGCTATGTTTACGGTGAGTTGAAGCCGAAGGCGGGGCTTTAGGGGAGCTTTGGGAGATCACGAAAGCGGTTGTGTCAGACGGAATCCGGACGACACTACCCCCTCCGGGGGTAGGTTGGCTACAGCCGACGAACCCAGGGTAGCGATGCCGGAGCATCACAATCCAGGGCTTATTTACACAACGTCTCCGACGTTGGATCGGCCGCGGCGATCGGTCGGCGCTATTTGCCTCTACCCGCTTGAACGACATCGATATCGGCCAGCACGCTGTTAAGGCATCGTTCGATGCTGGACAGGAGCCGCGGTTCTCGGCAGAGCTGGGCCAGGTGAGGGACTTCGTCGACGCTTTCCAGGATCGCCTTACGGTATTGGCCCAAATTCTCGGCTTTGATCCTTTCTAGGTAGATCGGGGGGCCGGCAAAGGCGCCTTCTAGGGGTTCGAAGTCGAATTCGCCGCCGGATAGGGGGCCAGCGGCCGTCACGTAAGCGGATTCGATGGAAAGCAGGAAGTCGACAACCGCATTGGTCGCCGCGAGGTCTTTCGGGTTCAAAAGCTTCTTGACAACCCTACCCAGCACTGACCTTACCGAGTCTTGCGGATTGCGAAGCTGGTCTCCCACGAAGTGAAGCATGAGCTCCCCTTGGGGATTGTTGAGTGGAGATACGAAGAACTCAAAGGCGGTTCCACCATCTTCGGCAAGGCTTCGGATGTTCGATCCGGTAAGGCCTGCGGTTGGGAAAAACCACCGAACTCGATTCCACCTTTGAGGCGGGACGATCACCGGTCCACCGAGAGACCCGAGCGCGCAGTCAAGGCTCTTCGCGAGCTGACTTCGAAAGGCGTGTCCCTTTGCTTCGGATTGATCGCTCACGTCGGTCACAAAGTCCAGGCCCTTCGCGAGTCGCTGGGTCGATTCGATGGGGCCACCGATCTCGACTCCCCATGCGCTGAGCCCCAACAGCAGATCCGGCTTGATCGATCGCGCATAGTCAGCGGTCTCGTTGGTGACGCGAATGTAGTACTCCGCATCGCTCATCAGTCGGCATTCGTGGCAGTAGCAGCGACCGAGGTCTGCCGGTTGGAATCCGAATCCCTGGGCGCCGAAATCCTTCACGCATAGATCGATGATTTTACGCATCCATTCTCGTGCGGAAGGCTCGTGGTAGCACATCGCCACCCCGTTATCCGAGTGAATTTGGCCGTACGCGATTCGACCTTCGTTTCGCGCGCAGGTCGGGTCTGCCCGAATAATCTCGTCAAATCCCCAACTGTAGACCCCGATCCCGAAGAGGGCCTTGATGCCTTGCCGGCGCGCCTCTTCGAGAATCTGGTCGACAATCTTCTTCCGCTCCAGCAATTCAGGTGAGCGCAAGGGGACTGGCCAGGCGTGTGAGCAGTAGAGGCCCCAGACGGTGAATGCATTGAAGCCGGCGTCTTTGGCGACGCGGAGATACTCCTTGTAGTCCTTGACCGTGGAACTATCGATGGAGATGTCCGGCCATGGTTTTCCCTGGAGGGGTTTCGGGCTGATATCGTTGACCCATCCCAAGAGCATCCGGTACTTGAAGCGAGTTGAGTGGGTATTCATGCTTTCGGACAGTTTCCAGGGGAACCGGTTAGACCACAAAGCGCCGGTGGCAAGCAGCATCACTTCGCGGCGCGACAAGTCGAGAGGTTTGTTATCCATGGGATTCGGCAAGCGTCGCAACGCTTCGCGAAGCGAGGCAGCAAGGATGAATTATAGGCAAAAACCACACTCTGCGCGGAACACTTGGATTGTGTCATAACACTTTACAGGAGGATAAGGCGCTGAGAGAAAAAAAATCGAGCACGAGCAAATTTGCGGGAGTGGTGGATTCCCTTAAGCAACTGGCGCGAGCGAATGGTCCCGGAAAGAAACTACCGACCCTCCGCGAGTTGGTGAAGCAGTTAGGGGTGAGCCAGACCACGATCATTCGCGCAGTGGAGGTGCTGGAGCATGAAGGCATCCTTAACCGCCGACACGGAAGCGGTATCTACGTGTCGGACGGGCCATCGCAAACCAAACTGTTGGTGTTGTGCGAGGCGGTCATGATGATCGACCTCTCTCCGTTCTGGGGAGTCCTCCTGGAAGAGGTTTTAGCGGGACTCGTGGATGCGAAGATTCCGTTTGAGCTTCGCTACACGTCGCCCGACGTGTTAGTTGACTCGGCCGACACCCTGTCCGTGCAGTTGGGCGAGGATCTCAAGGCGCGCATCGCACGTCAGGAGTTCGCGTCGGCCATGGTCATCGGCGTTCACGAAGAAGTCGTTCAGTTCCTGGATGACTCAGGCGTGCGCGTCGTCGCGTTCGCGGCTCCTGGACACTATATTGTCCAGGTGACGCCCACCGAGGTCATCAACCTTGGTCTGACGGCTCTGATGGAACGGAACTGTCGTTGTGTTTCGATCCATGGCGTCGACTATTCGGCCTCGCTCGATTTCGCGGCGGCATTGCTGGATATGAAGGGCGGAAGATTGGCCCCCAGCAGCCAATTGCGTGCGCCACGCATCGGCAGACGCCCGTACGAGTTCCGACCGGATCGCATTGCCGAAGGATATGACGGCGCATTACGCCTGTTCGCAAGGGACCGTTCTGAATGGCCGGATGGAGTCCTCAGCGTGATCGAGGGTTATACGGTTGGGTTCCTGCACGGAATGTTGAAACTTGGCATCCAGCCGGGGGTGGACATCGTGGTTGCGACTCATTCGAACTGCGACACAAGTCCCTTAATGGGATTCGAAGACAAGGTGATTCGAATCAGCTACGAAATCCCTCGGATCAGCGGGCCCCTCGTACAGGGAGCTCTTTGCCTGATGAAGGGAGTCAAGTTAGAAGGCGGCGGGTGGGAAACGGGGATCGAGGTTGAGGCGAGTGACCGGCTCAGTCTGGTGCAATTCGTCAAACCCAAGCTCCTTCCGGTCGCTTAATTTGCCTTTAAAGGGCCGGATTGTTGGCAAATCAGTCCAATTTTAATTAATTGTGTAATAACACTTGGTCAAAAAGTAGTTAAAATCGCGAAATTGAAAAATGTGTGATTAAAAATAGGAAAGTGCGTTGTACTATGTTCGGTGTGAGGTTTTTGGGTCTCACTAGGAACATCTATGTTTAATACTAAGCACCGTGGCTTTACCCTCATCGAACTGCTTGTCGTTATTGCCATCATCGCAATTCTTGCCGCTATCCTCTTCCCAGTCTTTGCCCAAGCGAAGCTTGCCGCTAAGAAGACTCAAGACCTGAGCAACGTTAAGAACGTGACTCTTGGAACACTCATCTACATCGGGGACTACGATGACCAATTCCCCACTGCGACGACTTATCAGTACGCCAATGGATTTGTGCCGGGCTGGTCGACTCGCATCGCGCCTTATCTGAAGTCACTCCCGATTCTCCGGTCGCCAACTGACAATGGCCAGGACAACCCGAACGATCCGACGAGCAACTACAGCATCTTAGGACCGTGGTTGAGCATCGCTGCGAATGGCCTTACGAACTTTGGGTACGACGGGTCCAACACGTTCGTGGGCGTTTTCTCTCCCTACCTGTCGTGGGCGCCTTCCTCACAGACAACCACCTCACAAACGGCGATTTCTCAACCGGCGTCGACGATTGCTTTCGCTCTGCGCACGAATCAAGACTTCCTTAAGAACAACACGGACTGGAGTGATCGCTCGGGCGGTAACCGCGCCGACTTCCAACCAACCTCGGTGTTCTTAACCGACGACTTGAATAACTCTTCTTGGTCTCTGGATGGGGCTGGCTTCGCAATTGCGGGCATTATCCCTCGTGGCACCCGAACGAAGGCGGCAGTTGGAATTACGCCTGGAGTGTATTCCGATGCCACCCAAGATCCTTTCACGAAGGATGGAACCGTGTCGGCGCACTACAGCAACCAGAGCGTGTTCACTTACACCGACGGACATGCCAAGACCCTGAATCCGGCGGCGACCAACCCAGATCCTCTGAATCAGCCTCTGGCCAACCAGTGGGTAGCCAATCGATAGTCAATGAGACTCATGGCGCATTTGAAGTCTAGTGGACTCACGTTCCTTTTGATTGCGGTAGGGGGCCTTATGGCCTCCTGCTCAGGTTCCAATTCGGACACGGCTCAACAAGCTGACATGAAAAAGGGCTTTACGTCACGGCCACCCATCGATCAGCTCCCTCCCGCCCAAAAGGCGAGGGCGGAGGCCATGAAAGACATGGCGGAGTCGATGGCGAAGAACGGACCGTCCGGCGCTGCTCCCGTCACCCACTAAGTAAGAGGTCCTTCTCCGGGCTATGACCAGCTTGGAGAAGACCCACCTCGCGCTTGCGTAATTTGGAGGCACTGTATTTCAATAGTGTCATTGAGTTACGCAAGCGCGCTGTCGTGTTCTTGCCTGCCCTTCGCACACATGGACTAGCCAGAATCAGTTTCGTTTTCTCCATTGTCTTTCACACTGCTCATGTTTTCTTCCTTCCAATGTCGGTTGCGTTCGTTGAGCCTGCTTGGCGCGCTGACTCTCTCCTTGATTGCGAGCGGCCGATCGGACGTGATCACACTCCGGTTCGCAGCATCTGAAAGTCTCGATGGCCAGCGGATTTGCAATCGACTGATCGCAGAATACGAGGCTTCCCACCCTAATATCCGGATTGAAAGAGCGTACGTCTCTGACGGCGGAACTTACTTTGAGAAGATTCTGCTCATGTTTGCCGCGAAGCTTCAGCCAGATGTGGTCCTGCTCACCGCCGGAGACCAGGTGCCCTTGGCGACCCGAGGTGCCATTCAGGACCTCAAGCCGTTTCTCAATAATTCGTCCGGCATTCAGCAAAGTGACTACTTCCCGAACAGCATCGAGATGTTGTCGTTCGAGCATCACGTCTATGCTCTGCCTCGCTCGTTAGTGCCGACCGGGCTCATCTATTACAACCGCCAACTGTTTCGAGAAGCGGGGGTGGCCTATCCCTCACCGGATTGGACGTGGTCGCTGAAGGCGCGGCCCAAGCTGAAGGAGCATGACTTTGTCTGGGTCATGGAGCGCCTGACTAAGCGGAATGGAAACAAGGTCACGCAGTACGGCATGGGCGTCTCCTGGCCCCAGCTTTGGTTCTTCACGCTACTCAAATCGAGTGGCCTGTCTGCTTGGGATTCGAACGAACACCCGACCAAGATGACGGCCAACGACCCGAAGGTGGTGGACTTGATGCAGTTCGTGTCGGACACGGTCTACAAGGACCGATTCCTTCCTAACCAGAACGACTTAAGCGGACTGAACACGAACAGCCATGACCAGTTTGTTCAGGGCAAGCTCGCCATGTTCCAAAGCGGCTCTTGGGAGGTCGGAAACTTTGCCAAGCAGATCAAGGGCTTCGATTGGGATGTGGTTCCCTTTCCGGCTCATGAAGGAGACGCGCCTCAGGCGCTGGGCAATGCGAGTGGACTGGCCATGATTACGGGAACGAAGCATCCCCGTGAGGCATGGGAATTCATGAAGTTCATGTCGGGACCGCGAGCCCAGACACTCTTGGCCCAAGCGGGCATGGAGATTCCGTCACTCAGGGCTCTCGCATCCCAACCGGGTATTTGGCTCGCGAAAGATCCTAACAGCCAGCCAAAGGGCATTCCCTACACCGTTCTGGCGGCGTCATCAGAGCAGAAGGACATCGTGCCGGACTGGTTTCAGCCGATTACCGAAGACGTCCAGAGTACGGCCTACCATGTTCTGAACTCTGAACGTCCGGTTAGGCAGACCATGGAGCAGCTTCAATCAGAGGGCACGCAGCTCATCGATTTTGCCCAGAAACGGAGAAGCCGCCCTCCGTATCCAACCGGCGCTGCGCTCGCGGTCGGTGCGGCGATCCTTGGGGCTCTCCTCCTGTGGCTATTCTGGCCCTCGGCGAACAAGCCCACCAGTCGACGGGAAAGAACCATCGGATGGAAGGCACTTCCGTTCCTGTTGCCTTGGATTCTTGGATTGTCACTGGTGCTGGGTCCCATGCTGTACTCGCTTCTGATTAGCTTCGCGGAGACCGACCTGATTACCGCGCCGAAGTTCGCCGGAATTGAGAATTACACCGACGCGTTCAAGGTGGATACGGTCTTTCCCATCTCACTGCGTCAAACCTTCATCTTCGCCGCGATGAGCGTGCCGGTGAGTACGATGGCCGCGTTAGCCTTTGCCCTCCTCCTGAACCAGACCGTTCCCGCCATTCGGTTCTTTCGTGGCGTGTACTACATTCCTTCGCTGGTAAGCGGGGTCGCGATGAGCCTGATCTGGCTTCGGGTGTTTAACCCCGAGAGTGGATTGCTGAACTACATCGTCTACGGGCCGGATGGAAGGGGGAATTTCCTCGGAATCGGGCACCTACTAAGCTGGCTTGCGGGCACACCCGGAAAGCCGGTCGAGTGGCTGACCAACCCTCGTACGGTGCTTCCAGCCTTTGTGATGATGGGTGCGTGGGGCGCTGGGGGCGGAGCGATTATCTTCTTGGCCGGTCTCCAAGGCATCTCCCAAACCTACTATGAGGCGGCGATGATTGACGGGGCGAACGCTCTCCAGCGGCTTAAAAACGTCACGATTCCGCTCCTGACTCCGACGACTTTCTTCGTGCTCACCACCGGCATCATTGGCGCATTCCAAATCTACACCGAATCGGTGGTCATGACTCAGGGAGGCGAGCCGGACCATGCCACCGAGTTCTACATGGTCCATTTGGTGGCGCAGGCGTTCAACTATCTCAAGATCGGCTATGCCAATGCCCTTGCCTGGATCCTTTTCGTGATCATCTTGATCGTCACGGTGATCCAACTCAGGATGGCAAATCGCTGGGTGTTTTACGAAGGCGGAGACTCTGCGTGAAGAACTCGCGGATTTTCAAAATCGGGTTGCCCCTTGCGGTGCTGATCGTCGGGGCGATTGGGTTCATCATGCCACTGCTCATCATGGTGTTCATGGCGCTCAAGACGCCCACCGAGATCGCTCACTCCTCCCCCTGGCAGCCACCGAAGGAGCCCACGCTTGCCAACTTCGGGTTTCTTCTCAGCGACCCCACTTTTAACTTCCCCCGCAAGGCGTTTAATACGCTCCTGCTATGCGTGGTGCCCACCATCGGCATTACTTTGAGCGCGGCGTTGACCGCTTACCCGTTCGCGCGGATGAAGTTTCGGTGTCGTGACAAGGCGTTCATCTTGTTGTTAAGCACGATGATGCTTCCGGGAGCGATCACCCTGATCCCCGGGTACGTTTTGTACGCAAAGCTAGGTTGGATCGATACGTTCTATCCATTCTTGATCCCGGCGTTTCTCGGGGGTGGGGCGTTCAACATCTTCCTGATTCGCCAGTTCATGCTGGGTATCCCGGCGGAAATGGATGAGGCGGCAATTCTGGATGGCGCCTCTCACGGGAGGATCTTCAGCCAGATCCTGCTCCCGAACTGCAAGCCTGTTTTGGCGACGATTGCCATCTTTACTTTGGTGGGAACGGCGCGAGACTTTCTCGGCCCTAGCCTCATTCTGAGCTCTCCCGATCGACAAACCATCGAGGTGGGGCTACGCGGACTGCAAACTGCGCATACCACCGATTGGAACTACCTCATGGCGGGATCCTTGCTGGTGTTCATGCCCGTCTTTCTCATGTTTGTGTTCTTTCAGAAGTTTTTTATGAAGGGTATCGCCCTGACCGGAGGAAAGTAGTCAATGAAGCAACCGTTGTCAGTAGGCAACCTGTTTTCGGATCACATGGTCCTGAATTACACGGGGCCGGCAAGAGTTTGGGGGACGGCCGATCCGGCTTCCACCGTATCCGTCTCCTATGGGGAGCAAGTCGTCCACACGCTGGTGGACGAAACCGGCGCCTGGATGGTGCAGTTTGACGACCTCGGGCTGATGGACTCTGGCCCCCTCAGAATCACCGATGGGACGTCCACGATCGAGATCCAAGACGTTGTCACCGGCGAAGTTTGGCTTTGCTCTGGGCAATCGAATATGGAGTGGCTCCTGGCGGATTCCGAGGCGGGAGAACAGGCGTTGGCGATTGCCCATACCGAGAATATTCGGCTCCTCAACGTTCCTCACGTGTCTCCGGAAACACCCCAAAGCGATCAGGCGGCGGTTTGGCAAGTCTCTGACCGGGACTCGGCGAAAACATTCTCTGCAGTGGGATTCTTCTTCGGCCAGATTCGTAGCCGCCTTGGTCGGCCGATTGGGCTCATAGGTTCGAATTACGGAGCGTCCATCGCCGAGGCTTGGATTCCTGATGAGGCCCTAACGGGGAATAAGGTTCTGGCCGATTGGCTTAAGCAGCACAACAAACTTCGCCACGATTCTCAGGACCATCATCGCGCCTGGACTGCGGCAGCGGAGGCCAGGGGTGAGTGGGCTCTGACCGATAAGGGAATTCTCGAAGAAGCTCAGCGGTACGCCGACGCCGATTTTGACGATACCGACTGGGCAGAGGCGAAGGTCGGCGTTCGCTGGAGCGGATTCGAGCCCCCCCTTAACGTGAACGGGGCGATATGGTTTCGAACCGAATTCGAACTGCAAGAGTCGGTTGATGAAGCGGTGCTTCACCTCGGTGTCATCGAAAACTACGACGTCGTTTATGTCAACGGCCAACTCGTAGGCGAAACGAGTGCAAGCAAGAGTCAGAACGTGTTCACGCCAAGGGTCTATGACGTGCCGTCAGGGGTCCTGAAGCGGGGCCGGAATGTCATCGCCGTTCGGATATTCGCTCACATCGAAGAGGGCGGCTTCGCTTCCGCACCTGAACAGCTCTATCTGAAGACGTCCGTTTCGACAAGAGTCCCGCTGGGCGAGAATTGGAAGTTCAAGATTGAGTTTGCCGTGCCATCCCTCGGTTGGCCGGTGTGGGCTTGCCTTGATCAGAGTCGTCCGTCGGGCTTGTGGAATGGCATGATCAGCCCGCTCGTTCCCTATTCCCTTTCGGGAGCGCTTTGGTATCAAGGCGAGAGCAACGCGGATAGGGCGACCACTTACCTAGAGACCCTCAAAGTTCTGATCCAGTCTTGGCGCGAGGCGTTCAAGGATGAGGCACTTCCGTTCTTGATCGTTCAGCTCGCGAACTATGGGACCCAACATGAGTCGCCGTTCGAGAGCAATTGGGCGGTGCTTCGAGAGGCTCAGTGGCAAGCTCGCGGTATCGACGGTGTGGAAACGGTGGTCGCGATCGATGTCGGTGATAGCGGAGACATCCACCCGCGGAAGAAACTGCCGGTCGCGCAGAGATTGGCCAAAGCGGCAGCCAGCCTTGAGGACGGCATTGTTCTTGGACAGATTAGCCCCCATCTTGTAGGACACCGAGAAGTCAACGACGGCAAGACCATCGAAGTTTTGCTGTCGGAGCCGGTGTACACGCCAAACGGTGTGGACCCTCAAGGATTTGCCGTACTCGGCGAAGGGGATGCATGGATTTGGGCTGAAGCCACGATCAGTGGCTCGACGGTGCTTGTTTCCTCGGATGCGGTCCTGAACCCCAAGGCGGTTCGGTATGCCTGGGACGATAACCCCTTGGCGAACCTCTTTGCTTCAAACGGTTTGCCTGTGGCCCCGTTCAGGACAAATCAAGGCGGTTTGATCCATGCCCAGTAGCCGAAATCAGAAACGACTGAAGAGAAAATAGATGAATCGAAGGCTAGTTTGTTTGAAGGCGGGAGAGGTCGGCTGGTTGGAGGTCCCTCGGCGGAGTCCTGCAGAGGGCGAGGTTTTGGTCCGACCAACCTACGGCGTCGAGAAGCATGGAACCATGGCCGCCTTTGTAAAAGGCTACGGCAACGCAAGAGGCCGTTGGGATAGCGAAGCGCGAATCCATCGCCAGGGAGGAATGCTTTGGAGCTATCCGGTTCCCCTCGGCAACATGCAGTTCGGCGAAACGGAGACTGGCGAGCGGGTGGCATGGTTCGGCCCCTTCGAGTCGTCGTCAGTCGTCAAGGAATCGTCCCTGCGGCAACTCGGGACGGTGGAATGGATCGACGCGGCCATGCTCGATCCCGGCACGTTTGCCCTTGGGGCCCTTCGGGATGGCAATGCACGAATTGGCGATTCGGTGGCGATATTTGGATTGGGAGCGATCGGGCTGGCGGCAGTTCAGTTGGCCCACGCGGCGGGAGCTTCCCAGATCTTCGCGCTCGATCCGATCGAGTCTCGTCGCCGGATCGCGGAGAAGTACGGCGCAGTCACGATCGATCCGACGACAGACGATGCGGGCCTCACGATTCGGGAGGCCACCGGCATGCGAGGGGTCGACGTTGTGATCGAGTACTCGGGAGCCTGGCGCGCCTTCCAGGCATCCTTTCGCGCGGTGGCGTACGGCGGGACCATCGTGTGTGGCGCTTTTCCACCGCCCTTTCCGGCCGGACTCGATTTGGGGGGCGAGGCACATATGAATCGCCCTCGGGTCATTTTCTCCCGAGCCTGTTCCGACCCTAACCCGGATCATCCGCGGTGGGATGAGCAACGGATCATTGAAAGCGTCTGGGGGCTGATCTCGAGTGGGAGTCTCAAAGGAGACGGAATCATCGATGCTCCTATCCCGTTCGAGGACCTGCCCGAAGTGTATCCCCAGATTGCAGAGCACCCGGAATCACACCTTAAGCTCTCGGTGAGGTACCCCCTATGAAACAATCCTTTTGCCTACCATGCTTTCGCACCCAGGGTCAGTCGCTCGGCGATATCTTTACCAAAGCGGCTTCGATTGGTTTTGCGGCGACGGAGCTTTGGGCGCCGTCTTTTGATTCCAATGATCCAGAGTCGCTCGAGCACATTTCTGAGGCGGCCAGAAGCGCGGGGTTAAGCGTTAGTTCCTTCACCGGCCACGAGTCGATAGACAATGGTCTAAACGACCCTTCGCAATGGGACCGAATCGAGTTTGAGCTGGAAAGATCGATACGAGCGGCGGCGAAACTAGGGATTCCGGGGATCATCTGTTTCTCGGGGACTCGTCGCCCCGGAGTGTCCGATGCTTATGGATTGGCGCTGTTCACGAAAGGGGCACGCCGAATCGTCAAGCTTGCCGAGGAGTGTTCGGTGAACCTGAACCTCGAAGTCCTGAATTCACGAATCGATCATCCCAACTATATGGCCGACACGGTGGACTGGGCGATCGCCGCCTGCGAGGCAGTGAACTCGCCGCGAATGAAGCTGCTGTTCGACATCTACCATGTCCAGATCATGGAAGGGGACTTGATTCGCGCCTTACGCCGGGCCCAGCCCTACCTCGGCCACGTCCACACGGCGGGTAACCCAGGTCGCCATGAGCTCGATGGGTTCCAAGAGATCAACTACCCAGCGTTGGTGTCGGAACTCGACCGACTTGGCTATGAAGGATTCATCGGCCACGAGTTCTTTGCCACCGGTGACCGACTAGCGGGCCTCACGGCCGCCTTTGAGATATGTCGGTAGGTCGTTGCGTGGGCATGGCTTCGAGCCAGATCGTCCGAGGCAGCGTGGTCGTCGCGGCACTTTGCTTGGCGAGTCCAGCGTTTTCTGATACGTACGTCGTACCAGACCTCAGCCTTCGATGGGGACCGTGGGAGGGGTGGGGAGTCTCCTTGTGTTGGTGGGCGAACGAGTACGGTTCTCGCGATGATCTCGCGGACCTCATGTTCTCTCGAAAGATCTTCGAGTTTCAGGGGAATTCCGTGCCTGGCCTAGGCTTAAACATCGTTCGATATAACGCGGGCTCCTCCGGCAAGAGCACGGTTCTGGGCCAAAGGATGGTAGCTTCGCGTCAGCTTTCATCCGGACGTCAGATGCAAGGATTCTGGCTGGACCCCGCTAGCGAAGACGTGAACTCCTTCAGCTGGGATTGGAATCTGGACGCCAACCAGCGAACCATGCTCCTGAAGGCAAAGGAGAGAGGTGCCGATCGATTCGAGCTCTTTTCGAATTCGCCCATGTGGTGGATGTGCGCCAACCGCAATCCAAGTGGGGCGGCCAAGGCGGATCAGGACAACCTGCAGCCGTCTCATTTCAGGGATCACGCGTATTATCTTGCCGCGATTGCTAGGGTAGCGCGGGACAAATGGGGGATTCATTTTCAGTCGGTCGAGCCGTTCAACGAGCCGAGGACGGCTTATTGGAGCGCCGCCGGAAACCAGGAAGGCTGCCACTTTGAAATCTCAAGCCAAGATTCGGTCATTCGGCTCCTTCGTAGAGAGCTAGACCGGGCTGGCCTTCGCGACACAGTCGTCGCGGCGTCGGACGAAACAAGCTATAACCAGGCGACCGACACCTGGCGAAAGTTAGGCTCGAACGCTCAACGATGCGTAGGCAGGATCAACGTCCATGGATACCAGCAAGCTGGAAAGCGTGACCTGCTTCGCTCTACCACTCGGCCTAAACCGATTTGGAATTCCGAGTACGGCGAAGAGGATCCCACCGGCTTACGCCTCGCCCGAAACCTGACTCAGGATTTTCAGTTGCTTCACCCTTCTGCCTGGTGCTACTGGCAAGCGGTGGACAGCGGCGGGTGGGGGCTCCTTTCGAGCGCTCGACGTGGGGGCCAAGAGGTGGTGAACAACAAGTTCTTCGTGTTGGCGCAGTATTCGCGCCACATCCGACCCGGCATGGAAATCATCGAATCAGGAGACATGAACACAGTCATCGCCTTTGATCGGGTGAATCACCGCCTGGTGGTCGTGGCCGTGAACGAGGAAGGGGCGCAAACGGCCCACTACTATATGAACTCCTTCCCCAAATTCGAGGGGGCTGCTACGCGATGGACCACTCGGTTCGCTGGTGGCGATCGGTACGTCGAGCGACACGACGTCCGCCTTACAAAAAAGGTTTTGGAGTGCCCACTTCCAGCAGGCTGCGTTCAAACGATCGAGATTGAAGGCGTCGATTTGCCCGAAGTGGCCCAAGGAAAGAGATAAGCAAATGTCATCTGTTCAGTTGTATCGTTATGCTGACTCGATCAAGCGCGACCACTCGATCTCGGCAGAAGTAGATGGTCAGCCGGTGGCGTTGTTAAGCTCGGAAGTGGAGCCGTTTCTGACTTTCGGTTGTAATGGCCCAGTTCGGGTTGTGGTGAATCTCCCAAGGACGCCGGAGTCCGCAGTCTTGAGTCCAAAACACCTCGGCCTTGAGGTTCATTCGGTCGGAAGTAAGGTTGAGTTCACGATTCCCGGACCCATCTCGGTGGTTCTTCAAATTGATGGGCGAGCGGCACTGTACGTCTTCGCAAATCCGATCGAGACCGAGGCGCCATCCTTTGATGACCCCAACGTGATCGTCGTCAAGGAAGGCGAGGTCGCCGATCCGGGAGAGACGGTCTTGGAATCTGGTCAGTCTCTGTACGTTCAGGGCGGAGGCGTTCTTCGAGGTCGAATTAGAGCTTACGACGCAAAGTCGATCCAGATCTCCGGATACGGAATCCTGGATGGGTCCTCGGAGAGGTTGGGTGACGACCGGACGAGACAGATTCTCTTATCCGACTGTACTGATGTGTTGGTTGAGGACGTGATCATGGTGCGCCCTAGCTTGTGGATGATCGTCGTCGACCATTGTGAAGATGTCGTGGTGGAGAACGTCAAACAGATTGGCGTTTGCTCCTCGAGTGACGGGGTCGACGTTGTTGGTTCCCGTCGAGTTCGAATTTCGAACTGCTTCCTCCGAAACGGCGACGACTGTGTCGCGCTCAAGGCGCTCAATATTGCGGAGAACAAGACCCGCACCGAGATCGCGAACGTCGCCGATGTCACGGTCGAGGGTTGCACTCTGCTCAGTTACTTGGGGGGCAGCGCGATGGAGATTGGCTACGAACTTCAATGTGAGCGCGTGTCGGGAATTCGATTCCAGAACTGCGATGTGGTGGCGGTTCACCAGTTTGGAAGTGTCTTCGGAATCCACAACTCCGACGCGGCGCTGGTTGAGGATGTAACTTGGTCGGATGTTCGGGTGGAACACCACTATGACAAGCTGGTCGATCTACGCATCGTCAAGAGTCGGTGGGGGAAGGATGCCTTTCGCGGGCAGATTCGGCACGTTGTGCTGAAGGACATCCAAGTTCAGACGCTTCCCTACAACGCGGGATACTCCTGCTCGATCATCGGAGGCTACGATGCCGAGCATACGGTTGAAGGGGTCTCGTTCGAAAATTTTCGGGTGGACGGCCTATTGATTTCCAATGCGGATGAGTTATCGCTGTTCACCCGAAGAGCATCGGAAATCTCGTTTGTTGGCGCGTAGGGACGTCGGCGACGACACTTCTTTCAATAAAACAGGCTTGGACGAATGCGCATGGCTAGGCCAATTGACGACGAAGGAAACGAAAAGAAGACTTAAGTATTTTATTCCCGAACTTACATTTAAGAAACGGAATATAAAATGCATTTTATCTACGTTTGAGAAGTATGATGGCTGAGCGTGGTTTGGGCGAAGTTCGGCTGAACTACCAAGTCGGGAATTCCAATGATGCTTAATTCCAAAGATCAATCGATTCGTCACTTCGGGAAACTCCTCAGCCTTGGCGGAATCCTCTTGGTTTCGGGATTCGCTTCCGCGACAACGAATTACCAGTCGAAACTAGATGTCACTCTCACGGTCGAGGATACGATTACCCCGGGGATGGACAGCTTCAGCTATACCGCTACCTCAGGAGGAGACAGCGGAAGGAGCACGCACAACGGCTATGACAATGGGTTCACCGACGCAAGCCAGTTATCGAACGGCGTACGCGACTATTCCCTGAGTCAAGGTTCTACTTCAGCTCCTGGGGGAACTTCCGAGCATTCAGCGTATACAAGCGGACAGGTCAACCTGAACAACGCAACCGGGCCAAGGAACCCCCTTTTTCCGAATCCGACTCCGATCACGGTCAACCTTAAGATCAGTTGGACCGTGTATCTGTACGCGAGCTGCACTGACTTAGGCGAGTACGCGCTGGCAACCGGATCGGTCGGCATCTTTGGGGTCTATCAGGTGGATATTCCCGATCAGTTTGAGCGGGGCCCAGGAGTAAAAGTCTTTTCAAAATCCGGCGAAGACGACTTCTCCGTCATCGTGCCTGGCAATACCGTTCGTTCGCTCGCACTGCACGCATCGGCATTGGGGTCGTCGGCAACTCCGTTCGCGACGCCTGAGCCGTCTTCCCTGGCCGCTCTTGGTCTCGGGGCCCTTGTTCTGGTCCGACGCAAGCGAGCGAGCAAGAGTCGCTAGTTCAATCCCATTTTGGCGGGACGAATCCGTAAGAAGAGCCCGAACGTGATCGGGCTCTTTCCTCAAAATAGTCCTAGAAAGTGAAGCGAAAGCCGTCGGTTGCACGTTCCATTCGATGTCGATGGCAGTTCAGGGACTCAATGGATCCAGTTCAGATGCCCCCACTCGCGGAAGCATGGTGGTGTTCGAGGCGAAAAAGGCGTTGCTTCGCGTGCGTCGGGCAGTACAGAATGTCGCCGACGAATTGCCAAAGCTCCCGAAAGGGCCTTCTCTGCCGTTCGTTCTAACCGAAGTTCGATCGTCGCTTCACCGAGAGAGTGCGGGAACACTGGAGCGGTCCCTCGAACTGGGAAAGGTCCAAAATCTTCGCATCGTGGTCGGTTGCCTGGACGGGTGTTCGGCCCAAGCTGGCCAAACCTTCAGTTTTTGGCGGCATGTAGGACGGTGTACCAGTCGGCGCGGATTTCGAAATGGGCGGCAACTTCAGGAGGGGTGCCTATTACCCGCAGTGGGTGGAGGCATTTGCCAGTTTACGAATGCCCTATACGAAGCAGCCCTTAAGGCAGGTCTTGAGATCGTCGAGAGGCATCCGCATACCGCGGCCATTCCCGGCTCTGCGGCCGAGAAAGGCACGGATGCTACGGTTGCCTGGAACCACATCGACCTCCGTTTGAGGTCGGATCGCCCCTGGCAAATTTCGGCGAAACTCACGGCTACCGAGTTGATTGTTCAGGTGCGAAGTGAATCGCCGAAAGCAGCGTCCGTTGAATTCGGATCTCGCCCGAAGCGGCCCATGTTGGACACGCGGGAGCACAGTTGTGCAAGCTGCGGCGCATTGGATTGCCACGTGAAGGACCGACTTCCGAGTTCGGTATTCGAAACGACCGCGATCGTGGTCGACGAAGTGTGGCCCGAGTTCGACGCGTACTTGGCGACGCTCACCGGACGGTGTGAGCTGTTGGTCCCGCTCGACGGCGAACGGTTTCATCGGCCGAACTATCGCTGGTCTCATACTGGGTTTGAGAAAGTGCACGTGGCAACCCGAGTTGCCCTATTGAGATCGTTTCGTCAAAGGCGGCTCGGGAACCAAGGCGCGGCACGTCAACGGGCCCTTCTTAAAGGTACTGAGCAGTTGGCTAATGCCTACATCAAGAGGCTCCCAGCGGAAGCGACCCACCTGGTCATTGCTCAGAGCCTTCTTCCCTACCTCTGGCGGAAAGGCGTCCTTGGCGGTCGCACTTTCGATGTCCTCATGTCACGGTTGCCAGTCCAGATTTTGCAGGATCGCCTAGACCGCTCGTTAAGCTCGCATCCAGAACGAACTCTCTTGGGAGACTTTCGAGCGGAACCGTGGTTAGTCCAAGCGGAGCAAGAAGCATTGACGGCGGCCCGAAGAGTGATTACCCCCCACCGATTCGTGGCCGAGTCCTTGCCCAATTCCGTTTTGATTCCGTGGGCTAGGCCGAAGCATGTCGAATGGACACTTGGAGATGCGATCGCCTTTCCTGGACCTACCGCCGGGAGAAAGGGCGCTTATGAGGTTCGGGCAGCGGCAACTTCACTGAAACTTGAGGTCTTTCTGAACGGGTCCAATGTGGAGGGTGAAGACTTCTGGGAAGGGGTGAAGATTCGTCGAGCGAATCCGGAAGATTGGCTGAAGGGCGTTGCCGTCGTGGTGCAGCCAGCTATCCTTGAGGATCGCCCGCGTCAACTATTGGAAGCACTGGCGGCCGGATGTCCGGTGATAGCGACCACGGCCTGCGGTCTTCCCGACCACCCGAATCTCACAATCGTTCCGGACGGAGACATCGACGCTCTCATCGAAGCAGTCAGGAAGACGTTGGGGAGTCCCGCTCCTAAGTTCCTGGCCCTTTGATCCAGGTCACCGAAATAGCTGTTGGCTGAAAGCGATCAGATTTCGTCGCCAAACCATCCATGTGTGACGTCCCGGAGTCTCCAAAGCTTGGAGATTTGCATTCTTCGCCTTCAGCCACTTCACTAAGGTTCGATTGAACCTGATGAGACCGTCTTCGGTACCGCATGAGACCCAAAGCAGTTTAAGCTTCTCGTTCGCCTTGGCGCCGTCGAATCCGGGAAACGACGTCTCGATATCTCTTAGACCACCAGAACTAAACGCGCCCACGTAGGAGAACGTGTCGAGGTTGTTGAGTCCGACGTAGAGCGTTTCCGCTCCTCCCATGGAGAGCCCGGCGATTGCCCGGTCTGCTTTGTCGGTCTTGACGCGATAATCGGACTCTACGGCAGGCACAACCTCTTTGAGGAGTGACTCGCGGTAGTTGTCGTAATTCTTCTTCTCAACATCTGGACCTCGGTTACCGCCGTTTGGACTCGCATAGCCCGGCACACCGTATCCGAATGTCATCACGACGAGCATCGGCTTGGCCCTTCCCTGCGCGATCAGATTGTCGAGAATTTCGTTCGCCTTGCCGACCTCGGTCCAGCCGTTCGCAATGTCACTGTAGCCGTGAAGAAGATAGAGGACCGGATATTTCTTGCGCGCGGTAGCCTTGTAGCCGGGCGGCGTGTACACGAAGTAGTCTCGGTCGTCGCCAACCACGCCGGAGTGGTAAAAGTGGTGATGCAGGATGCCGTGGGGGACGTTTTGTCTTTCCCAAGGCTCCGCGGGATCACCAGGAACGAGGACCATGTTTCCGCTCCAAACGAGGTTGGGCTTCACCATCGAAGGATTCTGTGGATCGAGCCGCGTTTGGCCGTCGGCATTGAAGCTGTAACCGTAGATGTCGGGGGCGAGTGGGCCGGTTGTGTAGGACCAAACACCGTTGCCATCCCGTGTCATCGGCACGCTGTCCGCGCCCTCCAAACCCAGTTCGACTTTCGTCGCTCCGGGATCGACTAAACGGAAGGTCACCGAGCGATCAGGATGGACCTCTGGAGAGATCGGCGGCTTCTGCAAAGCAACGACGCTTATGGCGAGCACGAGGAGACCGACGGTGGTCATAAGTGGATTCTAGCTCATGAAAAGCTGGAGTGGTCGGGGATCAGTGGTCAGTGGTCGGTGGTCGGTGGTCAGTGGTCGGAGGCCACTGACCATCGACCACTGATCCTTCGCTTTCCCTTAATGATTCGCGGATAGTGTTTTGGAATGAGACTTTGGGGATCCCTCGTTTTTCTCGCTTGTGTATGCACCTGCTTGGCTCAAAGCCATGTTCGGTTTGTCGTTACGGGTGATGACCGATGGGATACTCGGGCGCCTCGACCGGGGTTGGACGAAAACGGAGTCAATGTAACCGGTTTCGGACGCGTCACCTCTGCGATCATTAAAGAGAAGCCGGATGTCCTTTTGCTCAACGGAGACCTAGTCGGTGGCGGAAAGACCGACGAAGAAGAGTCCTCGCAATTTGACACCTGGCTCAAGACCATTCAGCCGGTTTACGACGCGGGAATCAAGGTGCTCACGATCCGAGGGAACCATGAGATGCACTGTCCGCATCCCAGTGAGGTCTGGCGAAAAGCGATGAGCGGAACTCACGCGAACCCGGGTGGCGGTCCGGTTGGCGAGGAGGACATGACTTATGCATTCACGTTTAAGAATGTGCTGTTCTTGGGCTTGGATGAATTCCAGGGCCCCGATCTCGGCGTGAATCAAGCGTGGTTGGATGGAGTTCTGAAAGCGCCCCACGCCCCTCACGTGTTTGCGTTCGCGCACAAAATGGCCTACTTCTCCGGCAATCACACCGATGGACTGGACACGGTACCAGCCGTTCGTGACCCGCTGATGAAAAGCCTGGCGGCAGCGGGAGCCCGGGCGGTGTTCTTCGGGCATGATCACCTCTATGACCACACTTCGGCAAAACTTGCCGATTGGTCGGAGGATCAAGCGATTCACCAATTCGTGATTGGTACGGCAGGCGCGCCGTTTGTGAAAGGAAAACCGCAACCTGCGACGGACGGAGTGTGGACCCTTGGCCATCTTGGGCATGTTGAACGGCAACTCGGCTATGCGGTGGTCGACATCGATGGCGCGAACGTGAAGATCGTGTACAAGACCGAGACGAGTCCGGGCGTTTTTGAGGTGGCTGACACGTTCTCTTACGCCGTCAAAGGATAGTCGGGGTAGGGGAGATCACCATCGGAATCGCTTTTGTCGGCGGAAGATAAGGCCACAAGCAACGCACCACAAAACGGCGAATTCGGCCAATCCTAACCTTGGATTGGCAAGGTGGAGGAGTAAGGCGATGCTGAGGGCGGCGAGCGCTCCTCCTAGGCCCATGAGCCATCCGGCAGCTCCAGAAAATACGGACTTTTGCCGGACAACCGATCCGATGCCGGCAAGGGGCCAGCAGGTTGCGAATAACGTAATCAGGCTATTCACGTCTTCGTACACCACATCTTGGTGATAACCGGTGAGGAGCACTCGCCAACCCACCACGGAGCCGATGAAGACCACGGTTCCGAGTAGCCCGTATAGAAAGGCGGCCATGGGCGGAATGGGCTTCTTCATAGGTGACTTTAAGCGAACTCGGGAGTTCGCAGTGCGCCGTATTCCATCCGGAGAGTGCGACCCGCCGCATTCTATCATGCCAAGCGATCGAGTAAGCTTTTATGATTTTTGTTGCGACAGGACGTCCACCGACCGAGCACGGAAATTGCGGACATTCTCGAGTTTAAAGGGCGCCGCGTGATGAGCGAAGGGAACCTTGATTTGGAAGAAGTCCGCGCCGTCGACATCCACCAGTTGGACAGGTGACCTCGGGTCGTCCACGTCGGTCCGCAATTCTACATCTGAGAATTCGATGTTTTTGGCATGCCGGATATAGAATCCCTGAGCAGGCATCTTGCCCAACGAACCAGGCTCTGGGTAACCCTTTTCGTCCTCAATGGGTTCCGCATTCGGCAGTTTCGGGTCCGTGCTACCCCTGGAGTAGATTCGGAAATTCTTGAGGGTGATGTCCTCGATCGGATACCCAGGTACGCCCGAAATGATGGATGGTTCTCGGGCGCCAACAACGCGAACATCCGAGATAGAAACCCGCCGGAGGGCGCCTACCGGGACGCCATCGGGTCCCCGCATTCGTCGTCCCAATCGCAGGAAGATCGGGGCATTCACGATGTCTCGCATGGCAAGGTTCGAGATGGTCACATCTTCCAGCAGTCCACCGTCGACCGTTTCCAGTGCCAAGCCAGAACTAAAATCGAACAGGCAATTGGAGATGGCGATGTTTCGGAATCCCCCATTGGACTCGGTTCCAAACTTGATTCGTCCCACCGGGTGGCCTTCCCGTTTGAAGGTTCCGTCGAGAAACGATCCTTCTTTGAACCCGCTCACCAAGCAGTTGGATATGGTCACGTTTTCGGTGGGACGGGCATAACCCAGTGCTAAGGAGCTCTTCAGGCAGATTCCGTCGTCGGTAGGTGAGTTGACGCTACAGTTGGCCACGTGGACGTCTCGGCAGCAGTCGATGTCCATGCCGTCCCGGTTTGTGTCCAGGATGAGGTTGTCGATCGTGAGATGATCTACGCCGGTAGCGAGAATGCCAAACCATCCCCCGTGCTGAATCGTGAAGTCTCGCAAAGTGACGTTTCGGCAGTCTCGAAGAGAGATCGCCTTGTTGCCATCCTCAACATCCTTCGTGAAGTCCCGAACGAGGCCCTTTCCCCAAATTCGACCTCGGCCAAGGATGGAAACGTTCTCGAGGTTCTCGCCCCAGATCAGGCTGTTATGAAAATGGGTGTGGCCAAAATCCTGATATTTGTTGCTTGGGTTGGGCTCGGCAGTGTCGTAACCGACGCCCGAATCGCGATTTGCCGCCATGAGGACGGCGCCTGCGTCAAGAAACAGGACAACGTTGCTTCGCAAGCGAATGGACACCGACCGATACGTCCCAGCCGGAATCCATACCGTTCCTCCACCTTTGGATGACGCCGCCTCAATGGCTCGGTTGATCGCGGGGCTGTCGAGCGTCGCACCGTCGCCGACCGCTCCATAGGTCTTCACGTCGTAATTCGACGACGTTGAAAGCCCGGCGGAGGTCTGAGCCTTCAGCGTAAATAGACCGAGAAGTCCCAGGCCTACGGAGATGCTTCTCAAGAAATTGGTGTAGCGCCACATGACCGACCGGGTTTTACCCATGATTGCCGATTTGAGGGCGGGCAATGACTACCTCAACTCTTTTTCTTGATCGCCTTTCGTTTTCCCTTGATCTTGGCCCCTCCGACAATTCGAGTGAGGGTGAAGTCGGCAGGTGCAGAATTCCCCACCGTATTGGCGTCAGGCCACGCCTCGAGACGATGGAGAAAGCAAGATGTGCCCCTGATCACGGCACGCCATCGAAACGACGCAAGGTCGATTCCTGCGTCTCCAAACATCCAGGTCCGCACGATCTTTCCGGAGTAGCCACCCACTTGATCGATTTCATACAAGGGTTTTGCTCCCGCATAGGCCTGGGTGGGGTTCGTGAGGCGCACGGTCCAGAGATACGCCCCGCTCGCCGCCAGCGGCTGACCGATTGACAGTTCGGGAATCTGCCAGCGAACCGTACCCTTGGTCAGATTGAATCCTAGAACGATCAGTTGCTTTCTGGCATCCAACCAAGAAGGGTTATTTTCTCCGACGATGGGAGCGCGGGCAAAGACCCCGGGGTCGGCAAATGCAATCGTGTCGCTGCACGGAATGACCGCAGGAATACCCGCCTGACCGCCTGAAATCTCCCAGTTCGTCAACACTTTGCCCGTTCGATCTACCACGGAGATGTGAAACTTCCCTTCGGTCGCGTCGGTGACAAGGATGTAGGACTTCATCCGTTCGAGGTAGTCAGGACGGTAAAGCAGGTGCTCCTTCGATTCCCACCGCGTTTTGCCCCCGGTCGCGACGGCAACTCCTTGATCATCCCACGACACGGTAAAGCCTGACTGACTGACCGAACCTTTGGGAGCAGCTTGACCGTGAAACGCAACGGACGGGTACGAGTGAAACGCAGTGACAGCGAAGAACGAAGCTAACATGAGTTTGGGCGACCGCGAGCATGGTAGCAAAGGCGAGCCAGACGCGCAAGCATGTGCGCCGATTCTCGCAATTCGACGGGCAATCCGAGACTTAACTAGCTCCGCACTCGTTGAACCAATCGAATGTTTGTCAGGAATTTGGTGAGCGCCTGGCGCAGCCTCTCGGAGCATTGGCAGCGGGCGGTTTTGAGCGGGGCCGGGATCATGATCGGTTGCGTCGCGATCATCCTCCTGATCAGCATCGCCCTCGGCGTTCGAGAAGACGTGACCAGTCAAGTCCAAGATATTGGCATCAACATCCTGGTCGTCATCCCGGGACGCATCGAGGACGGCACCTTCAACCCCAACCTGGGTGGCGGAAGCGCGCTGGAAGAGATCGATTCCGATCGACTCTCCAAGGTTAGTGGTGTGGTCCAAACCGCGCCGTGGTCGTTCATTGGCGGAGGAATCAGGCTTGGCGCCAAGACAGCAAGTTCGATTCTCGTCGCCACGACTCCCGCCTGGTTCGAAATGCATCCTCTGAAGTTTTCGGAAGGAAACGGACTCGGAAGCTCTGATGAGCTGAAAGACGTGTGCGTCCTGGGCTCGGTGGCCAAGAAAGCCCTGTTTCCTGCATCGTCGGCGGTCGGTCATTCAGTGACGATCAACGGAAGGCCGTATCGGGTGGTTGGGGTGACCGAAGATCACAAATCGGAACAGAGTCTGTTTTCGATGGGAAGCATGCAGAACGTGGTGTACATCCCCTATCATCGGCTGAAGCAGGTGGAACCGACGATGCAGACGGATCGCATTATGGTTCTCACTCGTCCAGACGCAGAACCTAAGCGACTCATTCGACGGCTGGAGGGAGTGCTCGGCCAGCGTCACGATCGACAGCAGTTTCAGGTTCTGACCCAGGAGGATTTATTGGGTCTTGTGTTCAAAATCACGGGAATCTTGACTTGGCTCTTGACCGGTTTGACTTCAATCGCCCTTGTGGTCGCGGGGGTCGGGATCATGGCCGTGATGCTCATGTCCGTGAACGAAAGGTCGAAAGAGATCGGAGTCCGGAAGACGGTGGGCGCTCGGAAGTCAGACGTTTTCTGGCAGTTCTTGATCGAGGCGATCATTCTCTGCGTGGCTGCCGCCACCGTTGGCCTTTTGTTCAGCACCGCGGTGTGCGCCGCGCTCAAAGCGTACACGCCCATTCGTCCTCACATTACGACTGGAACGGTCGCCCTCTCGTTCGGCGTCAGCACGGGATTGGGAGCGTTCTTTGGGCTCTTGCCTGCGCTGCACGCCGCAGGCAAGGACCCAGTGCAAGCACTTCGAAACGAATGAGGACTACTGGCCGTCTTCCCCGCCGTCTTCGTCGACGTTGGGCCTTCTTTCCCCTCCAGAAGACTCTCCAGAGACGTGAACGCTGGTTGTGTAATCCTTACCGCCAATCGTGAGGGTAACCCGGTAGTCGCCTTCCTGGGCTTCGGCGCCACCCAGCCTTCCGTCCCAGGTTACGACGTTCAGTCCTTCGTCGCCACTCGCGCTCAAGGTGGATCGTCGGTTACCTGAAGCGTCGGAGATGATCAGCTTCACGGAATCCTTGGCCTTCGCCTTGAGATAGTATTGGATTCTCGTCGATGGCTGGCTGTTCGGAGCGTAAAACACACGATCGCCTGGCCAGGCCTGAGGTGAGTAGTCGCCGATGTGGACGATCTCCTGAGGTTGAGTCAGGACGACATCTTCCTTCAGTTTTTCCTGACTCAGGCCTTCGAGTCCGCTTACATCGAGTGTCCAGATGGATCGCCCGTGGGTCGCAATGATCAGGTCCAAGTCGCGAGGATGGACGAGCAGGTCGTGGACGGCGACAGTCGGAAACTTCGTGCGGAACCGAAGCCAATTCTGTCCCCGGTCAACCGAGAAACGGAGCGACATTTCGGACCCGAGGTAGAGGAGGTCTGGGTTCTTCTCGCCTTCCCGAATGACATAAACGCAGTCGAACTCGGGCAGCCCCGTGGTCAACGCGGTCCAAGTCTTTCCAAAGTCTTCGGTGACGAATGCGTAAGGTTTGAAGTCGTTGGAACGGTGCCCGTCCAGCGTGGCGTAGGCGCGTCCCTCGGACCACTTCGACGCCACCACGTGGGAAACCCAGGTGTTTGCGGGAACCCCTGGCAGATTGGCAGTCACGTTGGTCCAAGACACGCCGTCGTCCTGAGTCACCTGGATTTGACCGTCGTCGGTTCCAACCCAGAGCAGTCCCTGTTTGATAGGTGACTCGGAAATGGTCGTGATCGTACAGTGTTTTTCAGCGCCGGTGTTCTCGGGAGTGACGCTGTCTTTGCCGGGGGAGAGTTTCGTCGCGTCGTTGGTGGTGAGATCCGGTGAGATCGCCTTCCACTTATCGCCCCGATTCACGGATTTGAAAAGGTAGTTGCCTCCGAAGTATAGGGTCCTCGGATTGTGGGGGCTAATGATGAATGGGGTGCTCCAGTTGGCTCGGAAGTTCTTGACTAGCGAGCCGGGAGGACGAACGAATCGGCCGCCGCCGGTAGACAAATCGGTTCGAGTGAGTCCACCGTTTTGGCTCTCGGTGTAAACCGTGGTCCAGTCAGTTGGATCGACCTGAGTATAGAACCCGTCGCCGCCGTCGAGACCAATACCGTGGTAGAAGGCAATTCCATCTCCTCGTGACTGAGTGGGGATTCCCCAGCAACCATTATCCTGAAGGCCGCCGTACACCCAGTAAGGCTTTCGCATGTCAGCCGACACTTGATAGAACTGACCAATCGGCATGTTGTTCAGATGGTCCCACTTTTGGGCACGATCATAACTGACATATACGCCGCCGTCGCATCCCGCAATGATATGGTCACCGTTTGAGGGATCCACCCAGAACGCATGAAAGTCGGGATGCACTCGAGTCCGCTGGACCTTGAAAGTCTTGCCTGCGTCGTCGGAATATCGCAGCGCGTCGCTGAGCACGTAGAGGCGATTTTCGTCAGAGGGGTCTTGCACCGGCAAGCTGAAATAGAATGGCCGAGGATCGAGTGGATTGACTTTCACCCATGAGTCTCCCCCGTCGGTGCTTCGGAACGTTCCCCCCGCGTAGGTCTTGGTCATCCCACCGTCATCGGGAAGCTTTCCAGTCTCCTTTTTTGCGTCCGGGTGGTATTCCACTAGAGCCGTGACAATCTTGGGATTCTTTCGATAGTAGGTGAGGCCGATTCTGCCGAAGTTAGAATAGGAAGGGAGACCTTTGAACAGATGATGGAAACTCTTTCCACCGTCCGTGGTCTTGTAGATTCCACTTCCAGGGCCGCCACTGGCAAAGTCATACGCCTTTCGTAGGCGTTGCCAGAATGCGACGAGGAGCGTATTCGGATTGCTCGGGTCCATTTGGATGTCGATGACCCCAGACTTGTCGTCCACGAACAGAATCTTCTTCCAGGTGACTCCTCCATCGGTGGTTTTGTAGAGACCTCGATCAGGACTCGAACCCCAAAGCCGTCCCAAAGCGCCCACGTAAACCGTATCGGGGTGCTTGGGATCGATGACAATCTTCCCGATGTGCATCGTTTCGGGCAGTCCCATATGGAGCCAGGTCTTTCCGCCGTCTATCGACTTGTAGACTCCGTCGCCCCAAGCCACTGAGTTCCGGGAAGTGGCTTCGCCCGTACCGACCCATACCAGGTTCGGATCCGTTTGCGACACGGCGACGGCGCCGAGTGAGATACTTCCCTCACGCTCGAAAACCGGTGAGAAGGTCGTTCCGTTGTTCAGTGTTTTGAACAACCCTCCACTCGCCGTGGCGACATAGAATAGCGCCGGATTCTTTTCGTAAACCGCGAGCCCGGTAATACGGCCACCCATTGTCGTCGGCCCGAGAGACCGCGGGGTCAGATTGGCAAGTAGGTTCGAGGTAGGTTCTGGCGGCGCGGTTGGAGCGGGCGCCTGAACGGGAGGCGCCGGCGACTTCTTGTTGGGATCCGGCGCCTGTTTTGACGGCTGTTGGGTTGTGGATAGGAGTGCGCAGAGAGCGAGGACGTGAATCATGGGCAATCAAAAATGGAAACGATTCCGCCACTAGCATAGCAAGTCCGCGGTGAAATCGAACTCACTTTCTGTGGTACAAGCGTGACGCTGTGCATTGTTCCGCTCTCCGGGCGGTTTTGCCTGCACGGCGGTACCCTTAGTAGAGAATGGATTTTCGCCTGACCCCTGAACATGAGCTGATTCGAGAGAGCGCCTACAAATTTGGGCAAGTGGAAGTCGTTCCAGACGTAACTGCTCGCGACCGAGAGGCTAAATCCGATCGGACCATGTTAGACAAGATGGCTGCTGCTGGGCTTCTAGGCATCAGCATTCCTGAGGCGTACGGCGGAAGCGGAACCGACTACATCTCACTGGGTCTTGCGTGCGAGGAGTTGGAGCGGGCGGACACCTCGGCCCGAGTGGTCCTTAGTGTGCATAGCGGACTCCACACTTTGACCCTCCTGCAGTGGGGTTCGGAAGAGCAAAAGAAGCGATGGCTCCCCGGTCTGGCAAGTGGTGACAAAGTCGGAGCGTTCGGACTCACCGAGCCCAATGCGGGCAGCGACGCGATCAACATTTCGACGCGAGCCAAACGCGACGGGGATAGCTATGTGCTTAATGGGGAAAAGACTTGGATCAGCTTGGCCGACTATGCCGATCAATTCCTCGTCATCGCCAAACTGGAGAACGCTGATCCCAAGCCCACGCATGCTGCATTCATCGTCGAGAGGAACACGCCCGGGTTCCACTCACGACCTTTACACGGCAAACTCGGTGTACGCTCGGGCAATACTGGCCAGATCTTCTTTGAAGATCTCGTAGTTCCCGCTGAGAACCGAATAGGCGACGAAGGCGATGGCTTCAAAGTGGCGATGTCGGCCCTCGATCACGGCCGATACACGGTCGCGTCGGGCGCAGTTGGCATCATAACGGCTTGTCTCGATGCCTGTGATAAGTACGCTCGTGAACGCAAAGTAGCGGGAGAAGAGATCGGGCGCAAACAGCTTGTCCAACAGATGATTGCCCAGATGGTTGCCGGCCGAGATATTGGCCGCCTGCTTTACTACCAAGTGGGTTGGATGAAAAACATGGGATCCAGACACACGCGCGAGGTCAGCATGGCCAAATGGGTCAATTGCAAGAACGCCTTCGATGCGGCCAATTCGGCGGTTGAGATTCACGGCGCCTACGGTTACTGTGATGAGTTCCCGGTAGAGCGCTACTTCCGCAACTCTCGAGGAGCGATGATCTACGAAGGCACGCACGAGATCCACACGCTGATCCAGGCAGAATACGAATTAGGTTACCGATCGGATCGTCCTTTGAAGTGCACGCTTCCCCCTTGGGAGTAAATTCGAACGAGAGAGCAACGTTAGGCCCTTGACGACGAGGTCATGCGCTAGCCGAGAGTAAAAAAGAACGTTGCTCCTGACCCGGGTTGGGCTTCGGCCCAAATTCTGCCGCCGTGTCTCACCACAGCCTTTCTCGCGTTTGCGAGTCCGATCCCGTTGCCAGTCACGTGTGCATCGCAAAGTCGGACGAATGGCTCGAAGATCTGACCCGCCGCGTCTTGCGGAAACCCCGGCCCATTGTCTCGCACAAAGAAAATCCGCTCTCGAGGCCCCATCATCGATCCCACTTCAATCGAGGCGTCTCGCAAGGCTGCAGCGAATTTGACCGAATTCTCCAAGAGCGCGTGGAGCACCACACGGACTAGGCTGGGGTAACCCTCCAATCGCATTCCGGGCTCAATTTTGAAATCCAGTGAGTGCGACCAGCTTCGTTCCGATAATTCGTAGGAAACGTCCTTTGCCATGACGGTCAAGTCGAACTCGAACCGCTCAAGGAGACCTTGGCCGAGTCGGGTGTAGTGGACAAGATCGTCGATGAGCGAACTCATGCGCTTTCCGGCGTCGACCTGCCTGCGGAGCAGGTCCAATGCTTCGTCGGGCAAAAGTGCTCCGTAATCCTCAATCAATATCTGGCTCGTCCCCACCACAGATCTCAATGGGGAACGCAAGTCGTGCGAGATAGTTCCAATAAAGTTTTCGAGGTCACGATTGATCGCCTCGAGCTCAATCGATCGGGCTTTGAGATCCTCGGCCCCCTCATCCGAATCCACTTGGGCTTCACCGCCGCTATTGGGAAAAGCCGCTTGATCCTGGCTGGCAGTAGAAAGCCCACTTCCAAGAGCGACCACGGCGGCATCCAATCGTTGAGCCACGTCGGCGATGTTTCTTCCCGAATCCATTACTCTTCCTTTTTGCTGAATCGTGGGGAAACCCCAAATTGGCCCGTTCCACTTGAACGGGACCTGTAACCAGATCCCCCTAGCGAGTTCCCTGGATTGAAAAACACGACTCGGACACCGGATCTATCGCTTTGTCACAACGGAATCTTTCTCAAACAGATTTGGGCAATTTATTCGGCCAGATTCTGCGGACTCAGCAACAACCTTCGACAAGGGCGATCAATTAATCTTTAGCACCCAAAACCGAATTTGCTTTGGTAATTATTGCGGAATAGGCGCGCAAAAGTCCTATCCTCAATATTTTGCTTCTAAACAATTTATAGCATGCGGCCGCTTCCTTCGTCAATTACGAGCTCGCCGGAAGCGGTTGGGGAAACCTTTTCAAAGGCCGATGACTTGGAATTCGTAAAGGGACACGTTTTTATGAAGTCCGTCGGTTGATAGGCAGTTAATTCGGACAAACCGGGCTCTCACTTCGGGAATCGGAATCTGCTCGATTCTCCCCTTCCCTGCGGTAGTGCCGAAAACTTTGTTCCAAACAATCCCATCTTGTGAAATCTCGATCGTGTAAGAGCGAGCGAAGGCAGCCTCCCAGGAGAGACTGACGCCGGCAACTCGGTGTGATCCACCTAGATCAACGGTGAGTGACTGAGGGATCGTCTCACTGGAAGACCATCGCGTCGTTCCGCTCCCATCGACCGCATTCGAAGCGCTGAGATCCTGCCCCTGCTCAGATGTGGCCGTGGCCGTCTTGTGAAGCGCAATATCGTGAGGATTGATCACGAATTGAGTGGAAGACGGCGTGACGGTGGGATAGGACATCGTGAAAGCGCTCGGAGCGTCAACACTGTAGGAACTGGTTCCCTTGGGAACCATGAAGGTGCTTATCTTGTCAGTGCCACCTTCGAGGTTCAATTTGAACGGAGCGTCGCAGGTAACGTCCACCCTTCGCTTATCAAAGACTACGGTCGAGGCCATTAGGCTGACGTGCAGCTTTCCGACCGTAAGGTTCTTGATACCGTTCTTGCCTAAGAGTCGTATACGCCAACTGACCTCGTTCTTTGCGGCAGAAGTTCGAATTCCAAGGATATTTTCAATCAGCAGTGAGATGGGACCGATCCCACTCCAGCCGACCATGTCCTTTACTCCGTGTCCCATGGCGAATTCGGGAGCGTAGTTTTCCCAAATCGTATGGGTCTCGGAAAGGACCCGAGACATATTCGCGAGGTACCTCGCCGATATCTCCTCCGCTTGATCTTCAAAGCCGTACTCTTGAAGACCTTTGACGACCATGAAGTTTGTAGGCGCCCACACGGCTCCGTTCCAGTATTGTCCGTCCGGCGTATAGCCTGGCTCATTGGCCGCCAAGGCCGGAACTACATTAGGCCGCATGAATTCGTCTGGGTTCAGGAGATGCTGGACCAGTTGGGAAGCCTGTTTTAGGGTCGCCACGTGAGCGAGCAGGGGCCAAAAACCAAGCACTGTCTTGATTCCGGTTGGAGAGCCGTCCTTCTTCAGGTCGTAATAGAAGCCGGACTTTGCATCCCACATTTTGGCGTTGATGAGGCTTCCGAGGGTGTTCAGTTCCTTTAGAAAGAACTCCTCAGTCTCCTTCTCATTGAGTTCCTTCGCGATGAGAGAGATGCAGTACGCATTTTGAGCTTGCTGAGCAGTCATGTCCACCCAGGCATAGGTGCTCTCATTGCGAATGAGGTCGTCTTCACCGGCCCCTAGGCCGGTATTCCAATAAAGCCCATCTGGACGACGGCGATTCTCGCTCAGCCATTGATAGTATTTGACGAGCCTCGGCAGAACATCTTTGAACCTGCTCTTGTCCCCGGTGAGCAGGTAGTTCTGCCACTCGACCCAAGAAAAGAGCGGTGGGTTGATCGTGTTGATGACTCCGCCAAAGGCAAAATCCTCACCCGTCTTTCGACTGATCTCTCGGCAAATGTATCCGTCGGCGTGCTGCTTTGCGTAAAAGTTATCCAGTGAGCCGATAGCGTGAAAACTGGGTTCGGCGTAGTGTGCGAACTGGAGCATGAAACAGGTGTCCCATTGAAAGGTATTCGCGTTGAATGCCGGATCAATGAAATTGCTCACGAACCCACTGCCGGGTTCGGGCTGCTTCAGATGTTGAAAGGCAAGGTCCCAGGCCTTCCAGTAAAGGTCCACCCATTCGGGATGAATCGAGATGATAGGTTCTGGCAGCTTCGATTTCACTTCAGCGAACGTCGGAAGCGCCTGAGGAACATAGGTCCGAGTCTTGTAAACGTTGGGCCGATCAGCCACGGCTTGAACTGCGGCGGGCAGCGCCGCACCACTCTGGTCCTGACGGACCGTTGCGACAAGGAAGAGCGTGGAGAGAAGCACCATCATTCGAATTGAGAGTTTAGATGCGTGGGCCGCCCGGTGGCTACGCCTGGTTACGTGAACCTCGAAGAGATTTCATGGCAAACTGTCGCCAATGCTGTTGATGGCGCTCAGTTTTCTCGTGACTTTCCAGTTTCAAGGGCCGAGTTCTCGTCCCGTTCCCGACAACGCGGAAGAGACACACCTGAAGAACGTCCGTCAGATCACGTTTGGCGGACAGAACGCGGAAGCCTACTGGAGCAAAGACGGAAAATTCTTGACCTTCCAAGCCCAGGTTCCGAATTCCTCTTTCCCTGACGAGCAAGTGTTCATCGTCGATGCGGACGGCAACAACAAGCGATTAGCAAGCACCGGAAGAGGACGCTGCACGTGCTCCTACTTCTCTCCGGACAACAAGTTCCTGTACTTCAGCTCAACCCATGCAACCCAACCCGAAGGACAACCTCCGGTTGACATGAGCAAAGGATATGTCTGGGCAGTGAATAGCAACTATCAGATGTATCGAACACTTGCTCAACCGATCATCAAGGGGCTCAAAATCATTCCCCAGTTTGAACCCGTGGTGTCCCATCCGGGGAGCTACGTGGCGGAGACGACGATCGCCCCAAACGGGAAGTACATGGTTTGGACTAGCGACTTCGAAGGAGATCTTGAGATCTACCGTTCTGACCTCGATGGGGGGCACGTCAAGCGCCTTACTCACGAGGTGGGATACGACGGTGGCCCGTTCGTAAGCTGGGATTCGAAGAAGATCGTCTATCGTCGCGATGATTTCAAGACAGATACTGAAATTCAGGATTACAAGGGGTTACTCACCCAACACCTCATTCGCCCAACCCGGCTAGAGATCTGGATCATGGACGCTGACGGATCTCACAAGACCCAGGTAACTCATTTGGGTTGTGCCAGCTTTGCCCCGTTCCTTCACCCAGACGGCAAGAGAATCATCTTTAGCAGCAACTATGGTGACCCCAAGGGGCGTGAGTTCGACTTGTTCATGATCAACGTGGATGGGACAAACCTGGAGCGCATCACTCACACCAAAGAATTCGATGGTTTTCCCATGTTTACGCGAGATGGAAAGAAGCTCGTGTTTGCTTCGAACCGTTACAACACCAAGCCACGAGAGACGAACCTCTTCGTCGCCGATTGGAAGGATTAGTCCGTGCGGTCCGGTTCGAGCACGGATTGGTTTAGCTCTGGAGGGACCTACTTGCTCCTGGGAGGAGAGGTCTTTATCAGCGCGCTTTTCTTCGCGTGTGCCGCCCTTTATCTGGGGAAGATCACGCGAAGCCAAAACGACGGATGCCTTTTAGCCATTGCAAATATCCTGGCCGCCCTTTGCGGCGGCGGGGTAGGTTTCTGGTTTGCGCGATACCCGTTATTCATCCTCACGACCCTGGCGGGAACCCTGATCTTCCCTTTGGCGGTGACCGTCGCGGCGGCGGCTCGCTTTCGCAAACAATCCTGACGGGCTCGTTTTAGGGTCGGTTTTGATAGATTGGGGCCCAACCGAAGAGTTGGGTGCGTTAAGAATGAGGGCTGGCGGTCATAATCAGGCCCATGGCGAGAAATGTCGCGGTGCTGGCCGGCGATGGCATCGGGCCGGAAGTGATCGCTCAAGCGATCAAGGTCCTTGAGGCAACTGGCAGCAGTTTCAATTTTGAGCACGCTCTCGTTGGCGGAGCGGCTTACGACGACGGGGGACATCCTCTACCTGCAGCGACGCTGGACCTTTGTCGAAGGTCGGACGCCGTCCTGCTTGGAGCAGTCGGCGGTCCGAAGTACGATTCGATCCAACCACCCGAGTTACGACCCGAAGTCGGTGCTCTCTTGCCCTTGCGTCGCGAGCTTTCGCTTTATGCGAACGTCCGTCCCGTGAAGACGCTAAAGTCGTTGATCAAGAACAGCCCGCTCAAAGGTAGTCGGACGGGCGTGGATCTCGTCGTTATGCGTGAGCTTACGGGTGGCATTTACTTTGCCCAACCGCGGGAGCGTAGAGACAACGGCAATACGGCGGTGGACACCTGCATCTACAAGCGTGAAGAGATCGTCCGCATTGCTCAGAGAGCCTTTGTGATTGCCCGACAGAGAAGACGTGAAATTGTGAGCGTTGACAAGGCCAACGTGCTTGAGACAAGCCGATTGTGGAGAGAGGTTGTGACGGAAATGTCCCGCCTGAATCCCGACGTGAAAGTCACCCACATGCTTGTCGACAACTGCGCCATGCAACTCATTCGCGATCCCGGGCAGTTCGACGTGATTCTCACCGAGAACATGTTTGGCGACATTCTGAGTGACGAAGCTTCCATGCTGACCGGTTCTTTGGGACTGTTGCCCTCGGCTTCGCTCAGCGATTCCAAGGATGGAAAGGTTTTCGGACTTTACGAGCCGGTCCACGGTAGTGCCCCCGACATTGCAGGCCAGGGCCGTGCGAATCCAATTGCGGCAATCCTTAGCGCGGCGCTTATGCTCCGCTATTCCTTCAGTGACGAACGGAACGCGTTGCGCATCGAAGAGGCGGTCGACCACGCACTTGCCGCCGGTCTTAGAACCGCAGATATTTACGAGCGTGGCAATCGCTTAGTGAGCACCACAGAACTCGGGGACGCCATCGCCTTCAAACTCAAGTCGGCGGCCTAAGAGGCTCGCTTTGAGTTGAACGAGGCTCGCCAGGCAATAGTCGGTGAGCCTCGGTTCCGGTGTCGAGGACTAGCCGTTGGCTGGCCCTGGGATAGAGAATTTATTGATTACAGTTGTCGGAGCAGGATTCGCAGGAGTTGAGGCGGCATGGGCAGTCGCAAGCAGGGGATTACCGGTGCGGCTGTACGAGATGCGCCCGGTTCAAAATACACCTGCCCACACGACGGAATATTTTGCCGAACTGGTTTGCTCTAATTCGCTGAAGTCGAAGTCTCCAACGTCGCCGGCCGGGCAACTCAAGGCCGAAATGGCTCTCCTGGGCTCCATCATCCTCAAGACGGCGGAACAGCACAGCGTTCCGGCAGGTGAGGCCCTTGGGGTCGATCGAAACGCGTTTGGGGCCGCGATTACGGCGGTGATCGAAATGCACCCGCTCATCGAGGTCGTACGGGAGCCTTTCACGGCTTCGATGGCAATTAAGCTACTTTCGGAAGCGGATCAGACATTGATCTTGGCAACGGGTCCTCTGACATCGCCAGATTTGGCTGAATGGCTAGCTAAGCTCACCGGCCGAACTCACCTCTACTTTTATGATGCGGTGAGTCCTACCGTCGACGCTTCGACCATCGACCACACGGTGGCATTTGGTCAAAGTCGATATGACAAGGGAGAAGGCGCTGACTACCTCAACTGCCCGTTCGAAAAGGACCATTACTACAACTTTGTTCGGGAGCTAGTGGCAGCTGAGCGAGTGCCGATTCGTGCGTTCGAAGCAGGCGGAAAGCGGGACGCTGACGCCCCGGCTTCTGAGCTAGAAGAGCCATTCCTCGAGAAAATCAAGTACTTCGCTGGTTGCACCCCGATCGAGGCGATCGCCGAGAAGGGCGAACGATCGCTCGCATTCGGAAACTTTAAACCTGTTGGTCTGACGGATCCACGGACTGGGCGTCGCCCTTACGCCGCGCTCCAGCTCCGCCCTGAAAATACGGAGCGAACGCTTTACTCGCTCGTAGCCTGCCAAAACCGACTCAGGTTTGGAGAGCAGAAAAGGGTGTTTCGAATGGTGCCCGGACTTGAGAATGCCGAATTCGTCCGGTATGGAGTGATTCATCGCAACACCTATTTGGAAGCGCCTGAAGTTCTGACGCCGTTTTTAGAGATGCGAGAACATCCGGGACTCTTCATTGCAGGCCAACTCACAGGGGTTGAAGGCTATGTCGAGAGTGCCGCTATGGGTATTTTGGCGGGCATTCATGCCGTGAATCGCGTCAGAGATGAAGTACTTATAAACCCTCCCCGCGAAACTGCGTATGGGGGTCTCCTGGCCCATCTCCAGGATTCGACACCTCGCGAGTTTGCTCCAATGAATGTGAACTGGGGACTTTTCCCTACCCCAGAGATCGTTACGAGAGACAAGTCCCTCATTCGCGCAGCGAAATTACAATCGGCCCAAAGCGCCTTTCAGACGTTTCTTGAAAGGAATTCATAAAAACTCATCGAAAGATGCGGCCTGTATTCGATCATTAGCATGTCGTTACACGCTAAACTACATTTCGTATTTTCCCGCTAGGGGAGAATCTCCAGGTGGCCAATGAAGGACACCTATGCACCAGCTACAATCTTGCCTCACCTACGCTGACGTGGGACTCGTGCGAGACCTGATCTGGTAACCCGTCCTGTGTTGACTGGCGATTACTATAGCCTGTCCACTTATTGCTTTGGAGGTATTACTGCGTCTTGGAGTCATTGGAAGAGATTCTAGAAGCGTTCGGTGAACGCAAATCGTTGTTTGAATGGTCAAAAGATCGCAGGTCCGTGGTATCTCACCTCGTGCTTGCTGGGCGCATTCATGCTGGTTGGGATCCAGAACCCGCCATCACCACTCCGCCGATCAAAGGAATTCGGCAATTAGAGAAAACTGTCACGGCTTTCGGAGAAACCAAAACTCTTCTTGAATGGGCCACTGATCCTCGTTCCCAAGTTCCTTCGAGAACGATCCTTTGGCGCGTTCGCCGAGGTTGGAAGCCAGAAGACGCGATTACGGAAGGGCCAACTCAACCGATCGTGCCGTTACGCAAAACCGCTTTAAAAGTTCCGAAACAGTACGAAGCATTCGGGTCGCGCAACACCCTGCGAGGTTGGCTGGAAGATTCTCGGTGCCAGGTCAAGCGAGAGAAGCTGTTGCGAAACCTTTCTCAAGGCCTGAGCATGGAGGAAGCGATGACTTCTGGCGGCGAAGACGGTCGCCGTAAAAGAGGACGACCGATCGTCGAGCGAAAGATCGAGAGCCTTGATGAAGCGTTGTCGGTCCTTTCGCGTGGAGCCGAACTTTGGCATGCCCAGACATCCGGCGGCGCCCGCTCTTCCCTTCTCAAGGGCAACACTCGGTTTGAGATTTCAAACGAGTTCGTAGACGAGTTGCTCAAGAATGGATATGTAGAGCTGGTATTCGATACCCCTACCATTGCGGAGTACCGTGTGAGCGCAGCGGGCAAGCTTGCAGCGGACTTCGGTCCGGAATCGAACGACCAGTTAGTGGCCGGCTAGTTACCGCGACGCGAACACAAACTGACATCTCTCGTCGGAACCATTGGAGGCTTTTCAAAACGCCGCCGACGGGAGAGCATGATGACCAGATCCGTTTCAGTTTTCGGCCTTGCGCTTTTAGCAGGCGTAGCCTGTGGACAATCCGTGGTGCTTAAGGACTCCGCTCAGAGCGGGTCTAGCACCCCCTACGATACGTCGTACAGTCGGTCCAGCCGGGTGACGATCACCGGAAAGTTGAGCGGGATCGGAATTTCCAAGCCTTCTTCCGGAATGCCGAACAACGTCCGCTACATCGTCCAAATCGCAGGAAAGCCGCCATCGACGGTTGTGGTCGAGATGGGCCCGCAGTGGTTTGTCGATTCACAAAAGACACACCCCAGGCTCGGACAGTGGATACGCGTCACCGGTTCGCGGGTGACCGACAAGGGAGAAACGAAGATTCTCGCCTCGCAAGTCGTTCTGCACGACCACCAGGTTCTCACCCTACGCAGGCCTTCGGGAACGCCGTACTGGGTTCAGAAGAATCCACCGCCCCAAACCAACGCCCTTGGGACCAACGACTACGTGTCGGAACCTAGTCGTCTAGCCGCTGAGGGAACCATCCTGGGAACGAAAATTTTCACGATCAACGGGGCCGACTTCATTGGCTACACGGTTCAAACGGCGACCGGTCCAACAGACGTGATCGTTGCTCCCGTGAACTATCCTCGCCCAACCAAGTTCAACGTGGGAGACAGTGTGCAGGTGTACAGCACGGGCTACGTCTTCGCGCCGTCTTTCGTCGGAACCGGACTGATCGTCGGTTCTTCCGTTTACGGTGGTGATGGGACGATGTTTATCGGCCCTGGAGGGCTCGTTTTCCCCGGCTACCAGCATTGGTAGTCGATCCGGTTCAACTCTTGGGGGTCGGCACCGAATTTAGATATTTTTGTAGGAGCTTGGCCCCCTTGTGATCCGGAGAGATAGCCAGGGCAGCGGCAATCTCGGTTTTCGCGACATCTAGCTTGCTGACTTGCATCGCGGCCTTTGCGCGGGCGACAAGGTAGTCCGGCGCGTTGGGGATCGCCTTGGCCGCGATGGTGGCTTCGTCGTAAGATGCCTGATAGTCGCCAAGGGCAAACAAGACGCGTGAGCGCTCGTAGTGGGCGTCCATGGCAGCCATCATGATGGGCTGGCTCGTATCAGAACCGATATTTGCCAGTCCTTGGCGAAGTTTCTCATCCGCCTTCGCGTAGTCCCCGATGGCGGCGTGGGCTTTGCCACTCAGAAAGTAAGGTCCGACCTTGTCTGGCCGATACAGGTTCGCTTCGTCAATCCATCTCACGGCCTGCTGAATCTTCTGGATCTGATCAGGCGTGAGTTGCTTACCTACTTCATAGTCCTGCAGAGCGTCTGCCGAGAGCCTTCGCGCATTGTCGAGGTTTCGGTTGTAGGCGGCGTCGTCAGCGACCACGTACAGCCCCTCCGGCGTCTTCATTTCCCGGGAGTGATTTGAGAGGACAACAACCACCAGGAACCCGATCACGAGGAGCACAGGCGGCAACCATCGCGGTCGTGTCGACGTCGTGGGGCTCGGAGTTGGGGTGTTAGCTGACAACGATGTTCACCAGCTTGCCGGAAACGACCACGACCTTTCGAATGACCTTCCCTTCCACGTACTGCTGAATCTTGGGCAGAGCCAGGGCGGCAGCCTCGTGGGTTGCCTGGTCTGCGCCGACGGCGAGTTCGAAGGTATCTCGAAGTTTCCCATTGACCTGGACCGCAATGGTCACCGCGTCTTCAGCAGCCAATTCCTCATTGAATTGCGGCCACTCAAGGTTCAGCGTGAATTCTTCATGACCGAGGGAGTTCCATAACTCGTCGGCGGAGTGGGGAGCGCCGGGGGCCAGCAGCAGAATGAGCGAGTCGATCGCCTCACTCACGGCAAGGGCGAATGCTCGATCTGCCTCGCCGGTCGTCAAGTCGTTCAGGGCATTCAAGAACTTCATCAACCCTGAGATGTAGGTATTGAATGCGAATCGATCGATATCGGTGGTGACGACTCGAATCGCTTGGTGAGTCGCGCGTCGTATCTTTCGGGCTCTGTCGTCGAGTTCCTCAAACGGTAAGAGATCCTTCCAGTTGGAGACGTAGTTGGGTCTCTGGGAGTCGACGAATCGGAAGATTCGACTCAGGAAGCGACCCAAGTCGCTCATTCCCTTGTTCTCCCATTCGATGTCGGCTTCGAATGGAGCCCTGAACAACAGGTAAAGCCTCAAAGCGTCGGCGCCATACGACTCAACCGCCTCTTCAGGTGTGACCACATTTCCCTTCGACTTCGACATCCGAGCCCATCGATGGGTGATGTCTTCTTTGGGTAGTTCCGCGGCTTCCTTAAATGAAATGAGGACGCCGTCCTCTCCCACGTTGAGTCGCTCATCTTCGCGCGCCTTTCGGTAGGGAGTCAGTGCAAGAACCTGACCCTGGTTGTGCAGCTTTTGGAACGGCTCTTTGACCTTAATGAGCCCCTCGTCGTAGAGAACCTTAGTCCAAAACCGCGCGTAGAGCAGGTGCATCACGGCATGTTCGGCCCCGCCTACGTAGCAGTCCACTGGCATCCAATAATCGGCTGCCGCTTCGGTCCAAGGTTGGTTGAAATTGAATGGGTCGGTGAACCGGAGGAAGTACCACGAGGAACAGGCGAAACCTCCCATCGTGTCGGTTTCCCGCTTGCCCAATCTTCCATCTAGGTCAGTGGTGTTCACGAACTCGGGAATGTGGGCGAGGGGCGACGTGCCATCTCCGGTCGGTTCATAGTGCTCCACCATCGGGAGCTCGACCGGCAAGCAGTCCTCGGGGACGAGTTGTTGTTCACCATCTACCGTGTGGATGACCGGGATCGGACATCCCCAATAACGCTGCCTGGAAATCAGCCAGTCTCGAAGTTTGTACTGGATCTTCCGTTGACCGATGCCCAGCCCTTCGATCCAAATTCCTAGTCCGAGCTGAGACTCAGCGACCGACAAGCCGGAATACTCGCCCGAATTGACGAGGTAGCCATCCTTGGAAACGAATGGCAGTTCGACAGCAGTTCCCTCAGCATCGGGTGAGATGACCTGCTTGATGGGAATCTCGAACTTGGTTGCGAAGTCGAAGTCGCGGTCATCGTGGGCGGGCACCGCCATGATAGCGCCGGTTCCATAGGTCGCGAGGACATAGTCGGCAACCCAAATCTGGACAGCTTCTCCGTTTGCCGGATTGATCGCGTCGGCCCCGGTGAAGACCCCTGTCTTCTCCCGGGTCGTGGAGGTTCGATCGGTATCGCTTAGAGTGCGGGCAGCGAGCTGATAGGCGGCGACTGCATCTCGATGCTCTTGATCGACGCCTTGAAGCAGCTTTTCCAGCAAGCCGTGTTCGGGCGCAAGGACGCAAAACGTCATTCCAAAAATCGTGTCGATTCGAGTCGTGAAGACCTCGAAAGTGAGGGGCTCGCCCGACGTGGACACTTCGGTCGAATCGAGGTCGTAGCGCCCGCCCTCCGCTTTCCCAGTTCCTTGAACCTTCATCGCGAACTGAACGCCTTCACTGCGGCCGATCCAGTTCTTCTGCTGGACCTTAATGCCTTCTGGCCATTCGACGGTGTCGAGGTCATCGATCAGGCGCTGGGCGTAATCGGTGATTCGGAAGAACCACTGGGGAATGTATTTCTTTTCGACCAGGGCGCCCGAACGTTCGGCTCTTCCTCCAACCACTTCCTCGTCGGCCAACACCGTCTTGTCGACCGGGTCCCAGTTGACGGCGGCGAGCTTTTGGTAAGCCAGTCCCCGCTTGTACAGGACTTCAAAGATCCACTGCGTCCACTTGTAATAGCTAGGATCCGAACTTGAGAAAGACCGAGACCAATCATAGGAGACCCCGATGAGGTCCATTTGCCGCCGATAGGTGTCCGCGTACCCTTTGATCATCGGCGCCGGATGCGTCTTGCGCTTGATGGCTTCGTTCTCTGCTGGGAGTCCGAAAGCGTCGAAGCCCATCGGGTGCAAGACGTTGTAACCCTGCATGAGCTTCATGCGACAAATGACGTCGGTCGGAACGTAGTTACGGCAGTGACCGACACTTAGCCCTGCGCCGCTAGGATAGGGAAAGAAGTCCAATCCGTAATATTTGGGCGCGTTCGGGTTTTCCCGAGTCTTAAAGAGATCGGCGTCCTTCCAGCGTTGACGCCAATTGGATTCAAATGTGGAAGGTTCGTATCGGTCGGACATACCAGTTAAGGGTACCCGTCCAGTCCAACAGCGCTCGCTTGGAGTGGCTGGGATGAACGGGCGACCAGTGCGAATGAGGAATGCCTAGTGAACTTCTCGGAAGTTGACACTCCAGTCCGTCCAGCCATCGCCTTCGGGGAACGAGACCTTCAGAACGTGCGGTTCTACGAGTGTCGCGTTCGACTCCGGGTTCACCTCCCAATTGCTGGGCACGTACAGGTACAGATTCCAAGCCCTGCCACGCGTTCGCCGGAACTTGCCCGAGAGGGTCTGATCTTTCCATGCGACGTCCGAAAGCTCGTAGGCGCCCTGGCTCACGTGGCGATCGTCGCCAAGAACCTGAGGCACTCCGGTGACCGGTCGGAATGAGACGACCTGGCACTGACCTTGGTCAAGAACAGCGAAAGGGGATGCCCACTTGACGACGCCGAGAAACTTGGACTCCCAAAAGTCAAATGCCAAGTACTCCCGATCTTTTTGAAGGCCCAATTGGGCGAGCGGCTTTAGGTCCGCGGAAAGAGGTTTCCAAGCCATCCTCGCGGCAACGGTCCAGGTCTCTTTGCCTTTCGACGCGTTGAGGGTGACCCATTCCGGGTCGGGTTTTGCCGGCGTCACACTCGCAGGCTTGGTGACGACAGGCGGTCCAACTCTTCGAAGGATGTCAACTCGGGGCGCATCGTATGATTCGACCGGATCGCTGACCATCACGTGTTCACCGGTAAGGCTGGTTAAAGTGGCCCATGTCTGACACTGCTCTACCGGAACGCGAAGGCACATATAGTCGGGATCGTTCCTCCAGATCACATGGTTGGCGTAGTGGAATTGAGAGATGTACTTGGCCGACCGACGCATGCTCGCGAATGCGGGCCCTACGTCTTCACCAATTCGGCATCCGTCGGGCAACCCGGCTAGCTCAGGCAACGCACCCCAGCAGGCGAGCAGGTAGTTGTCCTTCCCTACGGCGTCTCTTACGGCCGTGAACAGCTTTCGATAAGCGTTCGACGAATCGGTGTGGCGCTGAGTCCAGTATTCCGGAACGCGCCGATAGGAATCGTAGAGCACATGTCTGAGCGTATCGATCTTGAAATATCGCCACCCTTGCTCTCGAAAAGTCTTAAGTGCGTCGGTGTAGGCTTCGGCGACGGCGGCCGGATCGCCAGAATCCATGCTGTAGCCAACCCATGGACCTTGAAGGGGCTTTCCATCTGGTGAGGAGACGTAGGCGGTGGAATGCTTCAGGCCGATCGGCAGATAGAGACCAACCCAAATTCCCGGAGTCATTCCCAAGTCGGAGATTTTCTTCGCCATGGCGCCCATGCCTGATGGAAACTTTTCATTTGGCTTGGTCCAGTAGTTGGCAAATGGCTCCGTGATCGGTTGATGGTTATCGGTCAGTTGCAAGACCCGCTGATATCCATCGTCGATTTGAACCACGTTGTAGCCGTAGTCCCGAAGATGAGAGCTGAAAAACTTGGCCGCCTCGGCCACCTGGTGTTCGGTCACGTCTTGACCGTAAGCGGCCCAACTGCACCATCCTGCTACCGGCTGTGACCACAAGGGCCTCTTGTTGTCCCACAGGAAGTAGCCGAGATGGTTTCGGAAGTAGTCGGTCTTGAGGACGATTTCTGGGGAGGTCGCGCTAAAGGCAAACCCACGCGACGTTCTGCCAATCGGGGAATGAAGGTCGAGCAGCCAGTCGTCGGTACGATCGTAAATAGCGTCATCGAGCGAGGATGAGGCGCTTCCAAAAGTGCTTGCGAGCGGACCGTCGACTGAGGCAGTGCAAGGTCGACGATCAGACCCGGCCAAAATCGAGCCTTTGAATGAGACACCTGGTCCCATGAACTCAAGCCGCCAAGTTGTCTTAGTTTGACCGACGGGAACCCAGTCCGCGGTCTTAGGCCCGTGAGGGTATCCAAAAAACATGGGTGCGGCAGGGGTGTCTGCCCGAATGACTTTCACGGCATCCTGGATCTTCCGACCATGAAGTCCATCGAGTCGGCCGGTGAGAATTGTCTTGCCAGACAGGCGGACGACTATCTCGTTGGCACGGGGAAAATCAAGTTCAACGCTCTGCGTCGAATCCATCGAACTTAAAGCCGCGAGGGCGGCAAACCCAAACATGGGGGTGAGGTTACCGCCTTAACGAATAAATCGTTTGGCATTAAACGATTCTCAGCCCTGAACGCTTTTTACGCTGATGATAGTCTGACCGGCATGCTCCGTGATGTCGATTAGGACGAGGTTGCCCTTCGGTGAGAGACCTTGCACTTCGCTGCCTTCTTTGGTTTTCATCTCCGAATATTTGCCACCTTTGACATAAAACTCCACCACTTTATTTGGCTTGTCACTCGTGGACATCACCAGGTATGTGTGGAGCTTTCCTGATTCGTCTTTATTGGGAGCTTTGGTCTGCTTGTCCGGGAATGAGGCTCCGGGATAAACGGGTACATCGGCCTGAGCGGCAAGCTCCTGTGGGCTCAAATTTGAGGGAATAGCTGACGGCTCGGTCTTCGACGGACCGCCGGTCGTCGACACAGTAGGTGCATCTGGATTTGCCACTACGGCAGTCGATTTAGAGTCGCCCGAGGAGCCGCAACCAGCCGAAAAGGCGAGGGCAGAAACGACGAGCAATGGCCAAGCTTTGATCACGAGCCTAGTTTATCCGTGCATTAAGCGACACAATGAAGCTATGACGCTCATTGCAGACCAAAAGGAGAGACTCGACAAGTTTCTTGCGCGCTCTCTTCCGGAGCACAGTCGAACCAAGCTGACGAAGATGATCGACAGCGGAGACGTGCTTGTCGGAGGCAAAGCGCTCAAGGCATCCTTCCCACTTGAACCGGGCATGGTGGTAGAGCTCGACGAACCACAAAACACGGAAGCTCATGACCTGACTCCAGCCGATATTCCCCTTGATGTGATATTCGAAGACGAGTCGCTGTTGGTCGTCAACAAGCCAAGAGGACTTGCCTCGCATCCGGCAGCATCTTTGAAGGAGCCATCGTTGGTGAATGCGCTTTTGGCTCGGCACACCCCCTTAAGCTCCGCAGCCGGAGATTTTCGCCCCGGCATCGTTCATCGTCTCGACAAGGAGACGACCGGACTGATGGTGGTAGCCAAGAACGACATTGCTCACGTTTTGCTCGCCAAACAGTTAGAGTCCAAGACGGCTGAGAGACGTTATTTTGCGGTGGTTGCTGGGATGATCGAGGAGGAGAAGTTCACGATCAACTTCCCGATCGGTCGCAGCAAGATGAATCGTCAGCACATGGTCGTGGATCCGAAAGGAAAACGGGCGGTGACTCACCTCAAGAAGATTGCCCGATTAGATCAAGGGACGTTGGTCGCGGCTCGACTCGAAACTGGTCGAACCCACCAGATCCGTGTCCACCTTCGGTCGGTGGGTCATCCGATCCTAGGAGACAATCTTTACGCACCGAAGGAGTACGCAAACTGCCCCATGCAACTCCACGCGGCATACCTCGCTTTCGACCATCCGGTGAGCGGAGAACGGGTCGCGTTCTACGCAACTCCCGACGAGCAGTTTGTGGGCCATGCTTGGGTCAATGAAGGCATCATCGAACCGTTCTAGGGCTATCGCTTAATAAAAATCAGACCTTATGCCCGAGCTACCGGAAGTAGAAACCGTTCGACGGCTGATGCGCCGCGAACTTCAGAACCAAAAGATCGTCGGCGTTCAAATGGATGCCGACGACATCGTTCACTCCGGCTATCCACCCGAGGCTTTTGTCGCCGGATTGGTGGGCGCTACCGTTCTCGAAGTCGGTCGCAAGGGCAAATACTGGTGGCTTGAGCTTGACCGGAAGCCTTGGCTGTATGGCCACTTGGGCATGACTGGATGGATTCACCGGCTAACTGCAGGAGAGCCGATTCCGCGATTCTGCAAAATCGTGATTGAGTCGGAGCACGGCGGACTCATCGCGATGACTGACGGCCGTCGACTGGGGCGATTGTGGTTGGGCGGGAGCCCTGAGTCGGAACCCCGGCTGCAAAAGCTGGGGTTCGATTCCTTCGACGAATTGCCCTCTACTCAAGCCCTATTTGAGACCTTCAGAACGCGCAAAGCGCCGATCAAGGCATTGCTGCTTGATCAGGCGCTCTTTGCGGGGGTTGGAAATTATGTTGCGGACGAGGCGATGTATCAGGCGAGAATTGCTCCACAGCGACTAGCCAATTCCCTCGACGTTGAGGAAGTGGAACGCCTGAGAGGCGCGTTGACGGAGATTCTCACGTCCGCCATTGAGGCGGATGCCGACGAGACTCGGTTTCCGAAAGATTGGCTCTTTCATCACCGTTGGGGAGGGAAACGAGGCTCCGAGTCAATCGCTGGCCATGCGATCATCAGGGAGACGATCGGTGGCCGAACGACGGCTTGGGTTCCAGACCTACAGCGCTAAGCCGCGCGATAGATCTGTTGCTGGCGAGTATGCTCGGCGGCGAGCAGTCGTTGCTCGGTACCGGCAGGTACAAATTTTTCTCGGCCCTCAAGCACCTGCTGCAGGCGTGAGGTCTGGTGCAGCGTTCGTTCGCCTTCGTCCGGCGCCACAGACACGATCTGAGCGACACCGTACTCGAACGCGAGGTCCTTTAGCTCATTGAGCGCCTGAAGTGACCGGGGGTCAAATCTCTTGGCACGTGAGTAGTCCAAGAGGAGACTGAACGGTTGATCGCTCAGATCCTCAAACGTTTCGGAAATTTCCTGCGCGAGGACGCTGATCTCATCAGCGGTTACACGTCCTCCGAGGCTTGCTTCTACGACTCCATCCTTTTCAAAAATACTGACGAGGTACATCCCATCTTTTGCGGATTCCACTTGAATCCGCCTCCACGATTTGTTTTCCTTATTGAGAAGCAAAGCCACCCCGCAATCGGTGAAGCTGGTAACAGAAACCGGCAACTCAGACGGCTGGTGAGGGTGCGAGACCTCACTTACACCATCGGTAGATTTGCGAGTGAATTGAAGCTACGATTGGCCACAACGCATTAAAAAAGCAATAAGTGAGCAGTGAGCCTCGCGCGAAAATCGCGTCCAGGAGACGTGCTGAGGCAAACGTGGACGATCCAAGCGTCGTTAAGCCAGTTATCCTCACCAGATCGTCAGGCCACTTAGGTCGCCATACAGAGACTGCCGGGCTTTGGTAGGTCTGCACGCGTTTTGTGAGCCTTCTGGCTGGGCGATGGACTGCGGAGACACAAATCATTCTCCGCCTACGGCCCCACCTACCTCCATGCAGTCGGAGGTAGGTAGGCCCGTGGGCCTCACCCAAACAAAAAAATTCGGGCTCCTTCCTTGGAAGGAGCCCGAATTTTAGCGGATAAGGCTTGGACTTAACTCGCGCGGCGAATTTCGTCTTCGGTCATCAGGATCGGCGGTCGGCCGTCGTCGATGATTCCCTTGGGGAGGATGACTCGCTTGATGTCGAGGGCACTCGGCACTTCGTACATCACTTCCATCATGACCTTTTCGATGATCGCACGGAGGGCTCGGGCGCCCGTCTTGCGTTTAAGGGCCTCTCTGGCGACTTCTCGGAGGGCTCCCGGCTCCACGATGAGTTCCACACCATCGAGCTCGAAGAATCGAGCGTACTGGCGCAGGATTGCGTTTCTGGGTTCTCCAAGAATTCGGACGAGCGTGTCCTCATCAAGCTGATCGAGCGTTGCGATGATCGGGAGTCGACCGATGAACTCGGGGATGAGTCCAAAGGCGAGCAGGTCTTCGGGAAGCAGCTCTCGCAAGACGTCGGCCTTTCTTTCGGCTTTGGTCTCGGGAGTGGCTCGGAAGCCCATCACGTTTTCCTTCATTCGACGACGAATCGTGTCTTCGATGCCTTCGAAAGCTCCGGCACAGATGAACAGAATGTTCGACGTATCGATCTGAAGGTATTCCTGCTGAGGGTGCTTTCGCCCACCCTGTGGTGGAACGTTGGCAATGGTTCCCTCAAGAATCTTCAGCAGCGCCTGCTGAACGCCTTCCCCACTCACGTCTCTCGTGATCGAGGGGTTATCGCTCTTTCGGGCAATCTTGTCGATTTCGTCGACATAGATAATGCCTCGCTCGCAAAGTCCCTTCGGATTTCGTTGATCCATCGATTCTGCCGCTTGGTACAGCTTCAGGAGAATGTTCTCAACATCTTCTCCGACATAGCCCGCTTCCGTGAGAGCGGTCGCATCGGCGATTGCAAAAGGAACGTTGAGCATTCGCGCCAGCGTCTGCGCCAAAAGAGTCTTGCCGGAACCGGTCGGTCCCACCATGAGGATATTGCTCTTCTGAAGCTCGACGATGCCTTCGCCTACCGGCTCGTTGACCCGCTTATAGTGGTTATAGACCGCTACCGCAAGCGACTTCTTGGCGACCTTCTGTCCCACAACATAGGTGTCGAGGTATTCGACGATCTCCTTGGGCTTCATGATCTGCCCACTCTTATTCGCAATCGGGTTCGGCGGCGTTACGGTCGGCCGAACCGATGCGGCGGGAGTCGGAGACGCGACGACGGGTTGGGTCGACGGACGCTCCGGGTCGTTATGCAAAATGTCATTGCACAGGTCGATACAATCGGAACAGACCGCACCGTGGAGTCCCACGATGAGTTTCTTTACCTGTTCCTTGGTTTTGCCGCAAAGGCAACACTGATCCCGCCGCTCGGTTGTTCTAGCCATTCATGCTCCCAGGTCTTATCGTTGTCCCGGTTCGAGGGTTTTATCCACGATTCCGTAGGCAACAGCCTCATCCGCTGACATAAAGTAGTCCCGATCGCAATCCTTGCGCACTTCACTGGGATCTTTACCAGAGTGCTTGCCAAGGATGTTCATCAGAATGTCCATATATCGGTTGATTTCCGCTGCCTGTACGTTAATATCGGCAGTCGTGCCCTGGAATCCAGCAGAAACTTGATGGATCATCACACGAGCGTGCTGTAAACAGTATCTTTTGCCCGCTGCGCCCCCTGCGAGGAGCACTGCGCCCATCGAAGCAGCTTGCCCGACGCAGATGGTCGCGACACTCGGCTTGATGATTTGCATGCAGTCGTAGATCGCCAGACCGGCGCTTACTGAGCCGCCGGGCGAGTTGATGTAAAACTCGATGTCCTTGTCAGCGTCTTCCTTCTCTAGGTAGAGAAGCTGCGCCACGATCAAGTTTGCTACGTAGTCATCAACAGGCGTCCCCAAAAAGACGATTCGGTCCTTCATCAAACGAGACCAAATGTCGTATGCCCTTTCGCCGCGAGCCGTCTGCTCGACCACCATCGGAACCATATTCTTTATCTATCCTCCAAGATACTTAAAGGTTCGGCAGATAATTCCCCCGCCTTTATACCGGCCTCAGCTTACTCCGTTCTTTTTATGACGACGAGTTGTGCGTGTCTAACACTACGTTGGTTCGCCATAATGGGTCCCGTGGCGGCGAAGAGAATTGGCATTATCAATAGCGGCGGAGACTGCGCAGGTCTCAATGCAGTGATTGCTTCGGCAGTCAAGGCTGGCATTCCGATGGGCTACGAGTTCATCGGATTCGAGAAGGGTTGGGAAGGGTTGCTGAGCCCGATGAAATTCCGACAGCTCGACATTCCATCGGTGGCCGGGATCAGTTATCTCGGCGGAACCATCCTGGGTACGGTCAATAAGGGCCGATTTGGCGCGAAAGGTGGAGTAGGAGAAAAGAAGCGGATCCCGGAAGAAATCTTGGCTGAGGCGAAGGCGAATCTCCAGTCGATCAACTGCGAAGGGTTGATCGTAATTGGTGGTGATGGAACCCTGACCGGAGCTAGCCAGCTTGCTGAACTTGGCGTGAACATTGTCGGAGTTCCTAAAACCATCGACAATGACTTGGGAGCGACCGATCGAACCTTTGGCTTCAGCACCGCCGTTCAGATTGTCGTCGATGCACTTGACCGGATTCACACGACCGCCTCTAGCCACGGGCGAGTTATATTCGTAGAGACAATGGGCCGCCATGCAGGATGGATTGCCCTCAGAGCGGGGCTCGCGGGCGGCGCCAACGCCATTTTGCTGCCTGAGTTCCCCTTTCGAGTCGAGGATTTCGTCGACTTCCTGCATGCACGTCATTCCGACACCGGATCAAGCGTGGTCATGGTAGCTGAGGGAGCGAAGATTCGTGATCAGGTCGTTGGTCGCCACAATACCGAAACCGAGATTCAACTCGGAGGCGCCGCCAACCGACTCATGGACGACGTTGAGCGATTGTGCCCCGGCGAATTCGAGATGAGGGGGGCCGTGCTCGGCCATATTCAGCGTGGTGGAACGCCTAACGCGGCCGACCGCATGCTCGCCAAGGCCTATGGCGTAGCCGCCATCAATGCCTACGACCGCGGTGAATTCGACCGTATGGTCTGCTATCGACACCTGGGAATGGAAACCGTTCCGATTCACGAGGCGGTGGCCACCCTCAAGCGCGTCACCCCAGCCGAGTTGGAATACACCACTGCGAAACAGCTAGGCGTGTTCATCCACTAGGCCCTTAGAAACCCGATCTGTCCACCTCCGGTCCAAGCCCTCGGGACAAATTTATCCCGAGGGAGAGACTGTTGAAACGAATTCAGATAGGTTGGTTTGGTATTGCTGCGATTGCCGTCGCAGGGCTTACCGGGTGCGGAAGTCCCGCACCGAAAGATCTTACGACCTCAGGCGGTTCCGCCCAAGCGATTGCCGTTCCGCCGGCGCCCGTCTCACCGGCCCGCCGAGACATCATTGGCTATGCGCTCCTGACGGGTCAGCTCTATTGGCCAGCTGAGGAACAAGCGAACATCACCGTCCCAAATGGAGGCGCGGTAGACACGATTCTGACTCCAGTGGGAACGCGCGTCCGGAAAGGCCAGGTGTTAATCAAGCTTCAGTCCAGCCCCACTTCGCTCGACACTTCGTCGGCTTCATCCGCGGTTACAGCCGCCGATTCGGCCTACAAGGCAGCAGAGATCCAATACGGCGAACCAGTGAGACAGGCTAAGGAGCAGTTAGATGCTGCACAACAGGCGGAGCGCGAAGCACGAACCGGTTCTGACGATACGGCGGTCGAGAATGCCACCCAGGCGCGACGCGCTGCCGAAACTGCGCTGCAGCAGGCTCGAAGCGATGAGCTTTCAAACCTGGCTCAATACCGTCTCCAGCGTGACCAAGCCCGGGCAGCCGCCAAAGACACGGCCAGTGCAACGAGGCAAGGCGAAGTGATCGCTCCCATATCCGGAACCCTTCTGTCGCTGAACGCCACAGTGGGGACGCCTTTGGGAGGAGCTAACGCCACCATCGGCCACATCGTCAATCTCCAAAGCGTCCAAATAAAGGCCACCTTTTCGGACGACTACGCCAAAGTGGTTCGCACGGGCGCGGCGGTTGTGATCACATTCTCCGACATCCCCAATCGAATATTTGATGGCCGTATCAGTCGGATTCGGACGGAGCCGAACAGTCAAGGTCGGACGGAGAATATGGCGACGGTTTCATTCTCCAACGCGGACGGTGTCGTAAAACCGACGAGCCAGATCCAAAGGGTGGGTATTCGGATTGGAAGCGCGAAGAACGTGCTTACAGTTCCAGCGAAAGCGCTGAACAGAGATTCGGCAGGAAGGACGACCGTAACGACCGATCGAGGAGACGTTATGGAGGTTAAACCGGGGCTTTCTGACGGAGAGTATGTCGAAATCAAATCGGGTCTGACCGACGATGTGAAGGTTCGCCTGAATCCGTGAGGGAGCGAGTGACCAGTAGACAGCAGGCTGTCTCTTTCGCCGGTGCCAGAGCTTGGGGTGCAAGAAACAACTGATTAATTCTTGCCAACCAACCTCCAGACTGCGAACTGCTCGCTGCAAACTGCTAACTCCTTTAACACAACGAAGGGCGGAGAGATGGTTATCTTTCCGCCCTTCGGGTCTTTCCTTTCGGCTGCTTTGATCTACTCAGCAGCTGCAGGTGTCGCCTCGGCAGCCGGCTCTGCGCCTGGCTCCAGCAACTCGGCGTTGGTCAGCAAGAAGTCAGACACCTTGCGTGAGATCGAGCGGTAGTGAAGCTCGTCCAGCGCGTTGTTTGCCTGAAGGAGTTTCAGCATCTCCTCCGGTTCCACCTGGTACTCACCAGCCATCGCATGAAGCTCTTGATTCAGCTCTTGGTTCGAAAGCTGCATCTGCTCGGCGGTGAAGATCTCTCGGATCATCAAGGCGCGCTCCACGTGAAGTTTCGCCTTTTCCTTCCAAGAGTTGATCAACTCTTCGAGGGTCATGCCGTTCTCTTGAGCGTAAGTCTCGAGGGACTTGCCTTGCTTCTGTTGCTCTTCGGACTGCTCTACTAGTCGACGGTTGGCAAGCTCTTCCCACATGTTGTCGGAGACATAGATCTTGCTTCGGTCGTGCAGGGTGTCGAGAAGCTTTTCGACCATGAGGTCTCGGCTCATCTGAAGCTTTGCCTGTCCGATCAATTCACGCAGGCGATTCTTGAGTTCGCTGACATTCTCTGTCTGGAAGCTCTGAGCGAACTCGTCGTCCACCGGAGGCATCTGTACGGCGCTTACCGAATTCACGGTGATCTGAGCGTGGAAAGTCTGGCCAGCCCACTCCTTGTCCTGGAAGGTCTCAGGGAACGTGAGATCGAGATTCTTCATCTCTTCGACGTGCATGTCGACCAGGGCCGCATCCAACTCGGGGAACTTCGTTTGACCAACAACGATCATGAAGTTTCGTCCATCGCCTTCGGCGCCGTCCGCTTTGATGTTGACTACGGCGACGTCGCCCTCTTGGACTCCACGGTCGGTGACCGCTTCTCGCTTGCCGCGTCCCTTGCGGAACTCGTCAATCTGCTTGTCGATCTCTTCGTCCGTCACTTCGGTGTCGGTCTTTTCGACGGGCAGGCTCTTGTACTCTCCGAGCTCAACCTTTGGAGGAAGAGGCACTCGAACGGTGTACTCGGCCACGTATCCGTCCTTCTCCAGCTTGGTGATCTCGACACGAGGGCGAGTGGTGGGATCGGGCTCGATGCTCTCCTGCTCCAAGAGGGGTCGGTAGGTGCTCTTAAAGATGTAGTCGGCGGCCTCTTCGTAAAGCTCTTCCTGGGAAATCAGGGGTTCCAGAATGGTTCGGGGGGCGTGTCCCGGCCTAAATCCAGGCAGTTTGACTTTCTTCGCGATCTGCTTGAAAGCCTTTTCAAAGCCGGCCTGAACTTGTGCACTGTCACAAACGACGTTTAACTGGACAGTACAGGGATTTATTTCTTCTCGGGTGACTTGCATGGCAATGTACTTGACTCGGGGATCAGACTCAAGATTGTACCGCCAGCGGCTCGAGCGGACGCGCTAGGATGATGCCAGTGTTTGCCTTGGACCACCTAAAATCGCGGCTGAAGTCGATTGGCTCCAGCGTGACGCGCATATCGAGAGAAGAAGCGTCCATGAAATGGAGCTTTTCCTCAGCGTCTCGGAAACACATTCCGGTGTGCCCGATGTCGATTCCTGAGTGAGTGGTACAGACTCCGACGATATCGCCGGTCTGAAGCAAGTGCTGTGCGTCCGCAATTCGATCCAAGGGCAAGAACCACTTTTCTCGACCATTGACGGCGTCTTCCATCGCCTTTATTTTCGGGATTAGCTCCGGGTTTGCCTTGAGAAGTCGATACGATTCGGGGTGCGCGCTCATGAAACCGACCTTTTGAGCGAACCGTTCTGCTCCGGGAAGATGCGGCGTTAGGTCTCGGATCACGCCCTTTCTGGCATTGTCGTAAAACCAATCCGTGGTGTAGTGCAATCGGGAGGTGTAATCCGTCAGATGACCACCGCGGTACCGGGTAAGTCGGATTTGGCGCAATAAATCATCCGGGCTCGACCCTCCGAGTTTCAGCATGCGAGCGACGTCGAGGGTCGACTCGAAGAACGTCACGCAATCCAGTCCTTCGAGGTTGCAAGACACGATCTCGCGGTGATCGTCTAGTTCCAAGGTGTAGGCAACGTAGGGGGTGTCGATAAATTCACGCGCGATTGCTCCCATCAGTGACGACATCGGCCAAGTCCGCCACCCATGGGCATCCGCTTTTGCGACGATTCGATTGAACACGCCCAGGCCGACGAACTTCTTAGGGGGTGGCGGGGTCGCAAATGCCAGTAACGGACTAGAAAAGGGAGCAAGTGCGGCGAAGCGCAACACGTCTCGACGCGTCATCTCACCACGATACAACTAAACGGGATGGAGAAGATCGACTACCGCCTCGTCGATCTTTGAAAACTGGAACTTGAATCCGTGATCTAGCGCCACTTTGGGAACGACTCGTGCACTGTCAAGCAGAAGCGATGGGTCGGGGCCACCCAGCTTCGAGGCCAAATTGAGGGCAAACTTCGGCACTCGGGGCGCCCAAGGGCGGTGAGTGGCTTTCCGAAGAGCCTTCATAAGGTCAGCATTTTTGATAGCCTGGGGCGCCACCGCGTTTACGGGGCCGGAGATATCGGTCTCTAAGAGCCACTGGACTAAGCAGACCCAATCAAAAATGTGGATCCACGGCATCCACTGTTCCCCCGATCCCACGGGGCCGCCCAGATAATCCCGAGTGACTTTCAGGAGCGATTCGAATGCGCCGCCGCCGCGACCCAATACGACCCCAGTTCGAAGTTGAACGCAACGTGTCGCCGGTAGATTGATCGCCTTTGTTGCTTCCTCCCACGCGGAGCAAACGCTTGGGAGAAATCCAACGCCAATCCGCTTGGATTCGTCCAGGGGTTCATTCTCGCGGTCACCGTAGATTCCAGTGGCGCTGGCGTTAATCCACACTTTGGGCGGACTGGCGCATTTGGCAATCGCTTCCCCAATCGCGCGGGTGCTATTAACTCGCGAGTCCAGGATCAGTTTCTTGTTCGCCTCGGTCCAAGGAACGCTGATCGATTGTCCCGAAAGATTTATCACCGCGTCGGAACCGTCGATCTCGTTCGCCAGGTCTGGCACCGCCAATCCGTTCCAGACGGTCACCTTGGTCTTGATCCGGGTGTGCGTCTTACGTGAAAACACGACGACCTCGTGACCAGTAAGTTCTAACGCCCTGGTCAGCACACGTCCGAGAAAACCAGTGCCGCCCGCGATGACAATTCTTCCCATTAATGTTGGTCTACTCGAAGCGGAGCGAAATTGTTAGAACCATTCCCTGCGTCCGCGGACATATTGGAAGTAGAAGTCGGTATCGGACCGAGTCAGATAGATAATCCCCTCAATGAAGGAGACGAGGTGCAGCCCTCCTAGCAGGATTCCTCCGATTCCGAAGACGAAGCTCAGCAGAACTCCGATTCCGTAGAGAACAAGCATCGTGAGGCCAGCGCGGCGATATCCGAGAAAGAACTTGTGGACTCCGAAATATCCCAGGAAGATCGCCAATAGACCAGCAGGGATCTTTTTGTCAGAACGCACGATACTCATAACTTCTTTGCAGTCTCCATTACGAAGACGGATGCAGAATCAATTCTGGTCGAGATTGGGCAGTTTGGCCCGAAGGACGCTCCGGCCAGGCCTGCTAATTCGCGAGGTTAGTCAAAATCTCCAACTCTCGTTCCCGGGACATTCCCGTGCGAGGGGGAATTTCATCGGTCGTTCCTCGCTTCCACTGAATCACGTCTTGGGCAGTGTCGAGCAGCTTTCTATAGCCGAGGCTCTTTGAGATTGCCTTATCGCTTGAGACCGAAAACAGTTTGTCTTCGCCCGGAGGAACCGCGAGCGGCAAATCCTGCCATAGCTTCACGCCGGCATTTTCCAAAACCTCAATATCGGTCAAGACGGATTCGACGCCTGGGTTGAGGCTGTGACACGTGGTGATCATCTCGCCAAAGTTCGACAAAGGACCGGCGGCATTAAATGCGCCAGACAGCCCTTGCTCTGCGCCAGAGACCATGAATTCCCCGAGGTCTCGAGCATCGATTAGCTGGAGGTTCGACTCCAATACATTTGGAACCAAAACCTGACCCCCGTTGGCAAATCGCATCACCCAGTAAGTGAATCGATTGGTCGGGTCGAACGAGCCGGCAACGATTCCGGGCCTTACAATAAAGGAACGGTCCCCAAAAACAGATTCGACTTCACGTTCGCAAAGAACCTTCAAGTAACCATAAGTCTGAGCGTTGATCTCCTTTGCTTCGGGATCGCCCAGGGGGACAAGGGGAGAGTCCTCGCCGGTGGGACCCTGATCACCGGTGTCATAAACGCTCACAGTAGAGACAAACAGGTAACGACCACAGCGGTCCGCGAGCGCGTCACAGGATTGCCGAAGGACACCTGGCGTGTAGGCAGAGCTGTCCATGACAACGTCCCAGTTCTGCTTGGCAACTCGATCTAGGTTTTCGGTCCGATCTCCAAGGACATCTTGAGCTCCCGTGATCGATCCTGTTCCCTTGCTGCCTCGATGGAACAACGTCACTTCGTGACCGGCACGAATCGCCGCCTCTGCAAAGTGCCGACCGACAAACTGCGTCCCACCTATCACCAGGATCTTCATAGGCCAAAGGTTAGCCTATCAGAGTGGGCGCTGATGCAGTCCGGTGAACTGACATAGAGCTTTAAAGTTGGCAGTCCGGAATCGGACTACCAACTTCATCAAGCTCGGGAGATCATGCGACGTAGGTGAAGCAGTGGCATCACTCCGAGCACAAGGAGTGCCACCGCGCTTGGATCCCCCGCTGGCTCGGAGTCATTTGGTTCGTTTGGCGCAGTTGGGTGGTAGGCAGCCACCAAGTGACCGGGTTCACCCCGAATTCCCGCGTAACTCGGTCGGTGGAGCGGCGAACTGGTCGATACCTGCTTCGCACCGCTCGACAAACTGCCGGCCACGAAGTTGTTCAGTGGCAAGTCTGCGTGAACTCCAAATGTGAGTCCCAGTGCCATGGTGGCCATCGCCATTCCTAATCCTAACTTGCGCATCTTGAGAGGGTTTTCCCATGTACTTCGGCGATTCTCACGCGCAAAAGTGCAGGCCGACGCAAAGCTCTCGCTGGATTACGGGCAAAACGCGAGAGTTGGTTCATCAAGAAAAGCCCTAACCCTGATATGAAAGCTTGCAGCTAACATGACCGGGGCGCTCACCATCGGGGATTAAAGCAGGATTCACTCGAATCCCATCCGGCCGCTAACTGCAGACTGCGAACTAAATACTCTCATAGCAGTTGGCAGCGGACACTTAGCAGTCGGAACGGATTCTAGGGATGCCTATTTTCATTCCTGGCTGCGGACGCCCCCGCTCATGTTTGCGAACAAGTTGATTCACGAGAACCTCTCCAGCAACTTCGCGAGGCCCGGTTCCGCCGCTTTCCGGGCTGCTCGTGTCGACATTGTCAGCGGCTACGGAGTCAGTTGCGACGCGATTTGGTTGCAGCGCGAAGTGGGCCCGTCGATTGAAGAGCTTTCCCCGACGCACGGAACAGAGTCGCGGGACCCGATTGCGGGCGCGACTCTTGAATTTCCTGCCCTCCGAAAGGAGGGGTGGTCACTGAAGCGAGGTCGAGATGGTGATGCTGGTCACCGTGTTTTCCAACTCGATCGCGCGCCCGACCTCCATGATTTCCTTGAATCGAAAGAGTGCCCGCTCGATCTGCCGTTGGGGATCGACGTGGAATTGTTTTCCCAACCAGATGCCGAGTGCGTCTGCCGGGGGATCATAACGAACCTTGATTCTCACTCTCGTGACTCCTTCACCGACGGCGTCGAAGTGCACGGAGCCGGCGTGATCGATGCCTGAGCCCTCAAGGGTCTCCCAGGCAATCAGGCCGTCGGGAATGTCGTTGATGACCTTGGATTTCCACTTGATTACCGTGCCCAGAGGAGCTCTTGCCACCCACTCCGACACCTCGTCGTCAACTTCGTGTACTGAGATTAGGTGGTCCATGATCACAGCCAGGTTCTCGAAGTTGCGCCAAATGCGATAGAGGTCAGAGGGAGAGCGATGAATCCTAATCTGAGCCACCGCAGTGGCATTCTGCCTTCCAATACCGGTTGGGGTTTCCGCGAGGTGCAGCCCCAACGCACGATAGACCGGGGCATATCCCTTCTGACCCCGGTAGAGCATTCCTAGACCGGCCATCTTCATCAGCGTGCCGCCCACGCCGCGGCGCCGATAGCCTGACGCAATCAGAATTCCACCAGTGAGCAGTGCCGCAACGTGCTCAATATCCGCCACGTTGATCTCGATTTTTTCCTTTCTCGCACGCGTTATCACACAGCACTTGACCATCGCACTTGAGTCCTTGTTCTTGAGATTTATGGCGAATAGAGATCGATTGCATTTTTCGGGCACTAAGATTGGTCCACTGCACGTATATTTCTCAGTCCAGAGCATGTGAATGAGTGGGGGTCGCCCCGCGATAGGAGGAAGAAATGTCGTTCTCGTCTGCGCTTTTCGCCACTTCGACGCTTGCGTTAGCCCTCGTGACGCAGGCTCAAGAACCCACTTTCGACGTTCAGGTCGCGGTGCCCACTGCGGCCGCAGCAGTTGGCTCTGCCACCTCGAATCTCGACCCACAGAGCACGGACGGTCGCACGTCCATCGAGTTTCTGAACGCCAGCATCACGGACGTCCTCAATTTTCTCAAAGATAAGGGTTTCAACTATGTGGTTCAGGATATGGATGTTCCGGCATCCAAGACGGTCACGCTCAGCATCAAGGATCGGCCACTGAAGGAAATTGCGGATGCGGTCGCGACGAGCCTCGGTGGGCACTGGATCAACCGTAACGGAGTCCATATCTTTTCCAAAGATGCGTACGACTCCTTTAAGACCGTTAACCCAGAAGAGACCATTAAGACTGCCCAATCCCTGATCCAGTCGCTTAAGTCCTCCCCCGACCTTAAACTTCCCCAATCGCCCTCGTATACCTTGCCAAAAGCCACTCAGCCCTGGACGGTGTACGCGTTTCCCAATGTTGAGTTTGGGGGCAAGAACTGGCAGTATCAACCAAAGGAGTTCTCGGCTCCAGGAAAAGGTTGGACGTGGGAGTCAAAGCAGTTTGGAGACTTCGATCAGGCGACGGAGGAGTTTCGAAAAAAAATGCAGGGTAGCGACGAGTTTAAGCAAAAGTGGTCCTACGAGTTTCAGTTCTATGCGAGTCCGTTGCCGAAAGCCATTCATCCCGCACCGCGCGTTTTCGTGAATCAGGCTCCATATCTCTATGTGCATCCGACACCAAGGGGATTTGCTTTCCCGCATTCCCGTTACGGCATTCCGAGTCAGAACCTGAAAGTCCATACGACGTCAACAAGCGACCGATTATTCAGTTCTCTGACGCCTCATCAGAAGGCTCTTCAAAGCCAACGGGGGTATCTCCACTACTCGGAATTGTCTCCCGCTCAACAAAGAATTTTGACCAATCCCAACGGTCAGTTTGTGATCGAGTATCGATCGGGCGCCAAGCGATTGGTGATCAAAAACTAAGCACTGACTTACCACCTCTTCACACAAATTAAACGTGCCGCTGGCCCTTGAGGCCAGCAGCACGCTCTTTTAGCGATACGGCTAGGTAACGCTAAGCGTGTATTGGAGATCCAAGCAAAGCGGTCTTCTTACCTACCTTCGCGAGCGCATCCAGCACGGTCGCCTCTTCCACTTCATTGAGCGGCACCAGAGGTAATCGGACGCTCTTGCAGTCGAAACCTTCCAGGCTCGTGGCGTACTTGACGGGCACCGGGCTGGGAGCCGAGAACAGGGCCTTGATAACCGGGGCTAGCTTACGATGAATCGCCAGTGACTTCGCCGGGTCGGACGCGTAGGAGCTGATCAGTTCTTTGAGATCGGCGCCCACTACGTGAGCTGCCACGCTGACCAGTCCGTGCCCGCCGACGCTCAACACGGGCAGGGTGATCGCGTCATCTCCGCTATAGACACGAAAGCCCTCGGGAGCGAGCGACGCCACCTCCGAGATCTGGGGGATGTTTCCGCTTGCCTCTTTGACGCCTACGATATTTGGAATCTCGGCCAAACGAAGGAGCGTCGGTGTCTCAAGGTTAATCGCGCTTCGAGGAAAAATGTTGTAAAGGAGCACGGGCAAGCCGGTCTCTGCCGCAATCGTCGAAAAGTGCGCGTAAAGTCCGGCTTGCCCGGGACGGTTGTAGTAGGGATTGACCAGCATGATGCCGTGCGCGCCCCGCTTCTCGGCCTCCCGTGTCATGTGGATCGATTCGGCAGTGTTGTAGGATCCTGCGCCAAAAAGGATCGCCGCGCGATCACCGACCGCCTCAAGCGTGACCTCCAGGAGTTTGAGCTTCTCTTCCTCGGTCAAAGTCGGAGACTCGCCGGTCGTGCCGCTGATGACCAGCCCATCATTTTTCTGCTGGTCGACAAGGAAGGTGGCAAGTCGCGCCGCCTCGTCGTAGTTGACGCTTCCATCCGAATGGAATGGAGTGAGCATCGCCGTCAGCAGAGTGCCCCAGTCTCGGGGTCCAAAAAATGCGCCCATGGTTCACCTGTTGTACCATCGGTCAGGCACTCCAACGGCGCACCCTAACATCTTTAGGGGAAATCCTCGCACGACTTACCTAATCAAAAAAAGAAAGATCCATCGCGAACGCATCGCAATGGATCTTTCTTTTCGACTTCGAGTCGGTCGAGGAACTAAGGTCTGGCTCGATGCTCTCGAATGAACGCCGGAATGTCTAAGTCCGAATCATCGAACACCTTGCCAGTGTCCACTGGCTGGCTACGGTTCGCCGCATTCGCCCTCGCTTGAGCGACGACCTCGGCGCTATTCGCCTGAGGAGCCACCACCACGTTCTGGGTGACTGGGCTCGTAACCGGAGGTTGCGCTGTAATCGTTTGGGCTGCTGGTGTTGCGAAGGTGGCCTCAGCCACTTTTTTTCCCTCTCGCGAGTAAGGATTAAATCCCGTTGCCAGAACCGAGACTCGGACGGTGCCATCCATCTCGGGATCGATGACCGTTCCAAAGAAGATGTTGGCTTCGTCGGCATCGCAGAGTTCTTGGATGTACTGCAGAGCCTCGTTGACTTCCACGAGTGTGAGGTCCTCGCTGGACGTAACGTTGACGAGTAGTCCTTTCGCTCCGTGGATCGTCTGCTCTAGCAGCAGGGAGTTCGTCGCCGACTGGGCCGCCTGCAGAGCGCGCTGATCGCCTACGCCATAACCGATTCCCATGAGGGCAGGTCCCGCGTTCGACATGACGGCTCGCACGTCGGCAAAGTCGACGTTAATCTGTCCAGGAATCGTGATGATGTCGGAGATTCCCTGCACGCCTTGTCGCAACACATCGTCGGCGACCCGGAACGCATCCACGAGAGTCGTCTTGCGCTCCACCACACTCAGCAGTCGATCGTTAGGAATGGTGATGATCGTGTCGACGCGACCCATCAGACCGGTCACACCCTGGTCGGCAAGACGCTGTCTTCGTGGCCCCTCAAAGGTGAAAGGTCGAGTCACCACAGCCACGGTGAGCGCACCGATTTCGCGCGCCAAATCAGCAATCACCGGTGCTGCGCCGGTGCCCGTACCGCCGCCCATGCCGGCCGTAATGAAGACCATATCGGCGCCTTCCAGCACCTTTCGGATTTCGGTCTTCGACTCTTCAGCTGCGCTCTTACCGACTTCAGGGTTTCCACCGGCTCCGAGACCACGAGTGAGATTGGCCCCGAGTTGCACCTTACGAGAAGCGGAACTCAAATCTAAAACTTGGACATCGGTATTCATGGCAATGAATTCCACGCCTTGAATGCCGCTTTCGATCATGCGCTGGACAGCGTTTGAGCCACCACCACCGACGCCGATGACCTTGATGATTGCGTTTTGAGAGCTCACGATATTCTTCCCTACGTTACGTGCCACGGTTAAGGCCCTTATTGTAAGCGTATCGCTAGTCGGAATGGTTGTGGATAACTTGGGGATTGAGGGGAAAAGTTACCATATGAGAGCATATTGCTATCATTCTGCCGTCTTGAACTTGGATGCGGGCGTATGCAGGCTTGCAGCGCGCTAGCATCTCGATGTGCGGCGTCAATCCTATGTCGATCGCGTGATGCACAGGATAGGCGCTACTTTCCGGTCACGAGTGAGAAAAGCGATCGAACCTTGTCTCGCCAGCCTTGCACTCCGCTAGCAGGTGAAAGCTCGTCATAGCATTCCAGCGCAAAGCGTGCCAGGCCGACCGCAGTCGCCAGGCCAGCGGAGGTTGGAAGTCCCGAGAGCGGAATCGGTTCCACGGTTCGGACTTTCTGGTGCTTGAGGGTCTCTTCGAATAGCTTCTCGGTTGCGGGGAGGAGGGCGCCGCCACCGGTCAAGACCACCCCGGCAGGCAGCATCGCTTGGAGCCCGCTCTTTTCAACCTGCTGCCGGACCATCGTTGCAATCTCGCGCATTCGGCTCTCGATGATTTCGCAGAGAACACGTCGCTGAAGCGGGCGGGGGACGGGTTGGCCGATCTGTTGAACGTCGACACTTTCACGCTCGGCAACTACCTTGGCGAGCGAGCAGCCGTAGGTGGTCTTCAATCGCTCGGCCTCTTCGGGAGTCGTCTTGAGAAGGTTGCTAAGGTCACTCGTCACGTAACGAGACCCTATGGGCAAAGAGGCGCTGAATGCGAGCGAGCCCTTTGAAAAGATCGCGATATTGGTCAGACCACCGCCGATATCGACGACCACTACGCCCAGTTCCATCTCCTCGGGAGTGAGAACGCCAATGCCAGACGCGAGCGGCTGCAAAACGAGTTGGTCAACTTTCCGGCCGCCCATGGAGATCGCTCGCTCGATATTCTGGATGGCGGTCGTCTGACCGGTAACCACGTAGGTTTCGACTTCCAGTTTGGCCCCGCTCATTCCGATGGCATTGCGCACTCCGCGCTCACCGTCGACTCGAAATTCTCGCGGGAGCGCCTGGATCTGTTCGCGGTCGGGAGGCAAGACGATCGCGCGGCTATGGTTGATGACCTCTAGGACGTCTTGGTACGTGATGTGCCGTCCTCGTGGCACGATGGGCTTCATCCCCTGGCCATTCAGTCCTTCGATGTGTGATCCGCCAACGCCTACCACGAGGTTGCCAATCGAATCCGGAGGGAGTGCCTGAGCGACTCTTCGGACCACCGAGTCGATGGCCCGAGCGGCCTCATCAAGATCCGTCACTGATCCTCGTTGAATTGCACGACATGGAGTCGACTCTACGGCGAGAACCTGAATTCCTTCTTGTGTGTCAGCGGTTGCCGCGAGGCAGGTCACCTTGGTCGAGCCAAGGTCCAATACGGTCACAATCTCAGGCTTCATAGATTCGTTTCAGGTTGCGCGGAAATATTCGACTGGGCCAGCGCCTGCAACCGCTTCCTTTCCTGCGCATCCTGCCACTTCGTGAGAGCGTAACGGCGAATGAGACTGAGATTGGTAAACAGACGTGCCCCTAGCACAAACGCCACCGCGACATAGAGATTAATCCCGATTCGGTCTCCAAGCCAAGCGAGAAAAAATGCGATTAGCACATTGGATACAAAACCAGTGATAAAGACGTCGTTCCGGAACTTCCCTTCAAGTCCACTGCGGACGCCGCCGCACACCGTGTCGAGACCAGCAAGACAGGCAATTCCGAAGTAGACGCCCAGTCGTGGATCGACACCGCCGTTGAGAAGCAGAACTCCCAACAGGATGCCAACAGCCAAAGCCACGATGGGAAGAAAGATCACTTCGAGTCCTTGGGATCCTTGGGCACAGTGGCAAATTTTCGCTGGGTCGTTCCGGCGAACGCAGGCAATTGCACTTTCATCATGGGAGTGATTTCGACCATCGACGGATCGGATTGGCGAATCTCACTCACTAGACCACCCGGTAAGTTCATGCCCCCTACGAGCGTTTGAGTATCGCCGATTCCTCGGATCACAACCGGCGAGGCGATTCGGACTCCATCCATCAGAATGGTTGTGCCAACACATCGGAAGCTGGTGCCACTCACCACTCGTCGTCCGTTGACGCTCACTGCCTCCGCGCCGGTCGCATTCAGTTCGTTCACCAGTCGGAGGACATCAATATCGTGAATGATCGAATCGGACGTGACCGCCATGATGCCGCCAAAGCTTTGGGGTCCCTTGTTGCTGTCGCGCAGAGTGATCTGAATTCCGGGTCCTTCCAGCGGAGAGAGTCCGGCGAGAAGCTCCGCCGTTTGCACCTGCTCCTCTAGGATCTTCCCCTGACCTGTCTGGTCAGCCATGGCTTTCTCGATCTTGCTCTTTTGCTCGCGCAGGCTCTGAACTTCCGTCGACATGCTCTGAAAGGCATCGAGGTCGATCGATCCGGTCGTAACTCGTGCGCGCTGGTCTGGGTCCAGTCGCTGAAGCCGCTCCGTACGATTGCGGTCGTTTACCCAGGCCATCGAGGTCATGACGCCCAAAATGAGGCACATGGCGGTAACCGGCAGGATCCACTGTTGCTGTGTCTGGATTCTATTGGCGAACGGATTCACGAGGCACCCCCCCGAGACTTTTTTCGGATGGTCGGACGATCAGGCAAGGTTAGGTCCAATTCGGCAATTTGCGATAGCTCTGATCGATTCCTGGTGAGGCGATCACGCAACGCCTGGAACTTGAGACTCAAGTTATCGCAGTTACCGAGGATGACGCACCCCTCGCCGATGTATAAGATTACCTGCCCAGGTTCGGTGATAAGAATGCGCTCCTGTTGGTTTACATCGATATTTCGAGCCTCCCGAGCAATATAGGCAATTCTCTGAGGCTCCCATGATCCCATGAGGGTCAGGTTGGGCTCTAGGACCCCGCGAGGCAGATCCAGGACGGGTAGGTTGGGATCCAACTCGTTCGCCGCGTAGATCACCCCCTCGTCGCTCAAGGCGAGTCGACGAGAGCGTGCTATTCGCGCCACCGGAGTTCGGTAGGCGATTCGCAGAAGTCCGTTTCCAAAGATGTTTCTTGAAAGGCTGGCGTTGCGCGCCTCGGGAAGTTCTAGAATCGCCGACTCAAGTTCCCTGGGATTGACCTGCTGGCACGGAATGCCTTGGACCGCCTGAATGTCTGCCTCGATTCGGGCTTGATCGAAAGCCTTCGCCCCTTCGACTCGAATATGCCTGAGGCTCGTGAGGGGACTACGCGTGAGCCCCAAGTAAACATTCAGCACGATGGCGATCACCAAAAACGGTTTCGCTCGAAGCCTTACCCGTTTACGCTTAGCGCTTTTGCTCATCTCTCCTTAGGGCGTCCTCCAGAATTTGAACGCAGAGCTCGTCAAACGGTATCCCGCAGGCGGCGGCACTGTTTGGCAGGAGCGAAGTTTCGGTCATCCCAGGCAGAGTGTTGACTTCCAAAACGAAGATTTCGTTCCCACTCACAATTGCGTCGGTACGGGTAGCCCCAGTGCATCCCAACGCTCGGTGGGCTTCTAGAGCGATTCGCTGAGCCTCTTTGATGAGATCCTCTCCAATCCTCGCCGGGATGATCTCTTGGGTCGCCCCAGGAGCGTATTTGCTCTCAAAATCGTAGCGACCTCCTTTGGGAACGATCTCAACCGGTAGGAGCGCCTTTCCGTTCAGCACCGGAGTGGAGATTTCGATGCCGGTGACCCACTCCTCAACCAAGACTTTGTCGTCATAGGCGAACGCCTTCCGCACCGCCTCACAGACATCTCCTCCCTTTTCGACAAAGCTGAGGCCAACGGTAGAACCCTGAGCGTTTGGCTTCACGATGAGGGGTGTCGGCACACCAAATGGTTGATCGGGGCTCTCAAGAAGGGCTCCCTTCGGCACGCGAATGCCATGTGAAGTGAGGATCTTCTTCGTCAGGCCCTTGTCCATCGCAATCGCGCTTGCCTGAATTCCGGAGCCGGTGTATGGGATATGAAGAAGCTCGAGTAGGCCCTGAATCGCCCCATCCTCTGCGTGCGTCCCGTGGACGGCTAGGAAAACCACATCCGGTCGGTTATGTCCGGTGAAGGCGGGCAGTCTTCCCTTGCCCAGAAGCTGCTCGGTTACATCGATAAGGGAAACCTCGTAACCGCGTGATTCAAGTGCTTTCTCGACGCATTTCCCCGAGTGGAGGCTGACCTCTCGCTCGGCCGAGTCACCGCCGAACAACACGGCGACTCTCATGGGGCTAGAACTTTCTCCACGACCACGCGGGAACCATCCCAACTCCACACGCCGTTTGAGCTCGTGAATCAGAGCGGGAGCAAACTCCGAGATATTGCCGGCCCCCATTCCGACGACGACGTCACCGGGATGGACAAAACGACCAACGATTCTGGGTAGAAGATGTCGACTTGGAACGTAGTGGACGGGCTTCGTGGCCCGCTCGGCGATCAAGGAAGAACTCACGCCCGGCATCGGAGCCTCTCTGGCCGGGTAGATGTCGGTGACAAAGACCTCGTCCGCCAGATCGAGCGCTTCAGCAAACTCTTTGACTAACCCAGAGGTTCGGGAGTAGAGGTGCGGTTGAAACACGACGATGAGACGGCCAGTTCGCCGGTTGGATGTATCTGTAGTAAAGTAGCGGTCCCGGACCGCACTCAGGCTGGCAGTCACCTCAGTCGGATGATGTGCGTAGTCGTCGATCACCAGAACATCGCCGTCCTGTAGCACTTGAAGTCGCCTTTCTGCGCCGCTAAAAAACGCGATGCCCTGCTCGACGCTATCCAGGTCCAAGGGCGCCCCGGCGCTCTGCAGGAAGGCGGCTGCCAGGAGAGCGCCTGCCGCGTTGAGTTCGTTGTGCTCTCCGGGAGTCGAAAGGACAGTCTTTTTAGCCTTGCCGTGAGCGCCCTCACGAATCTCCAATCCGAATTTGTTAGAAACCTGCTTTAGCCAAACTTCCGAGAGGCCGTAACCGAGAGCGGGGACCTCTGACAGTTCGGCAATTTCGGAAGCTCCTCGGTCTTCGGCGCAGTAGACCAGGCAGCCATCCGTTGGGATCGTGTTCGCGAACCGGACGACGCTGCTTCGGAGATTCTCATAGTTGCCGTGAAAATCGACGTGATCGAGTTCCAAGTTGGTTAACAGAACTAAGTAAGGGTCGATGTCATGAAAGGCATCGTAGGCTTCGCACGCTTCGACCACTGCAAACTCTCCACGGCCTTCTTTGACCGGACCACCCCACTGTGGGATCGAAGCTCCGACCACCACGAGTGGATCGAGCCCAGCCGCCACCAGACCAGCGCCTAACATGCCTGTCGTAGTTGTCTTGCCGTGAGTGCCGGTCACCGCGATGACCTTGTATGGCTTCAGCACCCAACCAAGCGCCTGACTCCGTCTTACTACTGGGATACCTAGCCGCTTAGCGGCCGCGACTTCGGGCGAACGATCGAGGTCGATGGCGTCAGTGACGATCAGCGCCTGCGGACGAGAATCGACTCGCTCGATCGGGTCTTCCGAGTGTCCAATGTGAGTTTGGATCCCTTCAAGCGAGATTCGATTGAGTTCCAACGATCCGGTTAGGTCGCTGCCCCGCACCTGGAAACCCCGATGGTGAAGCATCCTGGCCAACGCGCTCATTCCAGCGCCACCGATCCCCACGAGAAAGAAAGAGTTGAGGCCATCGAGGCTGGAGGTGGGAGCGAAAGCGGTCAGAATCTCGTCGGGTTTGCGCATGGATTTATGAAGGTTGAATGGGTTCCCGGGCGGCGGCCCTGTACAGTATGTCGACGATTTGCTCTGTCGCGTTCGGCACATCCCATGCCTGAAGGGCGGCCTGGGCCTTCACGCGGCGGGGAGCGTCACTAAGCCAGCCGTCCAGAGCTTCGGCAACGCGCTCAGGGGTTGCGTCGGACTGATCCAACAACGTTGCTCCGCCAAACGCCACCAGTTCTTTCGCGTTTTCACGCTGGTGATCGTCGGCGGAAGTGGGAAGCGGAATCAAAACGCTTGGCAGCCCAAACATGGCGAATTCAGCAACTGTGCCTCCACTTCGAGCGACCGCAACTGACGAGGTTAAGTACGCCTCAACGATTTGCTCGGTCTCCAAATACGGAACGATTTGGTAGTTTTCTCCCACTCGCACCTTGGCCACAACAGATTCGAAGTTTCCGCGGCCCGCCGCGTGAATAAAGTGAACCGCCGGGCTCAAGAACGACGAAGCGGCAGGCGCGGCCTCATTCAGGAATGCGGACCCTTGAGAGCCCCCAAGCACGACTATCGAGTTCCCCTTGTCCGTTCTCTCGGTAACCGCCGACCGCAGTTCTCGTCGAATGGGCTGTCCCGTTCGAATGGCGGTGGGATGGCTCTTGACGGTAGCAAAGAAGGTACAGGTGAATGCGGCCGCCTTGCCAGCAAACATGAGGTTCGATCTTCCCGGCACGCTGTTCGCCTCGTGAATGGTGTAAGGAATACCGAGTGATCGCGCAGCCGCCATCACCGGAGCCGCACTATAGCCGCCGGTAGAGAACACGACGTCGGGTTGGGCGGACCTAAGCGCGGCCTTGGCTTGGACGGTAGCCCGGAGTAGCGCGGTCGCTGAGCGCCACCCTCGCGGTGTCTTCAGCGAGTAAAGCGGTTCGGAGGGGAATCCTTGAAAGAGGATCCCCTTTTGCCGACAGATCTCGCCCTCTTGCCCCCGGAGGGATCCAAGGTACACGATCTCGCTTCCCCGCTCCTGTGCCAGTCGGGCAACCTCAAGCGCCGGATAGATGTGTCCGCCGGTTCCACCACCGGTTACTGCGAGTCGCAACTTTCTCCCCCTCCTCCACGGGCTTCCTAGCCGGCATTTGAGTTGCCTGGCAAAGCCCCATCGCAATCCAAAGGGCGACCAAGCTCGACCCGCCCGAACTAATGAATGGCAATGGGATGCCAATCGCGGGAAGGAAGGCATTCGCCATCATCACATTGACGCACGTCTGAATTCCTAGCCAAGCTCCGACCCCGTAAAGCACCAACATCGAAAACCGGTCGGTCGCCTTTCGCGCCAAGTAAAGCAGTCGCCAAACGAGGCCACCCAGCGCTCCCAGGATCAGCAACGCTCCCCAAAGGCCGGTCTCCTCTCCAATTGTCGCCATGATGAAGTCGGTGGTAGTGGCAGGCAGCAAGTGCTTGACGCGCCCACCCCCAATTCCGACGCCAATCACGCCACCGTCCGCCTGGGCCAGTTCCGACTGAGCGGTCTGATAGCCGGTGTCATCAACATTTTCTCGACTCCAGCGTTGGGTGTGGTGGGTAATCCTTTCAAGGCGATAGGGCTCTTTTAGGACGAGCAGCCACGATCCGATCATTGCGATCCCGACGACGGCCAAGAGCGACTTCGAAGAAACGCCTCCTGGCACGAACATTGCAAAGGCCGTCGCGGCAATAACGGCCGCCGTTCCCAAGTCTGGCTGCATCTCGATGAGCACGACCGCGAACAAAACGAGGAATGCCGGAATCATCCGGCGAAACTTTGGCCACCAGACCGTTTCAAGAGCCTGCACGGCATCCTTACGCTTCGGAATTCGCTTCGGCCAGCTCTGCCGATCGGCAAAAACGGCCGCCAAGTAGAGAATGACGGCGACCTTGGCAAACTCCGAGGGCTCGATCCCGAACTTTCCAATTCCGATCCACCGCTTGGCGCCGTTGAGTTCTTGGCCGCGAATTTTGACGAGGAATAAGAGGAGTAAGTTGACGATCCAAGCAGCTTTAGCCACAAGTTTCCAGGTCGCAGGTCGAAGGCAGGCGCACCCAAAGGACGCCAAGAGGGCTATCGGGAGCCAGATCAACTGGGCCCGAAACTCGGGCGGAATCCATCCCCGACTCTCAGAAAGCGATCGGGCGTAGCCCGCATCGAAGATGAATAACAGTCCTATCCCTGACGCAATCAGGGCCAAGACAAACAGTATGGGGTCGTAAAGCCTTATCCGAACGTTCACGAGTCAAGCCACTCCTTGGCAATCGTCTTAAACACGTCTCCCCGATCGCGAAAATCGCGAAACTGGTCTGTACTCGCACATCCCGGTGCAAGCATGATGGTCTCGCCAGAGCGCGCCTCGAGCACTGCGGCACGGAACGCTTCGGCGAGCGTGGCAAAGATCGGGAACCCGCCACCCAGCATATTATCCAGGGTCTTGGCGTCTGAACCAAACAGATAGGCCTTATTGCGATGATTCGCCAAGTAGTTGGCGAGGGGCTCGAAGTCGAGACCCTTATTGGTTCCGCCGATCAGGAGGTGAACAAGCTGATTGATGCCTTCGGCCGACTTTATCACCGCGTCCGGGTTCGTGCACATCGAGTTATTGATCACTCCAACGCCTTCGCGCTCTCCGACCGATTCCATGCGATGGGCTAACCCCTTGAACTGTTTCAATCCAGCGATGATCTCTTTCGGGAGGATTCGGACCGTTCCCTCCTCCGGTCTTCGGACATCGTAAACCGATCGCTTTTCGGCGACATGGCTGAGATAGGCTTCGACGGCTCGGTTCAAGAGAGTCGCGGCGTTTGAGCCTGGGTCCTCCGCAGCCTTCCAAGCCAAGGCGGAGTAGCTGAGGAGCGCGGCCATGGTGGCATTGTTCAGGTTGTGCGGCTCGTTGAAGGGCAACTCTTCGAGCCGAATATGCCGGTGAAGGATGAGGAGTTCGGTGTCGTCGACTCGGCCGTCGTGCCCGGTGAGCCCAAAGGTGAACACGGTCGGAATGTCGAGCTGCCGTTCGTGCACAAAGTCACCGGTTGCATGCAGCCCAAGCTCGACGGCGTGCTCAACTTTCGGGGACATGTAGTGGGCATTAAGCGGTAAATAGGCTGATCCCACGTGTCCAGGGGGAAGAACCACGGGGTCGTTCGCCCGCACGACGAGATAGTCGTTGTGATCTTGATTCGCGAACAGCTTGAGTTTCGTGCTCGCATATTCGTCGAAGCTGTCGTAGCGGTCTAGATGGTCGGGGGTGATATTGGTGATGCCCGCCACGGCCGGCTTGAAGTCGACGATCCACTCAAGCTGAAAGGAACTGATCTCGGCAACGAGAATCTGGTTGGGAGTCGACCGTAGGGCAGCTTCTGTCAGCGGAACCTCCGGATACCCTGATCCGAAGATGTTCCCGCAAAGCACGGCGTCTTCGCCGCAAGCGCGGAGACACAGCATCGTCATCACCGTCGTCGTGCTCTTGCCGTTGGTTCCCGTGATCGCAATGATCGGCGCCTTGGAGATCCGAAAAGCGAACTCGACTTCGCTCACGACCACCAAGCCTCGATCAAGCGCAGCCCTCAGCACAGGATGAGCTCTGGGGACCGCCGGATTGACCACCACGAGATCCCAAGCTTCGTCGCCAAATTCTCCGTTCCAACCAAGCGTCACCGGTATGCCAGCCGATACGGCCTCCTCGTATACGTCGCGTTTGGGCAGCGAACCAAGCGGCTTCTCATCGAAAACTCGGGGGTGACCACCCAGTTCGAGAGTGGCTTTTCCGATGGCGAGGCCGCTCCTCCCCAGCCCAAAAATAGCGACGTTCTTTCCGGTCATCGAACCAGAGTCACTCCATTTTCTACAGAAAGCCCGACGGCAATCTGGATCGCCAAAGCGGACAAGACAAACTGACAGAGTGCGAACAGCCAGACCACACGGCTCTCGGGCCATCCAGCCTTCTCAAAGGCGTGATGAATGGGGGTGTAAGGAAACAGCTTTTTGTGACGCAGTTTTACCGAGGCGATCTGGAGTGGGACCGGAACCAACTCCACCACCATCATCAAGCTCGCCACCACGAGGGCAAGGCAAATCCCGATCGGAGGTCCCGGCGGAGGCCCGCTAAAATGGGCGACTTGGTGAGTCGTGACCGGCAGAGTAATCATCAGTACCGTCGCTCCGAACACCGCTCCAATGCCGAGAGAGCCTACGTCGCCCATAAAAATCTTGGCAGGCGGAGCATTCAAAACGAGGAACGGAATGGTCGCTCCGACCAGCGCCATGAGTACAGGTAGGACTTCGCTGTGTCCCGCGATGGCCGCGACCCCCATTAATCCGAAACTGAGAGTGACTAGAAGCGAGCCGGCGAGGCCGTCCAAGCCATCCGAGAAGTTGTAGGCGTTGGAGAAGAACAAGACTAGAAAAACGGCGACTCCAATGTAAGTTGCATTGCCGCTGTACGCGGGAACGGCGTACACGAGGGCAGCGACAAGCTGCATGGCGATCTTCTGTTTCCAACCAAGACCCCGCTTTCCGACCAATAGTCTTGGGACGACATAGTCGTCGACAAAGCCGATGAGGCTGAATAGGACGAACAGAACAAGAATTAGCCTCGCCGTCCCTGGGATCAATTCGATACCGGATTGCCCCACCGAGTCGCCGATGGTTGCGGACACTCCCGATGAAGGCAAGGACAAAACAGCCAAGGCCACCCCAAAGCCGGCCGCGATGATCAGTCCACCCATCGTGGGGGTTCCCTGCTTTTTTGCGTGGCCCTCCGGTGCAAACTGGCTAACGGTTTGCCGTGACTTCATCGCCTTTAACAGCTGAAGAATCGGATACGCGGCAATCCCGCTCACCACCAGTGAGACCCAAAACGCCGTCGGCAACGAACCGTAAATCAGCTCACACTCTCCAGGGCTTTCTCCAATTCCAACGCGCGGCTCCCCTTAACCAAGACGGCATCCCCGGGCTTAGAGGCGCGCAGGAATTCACGAACCTCCTCCAGGCCCTCGGCCATTCGCATTGGGATACTCGCCGATTTGGCTTCGTCCAACGCCCACTGCATTGCCGCACCAACGAAAAGGACCTCGTCGAGGTGATGCTCAGCAACCGCCTTGCCGACCATCCGATGCGCCTGCTCCGAATGGTCGCCAAGCTCTCGCATCTCTCCAATGACCGCTCGCCGCTTCCCCAGGACGCGGAGCTCGGCCAAGGTCTCAATGGCAGCGATCATGCTGGGAGGGCTCGCATTGTAGGTGTCCAGCAAAATGTTGGCCTCATTGACCACAACCAACTCCATTCGCATCGGTGGAAGAGTGGCGAGGCGCATCGCCTCGGCAGCTTCGTCCAGATCGACGCCCAGCGCGTGGGCAACCGCCATCGCGGCGGACGCGTTCAAGGCAATATGCCTTCCCACTGCCGGCAAGACGGTCGTCCAAGCCCGCGATCCGACGACACCCGAAACCCGACATTGGGTCCAACTCAGCGGTTGATAATCGGTGACGCGACAAGTCGCCTCGTCGGAGACCCCAAAGGTGACTACCGTTCTCTTGGCGGCTTTGGATTGGAGCATCGTCAAGAATTCGTCCTCGTGCCAGAGCACGGCGACGCCATTAGCCGGCAATGCCTCAAGAAGCTCGGACTTCGCCATGGCGATGCCTTCGCGAGAACCCACCATCTCGATGTGGGCATAGCCGATGTTAGTGACGACCCCGAGTGTCGGTCGAGAAAAGGCGGCGAGGTGGGCGACCTGTCCAAAGCCCCTCATCGACATTTCGACGACCACCGCGCGATGCGCGGCAGTGACTTCTGCCCACAAGAGCGGCGCGGTGAACTCGGTATTCCGGTTGCCATGCGTCTTCAAGACTGGTCCCAACGGCGCCAGTGCGGCGGCAATGAACTCTTTCGTGGTGGTCTTTCCAGCGCTACCGGTGACACCGATTACCGGTCCCTCAAAAGCTTCCCGAAGATGGCTAGCCATCTTAGCTAACGCCTCGACCACGTTCGGCACCAGCACGTAAGAACCAGAAACGGGACGCTCACAAAGCGTTCCGGAGGCTCCAAGTTCCAGTGCGGCAGGCACAAACTCGTGCCCGTCGACTCGTGCACCCCGAATCGCGAGAAACAGGTCTCCAGTTTGGACGCCGTTGGAGTCGGTCGCGAATCCCGAAATCGGGCGGTCCTGTCCCACTAGCTGTCCATCCGCGAGTGCAGCTACTTGAGCAAGACTTGTGACCGTAAGAGGTGGTCGACCATTGGTAGGAGCGGACATATCGGTTTAGTTCAGGGCCTCTTGCACAAGCTCTCTGTCGTCAAGGTGAAACTTCTTGTGGCCAATAATTTGATAGGTTTCGTGCCCTTTCCCGGCGATGACAACGACATCTCCGGGATTGGCCGATTTGACTGCGTAGGCGATGGCCTCTCGACGATCCACTATCGCAATACTTGCCCGTTCCGAACTCACCCCAGACATCACCTCGTCGATAATTTCCGAAGGATCCTCTGTCCTAGGATTGTCGCTTGTAACAACGGTCAAATCGCTTTGTTCGGTGGCAGCCTTGGCCATGAGGGGGCGTTTCGTTCGGTCTCTATCTCCTCCGCACCCGAAGACGGTGATCACGCGAGCAGTGGTCAGTTCGTGAACGGAGTCCAAAAGCTTGGTTAACGCGTCCGGGGTATGGGCATAGTCGATCAGGATTCCCAGGCCCTTGTCATTCGCAACGGCTTCGAAGCGACCAGGAACTGGGCTTACTTGCGAAAGGAGTTGAGCAATTTGGGACGTCTCGTATCCCAGTGCCATCATTCCGGCTGCGGCAGAAGCCGCGTTCTGCACGTTGTAGTTTCCCCCGAGCGGAATCGTCGTCGGGATGCCATTGAGACGCGCTTCGATGGAGTCGACGCGTACAGAACTCGGTTCCAAAACGATATCGAGGGGTTGATCTTTCGGGTGCACTCCGTATCTCAGGGGACTCTTCGCGACCCCATCCGTACGCCTCGACCAGGCCCGCCCGGTAGCATCTTCCATGTTGAAAGCGGACTGAAAGCGTTTTGTACCGATGGAAGGTAGATCCGAGAAGAGCCTCCACTTGGCTGCTTCGTAGTCGTCCATCGTGTGGTGAAAATCAAGGTGGTCCTGAGTGAGGTTGGTGAACACCGCCGCGTCGAACTCCACCCCATCGGCTCGATGTTGAGCCAGCGCATGGGAACTCACTTCGAGCGTCAGGGCCTCGACTCCCCGGTCGCGTGCTTCGGTAAGCAGCGCGTAAAGTTCGACCGCCATTGGCGTCGTGTTCTGCAATTCACGTTTTTCGCCAGGCATCTGAAATCCCAGCGTTCCCAGGTAGCCGGCCTTCAGCCCCGAGGCGAGCAGCATGTCTCGAAGCAACCAAGCCGTCGTCGTCTTTCCGTTCGTCCCGGTCACTCCGACCACCTTCATGTTTCGGGTCGGATGATTGTAGAAGGCGTCACACAACTTCCAAGCGGTGTCGTGGAACGCCACCCCTACGTGGGGAGACAACAGTGCTGCGATCCCCAGCTTTTTTGCCAGTTCCATTCCCTCGCGGCTATGCACGAGGGCGGAAGATGCGCCGCGCCCAACTGCGTCCGGGAGGAACGACTCGCTCTCACGCGACATCTGAGGCATGCACACGAAGAGGGATCCTGCTTTGCATGCGCGCGAATCGAGGGTGATGCTCGAAACCACCGCGTCACCCAGGATCTCGACCGGGTCCAGATGCGCGGAACGAAGAATCTCCTTGAGGGTCATCACTTCATTGTGAGCTTATCGATGATCGGTTCGGTGGGAGGAATGTTGAATCTGCGAATGACCGATTTTGCCAGATCCACAAACACCGGGCCAGCAACCACCGCCCCGTGGTAGAGCGGCCCCGTCGGGTGATTGACCATGACCATGATGACAGCTCGTGGATTTTGAGCGGGAACAAAGCCGACGAAGTTCGCCACGTACCCGCTCGATTTCTTCCCAATCTTTTGCGCAGTTCCGGTCTTGCCGGCAAGGCGATATCCAGGAATTCGCAACGTCTTTCCAGTCCCGGAATCGCCTTCGATGACCGACTCCATGCACCGCAGGACCTGTTCTGCAGTTTCCGGCTTGATGACCCTACTGCTCTTAGCGGGGGCAACCGAGCGGTTGCCAATCTTCTCGATCAGACTCGGCTCAACCCTGGTCCCACCATTCGCTATCATACTGAAAGCGCTTGCCAGAGCGATCGGCGTGGCGATAATTGCCTGTCCGAAGCCCATGTTAGCAAGCTGTAAGCGCTTGGCATATTCTTTGTCGTTATAGTGCCCGTGCCCCTCCTGAGGGACGCCAATGTTCGACTTCTTCAAAAGCCCGAGTGAACTGATATATGAGAGGAACTCATCTCGTCCCACCTTGAGGGCCCAGCCAGCAGCAGCCACGTTACAGCTTTTGGCGATGGCCAACTCGGGGGTGACGTCGTAGTGCGGCTTGTGGTCGTCGCAATGGACCTTCCACTTATCCACTCCGTCAACGTGAGTTTCGCCAGTGCACTGAATATGATCATTCATCGAGATCAATCCAGCGTCAAGGGCCTTAGCCAGAGTCAGGATCTTGAAGGTGGACCCCGGCTCAAGAGCGCTCATGTAAGCAGGGTTGTAGCCACTGTTCTGCCGCAAGTCTCCCTCTGACCCGTCGGGATTGTAGGGACTGAACGATGGATAGTTGGCCATCGCGAGAATCTTCCCGGTCTTCGGATCAAGGACGATCGCGATCCCATTTTCCGCCTTGTACTTGAGGACAGTCGATCGAACCGACTCCATCGCCGCCGCTTGCAGATCGCTATCAATGGTCAGAGTTACGTTTTGACCGTCGATTCGTGCGGTATTCCCTGCCTCTGAACGGAGAGGAAGAAAGAATCCCGACTTGTCCACAAGACCCTTACGGTGGCCATCGGTTCCGGCCAGAACGTGGTTCAAACTCGCTTCGAGTCCCATGAGCGGCTTTCCGTCCCGAACAACTCCGACAAGACAAGCGGCGGCATCCCTCATGGGGTATTCACGCCGCCCGGAGCGCACAATAGACACTCCGTCTGCCCGCCACGCGCTCTTCACGCGACGAATCTCTTCGGCCTGCGTGGGCGTGATGGCTTGCTTCCACGTCTTTTCGGACTCGCCAGATTCGAGAAGACCCGAGAACTCTCCGGCCGGTACGCCGGACGCGGCGCTCAGGTCCATAAAGAATCCGTCGTTATGTGGGACCTTTGCGAGATCGAGTTCGAGCTCGGTGGCATCGTCGTCGAGCGCAAGAGGCTTTCCGTTAGAAGCCAGGATCTCGCCACGTCCGGCGGGATCCTTTCGTTCCTGGGTGAATCGCTTGGTCTTTTCACCCAGGTCAAGGGTGTGGGATCGCTCAAGGATCTGGAGCTTCGCCTGGCTCAGACCCGCGATCACGAACAGGCCCGCGATGACACGGAACGAAGTCGTGAGCCGCGCAGACTCAGCGGTTGAGCGCGACAAGTCCTTTCCTCTCCGTAGTCGTTGCCTTGTCAAAGCCATCGAGGGCAACCATTCCATGAGACTGTGCCCAAGCTTCGACGCTCTCATCGCTCGTCAACTGATCGACTTCCTGGCGGAGAGCCGACTCAGTTTTCATGGCAACGCTTGCCCTCGCTTGAGCTCGAATTCCTTCTCGCCTTGCCGATTCCGCCATGACTTGCCCCATGAGGCTGCTCGCCGACCACGTGACCGAACCGAGCACGACAAACATGGTCATCCGCAGCGTCCATATCGTGCCGATAGAGTGAGCCTTCGACTTTTGGGTGGCAGACTTCGGGCGCGAATGAGTGGCGACCCGTTGACGTGGCGCCACCGGCGTCGGCGCGATCCTGGTCTCCGGGTGAATCTCGGTACGAATAGAAGGTCGCACCTCGATTTCAGGTGCGACGGTTGCGATCGGTTCGGCAAATGTAGCGCTCATCCTAAGTCTCCTTCAAACAGCGGGCTCATCCTGAGCCCTTCCTAATTCAGTCAAAATCTAGTCGGATATCCTCCGAATAGCTCGGAGCTTCGCGCTCCGGCTCCTCGAATTCCTCGCGATCTCGTCTGGGCGAGCCTGTAAAGGTTTTCGAATCACATCTTCAAATTCGTCGGACGCCGAGAGTTCTCGAAAGACGTTCTTCACAATTCGATCCTCGCCCGAGTGGTAGCTAAGAATGGCTAACGTCCCTCCGACGGCCAAAGATCGCGCAGCATCCTCGACTCCTTCTTCCAGTCCGTCCAGCTCCCCGTTCACGGCAATTCGGACCGCTTGAAAGGTCCGCGTGGCCGCGTGAATTCTCTTGTCTCGCGCCGCTGGAGGAATAGCCGCCAGCACTGCGTCCACCAAGTCCGTCGTCGTCTTAAGCGGGTTCTCTTTGCGACGCTCGACAATCCGCTTTGCGATCATCTTCGCCCACCGCTCATCTCCGTATTCGAACAGAATCCTCTCGATCTCACTCGGGCCCAGTCGGTTGAGGAGGGCCGAGGCGGGCTCGCCTCGAGACCTGTCCATTCTCATTTCGAGCGGACCATCTTTTAGAAACGAGATCCCTCGCTCGGGGTCATCCACCTGGGCGCTGTTCAAACCGAGGTCCATCAGAATCCCTCGCGGCCTTAGCGCGAGTCGCATTAGGACATCCGCCATCGTTCGAAAATCTTCGTTCACGAGTTCAACTCGCGCCCCCTCAACGGAAGACAGTCGCTCGCGCGCGTGAGCCAACATGGAGGCGTCCCAGTCGAATCCCACTACGGTTCCGCCCGGGCTCACCGCTTCAGCAAATCGAACCGAGTGGCCACCCAAACCGACGGTGCCGTCGACGACGACATCCCCAGGGCGCAGTGAGAGCACCTCGAGAATTTCGTCGACCATTACCGGATCGTGCTTGGGAACCATGAGCTTTGGGGAAACCTATCAAGTCGTCGATGACGATTACCGTCCTACCGAAACCATCTTCGTGTAAGCGGCTAAGAAATCGGATCGGCGCTTCGCATTGTAGTTGTCTGGATCTTTGGTGTATTCGGCATGTTCTTCAGCGCTCCAAATCTCGATCCATTCATCGCAGCCAACAATGAGCACCTTCTCGTTTAGCTTGGCCAACTCTCGAAGGCTACTTGGGACAACGAATCGCCCTTCCTTGTCGCAGCTTATGTCGGGAACCGACTCACCCATTAGCAATCTACGGTACTGTTGCCCACCGGCATTGAGACGACCATACTGCCGAATCTCTGCAGCCAGTTCTTGGTAAACGGATTGCGGATAAGCTACGAGACAATTGTGATCACCCAGCGTGAGCACGAAGTTGTTTCCTAATAATTGCCGCTTCTTCGTGGACAAGAGGATGCGACCCTTCTTATCTAGGGTCGCCCACTCTTTTGAGGTGAAGAGGTCAAGTTCCCCACTCTTATCTCCACCCTCCAGCATCGGAATCTCTGATCCTTCGAGAAAAATTCAATGCGGTCAGCATCGCATCCTACTAGCCGACCGCAAAATCGGGAAAAACCACCACGCTCTTCCCCGCCAGTCCAATCCCCTATTGGTATGTCCTGACTTCCTACACTGGGATAATACTGGGAAACTACTGGGATTGCAAGGCAAATAGTTCGTTTTCTACGCGAACCGCAAGATTTAATAGACACTAGTATCTCTTTGTCTACATAAACGAGTAAAAGGTTACTCTTGGGTGGATTTGAACCTAAATGTCCGTGAATAACGTGTGGAAAACCCAATCATGCGGTGGACAACATTGCGATACCGACCTAACGCCACTGTATCACGTGCGCGGCGCGAATGGGTGCGTTTGGGAAATACCTGGGAAGAATTGGGCCCAGATGGGAGATTCCTGGGACGAACTAGCCAAAAAGGCTAGCCAACCGGCTTTGCCAGGGCACTTCGGAATTGTTCCTCGTACAAATCCCGATAGATTCCGGGACGAGCGACCAGCTCGGAGTGGGATCCAATGTCGACGATGGCGCCTTCTTCCAAGATCACGATTCGATCAGCATCGACGACGCTGGACAGCCTATGCGCGATGATGAAAGTGGTTCTTCCCTTCATCACGTGCTTGAGCGCATCTTGGACGCGCGCCTCGGTTTCTCCATCGAGGGCGCTGGTGACGTCGTCGAGAATCAGAATCTTGGGATCGGTCACGAGCGCTCGGGCAAGGGCTAGACGCTGCTTCTGGCCGCCGCTCAGCTTGATGCCGTACTCACCGATCATCGTTTCATACCCGTCCGGCAGGCCCATTACAAACTCATGGAGGTCGGCCGCTTTGCAGGCTCTCTCGACTTCGGCTTCAGTCGCTTCGCGGTTTCCGTAGCGAACGTTCTCGAAGATGCTGACGCTGAACAGCACGTTCTCTTGGGCGACCATGCTGATCTGCTTTCGCATGCTCTCCAGACGAACGTCGCGAATGTCATGGCCATCGACCAGTACGTGGCCCCTCTTCGGATCGTAGAACCTCATCAAGAGGTTCATCAGCGTCGTTTTTCCGGCTCCGCTGTGGCCGACCAACGCTATGACTTCACCCGCTTGAACTTCGAGGTTCACGTCTACGATGGCATGCTTGCCACCGACGTAGTCGAAGGAAACATGCTCAAACCGAACGTTGCCCACGATCGGCGGAAGAGCCAGTGCGTTCGCGGAGTCCTCAATCTCCGGTCGGGTATCCAAAGTTTGAAATACGCGGTCCATCGCAGAGACCGCCCACTGCACCGTGTTGTTGAAGTCGATGACTCGAACGGCCGGGTTAAAAACAAACCCAATGTAGAAGGTCATGGCGACGAGCTTGCCGGCGGTCATCTCGTGGTGTTGAACCAGCCACCCACCGTAGGAGTACACAGCGCCGGTGCCCAAGGCACTTACGACGCTACTGACCAAGCCAAGGCGTCGGTTCAAATGGACTTGGCGCATGTCCGCGCCAAACTTCTTGCGGACCGTCTCCATGAAGCTTCGGCGTTCGAAGTCTTCCCTCACGAATGCCTTGACCACACCAATGCCGGCGATCTTCTCGGCCAGCTGCCCAAGCATCTCGTCGTAGAACTTCCTCTGGTCGTTACTGACCTCCCGAATGTGTTTCAGGAACGCCAGGTAACTGACGACGTAGAACGGAACCAAAGCTAGAATGATGGCCGCCAACCGCCACTCAAGGAAGAAGAGCATCCCTAGGACGGCGACGAGAGTTACGATGTCGCTAATGAACGTGACAAGCTGCCCCTGAATGAGGTTCTGAATCAGCTCGATGTCTGCAGTGACCCTGGCCATGATCTTGCCGGTCTGGGTCTGATTGTGGAACGCGAGGGAGAGCCGCTGAAGGTGTCGCCAGGTAGCAAATCGCAGGTCGAAAACGAACCGGTGACCGATCCAAGTCACCGTGTAAGAGTTCATGTAACTAAACAGGTTCCGAACGGAGATGACGACTACAAGGCCAATTGCGGCGAGGAGCACCGTATGCCAGGCCGAATCTTGCATCGCCCTGTACGATGCTAACTGAGCCACTGTCCGAATCGCCCCGTGAGCTTTGGCGTCTTGGAGGGGTTTGAGCGCACTGTCGATCGCCAACTGGTAGATCCTGGGGGGAAGGATCTGTAAGATCGTTACCAGAAGCGTCATAAGGACGGCCAGCACCACTCGAGCCCGATAGGGGCGAAGGATGCTTAGGGTCCGACGGAACGATCTCATCCCTATAGTTTAGGTCAAACGTGCGCTCCAAGGTCGACGGAGGCGTCTTCATTCGATTCTAAGTTATGGGGAACGATCCGCCTCATATCCAAATCGACGCTAGGACAAGCGTCCAGGCGCCCTGAGGCACTCAACCATAATAGAAGTATGAAGTCTCTGCTGCTCGAAGCCCTGGAACAACGCGTGTTGATCTACGACGGCGCGATGGGAACCCAAATCCAAGCGGCCGACTTGAGCCAGAACGACTTCATTTTGAAGCCTCAGGCTGCCCAGTCGGTAGCCGTCAATTCCGCTGCGGATCGCATGGAGGGCAAAGTCCTAGACGGCTGCAACGAGATCCTGGTGTTTACTCGTCCTGAGGTCATCGAGAAGATCCACGGCGATTACCTGGACGCTGGTTCCGATCTGATTGAGACGAACACCTTTGGCTCAACCAGTATCGTGCTTGCCGAATACGAGATCCCTGAACTCGTTTACGACGTATCCTTGCAGGCCGCCAAGATCGCTCGTCGAGCAGCAGACTCTCGTTCGACCCCCGAGCGCCCTCGATTTGTCGTCGGAGCACTCGGGCCGGGAACAAAGCTTGTATCTCTCAGCCAGACCCGTTGGACCGAAATTGAATCCACCTATTGCGACTCGTTCCGGGGACTGCTGGAGGGCGGCGCCGACGCATTACTCCTCGAAACCCTTCAAGACCTTTTGCTCGTGAAAGCAGGAATAGTAGCGGGTGAGCGAGCGATGGCGGAAGTGGGACGCCAAGTTCCGATCTTCGTTCAAGTCACCATGGAGCAGACCGGAACCATGCTGCTCGGTACCGAACTGGCGGCTGCACTCAACATGATCGAGTGCTTCCCCTCGGTCAAGGCATTCGGGATGAACTGCGCGACCGGTCCGGTCGAAATGGCGCCCCACATCCGCTACCTAGGGCAGAACTCCACGCGTCCGATTGCGATTCAGCCAAATGCCGGGCTGCCCATCATGGAAGCGGGCGCCGCAGTTTATAAGCTCACCCCCGACGACCTGGCCGCTCATCACGACCGATTTGTGACCGAGCACGGCGTAGCGCTTTGCGGCGGTTGCTGCGGAACCACTCCCGCTCACATCAGGGCGGTCGCGGAGCGAGTCGGAGGGCGCCACCACGGGTCAAACGCCCACTGGCAGAAAGTCCGAAACCTCTTCCCCGGGTTCGATTTCAACATTCGCAACGACGAGCAGGCCAGTGGACTAAGCTTAGTCGGCTGTTCGTCGCTGTATCAGTTCCAGCCTTACGAACAAGACAAATCGTTCCTGATAGTGGGCGAACGCACGAACGCGAACGGTTCCAAGGCGTTTCGAGACATGCTCTCGGCGGAGAACTGGGAGGGTCTTACCGAACTGGCGCGTGAGCAAGAAGGTGAGGGGTCCCACGTATTGGATGTGTGCACGGCCTACGTGGGTCGAGACGAATCGCGAGACATGCAAACGTTGCTGTCGTATTACAATCGCCACATCACAGTTCCGATCATGATCGACTCGACGGAAGTGCCAGTGATGGAGGTTGCGCTTCAGAGCCTGGCGGGAAAGCCGATTCTGAACTCGATCAACTTCGAAGACGGTGAGGGCCGACCTCGAAAGGTGCTCGCGCTAGCGCGCAAATACGGAGCGGCGGTAGTGGCTCTCACGATCGATGAAAAGGGTATGGCGAAGTCGGCAGAGGAGAAAGTCGATATCGCGGAGCGGCTTCTGGCACTTACCACCGAGTACGGCCTTCCCGAACACGATGTATTCATCGACTGCCTGACGTTTACGTTGGGATCGGGCGACGAGGAATTCCGTAAGTCCGGAATTGCCACTATCGATGCCATGCGAGAACTGCGACGCAGACACCCGAGGGTGAACACCATTCTCGGTGTCAGTAACGTCAGTTTTGGCTTGAAGCCAGCCTTGCGCCAGGTATTGAACTCCGCTTTCCTGACCTACGCAAGAGAAGCGGGCCTGACCAGCGCGATCGTTCACTTCAGCAAGATTCAGCCAGAGAACCGGATCGATCCCGAAATCTGGAAAATCGCCAGCGACCTCGTCTTCGATAAACGAGAGTTCGCAACGACCTAGTCCTTTGGTTTGTTCGCCAAACCACGCGCCTCTATCAACCATCTTGCCCTCTGCCTAAGGGCAACGAACAGGATCCATCCGCCCACGCAAAACTCCAGGACACCGGCGAGCACGTATTCGTTGGCGATCTTCTTGTCGGCGTCCAGGTTCGCGGTAGCGACGCCTGGGTTGTTGGGCAGATAAGTGACCGGAAAGTTCCACTTCGTGTGGGTGTCATCCTTTGGATCCACCTGGACGTCCGTGGTGTACTGAGTTCTCTTAACATCGAAGCTAAGTGTGAGAATCTGCTGCTTGGCGCCGTGCTGAATCGCCACAATTCGCGTTTGGGCAACTTCTCCGCTGGAGCTCAGACGCCAGACTGCTAGCTGCTTTGGAACTCCCAGGCTAATCGCCACAATTCCAGTGCCAAAAACAAGAGCGGGGAGTAGAAAGCCAATCGGACGATTCTTTCGGCTTTTCTTCGCCGGGGAGTTCATGGAACCAAGTTTATCCGCTGGCACACTTGGGAAAGTCGGCAGTTTGCAATGGGGAAGAGTGGCTCGGGACGCTCCTTAGGTTGGTAGCCGGACTTCGGAGCCACGAATCAATCACCGGATACCGTTCCCCGTGCCTCCACGGGGAGGCCAAGGCGCCCACGACTTTCTCGCCCGCTTCCATGCGTGCATCCTTGCCATCAGGCCTTCTGTAGGACCGGTTTCGAGCGAAAAACGAACCGAGACAGGTAGCCTCGCGAGCATGTTCGTGACCTCAATGGTGTTTGTGGCGACCGTCCTACAGACGGGAAAAAAGACCGCAACCAAGCCAGCGGCTCCTCAGACCAAGGTGGAGGTTTTCTCCACCGGAACCGGTGGAGCTGCCGAAGCGGGAGACCTAATTACCGTCGACTACACCGGGCGTCTCACCAATAACAAGGTGTTTGACAGCTCGATTCCGATAAAGCCGAACCCGGGGCATCCTCCGATTGCTTTTAATGTCGGGATCGGCCAAGTCATTCCCGGTTGGGACAAGTCGCTCGTTGGGACCAAGGTGGGTTCCCGGTTTCGACTGAGGATTCCTCCGGCGCTAGGATATGGCGCCCAAGGGACACCCGACGGCACAATCCCCCCTAACTCAACCCTCATTTTCGACGTACACGTACTCGGAATCATCAAGAAAGGAGCCAAACAAGTGATTGAAATCCATGAAATAGCCCCCGGCGACGGGCCTGCCGTGAAGGAAAACGATACCGTTTCCATTCACTACACCGGTACGTTCCTCAACGGTCAGAAATTCGACAGTAGTCGAGACCGAAACCAGCCATTCTCGTTCAAGGTTGGAGTCGGACAGGTCATCCCTGGCTTTGACCTAGGCGTGCTTGGAATGAAGAAGGGAGGCCGCCGCAAGGTTACTATCCCACCGGAACTCGGCTATGGCGAGAGAGGCACCGGACCGATTCCTGGCAACTCCACCCTTGAGTTCGACATCGAAATCGTCAACATCAAATAGGTAAATGGCTACGGCCCCAGCGATGACAATCGCTGGGGCCGTTTTTCATTTGAAACCTTTGTAAAAAGTAAAAAGGGACAGGAGACCCATGGTCACCTGTCCCTTCTCAAGCAATCCGCGGACTACTTGGTGGCGACGGCTTCTTTAGCTTTGACAGCGGCGTTTGCTGCCTTTGCGATGCGCGACTTTCGTCGGGCAGCCTGATTCTTGTGGATCACGCCTCGCTGTACAGCCTTATCCAGAGCCTTTACTGCACTGGAGAGCGTCGTCTCGATCGCTTTCGCGTCGGTGCCAGCAACGGCGGTCTTGACCTTCTTCACGTACGTCTTAAGGGCGCTCTTCACCTCGGTGTTGCGCGTGCGATTCTTCGCGTTTCGCTTAAGATCCTTCTTGCTCGATTTAATATTTGCCATGGGTCAGAAACTTGAGATCACGGAGTTTACCCCGAACTGGATGAATTTGCATCAGTCCCGTCGCGATTGACGCTCGGGGACCTTACAAATTATTTCTTAATGAACTTCTTCTTCGTCTTGTCGAAGCCCTGATCGAGCTTCTTCGCGTCGTAGTGCCAGACTGGCGATCCGGATCGCTGGTAGAAGCACTGATAGCTCGACAAGAGCGAGGCGACGAGTCGTCTAGACGAACGTCTTACAACGTTGACTTCGGCGAGAATCGTCAGGTAGTCGGCGCCCTTCGGCCAGTGGGCCATAACCTCGATCAGAAGGTCGAGCGTGCTCTTACCTTCGGCGGTTGCTCCGATGTTTCGAAGCTCCTCCATTCTCTGATTCGAAATGTAAACGACCGGATCCGGCTGGTCCATCCAGACGAAATCGAGAACGTTCGACTTGCCCGTCTTGGTCAGGGTGAATACTGCGCCGCTTTCTACCGGCTGCTCAAACCACCAATCGATCCAGTTGTAAGTCAGTCGTGCTTCCTGGTTCACCCAGATCTGCAACTCTCGACCGATCGGATCGACCACGATGAGCTCTTGGAGATTCGGATCTGCATCCAGCCATCCAGTAGGAAGCTGACAAAGCGGGAACGTTCCAAGCTCGCGATGAATCGACTTGAGAACCAAGCGAACCGTCTCTGGCATCGTCTTGGGAGCTGGCTGAGGGTCCTCGTCGAGGACGTCCGTAGCCAGCGGGTGCGACAGAAGCTTTCGAAGCGTCGAGCTCAGACCTTCATCGGTGAGTTCCACGTCAAGCAACTCACCCTCTTCGTCGACCACGTCGATGGCCTGGAAGTGGAACGGCTCGGGGACCTCGTTGATGTAGTCAGGAACATCGCCCGCCTTTCGGAAGCGATCTCCACCGACCCATTGAACTTCCGAGTTTGCTCGGAGCGCAGTGATGACGTTGTAAAGATCGTCAGGAAATGTCTTGTTGCTAGGAGTGATCTCGTAAGCCTCTTCCAGGATACGAGTCGCTGTGGTGGACTGATCGTTCCCAAGAACCTTGGCAACGAGTCGGTCGATATCCTCAGCCTTCACTTCAATTGGCGCGGCATCGTCTAGCTCCACTGTGGGGGCAAGTCGATCGGCTAACCGAATGGCGGTTGAAATCCAACCCTTCACATCTGCTTCCGAGTGAATGACACCGTCTGGGCCGAACACGTAGCCGGGAACCGTCAGAGCGGATTCGTTAAACGCCTTAGGATCGAACAGGACAACCGATCGAGGATCCGGATCGTTCAGTCCGAGGAAGAACGCCGCGCCAAGGATCTTCAGTCGAATCGGAGCCGACATTTGAACGGCTTTGATAACCGCGCCGTCTGCTCGATAATCGAAATCGGGTCCCAGTTTGGCTTGAAGGGCCTGGACCTCTTCTAAGGTCACGCCGTTGATTTCAAGCGCTCGGCTCGCGACTTCGTCGGTGGCGGCAAAGCCCCAGCCGACGAGAGAAACTTCGTCTTTCTTGGTCAGAACGAAGGCATTGTCAAGGTGAACGACTCGGCGAACGATCGGATCGATGATGTCGACATGCTGTCGTCGCATCCTGCTGATCTCAGCGACGAGGAGCTCGCTGGGCATCGGGCCGCCAAATCGGTGGAGAATGATCGCAATCGCTTCAGAAAATGGTCTGCCCTGACCCTGAAGTCGGGAAGCAGGGATCCATTTTCGCTCGTGATAAGCGAATCGATCAGGATTAGAAGCCAGCAGAGATCGCACCGCAGCGAGACCAATGCCTTGCCCGGCGAGCTTGTCTGCAAGCTCTCCTAGCTTCACCGCAGATTCCATCTCGGTGAGCTTCTCTAGAATCAGTTGGTCGACATACGACCGTGCATACTCTTCTTCAGGTTTGATTCCAACCATCTTGGCCTAGGGGGGTCCTCGCGACGCTTATAGTGCGGCGCAACCACCCATTATGGCTCATTGCGTTAACCTTAGGCAACACGCGAACGCAAACCGCCACTCAAAGTTGGGAGTTGACCGCGAAACACGTGACGTTTGTGGGGGTCGGAGATTTTTAGACGGCTTCTTTCCCCTCTTGACTAGGACTCAGTCACGTTTGGACGTCCTAGAGCGGAATCTGATCGTATCATGAACTAGCACCCCCTTCGTCCATGACACCCAAATTCAATCCCCGTCTTCGGAAGGCCTCTGGATTCACGCTCATCGAGCTCCTGGTGGTCATAGCGATCATCGCAATACTCGCGGCAATTCTGTTCCCCGTCTTTGCTCGCGCAAAGGCGGCGGCCAAGCAGACCCAGTGCCTGAGCAATTTGAAGCAGATTGGAGCCGCCATCACGCTGTACATGGGGGAGTACGACGACCAGTTCCCGGCCGCCATCGATCCCTCCGATAAATTCGACCCCAACCTTTGGGCTTCGCAACCGGCGTTCCAGGCACGGATTCCGACCATGCCGATGATGCATGAGGCGTTGCAGCCGTACGTCAAGAGCACTGAAATTTTCCACTGCCCTTCCGATTCGGGCACGCAGGTGCTGGATAGCCATATTCCGGACCCGTTTTATACGTCGCCTTCGATGTTCAAGACCTACGGGACAAGCTACTTCTTCCGAACTGAGATCGCTTTCAAGTTCTTCTCGCAAGACAAATTCCAGTTGCCGGCAAACGTCAATGTCATGTTTGATGGCGCCGGCCATTGGCACGGTTCGGGACGGGGAGTCGAGTCAAACGACGATCCGTACACAATCTATTCCCTGCTCTCGGGTTACCGCTACAACAGCCTGTTCGGGGATATGCACGCGAAATCGCTTTCTTACGGTGGCATGCAGCAGGCTTGGGCGACGCCGCTTTAGGCCGAAAGCGTCCTTAGTCCACTTAGCTAAGTAGTTTTGCGAGGTCAGGAACCTTGCGATTCCTAGGATTGTTAGTCCGAAGGTGGACGTGTTCAAGCAGGCTCAGGCGAGTATCCTCGTTCGGAACATGCCCGATGGCCAGCGCCCGGACGTGACCGTCCTTGTGCCGGCACTCAACGAAGAGGAAACTATTGCGGAAGTCGTCGAACGACTTCTTGCTCTGCGGGTGTCAGTCGAAGTTATCGTGATCGACGACGGCAGCACGGACCGTACTACGGAAATCCTCAAGGGTTATAAGGATCGAATTCGGATTCTCCGGAACGAAGAGCGAGGAGGCAAAGGCAATGCAATCCGCCAGGCTCTTCCTTTCGCAACGGGGCGAGCAACAATCATTCAGGACGCGGATCTCGAGTACTTCCCTGAAGAGATCCCCATGCTCATTGCGCCGATCCTGTCCGGCGAGGCTAACGTTGTCTACGGAACGAGGTTCGCACACGGCCTACCTAAAGACATGGCGCTGCCGAACAAGATCGTGAACCGACTGCTGGCCGCGAGCGTGAGAATCCTCTTTCGTTCGCACATGACCGATGAGGCCACCTGTTATAAGGCATTCAGAACGGAACTGCTCAATACATTCAATCTTCAATGCAAGCGTTTTGAGTTCTGTCCGGAAGTCACGGCGAAATCGCTTCGGCGCGGCGAGGCCATTCTCGAGATTCCGATTAGGTACGTCCCTAGATCCAAGGCCGCTGGCAAGAAGATCCGTTGGACTGACGCCCCAGACGCCTTTTGGACCTTGTTCAAATATCGCTTCGCCAAGTTCTAGTCTGTAGACCTTGTCGTTATTGAACGAATCCTCTGCCTCAAACCTGCCCGTCTTACTTGGCTGGCATGGCTGATGCAACCTCCTTGTACGCCATTTCCTGGTGAAAATTGCGATAAATCCACAAAAGTTCCAAGGGATGTGGAAAACATTTCTTAGCTGTGGCGGGAGAGGTCGCAATGCAACTCTGGGCATGATGCCCGGATTCGCGGCAGAGAACGTGGGTCTGGAAGGCGAATTCGCTGAAAAGGCCGGGCCAAAGACCGAAGTGGATTGTAAGGTCCCGATGGTTCGCGGAGCACGTTTCAATCGCTACCGATACATGGAGGTAGGAAACTTTGAAAACACAAACTGCGATCAAAACATTGGTGATCGGATTTGTTCTGCTGGTGATGTCCGCGATAGCGGGCGCCCAGGTTACGGACACGAGCGGCGTTGCATCAGTCAACGTTCAGCCCGCAATCACCCTTTCGCTTGTCACCAGCCCTAGCTGGGGCAAAGTCGTGTGCCCACCGTCAGGCACCGCCCGTTATGCCCTTGACTACGCCACCGGCGCCGTCACGGTGGTGAGCGGCGACGGCTATGCGTTCAACGACGGTCAGTCCGGACAGTACAGCGTAACCGGCGCTCCTTCGGCTCCGGTGTCCTTTAGCGTGTCGATCGGGGCTTTCAGTGGCGCTGGTATCACGGTCGTTCATAGCTATATCAACGGCACTTCCTCGTCAGGAACGGACACCCTCGCTGGTGACGGCACCTTCACTCTCAAAGTAGGCGGCGTCATCGATGTGGCCTCCACGGCGGACGTCGCCAATCAGACCGCGACAGTAACCGTAACGATCGACTACCAATAACCGAAAGTGCCGCGCCGTCCAGATTGATCGGCGCGGCTTCGGAACGGGAAACTGCCCATGACAAAATTCTGCATCTCTGCCCTACGTCTTTCGACGATGGCGTTGCTGCTTGCTGCGACACTGCTGAGCTTCGGTCAACGACCGGGCGATCTTGTCATTTCTCCAACCCGTGTTCTCCTCGATGAGCACGGTAAGAGCAGCGACCTAACTCTCCTCAATCGCGGGCTTCGCCCCGTGCGCTATCGACTCTCGCTGGTAGACATGGATATGTCTGAAGAGGGCATTCTCCATCGAGTCGACGGAAATTCGCCGGTCTCGGCAACGAACATCCTGCGACTCTCACCACGTGAAATCGTTTTGGCGCCTGGTGTCTCTCAGCGCATTCGAATTGCCGTCTTCTTTCAACCGGACCAGAAGGATGGCGAACTTCGATCCCATTTGGTGTTCGAGCCGATCACCGCGAATGCTCGAAACCAAACATTGAACTCAGAGAGCGGGCCGCAACTGCGGATAAGCTTTGAGTTCCGATCTGTGGTCTCGATTCCAGTGCTCGTCCGCCACGGCCGATTAGGAGCAGCCACCACGCTCTCTGAGGCCTCCCTTACGCACGAGTCCGGAACTTGGACGGCGAAGGTGAAACTCAACCGGAGTGGCAATCGCTCCGTGCGCGGAAACCTGACGGCGACCTTTGTGTCTCTGGACGGGGCGCGCAGGGTTGAACTCGGCCAGATAGCCGGCTTGGCTGTCTATTTCCCCAATACAGATCGTACGATCGACCTGAAGCTGGAGAAGGACCTTTCAACGCTCGGCAAAGGCAGAGTTGAAATCCAGTTTTCTGAACTCGACAAGTCGCGAGGATCAGCGGAGGCCAAGGCGGAAATCGCCGCACCTGGGTAGCCATGGGCTTCTCTTCATCACTGGCTACGGTCGCTTGGGCTTCTACTGTCCTCGCAAGCGCCTATGTCTCCGGGAAACCTGTTTCTCCGGGACTCAAGCCTGTTGATAACACTGGCCCCAGCGCGGCGAATTCTTCATCATCAGCAGATGCTCAACCCGAGCTTCTGCTGATGGATGTCGTTTACGACCAGCTTCGTGTCGATTCCGCCCTATCCGTCCTTCAAGACAAACAAGGCCATCGTTACGTACCGATTCGACAATTCGCATCCACTCTAGGATTCCGTCTTCACGTCGAAATCGATAAACGCAAAATAACCGGCTTTTTGAATAGCCCGAGTGAGCGGATCGATTTTGATGGCATCAAGGGCGTCTGCCGCCAGGGTCAGAAAACCACTCGATTTGACCCCAACCTGTGCTTCATCAAGGACGGAGACGTCTACCTTGACGCCAACGAGTTCTCAAAAATTGCCGGCCTAAAGTTGGTCTGGCAGATGAACCTGCTTCAACTGGAGGTCTCATCGACCTCCCCGCTTAACGTCGAGAAACAATGGATACAGCGGGCCCGAGACCAAGTCGATCAGATGGCTCAGGCAGTTCAACAGTCTTATCATCCGATCAAGATTCCCTACAAGCTTTGGTCGGTCCCCGCAATCGACGCCGAGTTGTACGCGTCGGGCGACATGGGTGACACCAATCCCGATCGAACAACGCGCCTCTCGATGACCGGGTCCGGTGACCTTTTCATGATGAGCGCACGGTACCGGGTGATGAGCGATTCTCAGGGACAGCCCACCGCACTCCTCTCGCTTGGGAAAAGCGACCCAGACGCGCAATTGCTTGGCAAGCTACATGCCACCCAATTTGAATTTGGCGACCTCTACATGCCGCCAGTGCCGCTATTAGCTAGAGGACGAAACGCCCTCGGCTTCACATTTTCCAATTTCCCACTGGCAGGTCAAGAGATTCGTGATCGGGGTCAGGTCATCGGCAAGGCTCTTCCCGGTTCTCAAATCGAACTCTATTCTCGCGACCAGCTGCTCGGGTCGACAAAGACCGACACCGATGGCAACTACCGGTTCAACGCTCTGAGACTTGACTACGGCCCCAACGACCTCAAGGTCGTGACCGTGACTCCCGATGGCGACGTCGCCGAGTCCAGTCGTCGAGTCTTCGGTGGGACAGATGGTCCAGCAGCCGGAGAAACTCGATACCGCCTGACCGCCGGAAGAATCGGAACTTCAATCTACAGTTCCGATGCCTTTGGAAACGTCCAAAATCAGGACAGTTCCGAGCTCATCGCCGATTTTCAAAGGGCTATCGGGAACGGGTCGTGGGCTTCGGCGGTCGGCGCGTTAACCCAGTCGCCGGACGGACTAGGGAAAGACTTAGGCGTCGGCCTTCACACTTGGTTGGGGTCGACACTGTTCAACGTTCAGTCGATGGTCTCGCTTGATGGCGGTTCGGCCATTTCTACCGGATTCACAAGAAGCATCGGCAGCGCAAGGGCAACCCTGGAACACACCCAGGCAAGCGGCAGTCTTGCCTCAAGGATCTTGCCGGAGATCGGCGCGAACGGCACTTCCTTGACCTCATTGAAGCTGGAAGGCACGGCCGGAAAACGATCACATGCCATCTCCTATGGCTTGAGCCTCGACCGTCTTGACGGCGACGAACCGGCCACCGTTCTGCGTTCCAGGCTCAGCACGGGAGACGCGAATCTGATGTACTCGAACTCGCTCACCATGCGGCTTTCTCAAGGCCCTTCTGATATCGCCGGCTTTGCCCAAATTCGCAAATCGCTCGGAGCAGCGGTCGGACTCTTCGACCTGGGTTACCAGTTAGGAAGCGGAAAACCCATTCAGATTGCGCGGCTTTCCGTGAACCGTAACTTGAACACCACCTACTCGGCCAGGATGGGATTGGAATACGATGGCAACCGTTCACAACCCATCGGGGCGTTGGCTACCGTCTACCGTGCGTTCGGGCCGGTCGATCTAGGGCTGAATCTCGAGGTCTTGCAAGGTGGAAAAATCAGCGCCAGTCTGCTGTTCTCTACCGGACTGCTTGGTGAGGGTTCCCAAGGACGCATGGCCTTGGCACGCCCAGGAGCAGGTGAAGCCGGGCTTATCTCGGTACGAGCGTTCATCGACAAGCACTTATCTGGAAAATACGAACCTGACGACCCGCTCCTGACCGGAGTCAGTTTCCTGGTGGACGGACACCCTAGGGCAATCTCAACTGGAAAGAATGGGCGAGCCACCATCGACCGTCTCCCACCGAATCAGACGGTCAGTCTGTCCGCCGATGAGGAGAGCTTTGAGAACCCATCTTGGGTATCTGAAAATCCAGGAGTCGTCACCACGCCGAGACCAGGACGTGCGGTCGTGGTTGACTTCCCAATCCTCGAGACCGGCGAGATTGAAGGGAGGCTCAACGAGCTCAAGGGAGCGCTGCTTCCGCCGGGGTTAACCGCCCAGTTGATAGACTCCAAAAAGGCCGTGGCCGACTCAAGCATTCTCGACTCGGTCGGCACCTTCGTATTTAGTCGGGTTCGCCCAGGCGACTATCTCTTACGGCTGATTGACCTCTCAGGACAGACCTATAAAGAGCGCGAAGTCAAAGTCGCCCCCGCGGCAATCCTGAAGCATGTTGACATCGACGACGTTCCTGCGCCTAAGTCCCCCGCCCGGCCCTGAGGCCGGATAGCTTCATACCGAAGTGAATCCAGCCTTCCAAGATTCCTTGGCGGTCTGCCGTCTCCAATTCGTCCTCTCCGAACTCGCGGTGATAGAAAGCGACCCTGGTTCCGTCCTCAATGGGCATCAGGTGGACATCCACTTGCCTAGATTTCTTCCCCGGTTCATGGTTCCAATTCCACGTAAAGCCGAGGCTTTTTCCGGGCTCAAGGGACGTGTAAACCCCTGTCAGGATCCAGCCCATGGTCGGCCATTCGAATCGATATTCACCTCCCACCCTTAGGTCGACGGTGGCAACCTCGGGCCACCATTCCACCAGGTGCTCGGGCAAGGTCAAGAAGTTGAAGAGCGTTTCGGGCTCCAAGGAGGCGAAGTCTCCCGAGACAATCGCTACTTCGGGCGCCGACGGGATTTCTCTCATACCCAGAGCTTAATCCTTGTGACGACAAGGACACTAGGCCCACTGGGCTGAACCTTAGGCTGGGGGGAATCGGCTAAGGCTCTTGGTACGTCTGACCCTTGTGCCCCATCAAGTCCGAGAGCTGACCGAAGCGCGTGAACTCGAGAGTCTCTCCCCCTATGCCGCCAAGGCCGCCCAGTCTGAGGGCAGAGTCATCGAAGAGTCTCAAGACCCTGTGCGTACTTGCTTTCAGCGTGACCGAGACCGCGTCCTTCACTCAAAGCCGTTCAGGAGGCTCAAACACAAAACCCAAGTCTTTATAGATCCCTTTGGCGATCACTATCGCACCCGGTTGACTCACTCCCTCGAAGTAGCCCAAGTCGCGAGGACTATCGGCCGTGCGCTCCGACTCAACGAAGATCTGATCGAGGCGATCGCCTTGGGCCACGACGTGGGCCACACGCCGTTCGGGCATGCCGGCGAGTCAGCCCTCGACTTGGCGATCGTGGAGTATCGAGAAACCCATCCCAACTCGCCGGGACCGGTCAACTTTTCCCACAGTGACCAGTCGCTTCGAATCGTGGACATCCTTGAGAAGTTAAATCTGTCACAGGAGACGCGTCTCGGAATTGGTGGCCACAGCAAGGGGAGAAATGACCTGACGGCCCACGACGGACAGCCAACCTCAACCCTTGAGGCCGCCGTGGTGCGCATCAGTGACCGAGTCGCCTACATGAACCACGATCTCGACGACGCCTTACGGTCGGGCATCATCTCCAGCGTCCCGAAGGATTTCGAGGAGCTTGGAGCGGACCACTCCTCACGAATTGGCCGAATGGTGCTGGACATTATCGAGCACAGTCTCGACAAGCCTGCCATTCTCATCTCGCCCCACCTCCTTCAATGCATGAACGAGATGAAAGAGTGGCTGTTCGAAAACGTCTACCTGCAATACCCGGTGCTGTACCCAGACATCGGGAAAGCTAAACAGCTGGTCCGGGCATTGTTCTTTCACTTTGCCGAACCAGGCCGACTTCCCGACGGTTACGACGGGATTCAGGGCGCCGTCGACTATCTCGCGGGGATGACGGACCGGTTCGCCATGGACGCATTTGCCCAGTTGACGATGCCTTCCGCCTGGCGGTGACGACTCAACTTCCCACAACTGCACTAAAAACCGCGTCGTGGAAGGCGGGGCGAACCATGCGAATCTTGTTGTTCTCACTCGTTGGGTGGACGCGGTTCGTGAGAAGGATCGCATAAAGCTCTTGGTCGGGATCGCACCAGATGGAGGTGCCGGTGTAGCCGGTGTGTCCGAAAGAGCGATTGCCGAATCGCTCTCCAGCCGAACTCGGAACACTTTTGGTGTCCCAGCCCAGCCCACGACTGCTCCGATCGCTTTGACATCGCGTCCACTCCGCGACCGTGTCCTTATGGGCAAACTTGCGGCCATTCAGCGCGTCCACGAATCGGACGAGATCGTTCAATGTGGAGAACAGGCCGGCATGACCGGCTACACCCTCGAGAACGGCAGCGGTTGGATCGTGAACCTCCGCTTGAATATAGGCGGGAGATTTCCCAAAGAGCCGTTCTTGCTCTGGCGAAGTGAATCGCCGAGCTCGCAGTTTGATTCTCCACGGATCCAGAACCTCGGTAGGGGCGCAGCGGTCGCAGATTTCCGGCCTGGTCAGTCCCGTCGAACGCTCCAGAGCAGCGGCGGAAAATCGGGTGTCGTGCATCTTCGACGGCTCAAAAACGTGCTTGGTCGCATAAGCGTCCAAGGATTGTCCGGAGATCCGTTGCATGGCTTCTGCCAATAGGATCATGCTCAGATCGCTGTAAACCATCTTCGTGCCGACAGGGTATTGCAGCGGCTCCGCATACGCGGCATCGAGAATCGCTTGTCGTTCGAAGTAGGACTCGATGTGGAGGAGGTCGGGAATCAGTCCCGCGTCATGCAGAAGCAGATTTCGCATCAGGACTTTGTCCTTGCCGTCACGGCGAAACTCCGGGATGACGGAGGCAACGGGCTGGTCGATATCGAGTGCGCCTCTATCATGTAAGTGCATCGCCACGGACGTGGTCGCTACCACCTTGGTCAACGATGCAAGATCCCAAAGCGTGTGCTCATCGATGTCTGGGGATTCCGGGCAGTAGGTCTGTTTGCCGAAGTACCGGCGTTCGACCCTGCCGCGGTGATGCACCGCGAAACAGGCGCCCGGAAAGGACCCATCCTTGATCGCGGCGGCGACAATGTCCTCGACCGATTCCAAATTCATCGACATATTCTATATCTCCCCCACGCCGCGGAAACGGAGTTTTGCGGGCCATCGTCTAGGGGGATGAAAAAGAGGGTGACCAGTCCCGGAAGAGTCAGAAACATTGCCGATAAGAAGAAGCCCTCGTAGCCCAGGCATCGTAAGACTTGAGGGAATTCGGGCTTCAATCCCATCCTTGCCAAATCCACCACGATGAACTTGGCAACCGGCAAATCACTTACCTGCCCGTCGTTCCGAGCCCGAATGCGTCCGATTCCCTATTTGTCCAATGTGAGCGCATCGTTTCTTGGCATAATCCCCGCATTTGCTCCCGCTAGGAACTTCACGAGGAAGTCCAAGTCTTATAGGTGTGGGTTCGAGTTTCGGACTCATCGGGAGAGCGTCATGCCTAATAAGATTCACACATCGGAAGACAGCGGATCTTGCTCCGACTTGCTCAAAGCGATCGGGCTTGTTGGCCTTGCGGATACGATCGGACTGCCTGGTGCATATACCTGCTTCCAGAGGCTCGATCTTTTCGACTGCCAGATCGGCATCGTGCCAGGGAATTTTTCCGCGGCTGAAGTCATCGAACTTTTCAAAGCCGCAGCCCTTGTCCCCGAGTCCCATCTCCAACACAACCGTTCTGAGACTAAGACAGCTGCCTGAGCCACGTCGCTCCGATCAGCCAAATCGGTACGATCTATGCGATGCGTATTTGGCTGATCGGTGTGGCGGGACTACTTCTGATTGGGTGCGGTAAGACCGGCTTCACGCCGGTGGCCCTTCGGGTTGCGCCTCGCCCGATCGATCCTTGGGTGCTGACGTGCGATGATCCTACCGCCGCTGAACCGGCCCTCCTTTGGAACGGCAAAGTCGGTTTACGGTTCGGTCGTGACGGCAGTTCATGGGACGCGTCCCATCACCGGCTGCCGATGTTCTTCATCGACGGTTACGCACCGACGGGTGAGGAGAAGATCACTCCTTATCAGAACCCGCTTCGAGAAGCTCCCTCATTCGATGGCGCCGCGCTGAGCCTAGAGCACTGCACCGATTACCATCAGTCTATCGACATGCGCACGGGTGCGCTCGTAACCACGTGGTCTCAGCCTTCTCTCGAAGGAACCGAACTCAAGGTTCAGCACACGGTGGTTCTCCACCCCACCGAACGTCGGCTTGCCGAGCGTTGGGAATTCTCACTTCCGAATTCCGTCGGCCCGCAGAAGCCGATCGCGCCTTTCCCCGCCACCACTCCCGGCGACATCCATGCCCCTGGTGGTCTGACGATTTTGTTCGACGCCACCCAGGGTGGTAGTCAAGACGCCAAGACCACAACCGCCTTTCTGGAAAGAGTCGAGGAGATCGGAAGCCCATCCCCATCTGAGCCCAAACCCAAGACCGTCCGGCAGTCGTTTGGTCAGGTGCTGGAGGAATCCAAAAAGGTCTGGGCGGAACGATGGAAGACGGACATCGAGATCGACGGGCCCGCGGAGGATCAGTTAGCGGTGCGGTCTTTCCTTTTCTACCTACGGTCGGCCGTCTCGCCGGGCACTCGCATGTCAGTCAGTCCCTTCGGGTTGAGCAGTGACACCTATAGCGGGCACGTTTTTTGGGACGCCGACATATGGGTCTTCCCCGCCCTGGCCCTCATCGCTCCAAAGGCGGCCGCTGTGATCCCTCAGTACAGGTTAGCTAACATGGACCAAGCTTCTAAGAACCTGACTTCGTGGCTCTCCGCTGGCCGACCCACTGGCTCGATACCCCTTGGAGCCTCTTCTGGCCAAGGTCTGCTCTTCCCATGGGAGTCCAGCGTAACCGGCCGCGAGACAGTCCCCGGACCCTCCAAATACGAACACCATATCACCGGTTCGGTTGCCTTCTCGCTCTCTCAGGCGGCCGCGCTTGGGTTGGTTCCAGAGTCAGAGGCGAGAAAAGCGATCGATGGCGCCGACAAGTTCTTTAAGCTTCGAAGCGTGGCAGGCCAAGAGGGACGCGAAATCCGAGGAGTGATGAGCCCCGACGAGAACCATGTCGGAGATAACGATCTCTATACGAACCTGCTCGCCGAGTGGGCCGCCAATGGCGGCAAATGGGCATCGAACGCAAAAGCGACCTACAAACTCCCTAAGGACGGAGCCGGGCTCTTGACCTACGATGGTGACCCGATGCGGGGCTACAAACAAGCAGCGGCGGTGCTGAGCATCTACCCATTGCAGTATCCGCCGGCCGAGAAGGACGCGAAGAAAATGATGGAGCGATTTTCCTCAAAGGTGATCAAGAACGGGCCGGCCATGAGTGACTCGGTTCACGCCATCATTTGGGCGCGAGCGGGAGACTCGGAAAAGGCCTATTTAGCTTGGAAATCGAGTTGGCAACCCTTCATGACGGGGCCTCTGGGATTGTTCTCAGAGAAGCGATCGAGGCCAACTGCCTACTTCGTAACGGGGGCGGCGGGAAGTTTGCAGTCCGTCCTGTACGGAATTCTTGGAATTAGGTTAGACTCCAAGAACCGGTCAGAAAATGCCTGGTCAAAACAACTACTCGGAGATCGAGTCATGAGCGTTGCGCCGCACCTTCCAAGCACTTGGAAGAGCGTGAAGTTGAAAAACTTCACCGTTCTTGGTCGACGCTACTCTCTCACGGCAACCCAGGCCCCCAACGGCGGGACCTCGCAGATTACGCAAGGAGATTGATGCCTATGCCGAATGTCGTTCTAACTGTCGATTGTGAGGGAGCGATGCATGATCGCTGCTACACATCGGAATTCATTAACGTGCTCGAAGGGGAATTCGTCCCCTGCACCTGGTTAATCCATTCATCCCAAAAAGACCCCAGCGCAAACACAAACCTTTACTATCACGAATTCGTTCATAAGATTCCGAGTTGGCACGAGATCGGCATGAAGGTCAACTTCGAGAACGAGCGTGGCTATGTCGAAGATCCGAAAGAACGCGGAACGATCATTTGGACCGCCAAGGACATCTTGAAGTCCCACATGATCAAGTGCACCGCATTTCGAGCAGGCGCATTCGCCCTCCTTGCGAGCGATGTTCCCTACCTCGAAGAGATCGGAATTCTCGCCGACAGTTCCGTCATTCCGAACGCAGACTACAAGATGTTTGTGAACTGGAACGGAGCCCCCCACAACCCCTATCACAGCAGTTCGGAAGACCTTAAGAAGGAGGGCGGCAATCGCTTACTCCACCTCCCGATCGCAACTCACGCTGGCAAGCATGGGTACCTCGACCTAGGATGGCAAGCCCTAGAGCCTCTCTTGGAGGCCAACTCCGAAAACGAAGTGATCACCTTGGGCCTTCGAGACTACTACGACAGCGTAGACGACCTTCGAAAGACGATCGATTACTTCCGAAAGCGTGGCGCCCACTTCACGACAATGACTCAAGCCGCCAGCGAGCACTTCGAGCACCACCGAGCCTTGGCCGCTGTTTAGACCGAGCTGAGGTGATTAGAAAGTGCCCGCGCGATTGCCGCGCGGGCACTTTTTTTGTTGCAACGTCTCTTGGAACGATCACCGTCTACGTTAGGCGAGTCCGTCGTAGGTTATCAGTTAGCCGACCCGATCCGCTAAGCCCCTGTGGTCCCGAGTCCCCGACGACTAGGATTCTGGCATCGCATTGCTGAATGAAGCGGTCGATGCGCGCGCAACGTTGTAATAGGGGGCCCGTAGATGCCGAATGATTCGTGTCTCCGCAGTCCGAATGCCAACTCGATGCACTGCTGAGGCGACTCTTCCGAACTACAAACTGCCGACTTCATTAGGAGGAACGAGGGATAACTGCCTTAACATGATTCTCGATCACACAAAAATGATGACCTAGGTCCGATGTATAATCGGCCTGATGTCGGAAACCTATCACTCCTGTGGTTCAGGCGCGGGAACGATCGTAATTGGGTTCACGCTTTTCCTTTTAGGGGGAGGGGCACGGTTCTTGCTTTGGACAAAGAACCGACAGAGGGTCGATGCGTGGGACATCGCCATGCCCCTTTGGTGCTTGATCTGCGCAATACTTGCGACACCAGTCTGGCTTATGTGTGCACCTATTTTGATCTGGATGGGCATTGGTTCTATCTCAAAAACTCGCGCCATGCCTCAACCCAGTGCAAGACGCCGGAGATATCTCGGCGTAACTACATTTGCCATAGTGATGTTTGCGAGCCAAGTCAGCTTCTGGTTCGTGATGCCAACTACTCTCAGGTTGGGTGGAAACAGCGCGGACTTCTCTGAGGATCATCAATTTCGTTCCTTCCCAAGAAATCAACTCCGCGTTGAAGTAATAGATTGGCCAGCCTCTTGGTGGAACCCTACACCCTGGTCGGATTGGACGAGTTCGCCCAAACGTGGCTTCGACAGGGACGAACTCCGCGACTGCCCGACTCAAATTTCGCTAACGAGCCTCAATTGGTACTTGGGCCCGCACGGTTTGGTTCGTGGTGACACCCTGGGTGAACACCTAGCGCGTTGGACCCATGCGACTCCAACCCATACAACAATGGAAAAAATGGAGCGAGAAGTCGCTGCCCTCGACGACAGAAACGTCCCCCGATCCTAACAAACGAGGGTAGAACTCCCCGCAGTGCTACCTCCTATGTCGCGACATTCAGAGATCTCAAGTTCCCAGGTAGTCCGATCAGTCACCGAGTCCTTGGCGTCGATCGACTTCTCTGGCAAGCGCGTCCTGTTGATCGTTCCCGATTCCACCCGGACCGCGCCGGTGGGACTCATGTTTAAGTCGATTCTCCTGGCCCTTCAAGGCAGGGCGACGGCCGTAGATGTGATGATTGCCCTCGGGACGCATCCGCCGATGTCAGAGGAGGCGATCTGCAAGCGGCTCGACATCGTGCCGAGCCAGCGATCAATGACTTATGGGTCCGTTCGATTTCTTAATCACGCGTGGGATGATCCCGACCAGCTTGTCAAGCTAGGAACCATTCCCGCTTCGGAGATTGGTGAGCTCTCGGGCGGACGCTTCGCGATCGATGTTGATGTGACGATCAATCGGGCCGCTCTCGAATACGACCACCTGCTCATCGTCGGTCCCGTGTACCCGCACGAAGTCGTCGGCTTCTCCGGGGGCTCTAAGTATCTGTTCCCGGGAATCAGCGGTCCGGAACTTCTCAATTTCTTTCATTGGTTGGGCGCCGTGATTTCGACGCCGAAGATCATCGGACGGAAGATGACCCCGGTCCGGCAAGTGATTGAGCGGGCCGCTGCCATGGTTCCGACTCCGGTGCATGCCTTCTGTTTGGCAGTGCAAGATGGCAGGTTAGTCAACTTAGTCTTCGGCAAACCCGTCGACGCTTGGTCGCGGGCGGCCGACTGGAGCGCAGACCTTCATGTAATCCGCAAGCAAAAGCCATTTCACACCGTGATTGCCTGTGCGCCGACGATGTACGACGAGATGTGGGTCGGCGGAAAGTGCATGTACAAACTGGAGCCGGTAGTCGCCGATGGCGGCGAGCTAATCATCTACGCGCCCCATCTCACCGAGATCTCCCGGGTGCACGGAAAGACTATCGAGCGCATCGGCTACCACGTCCGGGACTACTTCCTGGCTCAGTGGGATACGTTCAAAGACGAACCGTGGGGGATTCTGGCTCACTCGACCCATGTCCGGGGAATCGGCACTTACGTCGACGGAGTTGAGTCTCCACGAATCACGGTTACCTTGGCGACCGCCATTCCAGAAGAGGTCTGCCGCCGGGTGAATCTGACTTATCGAGACCCCAACTCCATCGACGTTCGATCGTACGAGAATCGAGAAGACGAGGGCATCCTCGTAGTCCCTCACGCCGGAGAAACGCTTTACGAACTGGAAGAGCCCCCCGAGTGGGCGAGGTCCTAGGCTCCAGCCTGCCGAAGCAGAACATTCACGACTTGACTAAGTTGGTTCACTTGAAAATCAGCGGCCGCTGTTGTTCGCCGCTGGCCAGTTCCGAACAGAATCGTCCTAAATCCCACCGCTTTGGCTCCTTCAATATCGGCGACCGGATCATCGCCAACAAACCAGGAATTCTTTACTTCGCATCCAAGCTCGGAAAGGGCCAATTGGAAAATTGCGGGGTCTGGCTTCCGCAACCCGCACTCCCCGGAAACCACAATTGTGTCTACCAGACCCTCGATCCCAAGCGCGGAGATCGTTCGGCGCTGAAAGACCGGACGGCCATTGGTCACGATGCCCGTCTTCCACCCCTGTGACTTCAATTCGCTAAGCATCTCCCGGAGTCCTTCGTGTGAATGGACGTGTTCGAAAAATCGTTCCTCGTATTCGACAAGCAGATCCGCAGGGTCTGGCGACAACTCAAACTCCTGGCAAAGCTGGGAATAGACCACATCCTTCCAGACTTTGCCTCCGTTGTCGAGGTCAACGAACCGCTGGAGCCACTGGGAATGAGAGGCTGCCCGGTCGCCAAGACCTCGAGCGAAGAATTGCCAGCTCACGAACGAAGAAAGCCCCAGATCCCGATCGTGCAGCGTGTTGTCTAGGTCGAATAAAACGGCGGATGGCTTCATTGGATCGGTTGATGAATCGTTGTGCATTTCGTCGGCTTGGAGACTGCACATGATTTTCTGGAACCTCCAAGGAGCGCCCTCCGACCTTTCAGCCTCACGAAGATGCCCTAGCCCTTTGCCAATTGCGCGTACAACTCGAGCGACTGTTTCGCGATCAGCTCCGGGGCGAACTTGGTCACCTGAGACCTTCCTTTCTCGATCATTTTCTGACGAAGCGCGGGTTCGTTTATGACTCGTTCCATTGCCGCAACAAGAGCCTGCACATCCTCGGTTTCGTACAGGATTCCGGCATCGCCGACAACCTCGGGAAGAGACGCGGAGTTGGCGGCAATGACGGGAACACCGGCCGCCATGGCTTCCGCGGCCGGTAAGCCAAAGCCCTCGCAGCGGGATGGGGACACCAGCGCCAAGGCGCCTTCGTACAGAGACTGTAACTCTTGTTGACTGACGTAGCCGGTGACCCGGACTTCCCTTCCCGAGATCCCGGCGTCGAAGCACACTTCACGGATCCAAGCGTGATTCGAGTTTTGTTGTCGACCGATGACAACTAACTGCACTGGATTTGAATGAGTCTCGTTGTACTCGGCAATTGCCTGAACAAGGATGTCGAGCCCCTTGTGATACTCCGCTACTGAACAGAACACGAAGTAAGGAGCGCGAATTCGGAACTTCCGTTTCGCCTCTTCAAGCACATCCCATCCACCCTTTTTTGGAGGCTCCACAGCACAGTAAATGGTTGCAGCTCTTTGCTCTGAGACACCGTAAAACTCGATGGAGTCTCGGCGTGAAGCGTCAGAAAGCGCGACGACTCGATCCGCGGTCCTCAACGCCATGGCTTGGAGCTCATAGAGCTTCTTTGCGTCGATGTCCCACTGGTCGTACATCTCTTCCCGATACCGATAGGGAATGGCATCAAGGAAGGTGTAAACGGTCTTGATCCTTGTAAGCACGACCGGAGTCAGGAACGGATCGAACGGCGCCGTGAAATGGACGACATCCACTGCCTCAGACACTACGGCTTTGCAGAAGGCAGTGGCATGCTGTTCAATAAACTTACGCCAGTGACGGCCTGGGAGAAAAGGCAGCGAACTTCGAAGGCGTGGATGAGCCAGGTACCAGGGGTATTCGCTGTCGGCGGAAGCCGGTCCTGCAATGCGAGCAATCTTGAACGATGGCCCTAAATTCGCAATGCTCGTCGGAATCGGAAGGGACCCGTTCACTAACAAGACAAACTCAGTGTTGGTCCCGGAACCTGCAAGTGCTCGCAGAAGGTTTACAATATATAGACCCGTGCCGCGGCTTGCCCCTGCGAATTGGAGTGAGCGAACGTCGATGCCAACCTTCACCGCCACAGAATACCAGCGCCCTGAATTCGCGCCTTGGAAGCTCACCGTGACTTCCAGATGAGGATTGCGGTTTGGCACAACTTGCCTCCCGGCGGAGCGCGCAGGGCCCTGTACTACCATGTGAAAGGACTCGTTGAGCGAGGACACCAGGTTGAGTCGTTTTGCCCGAAAGTGAGTAGTTGCCCAAGCCAGCTGATGGCGATCCGCGAGCTCGTTTCCGAGCACGAGATGTCCTATCCCTTTTCGGCGGCTAATGAAGCGACTTACCTCACCCGCGTGCTCGGATTTCTGACCGACCAAAAGCGTCAAATGGGGGCGATGAAGGCTCACTCGGAAGAATGTGCTCGCGAGATATCGAAAGGGGGATTCGAAGTTCTTTTAGCCGCCAACTGTTCGATTTTTGCATCCCCGTTCATTGGTCGCTACTTTTCTGGCCCAAAGGTTCTCTACCTTCAGGACCCCAAACGTCTTTATTACGAAGCGCTCGGGTCGCTCATCTGGCGCGCACCCGATCCATTTCCGGAAAGAACGCCGCTCCGACGGAAGCTGATAGCCAAGGTACGCGGTGAAGTTTCGATGAGGGACGCAAGAAAGCAGGTCGACGAGGAATACGAAAACGCGGCAGCTTTCGATGAGATCCTCGTGAACTCTCACTTTAGTAGAGAGGCAATTCTTAGATCTTATGGGCTGGACAGCCGAGTTTGCTATTTAGGAATCGACTCCGAAATGTTCGGCGGCGCTGAATCTCCGAGGGGGCACTACGTGATCGGACTAGGTGCAATGCACGCCCCGAAAAGGATCGAATTTGTCATCGACGCTCTTGCGACGATTGAGAGCAATCGGCCCAAGCTGGTTTGGATCGGGCAGATGTTTGACACCGAGTATCTCTCGACTCTCGAGGAGAGAGCCCGGGCGAAAGGAGTCGAGTGCGAGTTCAAGATCCAGGTCTCGGACCAGGAGTTGGTTCAGCTCCTTTCGGGGGCCTTGGCCATGGTCTACGCTCCTCGCCTGGAGCCGTTCGGGTTTGCTCCGCTTGAAGCCAACGCTTGCGGGACCCCCGCCGTTTGCGTCGCAGAGGGGGGCATTCGGGAGAGCATAAAGCACGGAGTCAACGGACTACTCGTGGACCCTTCGCCCTCTGCAATGGGCGCAGCAGTTTCGTACTTGGCCGCGAATCCGGATGTAGCGAGAAGCCTTGGACAGTCGGCTCTTGAGCACGTCCGAACCGAATGGACCTGGGACAGATCGGTCGATATCCTTGAAGAGCGCCTCAGAGTACACAGCGGGGGCGCTCACCGATGATTCCGAATCAGAATCCTTCCCGACCAACTCGGAGACTTCGGATCGCAGTTTGGTACAACCTGCCCCCAGGCGGCGCGCGCCGAAGTCTCTACTATCAAGTCAAAGGGCTGCTGGCGCGTGGGCACGAGGTCAGCGTTTGGAGACCCACCCCAGAGGGTCCAGATAGCGACCTCATGTCCTTGGGAAGCTTGATCGATGAGCGACATGTCCCACTGAAAGTTGGGTCCATGAGTGGCACTGTATTGGACAGAATCGACAAGCGTGGGGCTGAGCTGAGGGCTTCGGTCGAGGCGATGACCTGTCATTCGCAACTATGTGCCACGGAAATGGAGGCATGGAAGGCAGACGTCCTTCTGGCGACCAACTGCGTCCAATACCATGCGCCATTTGTCGGGCGGTTCTTCGCGGGTCCGAAGGCCCTGTACTTGCAGGAGCCAAAGCGGATTCTCTATGAGGCTCAAGATCGTTCGATCTGGCGACATCAAGAAGTTCCTGCCGGCGCCGGTCGTTTGCGAAGCCTTAAGTCTTGGATTGGCGACCGCTTTCGGTTTCGGATGTACCGAGAATTAGCTAACCTGGACTATCACAATGCAATCGCCTTCGATCTCATGTTGGTGAACAGCTACTTCAGCCGAGAATCGATGCTGCGGGCATACAATATCGACGCCAAGGTTTGCTACCTCGGCATCGATCCGGACTTGTTTCGACTGACCGATTCTCCAAAGAAGCAATTTGTGGTGGGTCTGGGTTCGATCACCCCGAACAAGAATATCGAGTTCGTCATCGACTCGCTAGCCACTATCGCTCACCATCGTCCAAAGCTTGTATGGATTGGACAGACCTCGCAACACACCTACGCCGAAGTTCTCGCTCAGCGCGCCCACGCCAAAGGTGTTGAGCTTGAGCTTCGAGTCATGGCATCCGACCCCGAGTTGATCGACGCGCTTGGTGGCGCTCTAGCGTTGGTCTACGCCCCTCGACTCGAGCCGTTTGGCTTCGCTCCGCTTGAAGCTAATGCCTGTGGAACGGTGGCGATTGGCGTTCGCGAAGGTGGAGTGAGAGAGACGATCGTCGACGGTGTCAACGGCTTCCTCGTCCCGCCAGATCACGAGGCTTTCGGGGCAAAGGTGGCGGAACTGGCCGCAAATCCGGCATTGGCGAGACAAATGGGCCGCGAGGCGGCTTCTCATGTGAGGTCTAATTGGACCTGGGATCGATCGATCGACCTACTTGAGACGGAACTGTACGATTTGGTGGGTCGAGTAGTCTGACATGAAAATCGCGGTGTGGCACAACCTGCCGAGCGGCGGCGCGAAGCGGGTGCTCCAATACCAGTTGCGGGGGCTGGCGGCTCGGGGACATCAGATCGAAATATGGCGACCGCCGGTTCCCGACAACGACTTTGCTTCGTTTTCTGGCATTGCCGAGGAGCACGAGGTTCCGCTGGAGACGCTGCCAGAAACCGGTCACCACTTCAACGATCTCGTCCGCCATGCTCGGCGCGGCGCGTTTTCGGTCAGCGCAATGCGGGCACATAGTGAGCGAGTCGCCCGGGAAATGACCGCTGGTGAGTGGGACATCGTGTTCTCTAACACCTGCCGGGAGTTTGGATCTCCTTTCTTAGGCCGGTATCTGAAGGCGCCGAAGCTCCTGTATCTTCAAGAGCCTCATCGCGCCTATTACGAGGCGCTTCCTCGGCTCCCCTGGATCGATTTACCTGAAGAGGTCCAGCGTAGTTGGAGTCCAAGGGGGCTGAAGACCCGCATGCGGGATCGCATCGACTTGCGCGCGGCGCGCCTTCACGGACGTGAAGAACTCGCCAATGCATCAGCCCAAGATCAGATCCTTGTCAACTCACTGTTTAGTCGCGAGTCGGTTTTGAGGGCCTATGGCCTTGACTCGCGGGTGTGTTACCTTGGGGTCGACACTGGCCTCTTTCAAGACCTGACGCTCCCGAGAGAGCGTTTCATTGTCGGACTTGGCACACTTGGACCCACCAAGAACGTGGAACTCGCGATCCGCGCACTTGGCGCAATGGCGAGTCCTCGACCACCGCTGGTATGGATCGGGAATATGTGCGACGCCCCCTATCTCGAACGAATGAAAGTCCTCGCGCACGAGTTGGATGTAGACTTTCGCTCAGAGCTGATGGCAACGGATTCGGACCTCGTCAATGCCCTAAATCGGGCTTCCGCTATGATTTACACACCTCGCCTCGAACCCTTCGGCCTTTCCCCTCTAGAGGCGAACGCCTGCGCTTGCCCGGTGGTCGCGGTAGCGGAAGGCGGGGTCCGAGAAACCATCGAACATGGTCGAAATGGTTTACTCGCCGGCAGCGACCCATCTGAACTCGCCGAGCAGCTCAGCAAGATCCTGGAAGATCCGCAAATGGGCAGACAGATGGGTCAAGCGGCGAAAGAATGGGTGCAAACGAAATGGAACGTGCACTCCGCAGTGGATCGCATCGAACAAGAGTTGAAGCGGGTGGCACGATGAGTCGGGTCGCCGTTCTCGTTCCGAGTTACAACCACGTCCAATTCGTGAGCGAAAGCATTGGCTCCGTCAGAGCACAAACCTTCCAGGATTGGAACCTGCTGGCGATCGACGATCGGAGCAATGACGGCAGCGCGAAGCTTCTTCGAGAGCTTGAGGGCGATCAGATTTCGATCCTTGAGAACGAGTCCAACCTGGGCACCTACGGCACGTTGGAGCGAGCCCTGAATGGGTCCGAATCGGAGTACGTGGCCATTTTGAATTCCGACGACGTGTGGGCTCCCACTAAGCTTGCGCGCCAAGTGGAGGCGCTCGACCACCATCCCGAGGTGGCTTTCTGCTACACACTCGGCAGGAAAATCGACTCCCGGGGAAACCCGGATCCATCGACCGACATGCACGCGGACTGGCCCAAAGGCGAGATCCAAGAGCTTCTTCCCTATCTTCTCACCGAGAATCGGGTCCTCGCTTCGGGCGTGCTTTTTCGACGTAGTTGCCTCCGGTTTAGGTCGGATCTTCGATATTCAGGAGACTGGGTTGCCCTTCTCGACGCCGCATTGGTGGGCAAAGCAGTGTGTATTCCCGAGATCCTGACCTTCTGGAGAATGCATGAGCACAACACGTTCCGGCGGAGCCCCGGTCAGGTTGCCGAAGAGATTCGCGTCCGGCAGTCGATCCTCGCTGCGCGAGACGCTTGGGTCGTTAGGGACATCACCTTGCCCGAAGTGTCCAAGGCACTCAGCACCTGTGCCATGCACTTGAGCGCCCTCCTTGTCTTGGAAGGTCGGCTTCGTGAAGCGCGAATCGCTGCACGTTTCGCCGCTCGTCAGGCGCCCAGCCGGGCATCTATTCGAAGGTTGTTAGCCGTATCCTTACCGGCTTCGATGGCTCACCGATCCCTCTGGCACTCAGAAGCTACGCTCCAACCCAGCCCAGAGTCGGACTTGGTGGCGTTCGGGAATACATAATAGTTCGGTCGCCAGGAAGGTAGATCAGAATCACATGGCAAAGCGCGCACTCATCACCGGAGTTACCGGACAAGACGGAGCCTATCTCTGCAAGCTTCTCCTCGAAAAGGGTTACAAGGTTTACGGCGCCTACCGCAGAAGTGCTTCGGCGGACTTCGGTCGGTTGGCAGAACTCGGAATTGAAAAAGAGGTTGAGCGCGTAGCCTTCGATCTGCTCGAATCGACCAACATTCATCGCGTGGTGGATAAGGTCCAGCCGGATGAAATCTACAACCTGGCCGCCCAGAGCTTCGTCACCCTGTCTTTCGAGCAACCTGTTTACACCGGAGAAGCGGACGCCCTCGGCGTGACCCGATTTCTGGAGGCGATCCGCATGGTCAACCTCCAAACCAAGTTCTACCAAGCCTCTACCTCAGAGATGTTTGGGATGGTCCAGGCCACGCCCCAGAACGAGAACACCCCATTCCACCCTAGGAGCCCCTATGGCGTCGCCAAGCTCTATGCGCACTGGATTTCGGTCAATTACCGAGAGTCGTACGGGATGCATTGCTCTTCGGGAATCCTTTTCAACCACGAGTCTCCTTTGAGAGGTCTGGAATTCGTCACGAGAAAGATCACCAGTTCGCTTGCCCGAGTGAAACATGGACTGCAGGATTACGTTGAGTTAGGAAACACGGAAGCAAAACGCGATTGGGGCTTCGCAGGCGACTATGTCGAGGGAATGTGGCGAATGGTCCAGCAACCTGAGGGCGATGACTATGTCCTCGCCACCGGCGAAACCCACTCAGTCGGTGAGTTCGTGGAATTGGCCGCGAAGCACGCCGGATTTGAGGTGGACTGGCGTGGCTCGGGCGACAACTTGACCGGTATCGACAAGAAGTCTGGAAAGACCATCCTCAAGACAAATCCAGAACTGTATCGACCCGCAGAAGTTGACTTCCTCTTAGGCGACTGCACCAAGGCCCGCGAAAAACTCGGTTGGGTTCCCAAAGTGAGTTTCGAGGAACTCGTTGCCATGATGGTGGAAGCTGACTTGGACAAAGTTTCTCGTGGTGTGCTGAGAACCTAAGCTAAGTCAAACGCAGCCGATTACGAGGTCTGGGTGGAACAAATGAAGCCAAAATGGGCCGCCAACCAAAGTTCTTCATTGGGAAAGCGAAGCGAGGATTTGCAATCTATGTGGAGTGCTTTGGCTTGAACCAGCTTTCAACAGGGTGGCTTGACACCCGTGTAACGTGGCCGAAGGGTGGAATTGAACGGTCTCTTTGAATCGAAGACTGCCTCAAACGCACCACGCACGTCAAGCCGTGCTGATCAGAACGGCGTCAAGACCGCCGCACTCCACACCTCCGGCAACCCCTGGAAGCTATTGGACAAAGTCGATGCAGCAATCTCCTAGACCAGATCCTGTATTAGGAGGCGGCAGTTGACGCCTGGCACCGGCAAGGAAGCGCAACTCGCTCGCCTCGGGCGCCTCGCCCTGATCGCGAAAGCCCTTAGTCTTCGCGCCTCCGCCAGTTGGGCACGCCTTTGCCGAAAGTTAGTCGTTCTCGACGCCGACTACTTCAAATTCGAAGTCGGTGACTTCCACCACCACTTGCACCGCAATCGCGCCATCCGCAAACGCGCCGTCATTCTTAGGCTAGGTCCGGTCTGGTGTTCACGAAGCCACTTTGGGCTGGAGGCGAGAAAAGTCGTCGAAGGCCTCTCATTGCCAGAGCTGTACGCACTGGAGTGGGACGGAATATCGCTCCTAAAAGCGTTTCGGACGCGGTTCACGGGCATTGCCGGGAAATTTGACATTGAGGACAGTCCTCTGCTGACACGTGAAGTCGTGGCGGCGGAAATGTCTCAAGCCATCGCGATCTACGAAGCGCTTAAATGGCTGCTTCCGAAGCTTAAACCAGACTCGATGCTCATTTTCCAAGGGGCGTATGGGGTCAGCCGGATGCTTTACGAACTTGGGCAGTCGCTCAACACGCGAACGGTGGCCCTCGAAACTTCCTTTATGGGCGACCGAGTGTTTCTGGACGGATCGACGGGAATGATTCTCAACCGGATCGGCCTCGCCCAAACCTGGAGATTCAAATATGAGGCCCAAGATTTTGCCTCTGACGCCGGTGAGCGCGCCTTCAGGATGTGGGAAGAGTCGAAATCGAAGAAGTTCTCCCACCACGCGACTTCCGGGATCGAGACTCAGGAAGCTTTCGAAGCCAAATTCGGCTTTTCTTTGGATCGCCCTTTTGCGCTCTTGTTAGCGCAGGTCAACATCGACGGAACGGTCATGTTGGACTCGCCACTGTTTCCGCAGAGCGTTCCCTTCCTGCTCAAAACGATCGAGGAATGCCGACAACTTGAGATTCCACTGGTGATCCGGTTTCACCCGCGAGAATCCATTAAGCACAACGACCTCTTCCCAGTCGATCCCAGTTTCCATGAAGTCCTGACTGCACTAGGCGGAGTAGTTCCTGAGAATGTTTGCTTCGTCTCCGGTCGCGAAGTGGACACTTTCATGCTGGTGAGGCATGCGCGAGTCGGAATCACTTTAGCGAGCCAGTCGGGCCTAGAAATGGCGCTCCACGGCAAGCCGGTGGTGATTGCCGCACATTCCTACTACGCAAACAAGGGGTTCACCTGGGACGTGGGGCACCCTTCGGCTCTCGGCGTTACTCTCGAGGCGGCTTGGAAGCACGCCGACCAATGCCACTTTGACGCGGAGATCCAAAGGAAGGCGGGTCGCCTCCTCTTGGATCTTTTCGACACGTGCATGCCGCTCCGCACCGTAAAAGGAAGCGAAAACGTCATCCTTCGTCAATTTGGCCGACGAAACCACGCCTGATTTCCAGGGTGATTCGTCGGCCATCCAGGTAGCATCAGGTGTGGCGTCGGGGACTTTCGGTCGTACGAATAGGGTGTTTCCACCCATCTGGCTTCGACTTGGCTTGCCAAGAACCAGCGAAGAGCTCGAACCGCTTCTTGAAGCAGCCGGGGAAGCATCTTTACCGATCGATATCACTTCCCAGCCCGGCCTTTGGGGCGGCCGTCTCCGAGGTCCAGATCGGTTCTTCACTTACGTGGGCTCGTCCCATTTTGAGCATTCCACGGATCAGACCCATGCCGCCAACCTGGTCCAGGCCGACCTGATACAAACTTTGAGTGCGATTGGAAATGAAACAATCGACATCTACTTTTTGAGAGTCCGGCGCGCAATCGAAGAGTTTCAAATCAACGGCGTTCTGGAGGCTCTGGAGTCGGCCAAGCAAGAGGGTCACATACGATTCCTAGGCTTATGCTGCGACGGAAACCCCTTCGCTTCCCTGTCTCTATGGCAGTTCCATGATGCTTTCGATGTCCTCCAAGTGCCGTCAAATCCAGTCGATCAAGACGCCTACGAAACGCTCACTCCGCTCGCCAAAGAGAGGAGAGTTGGGATTCTGGGGTCGAAGACTCTCGACTGGCTTGGCGACCAGCCGTTTCAAGCATCGAGTGCCGAGGACTCGGGAGAGGAGATCGCCAAGGCATATCTTCGCCGGGCGACGCTCGAACACCCCGCGTTGGTGAATGTTCGGAGTGCTACGGACATCCAAGCGGTTCTGGAGAGTTCCACTGAAGATTCCAGTCCAGAAGTCGAATCTCGCCTCGATCAGGTCATTTCGCTGGCCGTTCAGGTTGCCCAGTTGAGTGAGTCCGGGCTGTCATCCTCTGCCGGTTCAAGAGGGTCAAATGAGTGATTCCGCACCGTTAGTCCAGCCCCAGCGCTCGGCCAACCAGTTGGGTCATTTCTTGGAAGGAACCCCGAAATGACCATCCCTCAATTTGACCAGTTCTTGACCGCGGTGTTGCTTATCTGTGCAGCCGGAGTCATCTTGAACGTGGCCAAATTTAAGTCGCGCGGAATGAGTGCCCGTTATCTCGCCGCCGCCTTTTGCTCGCTTGGCGTAGGAGTGTTCCTCATCAAATTGGGAGCCAATCAGTACGTTATGGGACTCTCCGGCGCCGTCACTTTTGGGTTCTTAGCCGCAGATGTGGTGTTTCGACTCAAGAACCCGTCTAAGCGAGGCCATCGGTGAGGGTTGGCGTCGTTGGCCTCGGAATGTCTGGACTTCGGGCCGCCATGCTACTTGAGCGGGCCGGATTCGAAACGAAACTGTTTGAGGCTCGCGGTAGGCCGGGCGGCAGACTCCACACTTCTGACGAGGGCGACGGCGTGCTCTATGAAACGGGCGGCGAATGGATCGACGCCGACCATGAGCGGATCATTGACCTTCTCAAAGAGTTTGATCTCGAACCTGATCCCAAGGGCGCTTGGCCAAAACGGCTCCAGTATCGGGGGAAACACACCACTGAAGATCTCATCTGGACCGATGCGCTCGAAGACGATCTGCGGGTCGAGAGAGCGGTGCGAGACATGTGTGAGGGGCTTAAATCTCCGGCATGGGAGAACGTTCAGGCCCTCGATTGGGACCGGCGCACCGTCACTGATTTTCTTTGTGAGCACACCGAAAGCGAACGGGGCCTCTGGTACGTAAACGCGAAGTATCGCTCGGACGAGGGCGATGACCTCGACCGCGTCGGACTGCTAGGCTGGCTCGCTGGATTTCAGAACTATCTGGACCGCGAAGGGGATGAACTGAGCGCATTTCGGTTCCCGGGAGGCGCGAGTCGCCTGTGCAACCTGATGCTGGGGACCCTCAAAACCGAGGCGCATTTTTCGCGCGTTTTGGAACGCGTGCGTCAAGACGCAACCGGCGTAACCCTCGTTTTTAGTGACGGTGAAGAGCGCGTCGATCGCGTCATCCTGACACTGCCCCCCCGAGCTCTTGAAAAGGTCGTTTTCGAACCCGCTCTTTCCGTGGGCAAGCGATGTGCCATCGAGGCTTGCCAGTTGAGTCGCGCAATTAAGATCAGTTGGCACTTCAAGGAAGCTTGGTGGAAGAACCACGCATGGGGTGGCAGCATGCTTTGCGACAACTCCCTGCAACAGACCTGGGATGGCTCTCTAGGCGATGCTGCGGTCATGAGCGCCTACATCTGTGGTGACGAGGCGACTCGATGGATCCAGAAAGGGGATCCGGTCAACGAGGGGCTGTTCGAATTGAGCCAACTTTTTCCTGAAGCCTCAAAACAGTTCGTTCGGGGATGGGTTCATGACTGGGTACGCGATCCCTACGCCCAGGGAGCATTCACCCACTTGGCCCCAGGTTACGTTTTGGAGCACATGCGGTACATCACTCCTCAAGAGTCCCGCGTCCACTTTGCCGGTGATCACACGGCAACTTGGACCGGCTTTATTGAGGGGGCGGTTGAGAGCGCGGAGAGGGTCGTCGCCGAGATCGTCGCGATCGAATCCGCCGAACCCAAGAGCAGCGCCTGATTCGAAGGCGCCCTATTCCTGATGAAAACCCACCAGTCAGTTTTTCCTAACGACAAACTACTAACTTATCCTTCGCCATGAAGCAGCTAATAAAGGGATTCAACTGGGGACTTACCGGAGAAGTCCAGGACATGCTGGTTGAGTACGGGCGAGTAGTCGCCCGCGGACCCGAGCTTGGAATACCCAGCGAGACAACACGAATCGACCTGACAGGCAAGTGGCTATTGCCCAGTTTTGTGGAGTCGCATTGCCACATTCTGCCGACCGGGCTCGACCTCCTGAAACTACATCTGGGCTTCGCGGAGAACCACCAAGACGTGCTGGACTCCGTGCGGGAGCGGTTCAATGAACAACCGGAAGGATGGATCCATGCGGTCCACTACGATCAGAACCGCTACGCCGGCATTCACATCACCCGAGATCAGTTGGATGCGATCAGCCGATCGAGGCCAATCGTTCTGCGCCACGTCAATGGTCACGCCAGCATCGCCAATTCAGCCGCTCTGGAAGCAGCAGGAATCGGCGAAGACGTCCAAGACCCGGTGGGGGGAACGTACGTTCGCGACGAAGCTGGAAGATTGAACGGCGTCCTGCTAGAGGCGGCCCATGAGTTCGTGGCAGCGGCGGCCCCGAAACCGTCACGAAGTGAGATGGTGGAAGCCATTCTTCGAGCGGGCAAACTGATGCACTCCCAAGGAATCGGCTGTGCGACGGACATGATGACCGGCTTCTTTAACCTGGAAGACGAACTGGCAAGTTATCAACTTGCGGCGGAGGCGGGCAGTCCCATTCACATGAGACTCTTCGTTCAATGGAACGAAGTATTCGGCCCCCGAGCCGCGCCCGAGATGGTGGAACGTATCCGATCCCTCACGCATGGCTCGCCTTCGCGCCCCGATAGGGGCAAGGACGTGCGGGTCGCGGGCATCAAGATCTTCGCAGATGGAGCAATTGGCTCTGGCACCGCAGCTATCTATGGGAAATTCCTGGGTGAGCGAAAGGCAGGCGTGACACGTTCTCGACGTGGCGAGGATCTTGCCAGAGGCCCAGAACGAGAAACCGACGGTCAACTCATGTACTCGATTGATCGCCTCAACAAAATGGTGGAGACAGCGCACAACGCGGGTTTCGTCGTCGCCGTCCATTCGATCGGCGATTACAGCACGGATCTCGTCATGAACGCCTTCGAGCGGACCGGTGAACCCTCTCGGCACCGAATCGAACATGCGATGTTGCTGAGCGACGCACAGATTGAACGAATGGCACGACTCCAACTTCACTGCACATTTCAGCCTGAATTCCTCAAGCGGCTGGGACCGGCCTATCGTCGTCAGTTAGGGGAAGATCGAACCGCCTTCCTCATTCGTTCTCGAAGCGTTCTCGACGCGGGTATTCCCATGAGCTTTAGTTCGGACCGACCTATCGTCGCCGGCAATCCGTGGGACGGGATCGAAGCGGCTTCAAATCGCCCTAAGGGTTTCTCTCCGACTGAAAACTGCACTCGGGAAGAAGCGATCCTGGCCTACACGGCTGGAGGCGCGCTCGCCAATGGAGAGCCAGACCTGATGGGTACCTTGAATCCTGGTTCGCTCGCCGATTTCCAACTCTATGCCAAAAGCCCTGTCCACGATGCGATCGAGTTGGCGGTCTTGAACCAAGATCATGAAGTTTAGTAGAGAATTCTGAATAAGAGTTCATCGGGCGGAACGCCGGGTTCTTGCGCGACGTCAGAACAGATGACGCATATCCTCCTTCCCACCCGGAGCCGCAATCGTCATGGGCGTCCGGGAAACTCCCTCTCAGTATTGTGAGAGGGCTGCATTCATACTGGGGCTCTTTATCGGGCCCCTTTTTTATTCACCGGGTTGGCCGGAAGGTTTTTGTTCAGCAGCAAACGCGCTTCGCGCTCCAGCCGCTTCTTTGAGCGCCTCACCTAAATCAACTCTCGCCTCAGTCATGGCGTCTTGCCCGCCACCAGAGAAGTAAGACTGAACCGACAAAAGGGTTTGGACAAACAAGCTGAGTGCTAGGCTTCGCCGGTCGTTCGATCCCTTATAGAGGATTGGGGTCGGGAATCCAGAAAGATAAGCTTGCCGCGCTTGAGTCAATCGCAGGGTTACCGCGACCTTTTCACGCGTGGAGGTGTCGTCGGGCCGGGATAGCGCGCGCTGCATGAGGAGCCGAGTCTCGTCGCCCAGCGACTTCACCGAGTCGTCAATCGCTCCCGCCGCCAAAGCGTAATCTCGTTGAAGTTCGGAGGCTGACTCGGTGCTCGGTAGCTTCTTGGCTTCGGCAAAATCCGCAGTCACTGCGTCCGGATCCCCCAGAAGCGCTTTGCAGAGACCATGGAGGTAGAAGGCCTGGCGTGACGGATGCTGCTTGATCGCTTGATCCAAGTGGTCAAGTGCCTTGTCGGGCTCCAACCTTGCCAAGCTCAGTTCAGCGAGCATCAGCCGGGTCCGAGAACCGTTTGGATCCCGGGCAATCGCTTCGTTGAGAGCGGACCGTGCCTCGTCGCTCTTGCCCGCTGCCATCCATGCGCGGGCGGCGAGCGCTCTCAATTCTGGGCGGTCAGGCGCCAGCAGGACCGCTCGGTCGGCTTCTTCGCCCGCCTCGGCAGAGCGATGGGAGTCAAGCAATGTCTGGACCAGTAGGATGCGCCGGTCGATGTCAAACGGTTTCTCGTCGACGGAGTCTCGAAGAAGCGTGGTAGCTCGTCCGTAGTCAGAGGATTGAATCAGTTGGTCGACCTTCGCCCTGAGTTGACTGTCGTCTTCCACTTTGGGCGCCAGGACGACCTCGAGCGGCTTTGGAGCCTGGCCCACCGCTTCGGTCGGGGTAGAAAGTTGCTGCTGAGCAACAACACTTTTCAGCGGACCATAGCTGATGTGCATGACCCAAGTTCGTGCAGATGACTGACCGGACTGTGAAGAATCGACACCCCCGGACTGACTGACAACCGCATTGAGAGTTTCGCTCCAGATCTTGCGGGAGTTGAAGTACAGGGTCGCCTTCGGGCTGGAATCACTTTTCTTCGAACCACCAAGTTCATAGGTCAGGACATAGTGGGCGCCCAGCTTTGACGCAATACCAAAACCCTCGTTCAATGACGGCCATCGGGGCGGCCTCACGATCTTGCGATCTTCGACGGCGATGCGAAAGGTAGGATCTGTCGAGCCGTAGACGATCGGGATTGCCTTACCTTGGGTCAGAAATTCGTTGGCAATGTAGTCTGCCATCGAGATATTCATCTCCGCGTCCGCCTTTGAAGTCGTCTTCGCTTGAAAGATCAGAATCGGCGGAAGCCCTTGTTGGGCCGACACCACAGCGGCGAGAGCCGAAAGGGTGAGAAGAGCGCTCATGAGCATCATCGTCAGCCTCCCAGGACCTTGCCAGCCTGCTGGCAAGCATCGAGCGTCGCTTGGATACTAGTCTTGTCACCGCGTCCGGAGTCGAGGGCTTGCCGGCATGCCGCCACAGCTCTCGAGTAAGCGGAGATGGCATCGCTTGTCCGCCCCAACTTCGAATAGACCTGTCCGAGCCTCTGGTTCAGTCGAATTGGGTCGCCTCCGCCCCGCAAGGCCTTTTCGAAGGACACTGCCGCGGCGCCGAAGCTGCCAACCATGTACTGTTGATATCCGGTCCTCGACAGCGCTTCTACGCCGTTGGACCCGAGTCCACCGGTGTCACCTACGGGTTGGGATCCCCCCGAGAGTGCACGTCCGCCAGAATGACGAACCTTGATTTCGATCACTCCGGGATCGTCTTCCGCAGGTTTGGGCGGGGATTGTATGCTGCCATTGTCTGAAGGAGTTCCGCCGCTCCCCTCGGGCGTAGGAGCTGGATCTCCGCCCGCCGGGGGAACATAGTTCTGCTGTTGACCTGCGTTAGATGGGCCAGGGTTCTGCGGGCGATTAGAACCATCGGGCACGAGGGTTAGTGGTCCGCTCAAACCACCGGGTTGGACCGGCAAACTGCCAGGCCCCACCGACTCGAAGGGCGGACGGGAATCGCCGGAGTTACGGGACTGGTCGTTGGTCGGCTGCGGGATATTCGAAGGCGCGGGAGCGGTTCCACCACCTTGACCCTGGCTCGCACCTGGATTTTGGTTCGGCGCAGTTGGGTTCGTCGGCGAAGGGTTCTGATTGGTTCCGAAGGTGATTGGCAGGTCGCTCTTTTGGGGCGTCAAACTAGCAACTTCTTGCTTTGCAGTCGCGTTGTGTACGAGCCAGGCGCCAAGGCAGAACACCGACAATACAGCGGCGGCCGCTGCTACAAGGGGCCATTTCCCTTGATTCGACTCCGGGACGTGGAGCACATTGCCAAGGGCCGTTCGTAAACCGTTTCGGCGGATCTTGTCGAGTTCCGAATCCGGGTTTAGTTCGACTACTTTTTCGGCATAAACAAGCGCCTCGGAAATGTTCCCGAGCCGCTCTAGACATAAGCTCTTCAGGATCAGCGCCTCCACGTATCGTGGATTGGATTCCAGAGCCGAATCGGCGATGGCAATGGCTTCTTCGATTCGACCTTCGCCGAACGCGATGTTGCCTTCAGATATCCAAGCGGAGACTTTCTCCTGAGCATCTTGTAGGTCTGATTCAGCGAGCGCAGTTCCACACCGCTTACAAAACGCGCTATCGAGGCTATTTGGGGTGGAGCATTGGTGACACGAGACCATCAAAGGCTTGAATTCTCCTGTGCGAATCGATCCGTTCTCGGCACATTGTACCAAACGGGCCGGTTATGACCCGCCTGCAGCACGTGGCATCCTGCGGGTTTGTTCACGTTCTAGTGTATAGGACGGGCCCACCGGGGTGGAACTACTCAAATTGCGACGACATTTTCGGCCAGGCGGTATCTTCGAGTCATGTCCGACGGCTTATTTCGCACTTCTCTCTATTCTGCCCACGTCAAAGCGGGAGCTCGCATGGTTCCCTTTGCCGGATGGGAGATGCCGGTGCAGTATGCCAGCGTCATCGCCGAGGCGAAGGCCGTACGCGAAGGGGTTGGAATGTTCGACGTCAGCCACATGGGGCGGCTCATTATCAAGGGCCCGGACGCTCTCGAGTTCTTGGAGAGGGTGACCTCGAACGACGTAGCGAAGCTTGGTGACAATGTCGGTCAGTATTCGCTCCTCCCTAATCCGGAAGGCGGTTGCGTCGACGATATCATCGTCTACCACCTCGAAGGCGACGAGTTTCGTATGGTCGTCAACGCTAGCAATCACGACAAGGATGTGAGCTGGCTCAAAGGCCACCTTCCCATCGGACTGGAAATCGTGGACCGGACACCAGAGACCGCGATGATTGCCGTCCAGGGGCCGACCGCCACCGAGACGCTTGCAACGATCTCGAATGAAGCGAAGGCGCTTCGAGACGCGCCCGCATTTGGAATCGTGCACACGAAAATCGCTGGCATCGACTGCTTCGCCGCTCGTTCCGGATACACCGGCGAGGATGGCTACGAACTGGTCTGCTCGGCCGCTGATTCTGAATCCCTATGGGACGCCCTGGTTGAAGCCGGTGTCACGCCATGCGGACTCGCATCTCGAGACACCCTCCGAGTCGAAGCCGGACTCCCCCTCTATGGCCATGAACTGAACGATACTTTGAGTCCGATAGCCGTTGGGTTGGGTTGGGTCGTGAGCAAGACGAAGAGCTTCATTGGCAGCGACATCATCAACGCGGCTCGCACGAACGGCACTCCCATGAAGATCCAAGGCGTACGGCTGTCAGTCAAACGCCTGATCCCCGTTGGAGCGAAGGTCTGCGTGGACGGGAACGAAGTCGGAGAAATCACGAGCGGAGTCGTTTCCCCGCTTCTCGACGCCGCGATCGGCTTCGCCCTTCTGAACGCGGACGTCAAAATTGAGACTCCCTGCACCGTCGACCTACGTGGAAAGCCCGAGGCCGGAGTGGTGGTTAGCAAGCGATTCTACAAGCGTAAGTAAAGGGATGCCGTTTTTGGGATGGTGGTTCGAGTGACACCTGATCCTCGAATTTTCGAGCGACCGGGCCGGAGTGTGGGAAGGTGATCCCAAGTGCCGGATGCCTAGGACGAGGGCATCGCATTGCGCTATGAAGCACGCGCCATCATGGATGTACGGCGGCCCGCCTATACATTTACAAGGCGGAGAATGATTCGTGTCTCCGCGGTCCGCCTGCCAACTTGAGGCACCGCTAAGCCGATTCTTCCGGACTACAAACTGCCGACTTCATTAGGAGCAAGTCAGAATCCATTGGCGGAGAATGACTCCCATTCGGCTTTCCGATACCGCTAACCTTCCTCAGACATTGTCCGCCTGTGGATCTTGGCCCGCTGGGTGGCTCCAGCGGGGGACTTCGTTGAGCAACCTACTCAGCCGGACTCCATCCCCGCCTCGCTCAGCTTCACCTTTGAGGGTCTCCCGAGAACCTAGCAAATACCCCTGTGGATTTCCAGGGTGACCGCCGACACTACTGATGGGCCGCAATGGGCCATCTACAAAGGCGATGCTAGACAACCTCTTTTCACCCCAGCTCGGGAACATGCAGCGAGCGCTTGACCAGACGACTAAGCGTCAGGCGTTGATCATGACCAACATGGCGAACGTCAACGTCCCTGGATATAAGAGAAAGGACATCGACTTCCACGTCGCTCTGCAAGGCCATATCGCCGAGCAGTACAAGATGGACCTCGAGCAGAAGGCTGCCCAAGATGCCAGCGATCAGACAAGCATCCGAGTCGACGGCAACAACGTCGACATGGAGAAAGAGGTCATGTCTGTTCATGAGACCGCCCTTCACTTTGAGGCTCTCACGAACATCACCTCAACTTACTTCGCAAACCTCAAGAACGTGATTCGGGAAGGCAAATAACCATGACACTTAATGGCGCAATGCAGGTTTCAGCAAGCGGCATGACCGCGGAGCGATTTCGAATGGACGTCATCTCTTCGAACATTGCCAACGCAAACTCGGTACAAGCGGGAACGAACGACCCTTATCGTCGGCGCGAAGTCGTGGTGGAAGGTGGTCAACAAGGCGTTCACATTGTGCAGGTAGTCGAAGACCAGACCCCCTTTCAGTGGAAGCACGACCCAGGGAACCCTCGCGCAAACAAAGACGGGGATGTTCAAGAAAGCAACATTCAGCCCGTGACCGAAATGGTCGACATGATGGGCGCGAGCCGTGCTTACGAAGCCAATGTTGCCGCGTTCAACGCAGCCAAGGGCATGGTCAAAAGTGCTCTGACAATTTCAAGGGTCTAACCGGATAGGTTCGACATTCCTAACGATTTTCAATTCTTTCTTTCCTGAACGAAACCATGATCTCCGTAAATCCAGCCATCCAGAATGCGATGACGCAGGGGCTCCTATCGGCTCCCCAGCTCAAATCGCCGTCGGTGGGTGGAGCGCAGGGGGCGGACTTTGGAAACCAGCTCGCTGAGATGCTGAATTCGGTTAATGATGCTCAGAACAATGCTCAAACGAAGCAGGAAGATCTCATCACGGCAAGAAAACCGACAGAAGTACACGACGTCATGATCGCGATGGAAAAGGCGAGTACCACGATGCAACTCACGCTCGCCGTACGCAACAAAATGCTGGAAGCGTATCAGGAGATCGAAAGACTACAGGTTTAGGTTCGGATCGCCCGACTTGGGCTGTTCCGGATAGCGTAGGCGGAACGCGAAGCTTCATCCGCATTTAGTTGAGAGTTAAACAAGAATGGGCGGCCTTTTACTAACGATCAAGAACTGGTGGGAAAGAGCGGATCGCAATCAGCGCATCATCACCCTCGGCGGCGCAGGACTTCTAGGTCTTCTTCTGCTTGGCACGTTCTTGTTCGCCTCGCGTCCCCATTACGCCCCGCTTTTTTCCGGAATGGATGATGCCGAGCGCGGCCAAGTGGTCGATGCGATCACTGCAATGGGAATCGAAGCCAATTATTCGGTCCCCGGCGAAGTTCAGGTACCCGCCGATAAACGCGAGGAAATCAAGATGCGCCTCGCTTCCACCGGCAAACTCCCCAAAAGCGCGCACGTAGGCATCGAAGGTCTCGAAAAGATGAACCTGATGACTACGCCTGCTCAGGAGAAGGTTCGAATTCAGTCCCTCATAGAGGGAGATCTCGATCGCACGATCGAAACCCTCCAGGGAGTGCAGTCGGCGCAGGTCCACATTACCCCGGGTGATGACTCGCCCTTTACCAGCACGAAGAAACCAGCCAGCGCGGTAGCAACCATCGTCGAGAACGGGACTGGCAACCTGACGGCCGAAAACGGACGCGCTATCGCCACCCTCTTACAGCGGTCCGTACCGGGCCTCGAGCTTCAGAACGTCACCGTTTTGAATCAGCACATGGAATTCCTGTTTAACGGTGCGGACCAAAACAGCGTCAAGGACGCCGGAGGGGAGAGATTCGCCCTCGAGGAAGAGCAGAGCCACCGTCGTGCCCGCGAGATTCAAAGTGAGCTCGACACGGCTTTCGGGGCCGGGACCACAATCGTCTCGGTCCATACCGAGCTTGACCTCGACACACAAAAGCAAACGACTCGGACTGAGACTCCTACCGACGCCATCAACACGCAAAAAATCATTGAGAAAATGGGTGGAGCGGCTGGCAAGGCGCTGGGAGTTGCCGGACAGGCCTCCAACACCACACCGGTTACCAAAGATGCGGGTGCGGATCCCAAGTCGCAATATTCGCAGTCAAACGAAGTCGTGAACAAGGGCGTCAGTGTCCTCGAATCGAGCACCGAAAAGACACCCGGCACGGTGAAGAGCCTGGTCATCAACGTGGTGGCGGACTCGACACGGATTGCCGACACCAAGCAGTTGGCGCTTAAGAGCTTTATCGACGGAGAGGTCAAGAATCACGCGGCTGAGACACAGACTTACGCGACCAACATCACCTTTGTGCCCTTCGACACCGCAAGCGCAGCAGAGGCACTGAAGCTAGCAGGCGCGGCCGCATCGCAGTCGCGAATGTCTCAGATCATCGCCATGCTCCCAATCGGCGCTCTCCTCTTGATCGCACTGATGGTGATGAAGCAGGTTTCCAAGTTCGCCAAAACTCAAACCGCCACATTTGCACTTGCCGATGGAAGCACGATGGCCCTTGGAATGGAGGGCATGGAAGCTACGCACGTCGGTGATCCGAGCGCGGCAAACATTTTGGCGGCGATCGAGGGCCTTACGGGGACCGGACTTGTGGGCGCCGATGGCCACATTCACTCTGCAGACCCGGCTCTGGACGTTGAAGACATCAAAGACAAGATTCACATGCCCCTTGAGCAGCTCAAGAAGATGGCCCATGAGAGACCTCAAATGGTCGCAATGCTAATCAAGAGCCTCCTACTTGAGGATCGACGATGAGAAAGAAACAGGAAGATTTAACCAATCGCCAGAAGGCGGCCGTCATGTTGATGGTGCTCGGACCCGAGCTCTCTGGCCCTATCGTTCGAGCACTGGAAGAAGACCACATCGAGGGCCTTACGCTTGAGTTGGCACGCTTGGACAAGATTTCGCCAGAACAGCGAGAAGCGGTCATCCAGGAGTTTTACGAGAGCGCCATCGCTCAGGAATTCATCGCGGAAGGCGGCGTCCAACAGGCACGTGACATGCTCGAAGCGGCTTTCGGTACCGACAAGGCCGAAGAGGTCATCAAGCGAATCGTAGCCGCCATGCAGGTCGTTCCCTTCGAGTTCCTCAAGAAGGCCGATCCAAGTCAGGTGCTTTCCTTCATCCAGGACGAACACCCGCAAACGATTGCACTTATCCTCGCCTACATGCCGGTCGGCAACGCAGCGATGATCCTCAGCAAACTTCCGGGCGATCTTCGAGCTGAGGTAGCCGCCCGAATCGCGATGATGGAACAGACCCCTCCCGAAGTCATTCGGCGAGTGGAGCAGGTTCTGGAGAAGAAGGTTTCGAGCATTCTCAGCCAAGAGCTTTCACAAGCAGGCGGTCCGAAGGCCCTCGTCGACCTCCTAAACCGAGTCGATCGGTCGACCGAGCGACTCATTATCGAGTCCTTGTCCGACAGCAGCCCTGAACTGGCCGAATCGGTCAAGAACATGATGTTTGTCTTCGAAGACATCATCCAGCTTGACGACCGCGCCATTCAGGCGATTCTGCGCGAAGTCGACATGAAAGAACTGGCCACCGCGCTCAAGGGTGTCAACAACGACGTCCAGGTCAAGGTGTTCAAGAACATGTCGGAGCGTGCGGTGCAGATGCTCAAAGAAGACATGGAGTTCATGGGACCGGTTCGACTACGAGTGGTCGAAGAGGCTCAGCAAAAGATTGTCGCGACGATCCGAAAGCTGGAAGAAGCCGGCGAAATCGTCGTGGGTCGATCTGGCGAGGAAGACGTCCTCATCTAAGGGAGAATTCATATGCCACAAACTCACGTTGTTCGCTCCTTTGCTTCCCTGCTCCCAGACGTCAACAATCTTCACGTCGTCTCTCGGCTCCAGCGCTCCAAGGGTCCTACCCCTGAGGAGCAAGTCGAAATGGCAAAAGACGAGGCACGCCAGCTCGGGCAGATGGAAGGCTACATGGCGGGCCTCGAAAATGGTCGCCGCGACGGCTTAAAAAGCGGTTACGAGGAAGCCTATGCCAAGGCACACGCGGAAGCGACCGAAAAGTGCAATCGCGAATTGGAAGGGTTGTTCTCGATCCTGGCCGGACACGTCGCCGCCGTGAACGCGGAACTCCCGAAATGGTTTGAGAATGCGGAAGAGGAGATGACCGATCGGACAATGACGATCCTCCGACGACTTCTGAATGCTGAGCTCTCGCTGGGCCGAGACCATGCATTGGAGATCGTGAAAGAATGCCTGGCGGAAGTCACGCATGCCCACAACGTCCGCATCCGGATGAACCCGTTCGATGCCGTCGTAGTATCTCAACACCGCGAGCAGCTTCTGGCTCTCACTCCCCAGTTGAAGAACATCGACTTTGTCGATGACCCCAGCATCGTGGGAGGCTGCATCGTCGAGAGCGAGGGCGGCGCCATCGATGCCCGTTTCAAAACGCGCCTGTCCCTCGTCGAGGGAGATCTCGCCGCTTGATCAAGCCAGTTGCCTTCGAACGGTTGATTGATGCCGGCAACAAGCCTCTTCGCCGGGTAAGTGGTCGCGTCGCCGACATCGTCGGTCTTGTCATCGAATCTAACGGCCCGAATTCGCGAATAGGCGACCTCTGCTGGGTCGAATCGGCCTCTAACAAGAGTGTTTTTGCCGGGGGAGACCGGTTCGAACAAGGCATTCCTTGCGAAGTCGTCGGATTTCGGGGCGACCGCACTTTGCTCATGCCCCTCGGGGAGCTTGAGGGAGTGCGCGCGGGCTCACTCGTGCACGCAACCGGTTCTTGCTTACGAGTTCCCACTGGAGAAGGCCTGCTTGGGCGTGTGCTCGATGGCCTTGGAAACCCGATGGATGGTCTGGGTCCACTCAACACCAAGGAGACCTACCCAATTCTCGCGATGCCACCTAGTCCGATGGAGCGAACGATGATCACCCGCCCTATGATCACCGGAGTGCGGGCGATCGACGGCGTTCTGACGCTCGGCGAGGGCCAGCGCATGGGTATCTTCGCCGGCTCGGGCGTCGGAAAAAGCACCCTTCTTGGGATGATCGCCCGGAATTGCGCGGCGGACGTGAACGTGATTGCCCTCGTGGGAGAACGAGGTCGTGAGGTTCGCGAGTTCCTCGAAAACGATCTCGGTGAAGAGGGATTGAAACGAAGCGTCGTCGTTTGCGCGACCAGCGAACAGCCCGCGCTCGTCCGGATCAAAGCGGCCATGACGGCCACGGCAATCGCAGAAGCGTTCCGGGATCAAGGGAAATCGGTGCTGCTCATGATGGACAGCGTCACCCGTTTTGCGATGGCCCAAAGAGAAGTTGGCTTGGCGGTTGGAGAACCCCCCAGTACGAAGGGTTACACTCCAAGTGTGTTCGCGATGCTGCCCCGCCTGATGGAAAGAGCGGGAACCGGGAGCAAGGGCGCTATCACTGCCCTCTATACCGTACTCGTGGAAGGCGACGACACCAATGAACCGATCGCCGACGCCACTCGAGGAATCCTCGATGGTCACATCCTGCTCGATCGAAAGCTCACGAGTCGCGGTCACTACCCGCCCATCAATATCCTTCAAAGCCTTAGCCGAACGATGCCGATGGTTGTGGATGCAAAACAGGTCGAATTCGCGAGGGATCTGCGCGAGCTCTCAGCTGCCTATCGAGACATCGAAGACCTCGTAAGCATCGGCGCGTACAAGCGCGGAACTCGAATCGCTACCGATCGCGCCCTCGATCGCCATGAGCCGATCACTCGGTTCCTCAAGCAGAGAAAGGACGAAAACTCTTCGTGGGACAATACGCTGACCGCGCTGAAGACTGCGCTTTCCGACTAGTGCTTCCCAGGCAATATCACCTGAAGAAAGGTGCGAAGTGTGCCGATATTCCAAGTAGGGAGCACACCAAATGTTTGAGTTTCGATTACAAAAAGTTCTTGAGTATCGCGAGATGCTGGAGGGGAGGGCAAAAGACAGCTACCTCGACTCCCGCGCAGCTCGACTAGAAGTCGAGGCGAGTCTCCTTGTCCTGCACAATCGACGCGGCAATCTGCTTGAGAACACTCCCTCCGACTTGAACTCTCGACGTGCGCTCGAATCCACACTTCTCCACTTCGACGACCAGGAGCGTTCCGACAATCTCGTATTGAACGTCCTGAAGGCCGAAGAAGAGACCGCCCTTGAGGCGTGGCAATTCGCGAAGCGCGAAGTCGAGACACTTGCCCGAATGAGGGAAGTCGCGCTTGAGGAATACAACCTCGAAGAGAGTCGTAAGGAACAGGCCGCGCTTGACGAGTGGGCCGTGCTTCGGAGGGCAGCATGATCCCCTCCGCGCTGGGCCCTGCCGGAATCGATGAAAGAGTCCAAGAGATCAAGGCTAAGATGGCGTCGTTCTTCGGGACGTCTGAGGACTCTCAGAGTTTTCAGGCCGCTATGTCCAACGCTTCCGGCAAGCAGATATCCGGCCAACTTTCTGGCTCGATTGGGGGTGGTTATTCACCGATGGGAATCGATGGGCTCGGTCTGTCTCCGGACGGGGCCCAACCTCTGCGCGACATGGCGACCCAGGCCGCGAAAAAGCATGGGGTCGATCCGAATCTCTATCTCGCCCTCATCAATCAGGAATCCTCGTTCAATCCAACCGCAAGGTCGGACAAAGGCGCTTTGGGACTCGCCCAGTTGATGCCAGGTACCGCTGCCGATCTCGGGGTAACTGACCGACTGAATCCAGCCCAAAGTCTCGATGCAGGGGCCAAGTACCTCGCCAAGATGTTGGACAAGTTTGGGACTCCTGAACTCGCGCTCGCTGCCTATAACGCAGGTCCAGGCAAAGTCGAAGCGGCGGGTGGAATTCCGAACAATCCGGAGACTCAAGCGTACGTTGCCAACATCATGGGAGCCTATAACAAGCGTAGACCGTGAAAAAGGTTATCTTCATTGTCTTGCCGTTGATCGTAATCCTCGGGGCTGGCGCAGTCGTCGGCCTCAATTACGTCGGCATTCTGAAGATCCCGTTCCTGCCCCATCAGAAGGTCGCCAAAAAGACGACCAAGAAGACGACGGTTGCGGCAAAGCCAGTGCCTCCGCCCAAGAAAGCCGACCCTATCCCCCCTCCGACACCACCGCCAAAACCAAAAGTGGAAGTCGTGAAGCCGGATGTCGAAGCAGGGGAGAAGAAACTGGCGACCCTGTGGGAGGCGATGGATGCCGCTCAACTCGTTCCAATCGTTCAGGATTGGAAGGATCCCGACGTGGCCCGCATCCTCGTTCGCATGGACGCTGGTAAGGTCACCGAGTTCCTAGCCGCGCTTGATCCGGTTCGAGCCAGCAAACTCAGTCGAGCGATCGAAGCAGCCGCCGCGAAGCCAAAACCGACTGCGACTCCTGGTACCTAGTCACGTCAAGTAGGGCCAGCGTCCTTGGAAATTTGTCGAACTTGTGTGGGACTGCGAAATCGGCGTCGCGAAAAGAGCAGAATGTTACGTGGAGGCCTCCACCTTGAATCGACAGATTATCTGCGCCCTCGATACACCCGACCTCAATGAAGCTATCGGTGTCACTCGCCGACTATCCCCCTATGTCGGAGCGTTCAAAATTGGCCACGCTCTCACACTCGCTCACGGCCTAGGCGTGCTTGATACGCTGCGCGACGCCGGCGCTTCCCGAATCTTCCTGGACCTGAAATTTCACGATATCCCTAACTCGGTTGCCATCGCCGTCGCGGAAGCGGCCCGCCGGGGCGTCTGGATGATGACGCTCCACATTAGCGGCGGCCCCGCAATGCTGAGCGCCGCCGTAGAAGCGGTGAGTGAGTATTCCGAAAATGAACGCCCACTTTTGGTAGGTGTATCTGTTCTTACGTCGCTCGACGAGGCCACCCTGACCGAGACCCTCGCGGTCTCTCGATCGCTTGAAGATCAGATGGTCAGCCTTAGCAAGCTTGCGATGCAGTGTGAACTCGACGGAGTCGTTTGCTCCGCCCATGAGATCAAACCGCTCCGGGCCGCGATTGGACCACGAGGGGTTATCGTCACCCCAGGAATTCGCATCGCGGCGGGAGATCACCACGATCAGAAAAGGGTGGGAGACGCCAACCAGGCTCTTGCCGATGGCGCCGACTATCTGGTGATTGGCCGAGCTTTAACCGGGGTTTCAGACCCGGTTGCCACCCTTGCCGGACTCGGACTCGTCCACGCTTGAACTGGGAAGACTCACTTCTCCAGTGGTACGACGCCCACCGACGGGACTTGCCGTGGCGTCGTACCTCTGACCCTTACGCGATCTGGGTGAGCGAAATCATGCTCCAACAGACTCAGGTCGCGACGGTGATTCCGTATTGGCAGCGGTGGCTTGAGCGCTTCCCCACAGTCGAGGCCCTGGCCTCCGCCGACGAACAAGACGTCTTGTCGATCTGGCAAGGGTTAGGCTACTACCGCCGATGCCGTCTTCTCCAACAGGGCGCGAGGTTTGTGTCGGTACAAGGCGTTCCGAAGACCGTCGACGAGTGGCGACAAGTCCCCGGAGTCGGCGCGTACACCGCCGGCGCGATTGCAAGCATTGCCCAAGGCACGGTCGCTCCTTTGGTCGACGGAAACGTCGAGCGTGTCTATTCCCGATTGTCCGGTGACGCCGCCACTGGGCCTGCTCTAAACCGGAACGCCTGGGATTGGGCCTCGCGCAACGTACATCAAGCGAGGCCTGGGGCCTGGAACCAGGCCCTGATGGAACTGGGCGCGACGATTTGCACCCCGACTCGTCCCGCCTGCAACCGCTGTCCGGTGGCTTCTGGATGCCTAGCGCGGCGGGAGGGCCGAACCGAGGAGCTTCCAACGAAGGTCGCGAAAGCGAAGCCAGTGGGCTTGCAGCACGTCGTCTGGATTCCCGTCTTTGAGCGGATGGTAGGCGTCCGGCAGATTCCCATGGGCTCGTGGTGGGAGGGCATGTGGGAATTCCCACGCGTCGAGCTAACGCCACGCCCAACCGGCCGAAGAGGCGCCTCATATAGCGAACCTAGCCACTCACCTCAGGTGGGTGAGGAGAATGCCGAACTGCGTCGAATCGTCGGTGATGGCTGGCTGCAGTACGTCGGAGACCTGAAGCACACCGTCACCAATCACCGAATCACGATCGAAGTTCATCTGGTGCGCTGTGAGGCTCGGTCGCCGGAGTTGGAGTGGAAAGATTTGAGAGAGCTTCAGGAGTTGCCGATGCCTGCTCCTCAGCGTAAAGCGCTACAGATAAGCTCAGCTTTGATCG
>CAIVDU010000072.1 GCA_903904815.1 uncultured Armatimonadota bacterium
GAGATCGTCTACATGATGCGAAACTACGGGATGCAGGGTGTCCTCAATCGGCTGGCCGGCATCGTGTTCGGACGCGCGCGAAGTTACACCGAGACAGAGAAAATCGCACTCGAAGCCGCCGTTAAACGCGTCGTGAGCGTGGAATTCGGTCTCGACAAGCTCCCCATCCTGATGAACGTCGATTTCGGCCACACCGACCCCCAATGGATCGTCCCGTTAGGCGTGAAAGCCGAGATCGATTTCGAGAAGCGCACGTTTTCGCTCGTCGAACCGGCGGTGTCCTGATTTAGTCGAGCATTGCCTATGTCGGCGGGCAAACCTACGAACGCCAAGTCGAATAGACAGAGGATGATTCTTGCCTCCGTGGGGTCACCCGAGCACGTCATTCAGCCCGTTTGCAGCCTGAACTCGTGCTCAGCAGGCCGCGACAAAAATCATTCGCGGGCTACGGGCTGTCAAATGGTGGCCCAGGAATTACGACTTCCCGAGTAGGCGGAGGATGATTCGTGGCTCCGTGGGATCACCCGAGCATGTGATACATCTGGTTTGCGGCCCGAACCCGTGCTCAGCAGGCCGCGACAAAAAAGATTCGCGGGCTACGGGTTGCCGACGGACATGGCTCGGGACGGCAAACTCCACTCACGACTGTCGGCTGAGGACGAAATTGGCGACGCCGGTCATCAGGTCTCTACTGGCTGAGGCAGGTAGAGCCTCCAGGGCTTGCATAGCCGCCGCCACGTGAGCCCCCGCGGCCTCTTCCGCTCGCTTGAAGGCCCCTCGCTTGGCCATCCAGTCGGCAACCATGCGAACCTCATCGTCATTCGCGCCGTTACCGAAACGTCGCCGAGCGATGGTCGATTCCGCTTCGGATAGGTGATCTCGAAGATAGATGAGTGGCAGAGTCGCTTGTCCTTCGCGGAAATCGCCCGCCAGGGGTTTGCCCACTTTCGACTCGTCTCCCTGATAGTCCAGCAGGTCGTCCACGATCTGGAAAGCGAGGCCAACATGGTGACCGTATAGGCGCAGCGCTTCGGTAACCTCGCTTGATGCCCCCGCTAACTTGGAGCCAACCACACAGCAAGCCTCGATGAAAGAGGCGGTTTTGCGGTTCAAAACGTCCATGTGGTCGGCTTCTTTGAGGTCGAAGTCGCCCCGAACTTCTAGTTCTCGGACTTCACCCTCGGCCATGTCGACAACCGCCTCCGCGACGATGCCGATGATCGACAGATCGCCGTCCTTGGAGAGGAGGGCCATCGCTTTTGCGAGGAGCACGTCTCCGCCTAAAATCGCCGCGGTGTTGCCATACTCAGCGGCCGCCGTGGGACGTCCTCGCCGAGTTGGAGAGTGGTCGATCACGTCATCGTGGACCAGGGTGGCCATGTGGATCATCTCCATACACGCGCCAAGGCGATAGGCTCGCTCCTTCGAAAATGGAAGTCCAACCGCTCTTGCCGCCAGCATCACAAATGCGGGACGAAGGCGCTTGCCTCCGGCTTCCAAGGTGAGTCGTCCAACGCGATCGACCAGACGAACTTCCGAACCGACCTGGCACGAAAGCTCTCGTTCGACGGTGGCAACGTCTTCAGCAATCTGAGCAAGCAGATGAGGATCTGCGACTTCTTGGGTGAGGTTTTGAAAGGCGGTAGCGGTCATTGGGATCTGGCTCCCTCCGGCTTTCGGCCGAAGTGTACGCATACGTTCCCGAGAAGCAGATCATGGTGGACAACGTCCACGAGACCGGCACTCCTCATCGAGTCCTCGAGTTGCTCGCGCGTCTTGAATCGCTGGGTGCTTTTTGGCAGATAAGCGTAAGCCTGCGTCTTGCCAAACAGGGCCCCCAATGCAGGGACGAAGGTGTTAAAAACGGTTTCCGAGACGACTCGTACGATCGGGTTCCTCGGACGGGCCATGTCGACGGAGACGAACCGACCGCCAGGCTTGAGCACCCGGAAGATCTCGCGGTGAGCCGCGTCCGCATCAGGAACATTTCGAATGCCCCATCCCACCGTGACGGCGTTCACGATTGAATCTCGTGTAGGAATTTCGCACGCGTCTCCAAGCGTGAGTCTCGGCTGCCCTTTCTGCTGAGCGATTCCAAGCATGGGTGCGCTGAAGTCGGCGCCGAATACGTTCCCAGTCGGACCAACCGCCTTCTGGAGCAACGGCATGAAGTCGCCAGTACCACAGCACAGGTCGAGTACGGACTCGCCAGGTTTGAGTTGGAGGAGTCCGGTTGCGAACTGACGCCACTTGCGATGAAGGCTCATCGTCATCAGCCCGTTCAGGCGATCGTAGGAAGGGGCGATCTCGCCGAACATGCGCCGAACGGCCTCTCTCTTGCGAGAGCCCTCTTTGGTCCAGATTCGTGTTTCCCCCTGAGTCGCCATGGTAGCCTTTGAGCTCGAGGGAATCATCGCCACCCTCGAATATTTCCAAGTTTCAACTTCTTCTGAAACTTGTATCAGGATTATACGCCATCTTCTTTAGCCATATCTCCCCGTAAAGGGACCTTTTCTGTCGAGGATTTTACGGACGCATCTCCTCGTTTTCTCCTATAATGCCGAGGCATGAGATCGACGGGGATCACTCGAACGCAGAGCGCGGCATTCTGGGCGGCATGGCTAGGTTGGACCTTCGACGGTCTCGACGGGTTCATGTACGCGCTGGTCGCGAAACCATTTGTCACAGAACTGATGGGTAAAGGGGCCAGCGAGGCAGAGATCGTTGCCAAGGCCTCTTTGATCCAAGCCGTCTTTCTGATCGGCTGGGCCTGTGGTGGCGCGGTGTTTGGTCGCATCGGCGATCGGTTGGGCAGAAGCAAGACCCTCACCCTCACGATCCTGCTTTACGCCTCCTTCACCGGGTTGTCCTTCTTTGCCCAAGCGTGGTGGCATCTCCTATTCTTCCGATTCTTCGCCGCGCTCGGAATCGGCGGGGAATGGGCGGCGGGGTCCGCCCTTGTGGCCGAGACCTTGCCCAAGAAGTACGCCCACTGGGCCAGTGCGCTCCTCCAGAGTGGGTACGTGTCGGGAATGATCGGAGCTGCTTTGGCAGTTGGGCTTCTGTCCCACTACCCCCCTCGCTACGTGTTCCTCGTCGGCGTGATGCCTGCCTTGGCCACTCTGTGGATCCGCCGCCACGTGCCAGAGCCGGCCGAGTGGCACGGCGAACGTGCCTCCAACGACGTTCCGCCGATGTCGGCGCTCTTCAAACGGCCAGTCCTGCGCATCACGCTGATGACGTTCGGGATCTCGGCCATCGCCTTGACCAGCGTGTGGGCCCTGCTGTTCTTCGGCACCCAAGTCGTACTCAAGACACCTGAGGCGATGCTTCTGCCGGGTTCAGCCAAGGCGGAACTGGTCCGGAACGTGACCATCGTGTACTGCCTCTGGAACATCGCAGGGAACTTCTTCTCTGCCGCCATCGCGAAGGCGATCGGCTACCAATGGGCGTTCACCCTCCTCTTCATCGGTGCCTTCTTCACCTATTTCTTCGGATTCCGAGAGGCATCGAGTCTTCAGTCGGTCACGTTCGCGCTCAACGCGACCTTCTTCTTCAGCTCGGGGGTATTCGCCCTCTTCCCCATGTACATCCCGCCTCTCTTCCCGGTGCTGCTCCGCACGACCGGTTCGGGACTCTGCTACAACTTGGGGCGACTTACGGCAGCGGTGGGCACGGTGTTCGGAGGCGTGTTTGCCTCCAAGGCAGGTGGACCTCACCTCGCCATCTGGTACGCAGGCTTTCTCTACATCCCAGGCGCAATTCTCACGCTTTTCGCCCCTTCCTTAAAGCACGAGGACCAGATAAGCAACGTTGAGCCAATTCCTGCTTGAAGACTACTTTCCAATTACCAGGTGGTCAACAACTTTATCCACGCCCTTGACGCCTTCGGCGGTCTCTAGGATGAACTTCTTCTGGGTGTCGTCGGTCGCCTTGCCGGAAACCGTCACAACCCCATCGAGCGCCGTCACGCTTACGTCGGAACCTTCAATCTTCTTCATGAGCCGAAGCACACTATTCACCTTGCCAGCCAAGGTGAGGCTGCTTGCCGCCTGGCCAGCGTCCTTCGCCATCTTCTGAGCGTCGGTTTCGATGTGGTTCGTGTCCTCTTGACTGCAGCCAGTCATTAGCAGCACCACCGGCAGGATCCATAAAGCCTTCATCACCATGGATACAGTCTCAGATCGCGCCGGGTTGCGAACGGGGGCGTAATACCCAGGAGAATGCCTCGC
>CAIVDU010000073.1 GCA_903904815.1 uncultured Armatimonadota bacterium
GAGATTCTCAACGAAGACTATCCCGATCTCATCCCCGTCTACAAACCTTTATGTGGGCGGTGCGACTTCATTCCGCTGTGCCGAAAGCATCACGAATATCAAGAGCTGTGAACCGCCTTTGAGCCTTACTTCGGACGCTTCACGAGCAACTGGGCGTGAGTCAGCATTTCGTATGCCGCTGCTTTGAGCGCCTCAAGGGAAACCCCTCGGAGGCGCTCGGCCATGCCCTCTGCGTTCCAAGGCGTGCCCGTTTTGGAGAGCCAGTAGGCCTCCAAGAACGCTCGGTTGTAGACGGAGCCGGTCACGGGGCCGTCGGATTGGAAGTAAAAGGGACTCAAAGGTACTCCGCGTTCCAAGACGCCAGTGGCAAGGCCACTGGCCCGCAATCGGTCGGCCTCCGTCCATTTGCTGACGTCGGCGATCAGGTCGATCTTGAGTTGAGCTGCAGCGCCGTCAGGATCTTTTTGGTCGGATGCAGCGACCACCAGGCGAGGTACCCAACCCGTAGTAGTGGGCCACAAGACCGCCTCTTGCCGGTAGCTAAGACCGTCTTTCTCCCTCGCGATCCGGTACAGGCTTCCACCCTTGCCGCAACCCAGCGCAAAGAGCGCGAGCAGGCTTGAGTTTAAATTCGGTGAGTCCGGAGAAATCTCAGGGCCATCCAGTTCAATGGCGCCGATGGAAGGGCTGGAGTCTGGCAACGGATCGGGAAGCGGCCAAGCTCTTATCAGATTGGGAAGTTGCCAACCGTCGATCTTGCGATCCCATTCCTTTTGCGCTTCGTCGGAAGCAAAAGGACCAGAAACCGCAACCGTAACGGATTCGGGACGAAACACCCGATGGTAGAACTCAGCAAGCTCACCCTTTCTGAGCTTGTACCCGTCCTGAGGAGCCAGAGGACCGTGAATCACGCTGGTCCAGGGATCCGGCTCGTTGCCGCTGGTAAGTGTCGAAGAGTCATCGATTCGGGCGTTTCGCAGAACGCCGGCAAGGACGCTGATCGCGCCGACTAGGTCTTCTTTGAATGCGGGGATCTCGATGACTAAGCAGTCCGGCATGATGTCGCAACGGACCACGCGTCCGCCGGTGATCGCCATAAGATCGTTTTGGCTGTACTCAGCAGGTCCCATGGGGATTGAACGCGCCAACCGATCGAGCATTGCCCGTTCGTGGTTGTCGAGCGCCGGGAGTTTCACGATGGCTTCGACGGTGACTTCCGAAAGACCGGGATCAGACAGCTCAATAAACTTCGGCGTCACCGTTTTCTGGGAAGCAACGACGTGGGCGGCAAGCAAAAGTAGCAGACTCATCGAGTCCCTCCGACGATCACACCGGCCCCATGTCGGAATGCATCTAGGCCTTCTTCGAACTGGTAAGGCTGCATCGCGTCGATGTTCTCAAGCATGACTTCCGGCTTCAAACCGAGGCTCTGCACCAACAACATGCCGCGCAGCGAAGCGACCGCAGTCGGATCCTGAAGTTGTCGTTCTACCCACCGTCTCGCGAGTCGGCGGCCATGGGCCACTAATTCATTCGCTTTCGCCGAATCGAAGGCGCTTCCGATCCGGTTGCCATCGGTTTGACCTACGATGACCAACCCATTGCGGGAAGTCGGGGTGTAGGTCACGAAGCAGTTCGGGATGGTCGCGGCGACCGATAAGCCGGCCGCAAGCACCCATGCCGATTTAGGAGACAGGAAGCCAGGCACAGCGGCTCCTCGGGCCTCGCCGCTGCCTGGGAGAGTTACTTCCGCGCTGGTTGCCGACTTTCGAGAGCTCGGGAGTCGGGTCTCGCCTGCCGGAATCACCTTCAGAATATCGGCCGCGAGCTTGGTCGCCGCATCAAGATCGACGTCTCCAGCGATCGAGATCACCAGATTGGACCCGATGTACATTCTTCGGTGAAGTTCCACTAGGTCGGCGGGAGTCGTGGAACGGATCACGTCTAAGTTGCCAAAGGCGTCCAATCCGTCATCGCCGTAGGCGGCGCTCCAAGCGGCAGCGGAGAGTTTGTCTTCGGGCTCCCTGAGCGCAGATTCCTGCCCGAGGACAATCGCCTCGTGCTTGATCACGTCTTGGGTGACCTCGGGCATGTGCATGGTTTCCTGAAGGGCGGCTAAGCCGAGCTTGAGTTGTCCGGCGGGAAGTGTGACCTCGAATTGGGTTGCATCTCGAAGGGTATGGGCATTCAGGAATGCGCCGACCGATTCGAGTCGCTGATCCAGATCTCCATGCGTACCTCTGGCCACCAAGTGCTCCAAGAGGTGGCGTCTGCCATTGGTCGCGGGCGTCTCGGGGGTGTTTCGAGACGCGACAAAGAGCTGTACCGAAAGTGAATTCGCATTGGGCATGCGCTCCACTTGAACGATGGCTCCATTGGAAAGAGAGGTTCGCAGGCGCGGCGGTTGTCCAACCGGAACCTGCGTGGCCAGAAGGCACGCAATGAGTGGAAGCATAGGCAGACAGTCATGAGTATGACAGCCACGAGTACGGAGAGAGTTCGAGATTTGGTTCGCGATTATGATACGCGGAAGGGCCGCAGGGGCTGTGTGCGGTTCCTCCATGTCCAAACCTGCGATTGCCGGAAACCACAGGCAGGAAACTTTGACTACGTGGGGCTGGGGAACTAGTGTAGGTAACTTGCGCCGTTGATATCGATGGTGACCCCACTTAGATAGGCAGCGCCATCGCTCAGCAGAAAGGAGGCGGTGGCCGCGCAATCTTCGGGAGAGGCCATGCGTCCCAACGGGATCGTGGGAAGAATCGACGCTAGTCGATCCTGCATTCCGTCGCGGCTCATGGCGGTGTCTACCCAACCCGGTGCGATCCCGAAGAAGCCAATGTTATGGGGAGCCATTTCGACGGCGAGGCTTCGCGTCAGGTTGATCAAGGCGGCCTTCGAAGCGGCGTAGACGGCGGCCCCGGGTTCGCCTCGGAAACCGACTCGGCTGGCGACGTTGAGCACCTTGCCTCCGCTTCCCTGCCCGATAAAGTATTTGGCGGCCGCTCGCATCAGTCGAGCGGGTGATTCCACGTTGATGGCGAACGTGCGGCTCCAGTTCTGCTCGAAGGCAGCATCGTCGCTGGTCGCATAATTGAGAGGGAGATAGACCCCGGCGTTGTTGACTAAAGCGTGGATGGGACCGTCGGCCAAGGCGAGGTCGAACAGGCTTGTTGTGCAACTTGGATCGGCAAGGTCAGTTTGGTAGAGTCCCGCCGCGGCGTCCCCCAGCTCTCGGATTGTAGCTTTGGCTTCGTCGACGCCGGCAGTGTAGTGAACGGCGACCTTCCAACCGTCTTGCGCGAGTTGGAGCGCGATCGCTTTTCCGATTCCCCTTGAGCTACCGGTGACTAGAACTCTCTTTCCTTCCATCGCTAGCCATTGTACTTTTGACGGACTGGTTCCTACATTCCCACAGCGGAGTAGTGCTTGAGCCCCTTGCGCCAGAGCAACTTGCTCACGACGTAGCTCACGAAGATCCACGTCACCTGCATGATCAACACGTGGTTCACGGCGTCACCGCTGACTCGTCCCACCAGGATCTCGGTGGGACCGCCAACGGTGTAGTAGAACGGAAGAATCTGGGAAAGGGACCTCGCCCATTGAGGCAGCACGGCAACCGGGAACAGCTGTCCGGATAGGAACAACAGCGGCAGGTAGTAGAGCTCGAAGATCGATTGGGCTTCTTGTACGAACAGAGCGATCATTGCCACCGCCATCACCCAGAAGAAACTAACCAGATGGCCGAGCAGGACAGACAAGAAGAACGCGGGCGTAATGTGTACCGTCGCGTGGCCCAAATAGGGTCGGTACAGGAACAAGAGAAGCAGGAAGAACGGAAAAAACAGGGCTGGCCGGATCAATCGCCACGTGATGTTTCGGAAGAAGCAGACCTGATAGAAGCTCACCGGCCTCACGAGCGAGGTTGAAAAGACGCCTTCCTTGATTTCGACGGCCAAGTCCCACATCAGATGGCTGGTGATGAACCCAGTCAGGAGGAGCATGCAGAGGTAATAGAGGACAAAATCGCTCGTCTGGTACCCGGCGATCGCCCCCGCCTTTTGGGCACTAGCCCAGACTAGGGGCATCGTAACCCCGGTCGTAAGGTCAGTCAGAACCCAGATGATGCCGCTGGCACGGTAGGCAAGGCCATCTTGAAAGTAGATTGAGAACAAGGCGCGCCACTTACGCAGGGTCCAAGTCAGTGCAGTTCCCCGCTGGTTCACCGGAGCGTCAACTTTCATCCTAATGAACCGGTCCCGAATGGCCAAGCATTTTTACTACTCGCCATTCTAGCGATATCTATAGCAAAACCATGTTTGCCTCCTCGATCTTGAACAAATCTATCCGTCAATGGGTTGGATGGGTCGGTAATGATCGATTGAATGTGAACTGTCATTACTACCCGTTTGTCGATCGATCGAGTAGGGAAAAACCCGTTTGATCCTTGAAGAGGTCCCATGAACATCCGTTCAATCTCAGTGCTCGTCATCGCAGCGGCCTATTCGTGGGCTTCTGCTTCAACCACCGATCATACTCAGCCGCACGCCCTTTCGTCCGGCTCGTACCGACTCATTGTGAGCGAAGAGAGCCGCAGTTTGGCTCAACTCGCTGGCGAGCCGATTCCGGCAGGATCGCTCGCCATTACGGACGCCCACCAATTCACGTTTGACACGAACATTGGAAAGCGATTGACCCATCGCGAGGGTCGTGTGGACATGGACGGCGAGGACATCACGCTGTCTTTCGGAGACAACCTCCACATGAAGGGCAGAATGCTCGACGACGGGAGTCTGGACATCTCGGGACTTCACTTTGCCCGTCGAGATACCGGCTCGATCCTTGGAGTGTGGCACGTCAAGAAAATGGATGCCACCCTCGAGTTTCTCAAGGACGGCAACTTCCACTTCAAATGTACCGGCGCGAAGTCAGCGGGGACCTACAAGGTTGACGGCGGTATCGTGACGCTCACATGGACTACGGTAGACGGCGAGGCCGTCGATCCTGACACCATGCACAAGAAGCTGATCCTAGACGACGAGGGCACGTTCTGGATCGATAACTACCATTACAAGAGGGACTAGGTTCTAGTGGTCAGTGGCCTGTAGTCGGTGGTCAGTGGCCGGTGGTTAGTGGTCGGTGGTCGGTGGCCGGTGGTCGGTGGTCAGTGGCCGGTGGCCGGTGGCCGGTGACTAGTGGCGGTTGGAGCCAAATGAACTCTGTGTCGGGCTAGTCCGAAAGGGTAATAAGTCAAAAAAGTTGCCTGCGATAATCGCAGACAACTTTTTTGACTCTGGTCGCTGGCCACTAACCACCGACCACTAAAGAAGACTTACTTCTCGCGGATCGGGAGGCCCATGGCCTTCAGGAATACGCGGGCTTCTTCGTCATTCTTTGCAGAGGTGACGATGATGATGTCCATACCGCGGATTCGGTCGAAGGTGTCGTAAGGGATTTCAGGGAAAACGAGCTGCTCTTTCAGACCGAGGGCGTAGTTGCCTCGACCGTCGAAGCTCTTCGCCGAGAGGCCCTGGAAGTCTCGAATTCGGGGCAGAACCACCGTTGCGAGTCGGTCGAAGAAGTGGTACATGCTGTCGCCGCGGAGGGTGACTTTGCATCCGATCTTCATGCCTTCTCGAATCTTAAAGTTCGAAACGGCCTTCTTAGCGATCGTAGCGACCGGCTTTTGTCCAGAGATGAGCGTGAGGTCTCGAATCGAGTTCTCGAGGTGCTTCGGGTCCTTATCGCTGGCGCCCGTGCCCATGTTGATGACGATTTTCTCTAGTCGAGGAACCTGCATCACCGACTTGTAGCCGAACTGCTCTTTGAGCTTAGGGCTGATCTCGCTGCGGTACTTCGCTTTCAGTCGTGGCGCAGGCAGAATGCCTTTGCCGGTGGAGAGCGTAATTCCGCTCGGTTCGCTGCTTTTACGTGCCATGGATCTGTTTCCTTGCCTGATTGCTGACCAGGCTCTCGAGTCTTATATATCAAGACTCGGTAATTCGTGGGAAACGAGAGCTCAAGAGCATGAGAGCTCTTGAGATCAAATTCACACAGAAACTGTTTGGGAGTGTTAGGCCTTAGGAGCCTGAGTCACTACGGTCGGGATGGTTTTCCCGCTCTTCTTTGCGTATCGAACGCTCTTTCCGTCTTCGATTCGTCGGCCAATTCGGCTTGGCTGATTCGTCTCAGGGTCCAGAACCATCACGTTGCTGATGTGGATCGGAACCGGAATTCGGATTCGTACGGATCGCTCGCCCTGCTGCTTTGCCTTTCGGTGCTTGATGGCGGCGTTCAAAGGAAGGGGCTGCTCGGGATTCTCTTCGTTCTCTTTGAGAACGATGACCTTCTGCTCCTTAGGGGAGACAGCGGCCACGAATCCGATTTCGCCTCGATCCTTTCCGGCGATGATGACTACCTTATCGCCCGTTCGAATCTTGAGCTTGATCGCTTTGCTCAGTCGCTTTACTTCGGCTTTTGTCGGCATGTTAGAGAACCTCCGGAGCGAGCGATACGATCTTCATGAAGTTGCGATCGCGAAGCTCTCGGGCCACTGGGCCGAAGATGCGCGTGCCGCGCGGCTCCATGTTCGCTGGGTTGATGACCACGCAAGCGTTGTCGTCGAACCGCAGAGTGGAACCATCGACTCGACGCACGGCTCGCTTGGTGCGCACGACGACGGCTCGGATGACATCACCCTTCTTGACGGGCATGTTCGGAGTTGCAGACTTCACAGCGGCAACGATGACGTCGCCGATGCGACCGTATCGAGGCTGCGAGCCCTTAAGAACGCGGATGCACATGACTTCGCGCGCTCCACTATTGTCGGCCACTTTAAGCCGTGTAAATTGCTGAACCATTTCTTTTCCTTTGTGTCAGAGGCCATTCGGGTCGGTAGACCCGGGGAGGCGTGAAGTTTTTTTGAGTTAGCGGTCGGCGGTCTACGGTTAGCGGCTCCGGAAACTTCCGCCAACCGCTCACAGCCAACCGCTAACCCATCTGTTACTTGACCTTTTCGAGGATCCGGACGACGCGCCAGTGCTTATCCCGGCTGATGGGGCGACATTCCATGATCTCGACTCGGTCTCCCTCGTCGCATCCGATGATGTCGTGTGCCTTGAACTTCTTCGAACGGATAACGACCTTGCCGTACAGCGGGTGCTGAGTTCGGCGAGTGACGTCGACCACAACGGTCTTCTCCATCTTGTTCGAGACGACGATTCCCTCTCGGATTTTACGTCGTCCTCTGTCTTCCGCCGTTTCGGGCGTGGTGATTGCCTGAGCGTCTGCCATCAGGCGTTCCCTCGCTTCTTCTCGGTGATAATGGTCATCATTCGGGCGATATTATGTCGGCGAACCTTCAGGCTGGCCGTGTCTGTAATGCGTCGGAAGACGAGGTCCCTTCGAGCGAGATAGAGGCTAGCTCGCTCTTGGCGAATCATCTCTTCCAACTCAGGAACTGACTTCTCTCGCAGATCGGTAGATTTCGTGTCTTTCATTCTGCTGCGACCTCCGCGGGAGTCTCGACTGGCGCTTCGGCGGCAGCTTTGGCGGCAGCCGCTTCGTTTCTCTCGTCGTAGTCGGCGTTCGGGATCAGAGCCATATCGGCTTTGTTCATGAACTTACATCGAATAGGGAGCTTGAAGATCGCGAGCCGCATGGCTTCTTTGGCCACTTCCTCAACCGGTCCTGACATTTCGAACAGAACTCGACCGGGCTTCACGACGGCCACCCATCCTTCAACAGGAGCCTTACCCTTACCCATACGGGTTTCGAGAGGCTTCTTGGTGTAGGACTTATCTGGGAAGATCCGAATCCAGACTTTTCCACCACGCTTAATGTGGCGGGTCATCGCAATTCGGGCTGCTTCGATCTGGCGGGAAGTGATCCACGCCGGTTCCATGGCAACGATCGCGTATTCGCCGAAGGAGATACGGTTACCCTGAGTAGCCTTACCCTTCATGCGGCCGCGGTGCATTTTGCGTCGGCCTTCTTTAACACGCTTTGGCATCAACATTAGGCTTGACCTCCTTCACGTGGAGCTGACTGAGTAGCGCCGAATGCTCGGTCTTCGCGAGGACCACGATCCTCTCTAGGACCACGATCGCGTCGGCGAGGCGCCGGCTGGGCATCCTGATCGACAGGTCGCATTCTTCGCTCAGGAAGAACTTCACCCTTATAGATCCAGACCTTGACTCCCACGCTTCCGTAAACGGTGTGCGCAGTTGCCGTGCCGTAATCGATGTCGGCTCGGAGGGTGTGGAGAGGAACCTTTCCAACCTTGTCTCCCTCACGTCGAGCGATTTCCGAACCACCGAGGCGACCCGAAACCTGGATCTTAATTCCTCGACCGTTCATTCGCATGACGCGAGTCATTGCCTGTCGCATCGCTCGTCGGTGGCTAATTCGCTTCTCAAGCTGAGCAGCGATGTTTTCGGCAACCAACTGAGCGTCGAGTTCAGGCTGTCGAACTTCGGTCACGTTGACCTGGACGACGGCCGTCTTGTCCTCGGCTCGCACGAGGCGATTGAGGATGTCCGTGAGCTCATCGATGCCCTTTCCGCCGCGACCAATGATGGCGCCGGGGCGAGCAGTGAAGATGGTGACCTTCACTCGATTTGCTGCACGCTCGATCTCGACACGGCTAACGTTTCCGAGGCCGGTTCGGTTCTTGATCAAACGACGAATCTTATCGTCCTGCAAGAGGGCGATGCCGTATCCCTTTTTGTTGTAGTACCAGTGGCTGTCGAAGCCGCGAATGACGCCGACTCGGAAGCCGACTGGATGAATCTTCTGACCCATAAGTTACTCTGCTCCCTGATCGTCGGAGGCGGGGGCCTCGTCGGTCGCGGCCACTTCTGCTTCTGCAGTCGGCTCTACTGTCGGAGTCTCCGTAACTTCGGCGGCGTCAGCCACCTCTGCTACGACCTCTTCAACCGGCGTGACCTCTTCGATCACTTCGGCCACTGGCTCTTCGACTACCGGAGCAGCTGCTGCCGGAGCCTTCTTGCCTTTTGCGGGTTGACCAAGGGTCGGCCTAGGCTTCGCCTTCGTGCCATGAGGTCGCACTGGTCGAGCTACTTCGTAGTCTTCCACGACAACCGTGATATGGCTGGTCTTCTTGATAATGCGATTGCCACGTCCCATTGCTCGAGCCTGCATGCGCTTGAGTCGAGGACCCTCGTCAACGAGGATGGCGCTAATTCGTAGTCCTTCCGGCGACAGGTTGTGGTTCTCCTGTGCATTCGCGATCGCTGAAACGAGCACCTTGTGGAGCGCATGCGCGCTCTTGCTCGTGTGGTAGCGAAGAAGCGATGCCGTGTGCAGCGCGTTCGTACCCCGCACTTCGTCCGCGATAATGCGGACCTTGCGTGGTTGCACCCTGATGTATTTTGCGGTTGCTTTTACTTCCATCGTGGTTTCCCTAAGCTGCTGCTAAGCCGCTTATTTTACCCCGACAAAAAGATTCTCGATCCTGGAATAGACACTTGGAACTGCTTCCCTTAAGCCTATTCGGAGACCGTTATCCTCTTGTCAGCGCAGTTTGGTCCCCCTATCAGGAAGTCCACCACCGTGACCCTTATAGGTACGGGTGGGAGCGAACTCACCGAGCTTGTGACCGATCATGTTCTCAGTAACGAAAACCGGAACGTGCTTACGACCGTCATGAACGGCAAAGGTGTGCCCGATGAAATCGGGAATGATCGTCGATCGGCGGCTCCAAGTTTTGATCAGCCGCTTTTCGTCCTTTGCGTTCAGATTATTGACCTTCTTGACGAGGTGATCGTCAACGAAGTAACCCTTCTTTAAACTTCTACTCATGTTTCTCTTTTGTGTTAACCGTCGCCTTGACTAGGCGGGCAGTGCACTTAACCAACCACAAGCGGCAAATCTGGAGCCGAAGCTTAAGACTTGCCGCTTATCGCTTGCGGTTGGCTTAGTCGTTCCTCCGACGCACGATGAACTTATTCGTGCGCTTGTTGTGGCGAGTCTTCTGGCCGAGGGCTTTATTGCCCCAGCGGTCCACGGGGCCCTTCTTACGGCCGACCGGGGACTTCGCTTCACCACCACCGTGTGGGTGGTCGCGAGGAGACTTTACAACGCCACGAACGTGCATGCGACGTCCGAGGCCACGGGCCTTTCCGGCCTTACCGAGCGCTTCGTTCTCGTGCTCGGCGTTACCCACTTCGCCAACCGTAGCGCGGCAGGTGTTGTGGACCATTCTCATTTCACCGCTCGGGAGCCGGAGGGTCACATAAGCGCCTTCCTTAGCCATTACCTGAGCCGACGTGCCAGCGGAGCGAACCATCTGGCCGCCCCTCTTCGGTTGGAGCTCGATGTTGTGAACGAGCGTACCGAGAGGGATGTTCTTGAGAGGAAGAGCGTTGCCGGGCAGAATGTCTGCCTCAGGTCCGCTCTGAACTCGGGTACCGACCTCGAGATTCTTCGGAGCGAGGATGTATCGCTTCTCACCATCGGTGTAGTGAAGCAAGCAGATGCGGCAGGTTCGGTTCGGGTCATATTCGACCGTTGCGACGAGCGCGTCTACGCCATCTTTGTCTCGCTTGAAGTCGATGATTCGGTATCGTCGCTTGTTTCCGCCGCCCTTGTTGAACGACGTGATGCGACCGAAGTTGTTTCGACCACCGGTTTTAGACTTACCGCGGGTAAGCGTCTTTTCCGGCGTACATGTGGTGACTTCACTGTAAGTGGCTACAACCGCGTGGCGTCGCCCAGGCGAAGTCGGATTTGTCTTTTTTGTTGGCATTTTAGACTCCGTAATCCTCGAGCAACTGGCCCTTCGCGAGTGTGATGATCGCCTTCTTCTGGTCTGGCTCGTAGCCCGGCTTCTTGAAACCGCGCTTCTTCAGCTTGCCGAGAACCTTGATGGTTCGAACGGCGTCGACCTTGATGGCTTGATCGGCCTTCTTGCCGGTGTTGTAGATCGCTTCAATCGCGCTTTTGATCTCAATCTTGTTGGCGTCTCTCGCTACGATGAACGTGTACTTCCTAACAAGCTGGGTTTCTTCGCGGATGTTCGGATCGCCGTAGGACAGAGCAACGCTCTTCTCGGTGATGTGCGGTCGGATGATAATTGCGTGCGGGTCTTTCACTTAGCCCAGACCTCCTCAATGCGAGCGAGGGCATCGCGTGCAATCACGATCTTGTGCGCCACCATCACGTCGCGAGTCGAGAACGCTACCGTCTTGATCGCAGTCTCGCCCTCGGCTGTCTTGCCGGTAGGAGCGGTGCGAACGGTGACGTCCGGCAGATTTCGGAACGACTTGAATGCGATCGGGTCGTACTCAGGAGTGATCACGAGCACTCGTCGCTGACTACCAAGACCGAGAGCGGTGAGGAATGCCACGGCATCCTTCGTCTTCGGAGTGGTGAACGAGAGATTTTCAACCACGCTGACGTTGCCGGCAGAGATCTGCTCGGCCAAAGCCGCCAGAATCGATGCGCGTCGCTCGCGTCGGTTGACCTTCTTGTCGTAGTCGCGAGGCTTGACTGCCAGCGCCATACCACCATGTCGGTAGTGAGGCGAGTTGATCGAACCCTGTCGGGCGTTACCCGTCTTCTTCTGCTTGTAGGGCTTGCGACCACCGCCTCTGACCTCGGATCGGGTCTTTGCGGACTGCGTTCCCTGTCGAGCAGCCGATTCCTCGGAGACGACCGTTCGGTGAATGCTCACCTTACTGGCCGTAGCCGACGCGAGCTTTTCGCTCAGCTCCAAAGAGCCGACGGACTTTCCGTCTTTTCCTTTAATATCGATCTTTGCCATCGGTTTACCTACTCGACTTCTTGATCACGACAAACGCGCCGTTCGGACCCGGGACGCTGCCATCGACGAGAATCAGGTTCCGCTCAGCATCCACTCGAACGACCTTAAGGCCCTTCTGCGTAATCTGCGCATCACCCAAGTGACCTGGCTTCTTAACACCCTTGAAAACGCGCTGAGGGCCAGTGGCGCCACTGGACAGCGGACGTCGGTGCGTCATGTAGCCGTGAGTCATGTGCTGACCCTTAAAGTGGTATCGCTTGACACCACCCGCGAATCCGCGACCTTTGCTCTTGCCGGTAACCGCAATCTTCTCGCCTTCTTCGAAGAGCGAGACATTGAACTCTTGGCCGAGGCTAACCCCGTCTGTCGAGTCCACGCGGAACTCCTTCAGAGTTCGCAGATTCTTGCCCAAACCAGCCTTCTTGAGGTGGCCGTGCTTGGGGAAGGTCAACTTCTTTTCCTTCGCGTCGCCGAAACCAACCTGCACGGCAGAGTAGCCGTCGGTCGCTTCAGTTTTGATCTGCGTTACGTAAACCGGGCCAGCCTGAATGACTGTTACCGGAATCATCTTGCCCTCTTCCGTGAAGAGGTGCGTCATGCCAATTTTCGTGCCCAGGATTCCTGGAAGCATTCGTTCTCCTTCGCTTCCCCTGGCCTGCTCACCATCTCGTCAAGCCGAAGCTTGTCCCGCGTTGCCCTGGTCGGGTCGCGCTGGTGTGCCGCCTTTGAAGCGCCATAAGACCGCCCACGCTAGGCATGGGTCAGCCACAAGAACGGATGATACCTTAAAGAATGTGGATAAGTCGCTAGGGGGCTCACTGCACTACGAATGGAATTCCTATCGGCCCATGCCGACGTCAGCTTTGCGTCCCGGCGTTGTAGATAGCTTCGACGATTCGGTTTTGGGCTGATCGGTTCTTGACGATTGAATAGAGTCAATTTCCGCTCAATCGTCCGAAATCGGGCTGAAGATCTGCCTGAAGCATGACGATGGGCGATCCTTCATCCGAAAGATCGCCCTTTGAGTTGACGGCTAAACCATATAGGTTTGTGCTGTGCGGATTATTTCTTCGAACGTCGCTTGAAAAGAAGTGCCAGAGGAACTCCCAAAGCGAGGAAAGATGCTGGCTCAGGAACCGCTTGGGCAACGACATTGCCTACGTGGCTAACGTTGCCATTGTTGTCCATGAAGTTCAAGGAGGTCGAAGGGCTCGTAGCCGTGAACGTGTAGGTGTAGGTCGCACGGTCAAGCGCCGGTGTTGGGGTTAAAAGCCCTTGAAGATCAGTGCCAAGTTGGAATCCGTTCACATACAGATCCACTCCACCAGAATTTCCAGTACCGCCTCCGGTGTAGACGGAAAACGAGAGATTGTATTGGGAACCTGCGTGAGTGGCTAAGTTCTGGACGATACCAGTGCCGCCATGATCCGCAGCGCCACTGAGATCAATCTCCTGAGAAGGAGAGCCGAGATATCCGGTGCCGACTCCCACGAGGTCGGTACCGACGAAGTTCCAGCCATAAAGAGAGCTGATCGAGGTGTAGCCGTTGGCGGGATAGGCGTCGTGGGAGAAATCGCCGTTAGTGACGAGGTTCTGCGCACTGGCGAGACTTGCGACAGCTAAGGCGGTGACGAGGAGACTGCTTTTTACGAGGTTGAGTGTGTTCATTTCCTTTCCAGAAATCTAATGTACAAAGGCATCGTACACTATTATTTATTGCTATCCATAAAGCAATTTTTTATTCTTCATATTTCACTCAGATTCGCGATTTTCTGAAACTCATCGCGTCGTCGGCATGTCTAAACGAAAAATGAGAGCGACCATTCTTTCGAATGGTCGCCCCCAATATCGCAATCGATCAGAGAGGAGTGGAGACTGAGCGATTACTTCTTGAAGCGTCGCCGAAGCAGGCCAGCCAAAGGAAGGCCGAGTCCGAGCATGGATGCAGGCTCAGGAACCGCCTGGCAGTTCACGTTCCCGACATGGCTCACGAAACCATTGTTGTCCATGAACTTCAGGTCTGTGGTTGCGCTCGAGGCGGTAAAAGAGTAGCTGTAAGCCTTACGGTCGGTTGAAGGGTTCGCGTTGAACAGGCCCTGGAGGTTTGTACCGAGCTGCGATCCGCCGACGAGAACGTCCACGCCACCGGCATAGCCGTAGCCGCCACCCGTGTACACGTCGAAGGAGAGGTTGTAAGTCTTGCCAACCTGCGTGTTCAGGGTCTGGGAGATGCCCGTTCCGCCACCGTCGTAGCTACCGCTCAAGTCGATCTCTTGGTTCGGAGCGCCGAGATAGCTCTTGCCAATGCCAGCGACGTCGTTGCCTACCAGGTTCCATCCGTACAAGCTGCTAAGCTCGTTGTAACCACCCACGGTGTAAGCGTCGTGAGAGAAGTCACCGTTGGTGACAATGTTCTGAGCGGAGGCAACTCCGGAGACGGCGCATGCGATAAGAATAAGGCTCTTCTTCATAAATCTTTCCTTGACGAAAATCAAGGTACACGCCTCATGGAAGGGCCGTAAATGGCATCTCTACCGGGTTAATTTGAACCTGTAATTGGTGCTAACCGCATACTTATCAGCAACACAGTGATTTTTCAATATAAATACTTAAGCCTCCAAGGCGGTGCCCACTAGATCAAGTTTCTGACCGAATCGGGTAGCGTCCCGCTATGACTGTGTTAGCGGCGATGCTTCTCATGTCGGCGACGGCGCAAAACGCCCCTGTGATCCACCTTTGGCCCAATGGCGCTCCGGGTTCCGAGAGTCGAAAGGACGAACCGGAGACGCGGCCCCATCCATGGTCGATCGCGAACATTTACAACCCTTCTCTTACGGTATATGCTCCTCCGGCAGGGAGTGCGAACGGTACAGCCGTGATTCTCGCCCCGGGAGGCGGTCACAGTGAACTCGTAGTCGATGCGGAGGGCACTCAACCAGCCAAATACCTAAACTCGCTGGGAATCACCGCGTTTGTGCTTCGATACCGGCTGTTCAGGGAGAAGGGATCTGGGCTTACGTTCGAGAAAGACACTCGGGCAGACACGTTTAGGGCGATGAGGCTCGTGCGATCCCAAGCTTCCGAGTGGGGAGTAGATCCAAAACGAATTGGGTTTATCGGATTCTCGGCGGGCGGAGAAAACCTCAATTTAGCCGCCTTCACGCCGACGGCCGGAGATCCTTCGGCGGCGGACCCGATCGAGAAGGAAGACGCGAGGCCAAACTTTGCTGCTTGGATCTACCCCGGACCTCTGGGAATTCCAGACCAACTCCCCGCTGATTCACCTCCCGCCTTCCTCCTCTGCGCGCAGGACGATGACCACGTCGCCGTGATATTGAACATCGCGCAAAAGTATCGAGCGGCCCATCTGCCTTACGAAATGCACGTGCTCAGCACGGGTGGTCACGGCTTCAACATGGGAGATCGATCGAAGAAGAAGGTCGTCAATAGTTGGCCTCAGCGCTTGGCTGACTGGCTCGACGACAACGGCTGGCTGAATTCGAAGCATTAATCACACTGTGGCAACCTAAAAACACCTCGTACCCTCCGCATACGAGGTGTTTTGACCACTCACACATTTCAAGTTTTGCAAGCGCCAGCCCACTCTAACGTCGTCCCCTGCGTCCCAAAATCAATGCAAGCGCTGGCAATCCAAGCGCGAGACACGACGCTGGCTCTGGAGTTGGAGGAGGAGGGGGAGGGGGAGGAGCGGCAAAGTTCAGGGTGCCCCCGTTTTCTACGAGCACCGTCGTGCTGAAAAACTCGCCGTCTTCAAGAGTGCCCCACAAGTTGTAACCGTTCCAGTAGAAACCCGTGCCAACGAAGGTGATGCTGCTCGCGTTGTCGACGATGCCGTACCCGTCTCCCCCATAAAATCCGTTTTGGCCATAGTAGCCTGTGGTGCCTGCAAAGCCACCGTTACCCGGGTTTCCGGAGTGACCACTGGATCCGTTTCCGGCAATGCCGCTACCGGCATACCCCGCGTTTCCTCCGCCACCACCGTTGATGTACCAGGAAGTTCCGCCGCCACCACCGCCGTAACCCCTGCTCCCACCGAAAGCTCCGAGGAACTGTCCACCAGTGATCGTCACCAGGTCAGCGTAGAGGTTGAGGCCATTTCCGCCAGCGCCCCCACTTCCTCCATTTCCACCGTTGCCACCGTCACCGCCTTGGCCGCTCGAACCTCCGGCTCCGCCGTTTCCTGCATTTCCGCCCCGACCGAAGACGGTGTTTCCTCCGTTTCCTCCGTCTCCGCCACGTCCACCAAAGCCTCCCAGACCACCCCAGCCACCATAGCCGCCGTTGCCACCATTTCCGCCGTTACCCCCCTGGTAATAACCTCCTGTGATTAGGAGGTTGGAAAAGGAGAGGTCTAGTCCGTCCGCGCCCTGGGTCCCATTTTGCCCCGAGCCACCGTCGCTACCCCTACCACCTTTTTGCCCGTTGCCGCCATTGCCTCCGTTGCCACCATTGCCACCATCTCCGAAGAAGGCGCTCCCGCCATCGCCACCGTAGTAACCGTTGTAACCCCATGCGCCATCGTATCCCCTGGCGCCATTGAATCCAGATCCACCGCTACTACCTGCCGCGCCGACGTAGGTTCCGTTTATCGTGGTCTGGGCTACGGCAACGCTACCCAGTCCAAGCGCCGCCCCGACACCGATCATCTGCATTGAAAGTTTTTTCATTCCGAAGCCTCACAGATCTGCTGAGGTCATTCAGAACACGCGTCCCCTAAGCCACTCCAACGCCTCAAACACATTCTCCAACAATTCAGCTGTATTTATTTCACATCATTGAGATTTTTTACATAACCATTCAATAACCATATACATGTATGTGGTTCTGCTTTAGAGGGTAGTGCATTGGATGTCTCCAAAACTGCACGAGATGCCTATAGCGTGGAGCACGGCGGTCTTGAAGCCGATATCGAAATCGCGGTCAAGGAGAGTGTTGGATTGGGAGCTTCGGACGAGCATTTAGTGGCTGTGTGGACTGCGGCGGCTTAACGCCTCTCTGATCAGGGTGGCTCGGCTCCCGATCCCGCCGAGCGTAGCGGGGGAAATGGAGCGGAGCGGAATCGGGAACGCCCGTGTGCCACGGTCTACATACGGATCCAAAGCTTCATTTAAATCTACTGGTGCCTCTAACGCTCCACGCACGTCTAGCCGTGCTGATCAAAGCGCTCTCAAGCGAGCGCACTCCATATGGTTTGCAGATTTAGCATTTTCTCTGCATCACTCAATACAACCCTTCCTAAGCCGCAGCACTCAAAGAGGACTAGTCCCAACGCAACACTCGCGTAGGCAAAGCAGTGACGCCTAACAATCGGCATTTACGGCAAGCTTCCCGCGACAATCTCTAGGGGTAAACGATGTGCGCTGAGGCAAGAACTAGCGACCACCAGGTGACTGCGGACACAAAACTTAAAGCAAAAAAGGGCTGCCTCAATCGAGGCAGCCCTTTTGAAAGGGTTGGTAAGTTTACGCGCTCTTGATTTCGATGTCGACGCCGCTGGGGAGATCGAGACGCATCAGAGCGTCGATCGTCTTGTTTGTTGGCTCGAGAATATCGATCAAGCGATTGTGCGTTCGAAGCTCGAAGTGCTCCATCGACTCCTTGTCGATGTGCGGGCCTCGGATAACGCAGAAGCGTCGGAGGTGCGTCGGAAGAGGAACGGGACCCGATACTCGGGCGCCGGTGCGCTTTGCCGTCTCGGTGATTTTCTCAGCCGATTGGTCGATGATCCGGTGATCGTAAGCGCGAAGTCGAATGCGAACTTTAATGCCTGCCATGTTTTGTTACTCGGCCCGAGAATTCCCAGCGTCAAGGCCTGACGCCGCCACCTCTCGGGCGACTTGACATTATACCTTTCGTTTACCCTTCAGTCTCAACTATCAAACCCAATAATCGAAGTAGAGGTACGAGGACTCCTAGTCCTGAGATGCTTCGCGAATTCCTGTGTGGGGCTTTGCCCCAGGCTTATGAGAAGATCTGGCTTCGGCTCGATCCGTGAATTGGTTTGCGGCAGCGACAAGCCTTGTAATGAATTTTTGGTAGAGGAATGATTAAGACCAATTCAACGTACGATCCAGCCAGCGAGCTGAGATCTCGAGAACTCCTATCCGCCCAGCAGTACGCAGAGGCGATACCCCACCTTCGCACATGGTGCGACCAGTGCCCCGACCTCGGGCTTCCCTGGAGCCTACTTGGCACGACATATGCTGCTCTCGAAAACTGGCAAGAGTCACTCGATGCTTTTGAAAAGGCACTCAAAATTGAGCCCCCTCAACCTGTGATCCTGTCAGCTGCGGGAAAGGCGGCATGGAAGCTGAAAAAAGCGAGAGAAGCGACACGATTCTTCCAGACGCTCATCGAATTGGAGCCCGACAATGCGGAGGCTTGGAACGATCTTGGGGCGATTCTTATTGAGCAAGGAAAGCCTGATGATGCGGCCCTCGTCCTTGAGCGAGCGGTCATTCTTGCCCCAGACACCGCTCAGTATCACTACAATTTTGCGGTCGCTTTGCGTGGCGCCGGCCGCTTACACGATGCCCTGCCTCACGCACAGATCGCAACAGAGTTAGACAACAGTTCAGCTACGATGACCGCACACCTAGGGGCCATTCTGAACGAGCTGGAATTGTATGCGGACGCCGCGTGCGCAATGGGGCAGCTCGACATTTTTGCTTCGTCGGATGTCCTAAAGATCTATTGCGATACTCTTCGCGGGCAAAAGATCCACTACGAAGCGGAGTCCGCCCTGCAGCACGGCCTGGAACTGGACCCAAACAATGCGGTCTTATGGTTCTCCCTTGGCAACATACTGCTCGAGCAAGGCAAATCTGCAGAGGCCGAAGAGGCTTTTGACCAAGCCATCGAGCACGCACCAGCTTGTGGGGCCTACCATCGATCAAAAGCCGATCTCCACCGGTACCAGGAAGAGGATCCGCACCTGCTGCACATGCTCGCACTGTCGGAATCGGCAGATCTTCCGGAGTGCGACTTCATCGAGATCCACTTTGCCCTCGGCAAAGCGTTTGACGACCTGAAAGAGTATGAAAGGGCCATTGGCCACTTCCATCTGGCTAACCAACGAAAGCGGTCCACTTTCGTTTACGATCGCAATAGTGTGAACGAACTGGTCGATCGAATGATCGGTTACTTCCCCGGCGTACAACCTCCCTCAGCTGCAACGAGAGAAACTATATCCAGTCTCCCAGTATTCGTGGTCGGTATGCCCCGCTCTGGCACCACCCTTGTGGAACAAATTCTGGCCAGTCATCCCGACGCGGTCCCACTCGGAGAAAGGCTCGACTTCCAACATGCGATCGCAAAGTTCATGAATGAGACCGCACTTTCGAACGTTCCGTTGACTGAAGAAGACTTTACCAAGATCGGCGTCGACTACCTGCAGAACATAGCCTCGGACGCAGACGACGCCCAGCGCGCGATCGACAAACTCCCATCCAATTTCTTCTTTCTGGGATTCATTCCAAAAGCGCTTCCTAATGCCCGTATCATCCACGTTCGAAGGAGCCCGGTGGACACTTGCATCTCACTCTATTCCAAGTTATTCACTCAGACTCAAGAATTCAGCTACAACCTGACTGATTTGGGGAACTACTATCGCGCTTACGAGCGGATCATGGACCATTGGCGAATCGTGCTCATGCCCGGAAGTATTTTAGAGGTTGACTACGAATCGCTGGTTTCGAACCCGAAAAAAGAGATGAAGCGAATGATCGCCTTCATCGGGCTTCCCTGGGACGACGCATGCCTGGAATTCCACGAGTCAGACCGAATCGTCACGACCGCAAGTACGGCTCAGGTACGCCAGCCTATCTATTCCTCTTCCGTGGGGCGGCGTAAGGGTTATCTTCCCTATCTAGACGAACTCACCGAGGCATTACAAGCCTGAGCCTGGCTCGGTCTTAATCCGCAACCAAGAACTGCTGGAGGGTCAAAAACAAAAAGACCCCGCATCCAAAAAAGGATGCGGGGTCTCTTCGTATCACCGCGTCTTAGACGATGATTTCGGTGATGGTTCCAGCACCGACCGTTCGGCCACCCTCTCGGATAGCGAACTTGGAGCCCTGCTCCATAGCAACCGTAGCGATGAGCTCGATCTGCATGGTGATGTTATCACCCGGCATGACCATCTCGACGCCGTCCGGCAGGCTGAGAGTTCCGGTAACGTCAGTCGTTCGGAAGAAGAACTGAGGTCGGTATCCGGTGACGAACGGCGTGTGCCGTCCTCCCTCATCCTTCGACAGAACGTAAACCTCTGCCTTGAAGGTGGTGTGGGGCTTGATCGTTCCCGGCTTGGCAACAACCTGACCACGCTCGATCGAGTTTCGATCCACGCCTCGGAGAAGAAGACCGACGTTGTCGCCCGCTTCGCAGTAGTCGAGGGACTTGCGGAACATTTCAATTCCGGTGCAGACCGTCTTCTTAGGCGCTTCGGAGAGACCGATGATCTCAACCTCTTCCATCGACTTGAGCTGGCCGCGCTCGACACGACCGGTAGCAACCGTGCCTCGTCCGGTGATCGTGAACACGTCTTCGACAGCCATCAGGAATGGCTTGTCCTTGTCGCGCTCAGGAGTCGGAATGAAGCTGTCAACGCTGTCCATCAGGTCCAGAACGGCCTTGACGTACTCGTTGCTCAGGTCCAGCGTGCCAGCAGCGAGCTGGTCGATAACCTTGACTGCCGAACCCTTGATGATCGGGGTGTCGTCGCCAGGGAATCCGTACTTGCTGAGCAGGTCTCGAACTTCCATTTCGACGAGCTCGATGAGCTCAGGATCGTCAACGAGGTCAACCTTGTTGATGAACACCACGATGTGAGGAACGCCAACCTGACGAGCGAGCAGGATGTGCTCGCGAGTCTGGGGCATCGGACCGTCAGTCGCAGACACAACCAGGATAGCGCCGTCCATCTGGGCAGCACCGGTGATCATGTTCTTGATGAAGTCCGCGTGTCCGGGACAGTCAACGTGCGCGTAGTGGCGGGTATCCGTCTCATACTCCTGGTGGGAGATATTGATGGTAATACCACGTGCCTTTTCTTCGGGCGCGTTGTCAATTTCGTCGTAGTTGACCTTCTTAGCGAGACCTTTCTGGGCGAGAACGCCGGTGATCGCCGCGGTCAATGAAGTCTTTCCGTGGTCAACGTGGCCAATAGTGCCGATGTTGACGTGCGGCTTTTTTCTCTCAAATTTAGCTCGTGCCATTTTTCAATTGCTCCCTAGTAAATTATGTCCGCCTGGCGGGGCGGACCGCTGGTTAGCGGCCCGACGCCTTTGCGGTAATTTCCGCGGCGATGTTGTTCGGGACCTCCTCGTAGTGCGAGGGGGTCACGTTCGGCTGCGCTCGACCTTGGGTCAAAGACCTTAGAGTCGTAACGTATCCAAACATTTCGGAGAGAGGGACGTGCGAGTTGACAACTGTCACTCCGCCCATCGCTGGCTCCATTCCTTCGATTCGTCCGCGTCGGCTGTTGATGTCGCCAACAACGTCTCCCACGTTTCCTTCCGGAGTCGTAACCTCGACGTGCATGATCGGCTCCTTAAGAACCGGGTTGCACTTCTTCATCGCCTCACGGAATGCGATGAGACCAGCCTGCTTGAACGCGTTTTCGTTCGAGTCGACTTCGTGGTACGAACCTTCCGTCAAGGACACCTTGATGTCCACAACGGGATAGCCCGCCAACACGCCAGCGATGAGGCCCTCTCGGATACCCTTTTCACAAGCGGGGATGTACTCCTTAGGAATAGATCCACCCACAACCTTGTTCTCGAACACGAAGCCCGAGCCTGCCGGTAGTGGTTCCATTTCGATCCAACAGTGGCCGTACTGACCGGAACCACCTGTCTGTCGAATAAATCGTCCTTCGGCCTTGGCCTTGATGCGTACCGTTTCTCGGTAAGCGACCTGAGGCTTGCCCTGGTTTGCCTGAACGCCGAACTCTCGGTTGAGTCGGTCCACGATGATCTCGAGGTGAAGCTCGCCCATTCCAGCAATGATCGTCTGTCCGCTCTCCTGGTCCGTATGGACTCGGAAGGTCGGGTCCTCCTGCGCTAGGCGCTGAAGGGACGATCCAAGCTTCTCCTGGTCGGCTCGGCTCTTAGGCTCGATCGCGATCTGAATAACCGGCTCTGGGAACTTGATGCTCTCAAGGGCGATGTGCTTGTCGTCGTCGCAAACCGTGTGACCGGTGTTCACGTCGTCAAGTCCAATAACGCCTACGATCTCTCCCGCGTACACCTCATCGATGTCCTTTCGGGCGTTCGCATGCATTTCCAGAATTCGGCCAATTCGTTGCGTTCGAGTTCGGAAATCGTTCGTCTGCGGATCGCGATAAGCAACTGTGACCGCCGTTCCCTTCTTCAGAACGCCTGAGTAGGCGCGGAGGAAGGTCAGACGACCGACGTATTTGTCGCTCATGATCTTGAACGCGAGGGCCGAAAACGGTTCCTTGTCATCAGGATTTCGGATCAACTCCTCTTCGGTGTAGGGGTCTACGCCCTTAACCGATCCCTTGTCCAAAGGACTTGGAAGGAAGTCGACGACGGCGTCGATCATTGCTTGAACGCCCTTATTCTTAAAGGACGATCCAGAAATCATCGGCACAACCTTGTTTGCCAAGGTGCCTCTCCGAAGAGCGTCGCGAATCTCGTGCTCCGAAATTTCGCCGCCTTCCAGGAATCGCTCCATGATCGAGTCGTCGAAATCGGCGATCGATTCAAGCATCTTCTCCCGGAACTGAGCAACCTTCTCAGTCAACTCGGCAGGAATCGGAATCTCACGGAACGTCTTGCCCTTGTCGTCGTCCGTATCGTATACGTGAGCCGTCATCGTAATGAGGTCGACATATCCGAGGTAGTCCGACTCAGCTCCGATAGGAAGCTGGATAGGAGCGGCGTTCGCGCCGAGGCGATCCTTCACGCGCTGGAGAACCGTGAAGAAGTCAGCGCCCAATCGGTCCATCTTATTGACATAGATGATCCGAGGAACGTTGTACTTGTTCATCTGACGCCAGACGGTTTCGGTCTGGGGCTGAACTCCGCCAACGGCGCAAAGAACGCAGACCGCGCCATCGAGGACACGCAGCGAGCGCTCTACTTCGACGGTAAAGTCGACGTGGCCCGGCGTATCGATGATGTTGATCTTGTGCTCGTTGTCCGTGTTATTGGGGAACAAGCCAAATCGCGTCCGCTTCCAGAAACAGGAAGTGGCAGCAGACGTGATCGTGATACCCCGCTCCTGCTCCTGTTCCATCCAGTCCATGGTGGCAGCGCCATCGTGAACCTCACCGATCTTGTGTGACTTACCGGTGTAGAAGAGGATGCGCTCGGTTGTGGTGGTCTTGCCGGCGTCGATGTGAGCGGCGATACCGATATTCCGAACAAATTCTAGAGAGTGACTACGGGGCATACGATGTCCTTATTTTGGTTAGAAACGGTAGTGAGCAAACGCCTTGTTTGCCTCTGCCATTCGGTGAGTGTCCTCGCGCTTTTTAATCGTGGCACCAGTGCCGTTATAAGCGTCCATGAATTCCGACGAGAGACGATCGATCATCGTCTTCCCAGATCTCTTACGTGCGTTGGCGATGAGCCATCGCAGTGCGAGCGTTCGTCGTCGGTCAGGGCGGACTTCCATGGGTACTTGGTAGGTCTGACCACCAACACGTCGAGGGCGAACCTCGACGGCCGGCATGGCGTTTTGAAGCGCCTTGTCGAATACTTCTACCGCCGGTACTCCGGCTTTCTCTTCACAGATTTTCATGGCGCCGTAAAAAATCTTTTCGGCGGTGACTTTCTTGCCATCAACCATCATGCGGTTGATGAACCGAGTCATCATTTCCGAACCATAAATCGGGTCCGGAACTGGAATTCTTTTAACTGCAGGTCCTTTTCTTGGCATGGTTTAAATCCTTACTTGCGTCCGCCCTTTGCCGGAGCTCCCTTTGCAGGAACCTGGCCTGGCTTCGGTCGCTTCGTGCCGTACTTCGAACGACCCTGCATTCGCTTAGCGGTGCCCGCCGTCTGCTGGGTTCCTCGAACGATGTGATAGCGCACGCCCGGCAGGTCCTTCACACGACCGCCGCGCACGAGCACCACCGAGTGCTCTTGAAGGTTGTGGCCTTCACCAGGAATGTAAGCGGTAACTTCCATTCCGTTGGTAAGTCGCACACGAGCCGTCTTTCGGAGAGCCGAGTTTGGCTTCTTGGGAGTCATCGTTCGGACGACAGTGCAGACTCCGCGCTTGAACGGGTTGCTCTTGAGCGCCGGAGATTTAGATTTGACCTTGGGCGCATTGCGTCCTTTACGCACCAGCTGGTTAACGGTTGGCATTCAGTCCTCGATATCGCTTCATTTGTCTTGCATCTCTCTAAGGGATTTGCGGCCAAGCGGGCAACAAAAAACCCCTTCGCATCGTTTCACGCGAGGGGGCCTCACTGCGCTTGCAAACTTACAATTGCGTGTGTCCTAATTCGAACAGAACCCAGCCGCGCCTCCTGACGTGATGCATACAGACACCGAGTGCCTGCACAGTCGTTAAGTATGGATAATCGGAAGGCTCATTGTCAAGACGTTCGACCCGGTTACACCTTCGATCATTCCGTTCCCAACCCAACCGACAAAACCCGTCCATTGTGCCGCCATCGGCCCCCGAAAATCTCTGATTCGGTTGGGAAGAAATCCCAGCGCCCGAAAACGCGCATCACTGACAGGCCTACTGACCGAACCCCACACCTACCGATACGTCTCATAAGGGGAAAGGGCCTCAAGAGAGGAAAAGCAACTATGAGACGAGGAACACTCACACGGATATATGGACTCGCAGCGATCGCGCTCGCATCGCTTCAGTTCGCAACCGCTCAGACAGTGAAGCCGACCATGATGGACTTTCTCCAAAAGGACGGTCGGTTCCAGATATTCGTCCGGCTGGCGAAATCGACTGGCGTCGATATGTGGTTCAAAGGCGACTCGATCACGGGATGCACTATAGTCGCCCCGACCGATGATGCCTTCTCTCACGTTCCTCAAGGAGTGCTCGACAGCCTAAACAAGAATCGAGAATCGATGCTCAAAGTGATCCAGTATCACGTGATGACTGAGCACGAAGACTCGGCAGCCATCTTAAAGTCTCCGCCCACGCTCGAAGGCGACCCATTGAATCTGACCGGGGGCGTGCCTTCCAGAACCGCCCATGTGCTCTCGAAGGACGTGGTGACTTCCAACGGCACGGTCCACGTGATCGACCAGGTCCTCTTCCCTCCCGCCGTCTTCACCGGGCTTCAGCGCGACGGCGTGATTCCCATGGCGGTCGGACTCGGACCTCCTAAGAAGATGACGGCGGCGGGAGTTGTCACTGGGCCGAAGGCGAACACGAAGAGGACCACCTCCAACACAAACCGGAGCACGAAGAGGCGACGGTCGTCTGGCCACTGGGTCCGAATCACTGGAACCAACCGGCGGATCTGGGTCCCCAATACGCCCTAGAGTCCCGCGACCATCCAAGGCTCAAGTAAACTCATCCCCCTAATGAGTGACGAGCCTTCCCTTCGTGAAGTCCGCCTGCAAAAGCTCGGCCGTATGCGCGAGCTTGGCCATGATCCGTATCGCGTCGAGACCTTCGAACGCACGGATTCGGCTAAAGGCCTTTTGGACAATTTCGAAGAGGGCAAACCTGTCTCCTTCGCCGGACGCGTGGTCTCCTACCGCCTCATGGGTAAGGCGGGTTTCGCTCATCTCAGCGATGGGGACCACAAGATTCAGGGCTACTTCCGGAAAGATGACGTTGGCGAGATCGGCTGGGAGTTGTATAACCTCCTCGATGTCGGCGATCACGTCGGGGTGACCGGCAAGCTGTTCACGACCAAGACCGGTGAGAAATCGATCCACGTGGATACGGTCACTCCCCTGAGCAAGGCGCTTCATAACGTGCCGATCGGCAAGGAGAAGGACGGAGTCGTTTTCTATGGCCTTTCGGACGTCGATCAACGATATCGTCATCGCCACCTTGACCTGATCGCAAACGCGGATGCCCGAAAGGCGTTGATCAATCGTTCCAAGATCGCTTCTTCGGTGCGACGGTACTTCGACAGCCAGGGGTACATCGAGGTCGAGACTCCGATGCTTCAACTTGAGGCGGGAGGCGCGGCGGCGCGGCCTTTCCACACCCACTACAACGCGTATGAGATCAACGTCAAGATGCGGATCTCGCTCGAGCTGTATCTCAAGCGGTTGATCTGCGGCGATATCCCGGCGGTCTACGAGATCGGTCGCGTGTTTCGGAACGAGGGAGTGAGCAATCGCCACCTCCCCGAGTTCACGATGCTCGAGTTCTACGAGGCGTATGGCAACCTGGACACGATGATGCGCCGCGTCGAGGAAGTGTTCTCTCACGTGGCCGCAGAGGTCTTTGGTAGCCAAATCGTCGCCATGCCCGCTCGCGAAGAGGGAGGCCCGGAGATCACTCTGGATTTCGGCAAGCCGTGGCGAAGACTTGACCTCCTCGGCGCGATCGAAGAGCATGCTGGAATTGATCGAAACGAACTGAAAGAGTTCGGCACGGCCAAGAAGGCAATGCACCGAGTCGGTCTTCCTACGGAAAAGGAGAACAACCTCGGCGGAATCATCGAGAAGTTGCTCGAAGTTTTCGTGGAACCGACGTTGATCGAGCCTACATTCCTCATCGGTTACCCGATTGAGACTTCCCCGCTTGCTAAGAAGGATCCGAACAATCCAAGGATGACTAGAAGGTTCGAGGGCTACGTGTTGGGGCGAGAGGTGTGCAACGCCTTCTCGGAGATCAACGATCCCATCGACCAGCGAGAAAGGTTCGAACAACAACTCGATGAGAGGGCGAAGGGCGACGATGAGGCGCATCCCATGGACGAGGAGTTCCTCTATGCGCTTGAGACAGGAATGCCTCCTACCGGTGGTTGCGGAATCGGCATCGACCGAATGGCGATGTTGCTGACCGGCTCGGATCATATCCGAGAGGTCGTGATGTTCCCGTTCATGAAGCCAAGAAAGGAAGCCGAGGAAGAGTAACTCCCAGCTCTTTTCTAGAACTAAACCTTAAGGGTCGCTGGCATTTTTTGGCCAAAGACCCTTTTCACTTCAACCTACTAGCCGGCTTATCAGCTTCGCGAAGAGGACACGGAAGATCGAAGGTCCGTAGAGCAAGATCACCAGAATCACGCCTCCTCCCCAGTCGATCGAGAAGAAGAACATCGCAACCGCGACCATCGCGGCTAAACCGAAGGCAGACACTACTGCGCAAATCCAGGCAATTCGGTTGAGGCGAGGCGGCAGTGGCTTCCGTCTCGACAACGTATTGTCGACTGGGCTCGAGTCCACTGGAAATACCGGCTCCTGAGTGACCGGAATCCCCATGTGGTTCCAACGCCAGTCCTCGATGCGCCGCTTCCAAGTCTCAGTGAGTTGGTGCCGGATTCGCTTAGGAGCCCCACACTCTTGGAAGCACACGCTGAAGCACTCGGTTGTCTCCTCGGGTCCTTTCCAGTGGACGAAGAGACGAACGAACCAGCCCTCCGAAGGAAGTCGATATTGCTTCAAGTCCGTGTTCTCCACGCAATCGTGGGTCAACAGGAAGCTGGATCGCTCGCCTTCGAATCGAAGTCCTTCTTGCTTCAGTTCCAGGAATCCGTAATCCCAATCAACGCCACGGAACAGATTCAGGATTCTCTCTGAATAGGCAACACCGACGAAGTCACCGGATATCGGCCTTCCCGATTTATGAAATGAAGCCAAAACTCCCTGACGAATCACCGCGCGGCGGCACCAAGAGCTGTACTGGGTGAATGACCGCACCGAGAAGGCGCAACCAATGATCAGCGTCACCGACAGAAGCGCGCCAGATGAACCGTGATTCAAGTCGGGACGAATCGTGAAGATAGTCCAGAGCAGCATGATGGGCCAGAGCGCAGCGAGACCAGCCAGGATGCTCGCGAACTCGGCCAATCGCTCGTAGAGTTTAGGGCGAGCGAATCGGCTGAGAGTCTCTCGTGACACTCTGGCCTCGGCCTCGATTTGCCCCTGAGTTGCCAATCCGGTCAAGTCCTGCCCCACGAGACGCCGCGACAGCGAAACCAATACCGATCTTTGACGGTGGGCTGTAGCAATCTTTGAGGTTCACAGACCAATAGCGATCCAACCTCTGCAGCTTCTAAGAATCATGTAACAGAGTTTACGGCACGGAGGGACAGAAGGATTCGTAGGAACCGGCAAGGTAACCTCTGAAGGTGGCGAAGCGACCGAACCGGCGAAAGCGAGTTCTGCTCATCGGTCTGCCTTTCCTCGTCGCTCTGAACGCCTTCCTGTTCTACATCGGCGTCTACGGCGGGAACATTCACCCGGTTGTCCCGAACGCGCTTTATCGGAGCGCTCAGTTGACCTCCGGAACGCTCGAAAATGAGATTAAGAAGGATCACATCGCGAGCGTCATCAATCTTCGTGGCGCATCCCCCGACTCCGGCTACTACATCTCCGAACTAGGGGTGTGCAAGAAGTTGTCGGTCGCTCACGCGGACGTCTCAATGAGTGCCCATCGACTCCCAGAACCTAAGGAACTCGACAAGCTCCTGATGGACTTCGACCAGCTACCAAAACCGATTCTCGTGCACTGCAAAGCGGGCTCCGATCGGACCGGCCTCGTGTCGACGCTTTACGTGGCGCTTCAGCCCGGTGCCGATTTGGACCACGCTGAGTCCGACCAACTCACGTGGCGGTATGGTCACTTCGGGGTGTTTGGCACGGAGGCGATGGATGACTTTTTCAACCTTTACCGAAAGACATCAGGCGGTCTTGATCTCCGTTCCTGGATTCGGAAGACTTATCCAAACGCTTACCGCGACCTTCAGAAATCGCACTCCTGGGAAGTAACTTCTGGCCCTGGCGGAGAGTAGTTCGGCTCCGTAGTATCATGTTCGCCGTGGCACGGTGTTCATCTTGTGGTGCTGAGGCAGACTCAAACGTCAAATTCTGCCCGTCCTGCGGCGCAAAGTTTGTTCCGGTCGCGGCTGCAATCAACGCGGGCGAAGACGGCCTCAATTACTGCTGGAAGCACAAGAAGGTCACCACGCGGGTCACCTGTGGCCGATGCGAGAAGCCGATCTGCGATCGTTGCATGATCGTAGGCGCGAACGGCGTGCGCTGTCGTGAGTGCGCGCGGAACAAGGTTCCCGTCCGATTCACCGGGATCATTCACGATGCATCTCGGGGTGTTCGTGGGGCGGCGAATTCGATGGGGACGCGACCCATTTGGTCTTTGTGGATCTGGTCGATGATCATCCGAATCATCATGGGATTCTTCGGCCGCTAACCCAATTCATACTAATCGCGACACCTACGGGCGATTTATTCGTCTTCAAATGTGAACGCCTTCGGGCGACGAATCCCCATGTCGGTTCTTATTGCTTCAGCGTTAATCGTCTCTACGACCTTCGGCCCTAACTCAATCGTGGCTACTTCGCCGGGTTTGAGAGCCACAGAGCCGATGTTCCAGGCGGCCCAGTCGACGACACCCGAGGATCCCACCGCACCATTGCGGCGATTCCCGGTATCGATCATGGTTCGCCGTGCGGGCAGCGAAAGCGACCAGGCCTCTCTTCTGCGCCTGCCCGCGCTGCAACCGAAGGATTCGATCGAAGTGCGAGTCGGAGACAAGCTCACCAAAGATTGGACACTCGTGACCGCCTACCTCTCGGCGGGACAGAAGGTGAAGGTTCAGTCGTGGAATCTGTGGGACAAGAAGTGGAAGACCCACCCCATCCTGGCCGGTACGGTTCCGACCGGCGACGTAGTGCCCCTCTTCTTTCTCGTCCTCAACCGCAAGAAAGACAATCGGGTGGGCATCGCGATTCAGAAAGCGCTGGATGTGTCGAGCGAGCAGATTGTCTCGGCCTCCGCGATTTTCGAGAGCACCTATTCGCAGCAGAGTCGGCTTCTAAAATTCCTGACCGCCTATGCCTCACTTGGTCTGAAGTCAGACAACGATCCGGGAATTCTCCACAACCGTCTCGCGATGCTGGATGCGGATCTCGGTTACAACGTCGATCCCAACGCCCAGTCGACCACGCCTGGTGATTTGCAGCGAGGCCTCGACGCGGGCATGGGCGTTCTCAACCAGCTCCGAACCAACCCCGACGACCCAACCGCGAGTGCTCGTATTCTTCAGAACCAGTTGCCCACACCGGTGGCCGACTGGCTCGGACTGGTGAGTGATCTCATCCACGTTCTTATCAAGCCTCGGGCTGACCTGAAGGTCTCTTTCATTCCCGCTTCGGCAGCGGAAATGGATCCGACCCAAGCGCCCGACGAGAACTGGATGGACCTGGTTACGGAGCGAGTGCCGGAGACGAAAGATAATTCGGTCGCTGCCCTGGTCTTTCATCCCGCCTACGACAAAAACGCGGTTCACAAGCCGTTCTCTCTCCGTTACGCAAAGCAAGACATCGTCGCTCTGAACAAGGAAGCGACCATCCCGCTCGCTCCCGAGAGTCGCGATCTGTTCGTGCGGCCGCTCAGTTGGGGCTGGGAAGTGAGCTACGACAAGACCAATTTCACGCCCCTATCTGGGGCCAAGCTCGTCCCCGGGCGCGGTCTGGTGTTCCCGATTGATGACGCTTGGTGGGGTGGCCAGACCGAACGTGACGTGCTGATCCGGACCCACGTGGGCAGCGATGTCACTCCGGCTACGCCGATTCGAATTGCCAAAGTTTTCCCTCAGCAGTGGGCCGTCTCCACCGGCGCCCCCACCGACTTATCGGTCGGGGATAGCGCGGGAAGGGTCGTTCTTGACCGCACGGGAGGCACCGTTCAGCCTTTCTATAGTTTTTCAACCGTGCGCCTGACCGACGCGACGGGAAGATTTATCGACGCCAGCGGAACCTCGTTTAATGGCTCCCTCGCGGCGGCCTTCGACTTATCGCATGTGAACCCAGGGTGGGCGAGTATCAGCGTTCAGCAAGACGAATCTCCTGCGGCGGACGCACCGGTAAGGGTGTTCATCGCTCCGAAGCGCCCGAACATCTCCATCGCCTGCGCCACGGGTGACCGAGTGATCCGCATTGGCGGTCCAGATGCGGCCATGGTGACGGCGGTGGCTTCCCCAGCGCTCAGCGTCGTCAAGCAGGACAGCACCGACCCAAGCGCCAAGAACTTCGTTCTTGCCAGCCCGGTTCCGTCGAATGTGACCGTGCTAGACGTCACTTACCGAGACCCAGCGCAGCCTTCTCTGGAATGGCATCGATCTGAGCCCGTTTCGTTCGGTCTTCCTAGGCCCAGGATGAGCATTTCTCTCTTAGGAACACTCCCTGATCAAATCCAGATTGGGTCTGGTCCTGACCCGAGTTGGGCCGTCGCCACGATGCCCGAAGGGTGGTTCCGAACGAAGCAGCCGATCAAGCTCTCTCTGGACGGAGTTTCGCCCTTCCAGTGGAGTCACGATGTCAACGTCGAACTCGGTTTCGGCCCCGCCATCGACGTTCAGAAGGCGACGTCGTTGATCGAGGGTCCGGCACTCTCGATCGACGCGACGAACCCTAGTGCCGTCGTGACCCTGAACTTGGAGACTGCGCTTCCGCGGGATGTGAAGCGTGTTTCCGGACTTTTGTGGTTCCGGGCAACGCGAGGCGACCTCGCGAGTCCGTGGACCTTGGCCACCGTCAATGCGAAGGAAGGCACAGCGCTTCGGGCAGTCCGCCTTCCTACTGTCCAAGCAGTGGATTCGAACACCTCGCGAGTGAGAATCACGTTCGCGAATGCTGATCAGATCCTTGCCGTCCGGTTCCCGGGGCAAGCGGCGCTCGTGTCTCCCCAACTGGTTGAATCCAGCCCTGCTGGTCTGACGGCTTTCGTCGACGCTCCAGTCGGGACAACTGAGATGGACCTTCAACTTCAGGACGCACCCGATGGCGTGGTCCACGTGAAGATCGTTCACCCGCCTCAATAGGCGGGCAGGCTCGTTGCACTGAACTCCAAAGGCCGCTCAGCCGGCGGAGGGGATTGAGGATGATGACCTGCGAGTGCAAGCTGACTTCGCTAACTGGCGGCTACGGAAGCTGCCGATGGGCTGGGCGAGTTTCGCTTTAGAAGCCGTCCAGGTCCCATGATTGGGCCGCATCCAGGTTCGTGAGCGCCCGGATCCTTTCCACGCTCCAGTCGGGCGAGATCGCTCGCACCATAGGGCCAAACCGTTCCGTAAATCGTACGTGGGCAAAGCATCGGTCGATTAGCTGCAAGAGTGTCGGCTCAAAGGGCGTTTGGATCACAACTTCTCTGCCGACATCGTTAATCAAACTCGAACCAATCAGATTGGCAAAGTCCTCCTCAGCTCGGGGCAGAAACCCATACTCGACGATCTCAGGCCGCTCGGTCGTGCCGGCGGCCCTGGGCTTCAACACGAGGTAGGCCACGCACCTTCCATTTCTGCGCGCTATCCAGGTTCTTCGGTCAGGTCGCTCCAACCGTACGCGAATCGGAATCTCCCAATAGAGTTTGGACCGAATGTGGGTTAGCGGGCGAACAGCATTAAACGAATCGTAGACCCGTGCCATCTCCTCCAGGGGCCATGAACCGCCATTTCCCAACGCGACGATTTCGAGTTCTGGCGGTGCGTGAGGCAATTCCGGCTCGTGGCAGATTATGGCCTTCCACTGGATTTGTTCCCAACCGTATCTTCCGTAATGTGATACGTAGCTGGCAAATAGCATGGACCATCCGCAGCCTTCCCTCTCCATCAGGTCGATAGCATTAAGTAGCAGTTGTCCCGAAATCCCCATTCGGCGGTAATCCTTGTGAGTGGCTACGCTGCCAATTCCTCCGATCTTCACGGGCTCGCCTCGCTCATCGCGAACCTCGCGCATAAACACATCGACTGCGCCGACGATCTTTCCGCCCTCTTCAGCGATCAGAGTGTGAGCGAGTTTTCGGTCGGCAGTCCCTTCATTAAGGGTCTCGAAAATCCAACCGACATCTCCAAAGGCATCGAGCCAGAGATCCATTGCGGCTGGCCATTCGCCCGGCTTCAAGCATCGGTAGATCACGACCGGTAGATTATCGGATTTGACCGAGAATGGAAAACTCTCATCAAGGTTTCGATCCCCGAATATGGCCATTTGGAGGGAGACTTTCGGCGACAGAAGATCGTCAATGTAGGAGCGGTAGACTCGCCTTCGTGAAGCTACTTTTCATTCTCGCCCTCGCTGCCACATCTTCAGCCTGCTTGGCCGATACCGTCCCGCAGGTCAGGAAGGCGATTCAGGCGCGCTATGCCGAGATGAGCAGGGCCTTCGCCGCGAAAGACGCCAAAGGCTTTGAATCCGTGTTTGCCGACGACTTCACCGCGAAGGCGCCCGGACGCCCGAAGATGAGTCGCGCAGATACCTTCAAGGATTTCGAGGGACAGATGAATGCCATGAGCGACGTCCAGTGGAAGCAGACCATCAAGTCAATTAAGCTGGAAGGGAACGTGGCTCACGTCAAAATTGAGACCGAAATGAACTCCAAGGCGCCCATGCGTGGCGGAAAGCTCGAAGACTTCCACCTTACGAGCAAGACTCTCAACGACTGGGTCAAGACGACCAAAGGTTGGCTCGTGCGTTACTCGGAAACTTCCGATCTCCAGATGTCCATCGCTGGACAGCCGCTGAAGATGCACGGCTGATCCGAGTAGGCGGTCTCGCGCTAGGCGATCGTTACAATTCCGGATCGATCGTCGCGCTCCTCAAGAGTGATTTCACGGCCGTAGAACTGTTTGACCACCCAGATGACCGTTCGAAGGTGCTCAGTCACGTTCGGCGTTATCCACTTGCTTGGTCCGTCGGCGAATGCGAGCGGAAGGACCAACTGGTCGGCCAAGTGTTCATCCGTGGAGGCATCGGTTTTGAGGAGCGCGCGATAGCCGTCACCGCATTCGGCAACCACCTTTTCCATCGGTTTGCCTCGTTCGCCGAGCCCCACAAAACCGGCAAAGCCATCGTCGAACTCACAGGCAACATGACTCGCCGCGCCTGGCGTCACGCTGTCGACGCTAAACACATGCGGCGTTAGGTCCGTGAGCCGCTGGAGTTCTCGCTTTCCCCGTGCGGCCACCATTTCTGGAAGGTGCTTACTGACAATTACCCTCGCGGAAGCTTGTTTGAGACGCCCGCGACGCGATAGATCCAGTCCTCGAATCGGCACCCCGCCTTGAATCGTGAAGGTGACCTCACCTTTTCCGCCCGGTACAAATCCGAAACGCACGATCTCAAACTCCGTTCGAATTCCAGCGGATGCCATTGCTCGAAGGAAGACCTGTTCAAAGAAGTCGGCGCTCGGCGCGAAGTTACAGTGTGTTCCTCCCGTAATGGTCACTTCAGACTCTCCCTCGGCTAGGGCGAGCGGCACAAACACGGTTTGGGCGACGAGCGTCGTGGCGCCGGCCGTTTCGATCTCAAACCGGTATCGGCCCGCCTTCACCGGATGTGTGGGAGTGAACGAAAGCTCCATAGATCCCCGGTGACCGCCCTGGACTTCGGCTGCGCAAAGTTCTGCTGCCGATTTGACGGAAACCACATGCTGCGTCTTCAAGCCAGGCGTGGCTCTCCCCGCCCGAAGGTTGATGACCTGGATGGGCCGACCCGTGATGGCGGAGAGGGCCACCGAAGTACGAATAACCTGTCCGCCACCCTCGCCGTAGGATCCATCGATCGTCAAAAGGTCCGTGCCCGTGTTCATGGTTGTTTTTACTAACGAGCTGGCAGCGAGCGGATTGCCGTTTGCAGCAAACCTTACTATCCGATCCCAGCGGACAATGGTGACTGACGATTGTATGGAAGAGAGAGGCGTCTTTGAAGAAATGAGGCGTTGGACTTACCACCGGCCCAGTTGGTTCAGCCTCCCACACCTTTCGGCTATGCTTGCTTCAGACACTGATGCAAGAAAATCTCGGATTGAAGCACAACCCCTGGCTACTGAAGACGCCACCTCTGTCCTCGGAGTACCAGATGTATCTGGACGAAAAAGACGGCCAGAAGGTGATCGTGTGCGTCGTCGGATCAACGACCCTGCTCTATGCCTTCGAAGCGATCGAGGACCTGCACCAGATGCTCAAGGCGAGTGGTGACTGGGTTGAGCTCGGCAGCGCGGATGAACAAAAGCCGGCAAAGGAGGGGACAGTGGAGGCTTGGGCACGCGACGAGTCGAATCCCCGAGGCGGCTGGTATGGGCTCAAAAAGGGTCTACGAGGTCGATTTGGCATGTATATGCCGCCACTTCTCGAGGCTCTGGGGCTCGCCGAAGTTGAGCATAGCCCGAAGAACAATCGTATGAGGGCTCTGTAAGTTTGCCCAGCCAAACCTTTCACAAGCACTTAAATTTTAACTAAAGTTAACCAAAACTGCCATTTGGGCGTTTCTCTCACCCATTCGTCGTTCGATCATGATTCAATATCCGTAGCAATGAGCACCGCGCTGCTATTGATCGACCCTCAAGTGGACTTTTGCGATCCGAATGGTTCGCTCTACGTTCCCGGCGCGGACCAAGACATGACCCGCGTGGCGAACTGGCTCAAGCGATCAAAGTCCACGATCGATTCGGTCATGGTGACCTTGGATTCCCACCACTTGTTCGACATCGCGCATCCCGCTTGGTGGATTGACGCATATGGCGGACACCCGATCCCTTTCACACCGATCACCCTCGAGGACCTTCAGAAGGGCAAATACAATGTGGCCTCGGAGTTGGTCAAGCAGGCCTCGTTCGCGTACGTCGAGTATCTGGCGGCACAGGGCAAAAAGACCCTGGTTATCTGGCCACCGCACTGCCTGCTCGGATCTCCCGGTCACTCCATTTACGGCCCTTTGCGAGAAGCCGTTTTCGAATGGGAAACCGAACGCGCAAAGCCAATCGAATTCGTGCTCAAGGGTCTTAACCCGCTTACCGAACACTACTCGGCGGTCCAAGCCGAAAAGGTCGACCCAAATGATCCGGACACTGCGCCAAACGGCAAAATGATTCATTGGCTCGACGAGCACGACCGGATCCTCGTGGCCGGACAAGCTCAGAGCCATTGCGTGGCCGACACGGTCTTGAACCTGATGGAGCATATCGATCGCCGTAAGTTCGTGTTGATCGAGGACGGAATGTCCTGTGTGCCGGGCTTTGAACAGCATGGGACAAGATTCCTGTATCGGGCGAAGGGCAGAGGTGCGACGATCACTGAAACCGAATGTCTGTAGTACTAGGATCCATCAACGACACAGTCGGCTGCTTCTCGTGGCCGATGCGACTCCAAGTACAGATCTTCATGTCGCATCCACTCTCGCCAGTTGGCCCCCGCATCGACGCCGTCGCGTTCAAGCCCACGCCGAAGGCGCTCAGCGGCTGGACAATCCACGAAGATCTTTAGGGCCAGGAATGGTCAGCGCCGTCTGAGCAGCGTGCTTTCGCCGTCCAGACATCTCAACAACCAATAGGCGAGGGCCAGACTAACGGTTCCAACAACGAGAGCGAGCCAGCCTAGACTAGGCGACATGTCATTCGGTTCAAGCATCGGGACACCTACCAAGTTAAACTCGGCAGTTCCAAAGCTGCAGAACCCAACCAGCGCAAACAACGCGACCCCCATCCTGACGGCATACCCAGCGATCTGATCCACATCGGCATGGTAAGCCGCCGTGAAGATCCCGGAGGTCTCAATTGCCTGGGCCCTTGGCATCATCCGGTCGGCAAGCGACTCTTGACTTTTTGCGCTTTTTGGCCGGGGTATACTGTCTGCTCCTAATCACACACGGGTTCGGTTGCGCGAGCAGGTCCTTGGAAGGCTAGTCCGGAAAGGGTATCGCGCAAAAATCAAACCGTCCCGGAGGAAAAACCTGGAGGCAGAATATGGCACAGCTCAGCATGAAAGAGCTGCTTGAATCGGGTGTTCACTTTGGACACCAGACACGACGTTGGAACCCTAAGATGAAGAGATTCATCTACGGCGCTCGCAACGGCATTTACATCATCGATCTTCACCAGACGATCAAGCTTTTCGAAGACGCACTTGAGTACGTCCGAAAGAACATCGAAGATGGCGGAACCGTCCTTTTCGTCGGCACCAAGAAGCAGGCTCAGGCCGCGGTCAAGGAAGCAGCCGAGCGAAGTGGTCAGTATTACATTAGCGAGCGATGGCTCGGTGGAACGCTCACCAACTGGAAGACCATCCAGGGTCGCGTCAACCGACTCAAAGAGCTGGACCGCATGGAAGCCGATGGCTACCTAGAGCGACTTCCCAAGAAAGAAGCCCTGAAGCGACGTGAGGAGCGAGACGAGCTTCAGCGATTCCTCGGCGGAATCCGAAACATGACGGCCATGCCGACCATCATGTTCATCGTCGACCTGAACAAGGAGTCGATTGCCGTTAAGGAAGCTAAGAAGCTTGGTATTCCCATTGTCGCTATCGTCGACACCAACTGCGACCCCGATCTGGCAGATGTCGTGATCCCGGGCAACGACGACGCGATCCGAGCGATCCGTCTCGTAACCCAGAAGGTGAGCGACACCATCCTCGAAGCTCGACCGCTTAGCGGCGAGTTGACCGAGGGAATCAGCAGCGATGCAACCGCTGCTCTGGACGAGGAGAATCTCCTCGACTATGCAACCCCAATCGACGCTGACCTTCTGAGGGAGTTCATCGGAGAGGAGGAAGAGGAAGCGAAGTAATGGCTTATACAGCAGCAGACGTTAAGAAGCTCCGAGAAGAGACCGACGCACCGATGATGGAGTGCAAGGCGGCTCTCGACGAAGCAGACGGCAACTTGGAGCGCGCGAAGGAGATCCTTCGCGAGAAGGGTAAAGCCGCTGCCGCCAAGCGAGTTGGACGATCCACCTCGGCCGGCGTCGTCGCGTTCGCGGCATCCCCCGACAACCTCGTGGTTGGCGGCGTGGTGGTCGAGAGCGAGACCGACTTCGTTGCTCGCAACGAAGACTTCATTGCGATCGCACAAACCATTGCCGAATTCGTTCGAGATGGTGAGTCGACCGACGGCGCCAAGATCAAGGAAGCAGTCGAGAGCGCAGTTGCCAAGATCCGCGAGAACATCAAGGTCACCAAGGCCGTCCGGATTGCCGAAGGCAAGCCGGTTCTGACCTACGTGCACCACGATCGCACCAAGGGCGCAGCCGTCGTCATCGACGGCGCCGGTAACGACGAACTCAAGAAGGTCGCGATCCAGGTTGTTTCGCTTCCTCCGGAAGTGCTCAGCAAGGATCAGCTTTCGGCGGAGAAGATTGCCAAGCAAACCGAGATCGAGGTTCAGCGAGCCATCAACGAGGGCAAAGACCCCAAGATGGCCGAGAACATCGCGAAGGGCCGCGTCAACAAAGAGTTCATCAAGGAAGCCGTTCTTCTGGAGCAGCCTTTCTACTTGGACCCCAAGAAGACGGTCGCTCAGTACGTTGCCGAAGTCGGTAAGGGCGCAAGCGTCGTCGATTTCGCTTATCTGGCCATCGGTCAGGGCGAAGAAGAGTAACTTCCTAACTTCGTTAGGAAATCGAAAGGGGTGGCCGCTCATGGAGCGACCACCCCTTTTGTCTTTTGATCTGGGATCGAAAGGTACACTGGATGGAGAAGGCTCGCTCACCAAGCGAGCCTTCTTTATGGCGATCCATGGAGTCTACTAGTCGAAACAGTTATAAACGCGCGCTTGTTAAGTTAAGCGGCGAAGCCTTAGCAGGCTCGATGCACTTCGGTCTCGACCCGCTCATCCTAAAATACATCGCTACCGAGATCGCCGAAGTTCAGCGTAGTGGTGTGGAAGTAGCCGTCGTAGTTGGCGGCGGGAACTTTGTTCGTGGAGAGACGTTTTCAGCAGAAGGAGGCATCGATCGAACGGTTGCCGACCAGATGGGAATGCTGGGAACTCTGATGAACGCTTTGGCCCTTCAGTCTGCCATTGAGCACCAAGGTGTCCAAACGCGCGTCCAGAGCGCCGTCAACGTGGCGCAAGTCTCTGAGATGTTCATCCGGCGACGCGCGATGCGCCACCTGGAGAAGGGCCGAGTCGTCGTGTTCGCAGCCGGCACCGGAAACCCTTACTTCACCACCGATACGGCGGCCGTCCTGCGCGCCCTGGAAATCGATGCCGATGTATTGATAAAGGCGACCAAGGTAGACGGAGTCTATGACAAGGATCCAAAGAAGTACGAGGACGCGGTCAAGTTCGAATCGTTGGCCTACAGCACCGCGATTGAGAAACGACTCGGAGTCATGGATCAGACGGCGTTTACGATGTGCCGAGAGCATCGCCTGCCTTTGATCGTGCTAGATTTTAACAAGCCAGGAAGCCTACTAAGGGCAGTCAACGGTGTCAATGAGGGCACCTTGGTTTCAGGAGAATAACATGAGTGTGAACGACATCCTTACAGATACCGAGAAGAAAATGAAGGGAGCCATCGAGGCGATGACCCACGATTTCTCCTCCTACCGAACAGGTCGTGCCACGCCA
>CAIVDU010000074.1 GCA_903904815.1 uncultured Armatimonadota bacterium
CATTGGTACGGGACTGATTCTGAGCATGCGTCCCTGGCACGTCTATCGTGAGCAGAAGGTGGATACCGACCACCAAATCCAAGTGATGAAGGCCTCCGAAAAGGAGCACGCCGACCTTCTGCGAGAAGAATCGCGGGCCAAAAGTTCGATCGGCCGAGAAGAGATGGCTCGGAAACTGGGGTACGTCAAGCCAGGTCAGGTCCCCGCGGATCAGCCTTGATGTGCTTGCTTTGCCTTGCTCTGTTGCCCCGCCTTATGTCGGGACCAGTACAGGGTTCTCGTCTCCACGTCGGAGACAAGTGGTCCGCGGATCGCATCGTGCGGTACGTCAGCGCCGCTGCGGATATCGACTTACAGGACGACGACCACTTTGAGTACGTCGTAGAGAACACCGCTCAGGGGCTGGATATTCGGGTGAGCCGCACCCAGACCGGAACCCATCTCGCCAACGGAACCTTTGTTCCAGCGACCGAAGGAGAACCAGAGCAGTGGCTTCTTTCCGTTTCGGCAGACGGGCAACTCGTGGCGACCAAGCAACCGCAAGAGACTTTGGAGCGGATTCTTTCTCGAATCGTAATGGCGTCATGGAATGGACCCAATGCCGGCTTGGAACTGCCCTTGATAAAAGTGAAGGCGATCTCGCCTGTCCGCGAGAAGATCACCTACGATGAGACGGTGGCCAGAGGTCAAACCAAGATCGAAGGGTTTGCCACGCTTGATCCCGATACCCGTCGGCCATTGGCAATCTCGTTGACGGGAGAAAAAGTTCCGATCCCTGGAGGCTCGGACATCGTGAGCATTCGGGTCGAGTACACCGTTAAACCCAAGTCAGGATCGAAGTTAGGGAGACAATGACAGTCAACCGTTTAGGACAACCCATCGGAGAGCCGCTCCCAGAGTGGGTCGGCTGCGAAGCGCCCTCTCGAACGACGATACAGGGACATTACTGCCGTCTGGAGCCACTCGACATCGAACGACATGGTCCGCAACTATTCGATGCCTATCGGGCCGATCAGGACGGTCGAATCTGGACTTACCTGCCTTTCGGGCCTTTCGATTCGCCGCATGAATTGACCGTCTGCCTGAAGACCGACTTCTCGGGCGCCGATCCCCTTTGCTTCGTGATCGTGGACAATCGCACTAACTTGGCATTGGGGATGGCGAGCTATATGCGAATTGTGCCGTCGCACGGAGTCATTGAGGTGGGTGCGCTTACTTATTCTCCTTTGCTGCAGCAGACTCCGATGTCGACGGAAGCCATGTACCTCATGATGAAACGGGCCTTTGACGACCTCGGATACAGAAGGTACGAGTGGAAGTGCGACGTGCTCAACGAACCTTCCCGCAATGCCGCCGAGCGGTTGGGGTTTCGCTTCGAGGGAATCTTCCGGCAGGCAACCGTCTACAAGCATCGGAACAGAGACACTGCCTGGTTCTCGATCTTGGACTCTGAATGGCCAATCCTACGGTCCGCATTTGAACAGTGGCTCTCGCCGGCCAATTTCGATGCGGATGGGAAACAGATTCGTTCACTTGCGAGTCTCCGGCCCAACTGATGAAGATCGGGACCAAATCCCACATCAGCCATTCAGGGTGGGGTACAAGATATCCTGCGTCGTGATGAAGTCGCGGTCTCCTGCATGAGGCGGCTCATTCGACACGGAAGGAAAGCTTCGTCAAATCGTTGTGGAATGGTCGGCACCTATGGTGGCCCTCAACTTGTACTCCGGAAGGGCGCCGGGAGACGGCCCACCGCGACGATGGAAAGGAAGTTCAATTTAGGGTCTCAGACCTGCCGCATTTACGCGGTTGATCTGGGGCTATGGTTACGATAATCAATAGCTGGGCTGGCCAATCTTCGGAAAGCTAGCGGCGGGAACAAAGCGAATTATCCATGGCAACTGTAAGAACAACGAAGGGCACGCGCAAGACGGCTGCGGCTACGGCTACGGCGGAGAGCACAGTCGTCGATGCGGCGATGAGCTACGAGTCGATCCGAGAGGAGATTGAAGCCGAACTTCAGCGCAACGTGAGCCAGTGGCTGCCACGGACGATCGACGACAAGGGGGGTTTTCACCAGACTTTCGATCGAGAATGGAAGCGACCGAAGAAGGATGAACCGCGATTCGCCGTGTTCCAGACTCGCATGACCTGGCTGGCTTCCAGCTATTTGGCGTTCGAGCCAAGACGAAAGAAGGAGTTTGTGGGCTATGCCCAGCATGGCTTGGCGTTCCTTTCCGGCAAGCAGTGGGACGCGGACCGGGGCGGGTTCTACGACAATGTCGACCGCGACGGAAAACCGGTGACGGACGGCATCGGCCAGATCAAGAGCATTTACAGCAACGCATTTGGCGTGTACGCGCTTGCCGCGATGTACCGCGCCACATCCGATCTGTTCGCACTTGACCTAGCCTTCGAAGCGTTTGAATGGATCGATTCGTTCGCCCACGACGACGTCAACGGCGGGTACTTCAACGTTCTTTCCAACGACGCGCGGCCGGTAGCGCACGATTCTATCTCGGCTCCCGATGAGACCAAGACTCCTGGCATCAAGACGATGAACACCCATATTCATCTGCTTGAGGCATTTACCGAGCTTTTGAGAGCGGCTCCTCACGTCGTGGTCCGCGAGCGAGTCGAAGAACTCCTTGCCATCGTGCGCGACAAGATTGCGACCCCCGAGGGTTACCTCATCGAGCGACTCACTGAAGATTGGCAGCCCATTTCCAAGTCGACGTCCTTCGGGCACGACGTCGAGACCGCGTTCTTGCTCCTCGACTCCGCCGAGGCGCTTGGAATGGCAGGTGACGAGCAAACCCTCAAAGTTGCTCGGGCACTGGTTGACCACGCACTCAAGTTTGGCGTGAACGCCAAGTTAGGGTCCCTGGCCGACGCGGCCGATCTGAAAGGCAAGATAACGAGTGCGAAAACCGCATGGTGGGCATCGGCGGAAGCTCTCAACGCGTTCCTGCTAATGCATGAGATCTACGGCAAGGAAGACGGACAGTACTGGACCGCCTTCGTGGCCCAGTGGAACTTCATCAAGAACCACCATATCGACACCGAGAACGGCGGCTGGTACGACATGATCGATGACAGCGGCACTCCGATTAGCACCCACAAGGGTGGTCCGTGGAAAGAGGCGTATCATGAGACACGCTCGATGTTACACGTCACCGAGCGACTGAAGCGTCTGGAAGCGGCCTCGGCTTAGGCCGAGCCGCTTCTCGAACTTAGGAACACTACTTCGTTCGACCTTGATCGAGGCCGAGCATGGTGCCCATGAGCGTTTTCTCGGCTTGACCAGAGTCCCCGCTTTGCAGAGCCCGAAGGGCCATCGTGACTTCCTGCGCCTCGGCCGTTCGGCCTTGGGAGGTGAGCAACATTTGGGTCTTTTGGAGCTCCTGAACCGCGCCCATCTGGGTCATCATGCCGGTCTTGAGTCCCATGACCGTCTTCTCCACGACTCGGGACGCCGCCATGATTTGGGCCGCGCTGGCCACTCTTGGATCCTGGGCGCCACTGTAGCGTGCGACATCCGCCGTGAACTCCATGACGAAGTCAATGTCCATCAGCTCGCTTGAGCCGGTGATCAGATCGTCGTAGGCTAGCTTGCCCGTGGCAATTCGGTACCAACCAAGCGGGTGGTTCGGGAAGTCGAAGTCGAACACCTGTTGGATGGTGCCTCCACGCTCGATATCCGCGAGCGGGATCTCGATCTCAGTCCCGGACGCGGCTTGAGGCGAACGCAGATTCACCCATCGGGCGGGCTTCACCCGGAGCGAGAGGCTTCGGGCGCTGACGGTCATCAGTCGCTCCAATTCGGTTCGGAACACCTCTGGAATCAGCTCTGGCCTGGGGATGTAGTAGTAGTTGCCGCCGGCTCGCTTAGCCATCGAGGCAAGGAGTTCTTCGTTGTAATCCGGTCCGAAGCCGAGGAAAGTAATGGTGACGCCACGATTCTTGATCTCTCCGGCGTGAGCGACAAGTGCGCTGAAGTCCTTAATGCCGGCGGTAGGATCGCCATCGGTCAAGACGACGATTCGAGTTGCCCGATTGCTCTCGTTCGACATCATGACCTGCTGCGAGCCAAGAGCCAAACCGTCGTAGAGGTTGGTCGTGTTGCCCGCCACGATCCGTTGGATGCCGTCTTTAATCGGCTGCTTTGCGGTCACTCGTTGGGGAGGCATCAGAACGTCGACCGTCTCTTCAAAGGTGACGATGCTGAGAATGTCGGTCGGGTTCAGCATGTCGACCACGAAGTTACAGGCCTGCTTGACGTAGTCAAGCGGGGTTCCTTCCATCGACCCCGAACGGTCGATGACGAGACAAATGTTGAGGGGAGTGCGAGCACCGGCTACGCCGAGCCCTGGAATTGCGGGTCCACCTCCGGCTCCGTGGAGTTGGAGGAGAAACTGTTCGCGTGCCGGTCCGTTGGCCATTGCAGCCTCACGACCAGGGATGATCTCGACGGCAATTCCTTTGCCAGGGGGCGCCATCGCGGCAGTCTTTGATGGGTCGAAACCACTCATGGCTTGAGTCCGAAGTGGATCAAACGTACCCATGGCCTGAGTCTTGAGAGGATCGTTCAATCCTGGAGCCCCGGTGAATTGGGTCCGGTTCGGGTCGAATCGCTGCGTAGGGTCCATTTTTATCTCGATGGGTAAACGGTTTCAGAACCTGACATGGTTCGATTGAAGGCGTCGATTGCGCAATGTGACGGCAAATGGCCTACCAGGGAGCCATTCTGATTACACGTGGAACTAGGCCTCCACCCGGAAGCTGGTGCTTCCTACCTTTAGAATATCGCCTGGTCTGGCCTGAGCAGTAGTCACTCTTTGTCCGTTGACGAATGTCCCGTTAGTGCTCCCCGCGTCCTGGACATTGAGAACGCCAGGTCCGGCACTCACGTCGGCATGTCGGCGGCTTGCCTGCTGGTCGTAGCTCATCGGAACTTGGGTCGATTCCCTTCCCAATGTGAGCAAGCCGGCGACGGTAAATCGTTGGCCAGCGAGCGGGCCATCGAGCGCGAGGATGCTGAGTCCTCCGGCTGTCATGGGAGCGCCAGCTGGAGCCCCATAGGCAACCGTTTGATTGTAGGCTACGGTGGGGTTCATCGGTCCAGCCGGACCAGCCATCTGAGTAGGCATGCCCGCCGCAGGACCGGGGCCACCTGAAGTCCCGGAGTAAAGTGAACCGGGCGCCGGGCCTGCGGCAGCCGCCGGGGCCTGAGGCGATGGGGCTCCGTACGGCGCCCCCTGGGGAACTCCCTGCATGGGATAGGCCGCCTGAGCCCGCAGGATCTCACCGGCTCGCTGGGGGGCGAGGGCGTTTTTCATCAGGAACTCAAGCTTGAAGTTTCCGATCTGGATCTGAGCGCCCGGCAAGAGAGGGATGGCCTGAATGCGTTGCCCGTTGACGAACGTGCCCATCGGCGACCCACCGTCGACCAGAACGTAGGTTTGAGGACCTTGACGCTGAATCGAAGCATGGTTGGGGGAAACATTCGTGTCTCCGAAGAGAGGTATTGCTGCGCTTTCGCTTCGGCCGATGGTGGTGATTGCACTGTCGATGGACCATTCGCGACCTTCGTTGCGACCCAGAATGAGCCGAACCCAGGCGCTTCGAGACAGTCTCTCGACCAAGCCGATGAAGAGCCCAATCAACGCGCCGAGGATGAGCGCCATGAATGCACGACCGACGATTCCGACTTCAGATTGCCCTCGACCGGTATCGCTACGAATGTGCTGAACGAAGGGGGCTGAAACGGAACTCACGATATCGAACAACGCTCCTCCCATCGCCCCGGCAAGCGCGCCACCGATAAGGCCTTGGATCGTTCGACGACCGTTGAAGGTACTGCCACCGATCGCCGCCCCTAAACTGCCGCCCATCAGCGTGAACGACACCGTGCGGCCCATCACGTTGGTGGCAAAGTTGCCAGAGGACGAGATGGCATGAAAGAGCGCGCTACCGACCTGGTGGCCGAAGAGAATCCCCACCGCGCCGAAGGCCCCTCCGCACCCAATTCCAAGCAGAAGGTGCTTTCGGCCACCCTGCAGCCAGCCTGAAACGCCCCCAATGGCTGCGCCGATCGCCAGTCCAAGCCAACAGACATAGTTGACTTCGAAGGAATCCCATCGAGGATCGTAGAAGTCGTGAGGCGCTTGGGCTTCAAAGATCAGCCATATCAGGATGCCGGCGACTCCGCCAACGAAACACTTGAGGAGGACTGTGCCCATGGTTAACCTTCGTAGCGGAAGCGAATGGCGCCGAACTGGACTTCGTCACCCGGGCGGAGCACGACGTCGCTCTGAAGTCGGTTTCCATTCACATATGTGCCGTTTGTGCTGCCAAGGTCCCTTACCACCACGGAATCACCCGATTTGACCACTTCTGCGTGCTTTCGCGACACGGTCGACTCGCCGGTAAGACTCAGGCCCAGTCCGGGGTCCCGGCCTACGACCAGTGGCACGTCTGAAATAGGAATCACGTCGCCACTCGAGCTTCGCAACTGGGGAGAAGCGGCCACGGCCGATCCGCCAAATCCGCCAAGCGATATCGTGCTCGGACTGGAAATCGGAGAAACGGAGCCCAGAGGATCTGGAGTGGAATCACCCAGCATGATCTTCTGGATGGGTTGCGGTGGCGCGGGCGCCTGCAAGGGCACCGCCGGAATACCGGCGTTCATATCGTCGTCCGGCGACTTGGGGATCTGAGCGCCTAACTGCTCCAGGGTTGCCTTGGCCTTCTCCGGATTGTTCTTGATGAACATCATCAAGGCGTAACCGGCTCCAAGCACGGCGATGAGGACGACGAAAAGGACGATCAGGGTGCCAAACGGGCTGGACTGAACCGATTGTCGTGCAGGCGCGCCCGTAGCTGCAGTTCCAGGAGCACCAGCCGGCGTTGGCTGAGTTCCGTCGGTACTCGCCACGGGCGTTCCCGGACTCGTCGCCGCCGGACTGACCGCGCCACCGGCTACCGTCTCCACCGGATCAGGCAACGCGACTTTGAAAACAGGAGGAGTCGCTCCCTTCGCCGAAAGTTCGAAGCTCTGATTTACTGGAGTCGCCATGGCCCCGTTGCTCCGATACTTTACACTCGCGTCGATCTTGCCGCCCTTTACGACAAAGAAACTGATGACTCCCTTTGCGGAACTGTCGAGCAGCTGACTCTGGGTTCGGGCCCCGTCTTTCAGGTCTACCGAGGCAGCAGACACCGGTTTGCCGTCGTGCTGAATCGATATCTGGACCTCGGGAACGTCGGTGAACTCATTCGCTTTGACATCCCATGAGGCGTCTTTGGCATCCGAGACTTTTCGATCCGCGATTGTCCCCGTCGCCTTGTCCCACACGAAGACGCGCGCGGTGGGAGTCTTGACGGAGTTCGCGAGCTGGATTTGCCCCTTCGTCTGAATCGCCACCAAGTCCGTGGGGAGGGAATTGGGATATCCATCCTGGATCCAGACCGAATAGGACTTGGCGCTATCGGGAAAGGTGACGTTGATGGCGTCTTGGGCCAGGGCGGAGGTGGAAGCCAGAGTCAGGAGGATGGCAGCCGCAGCACCCCTCCCACTCAGCTTGAAACCAAGGTTGCCGACCCGACGCGAGGTCCGGGCGCCGGAATCGCTTTGCCAAAAACTTTCCATACTTCTCCAACTAGAGCCACTAACCGGCTAGTTTCGTTCGCCAGCTGCAATGATTCTAGCCCGCGCACGTGGAAGAGCACCCGCAACTTCACCAGCTGTAAACCCTACTACGCCTATATCTTCGGCACATATGTCGCCAGCCTCACCGTGCCAATGCGTTCCGCAGCTTGCGGCATAGAAGGGAGGAAGATCCTGAGCAAGAAGAGTTGCGATCACGCCGCACAACACGTCTCCCATCCCACCGGTGGCCAGGCCCGGATTTCCGGTGGAGTTTACGTGCATCGGATTACTGGGATCTCCAACGATCGAGTAAGGACCCTTTAACACGACCGCACGTCGGAGTTTCTCTACGGCTTGGAGCACCGTACGGAAACGGTCAGATTGGATTTCAGCAATGCTGCACTCTAGCAACCTACTCATTTCGCCAGGATGAGGAGTCAAAACACTCTCGCACTTGGGAAGACTGAGGCCATGACTGACGGCGTTGAGGGCGTCCGCATCGATTACGCAGGGCAAGTCCCATTTCGCCCAGACCGCCTCAAGAAACTCCAAAACCGGCGTCTCTTGAGTGAGACCGGGGCCGAACACCGCAGAGTGGACCTTTCGATCTGAAGCCAAAAGAACCTCAGCCGCCTTCGGGCCAATCACCCCGTCTACTTCCGGCAATGGCAAGAGCAGCAGTTCGGGAATCTGGGCCGCGATGGCGTCGCAAACACTCGGAATCGCGGCGACCGTCACGAGCCCTGCCCCAGAGCGCAAGGCGGCTTTGGCGGCGAGGCCGGCCGCGCCTCTCATGCGGTGACTTCCGGCCACAATGAGTACGGAACCGTTGTCTCCCTTGTTGCTCGCTCGAAGTCGCTCCGGCAGGAGATTTGCCACCCAAGCCGCATCGATGAGCTTTGCCGGCGTGGGTTCGTTTAGAAGTTCGCGTGGGATTCCGATCTCGGCGACGGTCCAATATCCAGCGTGCTCGAGTCCGATCCCTTGGTAGAGAAATCGCTTTGGGAGTCCAAATGTGACAGTCCTTAGCGCCCAAATACTCTCGCCAAGCTCCTCACCTGAATCGGTGTCGATGCCACTCGGAACGTCGACCGATAGCACGGGGACCCCGCATCGGTTGACGGCTTGGATGGCGTCTTTGATGGGCCCCTTGACCTCCGCCCTTGCCCCAGTTCCGAGGAGAGCATCGACGATGAGTTCCTGATGGGCGAGGCACTCGAGTTTTCTCGACCATCGGGTGTCGGATGCGAAGACGGGGCGAACGCCTTGCGCGACCGCAATCTGTAACTGTTCCCTAGCTTCTGGTCGGAGGTCGTTTTCGCTATCCGCCGCGACCAAGCACTCGATCTGGTAGTTGTGATCCTTGGCGAGTCGAGCGACTACAAAGCCATCGCCACCGTTATTTCCTTTTCCGCAAAGCAGCGCGAGCTTGCCACCATTGGGAAGCATTTCCTTAACCACGTCAAACACGGCAATCCCGGCTCGTTCCATGAGCACACGGGCAGGAAATCCGAACTCTTCAGTTGCTCTTCGGTCAATATTTCGGCTGTGTTCGGCAGTTGCAATCCACATAGGGGCCAGCTTAGGTCAGGCGATACTACGATGCCTGAGACCTCTTGGTTACCGGTTGAACCTGGACCAACCTAAGTTCGCCTCCGCAGTCAACGTGCTGGTACCGAGAGCCTCGGGGAAATCGTCGCCCTCGATCGAAGAGTTTGCCACAACGGGAACAGGTGTAAGTGACACGCTGCCTGGGTTGGTTTCGTTCCACACGGTAGTTGTGACGAACCTTCGGTTCTTGCCCCATTTCACGCATCGCCTGACACCAGGCTGGTCCGTGACCCGCCCCCTGCTTTCCATGACGGTGGACGGCAAGCAGGTGAGCGTACTCGTGGATGAGCGTGTCGCGAACGGACTCTTCGTCGCGAAGAATCCGATTGCTCAGAGCGATCTTCCGCGTCCGATAGTAGGCCATTCCGGCACTCACCCGCAGCCCCTTCCACTGGACAATCGGCGTGTACCCCATGGGGTAGCGAACACAAAGCTGAGTCAGCAGATCAGCGGCGAAGTCGCGTAGTGAGTCGAACTCTTTCGGCTCACCCACGACTGATGAAGGGGCTGCTCGCCTGACCGTTGGTGTCGATGTCGAAGGCCTTCTTGACGTGATATTTGGCGCAGATGTCCGCAACCCCCTGATCAGCTTCAGAGAATCCTTTGTCGATGTACTTCTTGTGGCTGTCTCCGATGTTATCGACGGCGGCTGTCCCGGCGGCCCTGGCTCCGCTGGGGTCATCGTCAGCCTTCGCTGAAACGTCGTCAAGGATCTTGCCAAAGTCGCTGATCGTAGCGCCCATTTGGGTCAGCCCTTGATCGTACGAACTGGCGATGGGCTGGCACTCGGCCGGAGCCGGCTTGCTCCGGAGGAAAGTCGAAAGGTCGTACCACTTCTGCTTGTACTTCTCTCCGAAATCTTTGAGGGCGGTCACCGCAGGCACTTCAGTGGAGTTGTTATCCGGGTCTGCCATCTTTCGGACCTCGGCTCCGGTCATCAAACCGTCGGTATTGTTCACCTGTCCAAGAAGTCCGACTTCATCGTGCATCTGGTCGGCCGTAAGCTGCCGTTTCATCTCTTCGACTTTACGGAGGTGCTCCAGCCAATCCCGCACATCGTCGGGCATACCGATGAGTGGCTCTCCCTTGCTCAGCATCGACGTGTCTGGACCGCCCCGTTCTTTGAGCATCGCATCGGCGCCTGCTCCCCTCACGGTGAGGTCGCCAGCGCGGACCGGTCCTTGGCCCAGTTTGAGCACACCACTTGCCTTTAGTCCGATCGCTCCAAGTACAAGCACGGCAATGGCGGCCAGCGTCGCGATCGTCGCCTTCTTTCGAGTGGCTTGTTGGGCGGCTTGGAAAGCGGCAGGAGACATGATCCCGGTTGCCGCACCAGACGTCGTCGCAGAAATCGGACTTCCGGTTGGCACGCGCGGCGCCGCCGAGGGCTGTGACCCAGTCGGATTTGGCCGCGCCGTCGGGGGAGTTGGAGAGGCGGCAGTGGGCGCGATCGGTTGCCCGCAATGCATGCAGAATGCTGCTCCTGGCACACTCGGTTTTCCGCATTGGGGACAACTCATATGAAATAAAGACGTGTTGGAAGCCCGTATATGTCACTGGCTCAAACGGACCTCAACTATATATTTGGTCGAAGAACACGCAATAACAGGGGAGTTGTGCCTAGAAACAATGCCGAAACTGAACGATGGGAGTCGAATTTTCACAAGGGCCGCAATTTCCCACTTCCCTCAACGGAATGGGTGGAAGATTCGTCTCTTAACTAATCACCACGGAGGTTCGTTCATGTATCGCCCACTTAGCTCAGATCACCCTATTCGGATTTTCTTTGCCACAGCGCTGCACGAGTGTCTCAACGGTGGACTCGGCCTAGGCGATGAAGGGCCCGTCGAGTCGTACCTCGTCGACATGCTCGTGCGGTTTCTCCACCAGGATGGGATCCACGCCATTCGCGATGCGACGGGTAGGCAGGTCACCAGCATTCCTGAGCTCCTTGCCGAGGGCGACATTCGGCTCAAGGCGGACTCGTTTGAACGCGAGCGCCAGGTCCATCGCCACATCGGAGACTTTCTCCTGTTCTGGTCTGGCATGTTTCCGGAGTCCATGCACGCGATGGCTCTCAAGTCGGGCATCGACACCATCCTAGACCCGATCGGACAGGGACGCATGAGCTACCACGTGGCAAGCACATTCAACCACCCCCCGCACCAAGAAGAGGCTCAGGTCTTTCGCAAACTGAGCGAAAGGTTTGAAGACTACCGATACGGGCTCACTCTCGTTCGGTCCGAGTTTATAGCAAGGGGATAGCTGCGCTAGGTTGGCTGTTGGCGGTTCGAGGTTTTAGAGTGTATTGCGCTCAGCCGCCAAAAGATTTGCGACTTTTTGGGGCTGCGCCCCCATACGGCTGATCAGAGTTGCAGATCACAGGACATGGATAGGGCAATGCTTTCTCGACTGCGAACTCCCCCTCGGGTTGTCATCCACTCCCAACCGCCTCCCACCTCGCCGCACACCATGCCCGTCGGTCACTCTGGGAAGTCGACCTATGTGGGAGACAAGGATCCCCGAACCCATGCGATCTCAACATCGCCGGAAACGGTGATCGTACATCGCTGCGGTGGTTCCAGAGAGTTGCCCTATGCGTTAAGCGAGTGGTGGCCTTATCTTTCCAGAGAGGGCCACCGTTCTCTTTCATAGCCCGAGAATCAGAGCCGGTGACTCGTGAGCGTAGGCTTGATGGCTTTTGACAACGACCAAGTGTAGGCCGGTCGCTGTCGCGACTTGGTTTGAGCCCAGTTCTGCCAGCGCTCACGGGCCGCGCTCTCGGTGTGAGTGATTTTGAGAAGAGCGTAGCGGGGGCGGCGGAGGACGACTTGGGCGTCTTGGAACTTGCCAACCTCGTCCTTTCCTGGCTGCGTAATCGCGAAGACATAGAACTCGGGATTCCGTCCGAGAGCAGGTGGAATGTCGTCCATGTCCGTTGCCTCTTCGTGACACATCTTGACCACGTCTTGGAGACTCTGCTGGTCATCGAAGTCAAAAGGATCGGTCTCTTGGAACTCTTCCAGCTTTCGCAATTCGGGTCGGATGGCAAGTGGGTGTTGGGTCGGCAACGCGAACAACTGGGGGAAGAAAAGCGGCTTGGAAATCATCTCGGCCACCGGCAGATGAATGAGCGGTGGTTCCCAGCCTCGCTCGGTGAAGATGTTCGCATCGCGATCAGCGGCGGTGAAGACGACCGCCTTCTCCGGCAGCACTGAAAGGTCGGCGAGGACTTGCTTGGAAGACTTCTCGGCCAGAGACCAGTCGCGAGAGACCTCTCCAACACGGATAAAGAAAGCGCACGCGAGCGCCGCTACCGCAAAGCGCGCGACTTTGAGGTCAGGGAGCCGAATCTGAGTGCCAGCCGCCAGAAGGAAGGAAATCACAACTGGAATGCGGATATCAACGCATCCGCAGGTCGCAAAAGACTCCGGCAGGAGAACGAATGCGGCAGTTACCGCAGCCACCACAAACCGCATCCTGGGTTCGATTTGTATCGCCTTCGAATAGATGAGCGCAATGATTGCGGCAAGGACGATCAGGCTGTAGAAGATGTCGGCCCGGTTAGGGTCGATTCGGAGGAGACCGAGGACCGTATCGAGTTTGTCCCCCAGGCTCGAAGAGTGGTACGCGGAAGCTTCCGAGTGAGTCGGACTCCGCAGGAGAAGCAAGAACGGAAGGATGAATAGCGAGCCGACCTCGACAACTGAGGTAGCCAATGCTTTCGGTCGTCGGCCCGAAACATCGATCCAACGGGCGATCTCGAATCCTGCAAGCGCGCAACCGAACAGCGCCATCGCGACCAGATGAGAAAAGAACAGGACGAGTGCGAAAATAGCTCCTACAGCGAGGCGAGCGACTCGCGGTTTCTCGCGCATTTCGGTCCACGCGGCCAAGCCCCAGAGGAGCACACCCACTCCGAACAAGTAGTTGACGAAGCCGAACGTAAAGATGTGGTTAAACAGAAATAGTGCGGGGGCAAACGACCAAACCGTGATTTTTCTGGAAAGGGCGAACGAGAGAACGACGCCGCCACTAAGCATCACGAGGAGCACAAGCGCGCAGAAGACCTTGCCAGCCGCGACCACGGACATGAAGTGAGCGAGCGGAACCACCACCGCATCCATCGCCATGTTCGGGAGGAGGGCATCTCGTGGCTCGTACATGCTCTGGAGAGACGGGTTTTGCGGCAGAGAGGCGAGCACGGAGCATCTGGCCAGATGGTTCGGATAGTCGACCATCGGCGGAATGGTGACAAACGCGAGCGGCAAGATCGACAGTGCGGCGATCAGGAGAAAAGCCAGTACAGCGTGTAGGGGTCTTAGCGGTTTCATGGTGAAATCGCGGGACTCCTTTATCCCGTTCGTATCGTAAGCGAACCTGAAGTCCGCACACTTAATGCTACAGTACCACGATTAACCGTGCAAGCGGAATGTCGGCCTATTGCAGGTTGTGAAATTGCGACGAAGAGACCGAGTAAAACGGTGTCTATGTCCTCTGACTCTCAACCAGGTGGGCCGGCGCCTGGGGAATGGTTCCGTGTCTGGCTACGGATAGGGCTGCAATCGTTCGGTGGCGGAGTCACGACAATCTCCTTGATTCGTCAAGAGCTGGTAGAGCGAGGTAAGTGGGTTACCCCGGACGAATACGTCCGTGATTTCGCCCTTTGTCAGTTGGCGCCTGGGGTGAATATCTTGGGAATTGCCGTGATCTTCGGACGCCGTCTCGGTGGCCGATTTGGGATTCCGCTGGCCCTTGCCGGATTGCTCTTGCCGAGCGCCACCGTGACCGCATGCATCACAGCAGGTTACGTCCAAGTAAAGTCGACTACTGCGGTCGTAGCCGCTTTAAGAGGCGTGATGCCAGCCGTAGCTGGGCTGGGGATAGCGACCGCTCTTCAGACCTCTCAGGCGCCGCTTAGAGGCAGTCGAGAGGAAGGCTTTCCCAGCACTCTCGTTGCGTTGCTGTTAGTGGCTATTCCCGCGGTTGCGGTGTTGCACTGGAATGTTCCTACGGTTTACGTACTCCTCATCGCATCCCTCCTTGGCGCGTTGTGCGTGTACGGCGAACGCCGGATCTGGAAGGCCAAACCATGAATCCTGTTCGGTTGTTCCTTCTGATCCTGAGGTCTTCCCTGCTTTCAACCGGTGGGTTCGGGAACGTGCCGGCCCTTCACACAGACCTTGTGGGCGGTGGGGTCACCTCCGATGCGACCTTCGCTGAGTCACTCGCGATCGGGCAGATTTCGCCAGGGCCCAACGGACTTTGGGTCGTGAGTCTTGGCTTTTTGGTCAGCGGCTGGGCGGGGGCTTTGGCGGCAACTCTCGCTGTGGTGCTACCTCCACTTCTCGTACTGCTCGTTGAACGGCTCTACAACAGGGTACAGGATCATCCTGCTGTTGAGGGATTCATCCGTGGCCTAAGCCTCGCCGTTGTGGGTGTGTTCCTAGTCGTCATGGGAAGACTGCTGGCCGGGTTTCGACACGACTCTTTGGCCCTCACCGTGGCAGCGGTGGCATGCGGGCTGGGGCTTTCGAAGCGGGTGCCCGTTTTGTTCGTGGTCCTGGGCTCTGCGATAGTTGGCATCGTGGCATCGAAGATGTAGAGGATCGTGGGGTGGAAGCACAGTTTGGGTTATAGTGGCCTGGGCTTGATTGGATTTTTGTAACCCTCACAACTCTTTGCTCAGTTTTTTCGTCATTTCACGTGTGAAACCTATCCATTTGGTTATTTCTGCCGCCATGCTACTTGGCGTTGGGTTCTTGGCAGGGCGCTGGAGCGCAAGCGCTTCGTATCTCTACCAGCAGATCCCAAACAGTGAAGACGTTATCCGCGTCGACATGAAGTCCGGCATCAAGGAATACGCTTCGGACTGGGGATGGGTGACACCGACTCGGCTACAGGCTGAGCGCGATAAATCCTTTAAACCCTGAGGGAAGAACCCGTCGAGAAGTGCAACTCTTCATAATGCTGCCATGAAGCGTTTGGGATGTATGGTTGCGGCAGTCTTGGCGTTCGGTTGTGTGGCTCATGCCCAGAGTTGGCCGGTAACGCGGGCGGAAAAGTCGGACTATTCGGAAACGTCCCACTATGCGGACGTCGTTTCGTTTCTGAAGGCTCTTCAGAACGCCGGGGCGCCTCTCACCATCCAGGAGATTGGCACTAGCTCCGAGGGCAAGGCCATTCCCCTCGCGATTGCTTCCTATCCCCCGGTGACCTCGGCTGCCGAAGCGCGAAGACTTGGAAAGCCGATTGTTTACATCCAAGCGAACATACACGCGGGAGAAGTCGAAGGTAAGGAAGCAGCGTTGATCGTTCTTCGTCGGCTCGCTCAGGAGGGACCCAAGGGGTTACTAGGGAAGATCGTGCTGCTGGTGACCCCCATCTACAACATCGATGGGAACGAGAAGTTTGGCCCAGTCGCCGTGAATCGTCCGGAGCAAGACGGTCCGATTCTAGTGGGCCTTCGCCCCAATGGCCAGGGCCTCGACCTCAATCGGGACGCGATCAAGGCGGAAGCTCCGGAGACCCGAGCCGTGCTGGACCATGTGTACAAGACATGGGATCCCGACATCATGATGGACCTCCACACCACCGACGGCACTCGGCACGGATACGAACTCACCTATGCGCCTCCGCTCAACCCCGACACCGTCCCAGAGATCTATAAGTTCTCACGGGATGTACTTCTCACGTCGATCCGTCGCGAACTGCGTTCGAAGTTTGGAATGGAGACGTTCGACTATGGCAACACCGAGCACCGCACCGGGAAGGATCGGGCTTGGTACACCTTCGGTCAGGAAGGGCGGTACTGCACGAACTATGTCGGATTGCGGAACCGAATCTCGGTGCTTTCGGAAGCAACTACTTACATTTCGTTCAAGGATCGCGTGGTGGCCACGGATCGGTTCGTCACCTCGATTCTCGAGTTCGTGGCTGGCCATTCGAAACAGATCGTCGAGATGACTCGCAAGGCCGATGCGCAAGTCGTTGCCTGGGGCTTGTCTCCTTCAACCGCGCCCGCTCTGGGCGTCCGCTTCGACTTCGATCAGCGCGGGACGGAAGAGACCCTTCTCGAGCACCCACTGCCCAAAGGAACGCCAGCCGCGACCGGTCGACCAGCCGCCATCGACAAGGTCAAGATGCCTATCTTCGACCGGTTCAAAGTGGCCCGCACGGCTGCATTCCCCGCCGCTTACCTCATTCCGGCCACTGAATCGGCAACCATCAGGCTCCTGAGACAGCACGGGGTCCTCGTCGAGCGTCTGACGGAGGCTTGGCAGGGCATGGCGACCCAGTTCACGGTTACGGCCAATCATACGGCTAAGTCGGCATTCCAGGGGCACAAGCTCGTCCTCCTCGATGGAACTTACGCCGCCTCAAACCGTGTGGCCGAAGCGGGCTGGTACGTCGTGCGAACGGCGCAGCCGGTCGGACTCGTGGCATTCCACATTCTGGAACCGGAAAGTGACGATGGCGCAGTCGCATGGGGTTTCATCCCCACGTTAGCCGAAGGCGCGACTTTCCCGATACTCAAGGTCTTCCAACCGGTGCTCGCCTCTTCCGTGGTCGTAGATTGATCAGACCGTCGCAGAGATTCGCGACCCTTACGGACGGCTGCGTCCGATATAGTTCAATCGGATGAATACGAGGAAGTTGGCAAAGGTCGCGATCATGGTTGGTCCCAAGGGGAGGGGTAGCAACATGGCCGCACTGGTGGCGGCAACCCGGGCGCAGGGATTCCCCGCTTCCGTGGAGGTCGTCATCGCTCCCAACGCAGAGTCACCCGCGCTTGGGGTCGCCGATTCACTCGGAGTAAAGACTGTTGTCGTCCCTTACGGGGACGGCTATGGAAGCCGACTCCTGGAAGCGATGGCAGGCTGTGACTGGCTTTGCCTCGCCGGATTTCTTCGAGTCGTTCCGGCAGAGGTGTTACGTCATTTCGGCGGAAGAGCCCTGAATATCCATCCAAGCCTCCTTCCAAAGCATGGAGGCAAAGGCATGTACGGCCATTTCGTCCACGAGGCGGTGATCGCCGCTGGTGATACGGAGAGCGGCTGCACCGTCCACTACGTCAATGAAGTGTACGACGATGGAGCGCCGCTCCTCCAGGCTCGGTGCCCGGTCCTCCCTGACGATACTCCAGACACCCTGGCCGCGCGGGTTTTGAAGCTAGAACATGAAACCTATCCTGCTGCCCTTCGCAAGGGAATCGATGAAAGAGGCGCCTAACGACGTCGCGGTTTCGCCGTGGTGGCGCTATCTCTGGTACCCGCTCGCCCGCGTCTTCATTGCGCTCCTCACTGTGATCCTGGGGCCACCTTGGGTTCACGGCTGGGGTCGTGTCCCCGCAAAAGGCGGACTCTTGATCCTCGCGAACCATCTCGCCGACTTTGACCCCATCCTTGTCCAAGTGGGTTGCCGACGGCGAATCCGGTTCATGGGGAAGAGCGAACTTTTCGACATGCGCGTCCTGGGAACGCTGATGCGCTGGGGAGGGGCTTTCCCAGTCAAGCGTGGCGAACCGGATCGAGAGGCGCTGAAGAAAGCGGTTCGTCTGCTCAAGGCAGGCGAAACGGTATGCATCTTTCCTGAGGGTCAACTCAGCGAGGATGGGAAGCTTCAGCCGCTCAAGCCCGGCGTAGGTCTGATCGCCAAGATGGCCGGGGTGCCGGTGATCTGTTGCGGCATTTCCAATACGAATCGCGTGGTGCCCTATGGAAGCCTTATTCCACGCCCCGCGCTTCGCGTCTTGACCGTTTCCTGGAGCGAACCGCGCGAGGTGTCTAAAGACGACACGGTGGAGTCGATCATCGATTGGACCGATGGGCAGCTCCGGTCGTTGACCGGCCAGTAAGCGGCACCCGTGCTCTTATTCTTTGGGCGAAGATGAGATCCCTGGGGGCTCCGGAAGAAGGGAGCCTAGAAGTTGGGTCAACGAGATTACACCTTCATCTGTCACGTTCGGGACCACTTTTGAGTTAGCCGACTTCATTCACATTCACCCGTCATGTTGAGCGAAGTGAAACACCCCCTCCTGTGGTCGGAACTTCCGATTGCATGCTCCCGAATCGCAAATAGAGGAGGGGGTCCTTCGTTGCACTCAGGATGACGAGGTACTTGGAGGGGGCGCCAAAGCTACGCACCGTCCCAACGTCCAAATCAAACATGACAAACGAAGCTTGACCAGCTACTCAGGATAATCGCTCGCTTTTAGTCGCGAATTTGGGATCACAATTCATCCGATTCCAAAAACAAAAAAGCCCCCCGTCCAATGGACGAGGGGCATTTTTCCTTTGGGCTACTCTCTCGGGTGAAGGTTGGCTTCGTTCGGGTCGACCATCGGCATCGGCGTTCCGCCATGAATGGTTCGTGGAAGCGCGGTCTCTTGGTTCGGTCTCCAAGAAGCGAGTGGCTCGTACTTACGAGTCAGGTAGTCACCCATGATGATGAACATCAGGGTGAACCAAACGAAACCGGTCACGGCCCATAGCTTCGTGAGCGGCGTTTGCCACTTGACGCCCATGAAGATAGTCACCACTAGGAAGGCCTTGATTCCAGCGATGATCAGAGCGACCAATTGGTTCAAAACGGTTCCCGTAAGCGGTCCGATATCGGGGATCTGAAATTGCGCCACGGCCACCGTGATGACCATGAGCACGATCAACGCGATCAACGTTCCAAAATACGTCGATGTCGGAACAATATGGTGCTCGTGAGATGCTGCTGCAGGTGAGTTGGCCATGGCTTAGTGAGGAGTCGGCATGAGGTACATGAGCGGGAACAGGAAGATCCACACTAGGTCGACGAAGTGCCAATACAGGCCGACGAGTTCGGTCGGAACGTAGTCAACCGTCACCGACTTGGCGTGGTTCTTCCACAATCGCCAGAGCGCGGTCAAAACGCCGATTCCGACGATGATGTGGACTGCGTGGAGTCCCGTCATTCCGAAGTAGAGGCCGTAGAACAGCTGGGCATGGTTCATGTTCACCATGGGGACGCCGTTCACAAATCCATGCTCGCCGAAAACTTTCGGGTCGGTGCTGAAGCTGATTCCAGGGTAAAGGTGGTCGGCAAACTTAGAGCTGTACTCGACGTACTTCACGCCAAGGAAGATGAAGGCACAGGCAACCGTGATCTCAAGATAGCGCATCACGTGGGAGCGCTTTTTGAGCTGGGCCGACTGGACCGCCATCACCATCGTGAAGGAGCTGAACAGAAGGACCGTCGTATTGAAAGCGCCGAGCTTCCAGTCGAGGTGCTCGTGAGCCACCCAGAAGTCGTACTGGTAATTGAGTCGGTAAAGCGTGTACGTGAAGAACAATGCGCCGAAGAACATGACCTCGGTGACCAGGAACGTCCACATCCCCACCAGGTAGGACTCGTTCTGCTGACCGATATCCTCAAACTGGTGGTGCAGTGCTTCGTCGTGGCCATGATCGTGGCCGTGGGCGAGAGGTTCTGCGTGTGCTCCTGCCATTAGTAGCTGCCTCCGGGATTGCCACCCTCATCCAGCAGGTCTTGAGCGGCTCGAAGCTGCTCGTACTCGCTGACTGGGTCAAAGTCGTAGACCTCGTCGGTCACGATTGGCGTTTCTAAGAAGTTGGTAACCGGTGGGGGCGAAGAGGTCTCCCACTCAAGGCCATGAGCTCCCCAAGGGTTCGATCCGGCCTTCGGTCCGTTGAACAACGAAGCGGTCAGATAGAACGCTGGGAGAAGGAAGCCAAGGGCCAAAGCGGAGGCTCCCAGCGACGACATGATGTTATACGGCTGGAACTCCGGAGCGAAGTAGTAGTAGTGGTACCGTCGCGGCATTCCGAGCCAACCCACGATGAACTGCGGGAAGAACGTCAGGTTGAAGCCGACGAACACGAGCACTGCATTCCACTTTGCGATGCCGTCGTTGAACATACGGCCGGTCATTTTAGGCCACCAGTAGTGGAGACCGCCCAAGAACGCCATCATCGTTCCGCCAACCATGACGTAGTGGAAGTGAGCCACGACGAAGTAGGTAGCGGTGAGGTGAACGTCGGTTCCGACCGAGCCGAGGAATAGTCCGGTAAGACCGCCTACGGTGAACAGACCGATGAAGCCGAGTGCGTAGATCATCGGCGATTGGAGTCGGATGTTGCCCTTATAGAGCGTCGCCGTCCAGTTGAAGATCTTGATTGCGGATGGCACCGCGACCAAGAAGCTGATGAGCGAGAAGACCAGGCCTTCGTACATCGACTGGCTGGAAACAAACATGTGGTGGCCCCACACGAGGAATCCAAGACCCGCGATGGCGATCGTCGAGAAGGCGACGAAGTGGTAGCCAAAGATTCTCTTCCGTGCGAAGTTAGCGATCAGCTCCGACTCAATGCCGAACGCCGGGAGGATCATGATGTAGACCGCCGGGTGGCTATAGAACCAGAACAGGTGCTGGAAAAGAACAGGGTCACCACCGAGTTCCGGGCTGAAGATCGGAAGATGGAACAGCCTCTCAAAGACGACCAGCAAAAGCGTGATGGCGATGACCGGCGTGCCGAGAATAACGATGACGCTGGTGGCGTATAGCGCCCACACGAACAGAGGCAGTCGGAACCAGGTCATACCTGGCGCCCGCATCTTGTGGGTGGTGACGATGAAGTTGATTCCAGTCGTGATCGAAGAGAAGCCGGAGAAGAAGATACCGATGATGACCAGGCTCACCTGTGTGTTCGAGTACATGCTCGAATACGGGGTGTAGAAGGTCCAACCAGTGTCGATTCCGCCAAAGATCAAGCCGGACAGCATCAGGGCGGCTCCGACCATGTACAGGTACCAGCTACCAAGGTTCAGCCTCGGAAAGGCCAAGTCTCGAGCGCCGATCATGAGCGGAAGCAGGAAGTTTCCAAGTGTCGCCGGAAGGGCGAGAACGAGGAAGAAAAAGACCATGATCACGCCGTGCGAGGAGAAGACCTTGTTGTAGGTCTCCGACTCCAGGACGACGCCAGCGGGCGACGTCAGCTCAAAACGGATCATTCCTGCAGCCAAGCTTCCCAGGAAGAAGATAAACGTGGTCGAGATCAGATAAAGGATCGCGATACGTTTATGGTCGCCCGTGGTCAACCAAGACCGGAGGGTGTGATCATAGTTGAGGTAATTGACCTCTTCCTGTCCCTGCTTAGGGAACTCACTAGTGCCGATTGAAGTGGCGCTCATGGATTGATTCCTCTTGCGGCAATGGCGCCCACTGCGGGGTGGCCAGTCCGAACGGTCGGGGTAGCGTCGGACGATGGGATCTGAGCACGAATGGCGTTCGTCGCCAAAGGCGTGTCTCCATTGTGCTTAGAGGTCTCTACCGGGACCGCGCTCTCCGAGATAAGGCTCGCGGACGGGCTGTCCGGCGTGCCTCCAGAAGTCTTGATGTAGGCCAGGATGTTGAGGATGTCCTCTTCACTCAACTGGTCTTTCGTGTAGACCGGCATCGACTGTCCATATCCGGCAGTGATGTGGTTGTAGGGGTTGACGATCGACTCTCGCAGATACTCGTCGTTAGCGATGAGCGACGTTCCGTCTGAGAACACTCGCTTCTTGCCGAAGATGCCCACCAGGGAAGGAGCCCGGAGAGTGTCCGTTCCACCATGGCAGTTGGCGCATCCAACCGAGTTGAACTTACGCGCTCCCGCCTGCGCCATCGTCAGGTGAGGAACCGACTCGCCGTTGTTGGCAAGCCACTCGGCGTACTTGCGTTGATCCATGACGATCACCGAGCCGCACATTTCGGAGTGCTGAGTTCCGCAGTACATGTTGCAGAACAGGTGATACTCGCCCACCTTGGTGGCTTTGAACCAGATGTCGGTGTATCGGCCGGGAACGACGTGAACCTGAGTTCGGAACGCCGGAACGTAGAAAGCATGCAGAACGTCCTGCGAAATCATGATCAGCTTGACGTCCTTTCCGATTGGGACGTGCAGTGTGTTGTTCTCACGAACGCCGTTAGGGTGCTCGATATGCCACATCCACTGCTTGCCAATGACGAAAATCTCTTCGGAGTCCTTCGGGGCCGTCCGGATGTCCACGAAGACTTTGGCTCCCGCATAGAACATTACGAGGGCGAGGATCAGCGGGATGATCGTCCAGGAAAGCTCAAGTCGCAGATCTTCGTAAACCGGTCGAGACCGATCCACCTTCGTGCCACGCCGGTAGCGCACGGTGAGAAACACAACCGCCGCCAGAACGATCCCGGTAAAGAAGATCGTGAGAGCGAGCAGCGCATAGAACACTGCGTCGTACTCGGGCGCCAAGCTTGAGGCTTGCGGCGGAGCGAGAGGAAAGTTGAAAGGCATGTCGTTTACGGTTTCTTAGCGTGAAGAGAGGGCGCCGCCACCCCCGACAGGCTTGCGCCAATCGGGAAGGCTGAGTTTGACGATGAATGCGATCAGAGCGACGAGCGTTGCAAGGCTCGTCCACTTGACGATAGATTCGATGATCGCGCGATTTCGGGCAGCGCCCGCGTCGGGCGTGAAGCAGACGAACATAATCTTCTCTGCTTTGCGGCCAACTTCACCCTGGGCGGCTGCTTTGACGTCGACGTTCAGAACGCTCGTCGCGTAGTCAGTCCCGAGGATGTAGCTTGAAATCTTGCCTTGAGGAGTCAGGAACACGATCCCAGTGGGATTGCGAAGCACGTCATCCGCGGCGTTGAAGTAATACTTGAGGCCGATTGAATCGGTCACTCGATGAATGTTGTCGAGGGTGCCAGTCAGCAGGTGCCAGCCATTAGCGGAGAGCGGCTGCTCGTACGCTTTCATGATCAAGGCCTTCTTTTCGCTGGCGATGTGACCGTTGCCCTCGATGGTGGTCGGTCCGTCGACCGTGCTCGTAAGGCGCTCCGGCTGCTTCGTGACTGTTGGGTCATCCTCAGTCGGATCGATACTCAGGAACACGACGTCGAAGTCCTTTCC
>CAIVDU010000075.1 GCA_903904815.1 uncultured Armatimonadota bacterium
GACGCCGGAGGCGTACTCGGACAAGGCCACCGGGTTCTTCGAGCGGATCTGCGCCGACGTTTACAAGTCGTACAACGCGCTGCTGATCAAGGCAAACGCGCTCGACTTCGACGACATCCTCTATTACGCAAACCGACTGCTAGAGCAGCGACCGGAAGTGCTGCAAAAGTATCAGGAGCGGTTTCTCCACGTGTTGGTGGACGAGTATCAGGACGTCAACTTCGCTCAGTACAACATCGTTCACTACTTTGCTGGCAAGCACCGGAACATCGTGGTGGTGGGCGACGATGACCAGTCGATTTACGCCTGGCGCGGCGCCGATGTGTCCCTGATCCTGAAGTTCGGCAGCGACTACCCGGACGCGAAGATCGTCAAGCTCGAGCGAAACTACCGAAGCACGAAGACGATTTTGCAAGCCGCGAACGAGGTTATCCGTCACAACCGGTCCCGGGCGAGCAAGTCGCTTTGGACCGACAACGCCGACGGACTCCCGATCACCCTTACCCAAGCGGGAACGGAGCAAGACGAAGGGATGATGGTCGCCGACCGCATTCTGAAGGACACCCGCAACGGACGTCGCAAGTTCTCTGACTTTGCCGTCCTGTATCGGACCAACGCTCAGTCGCGCGTCATGGAAGAGGCCTTCCTCACCATGCGGATCCCTCATATCCTCGTGGGCGGACAGCGATTCTATGAGCGCAAGGAGATCAAGGACATGCTTGCCTATCTCCGACTCACTTTCAATCCCCGAGACGACGTTTCCTTCCGGCGGAGCGTGAACATTCCGCCGCGCGGGATCGGTCCGGGTGCGATGTCGAAGATCGAGGAGTGGGCGAACTCCCACGATGTGTCGCTGGTGGCGGCGTTGAAAGAGCAGGCGGTTCAAGCCGCCATGCCGAAGAAGACCGGCTCGGCCCTCCGTGGCTTCCTCGGAGTGATGGAAGAGGCACTCGAGCTGAGCGAAGCTGGCCCGGTGACGCCCGTTCTACGGTCGCTTCTCAGTGGAAGTGGCTACGTGGACATGCTGAAGGCTGAGCACTCTCAAGAGGCGCTAGGGCGTCTGGAGAACCTTCAGGAGCTGCTCAATGTGACTAGCGAATATGATGCGTCAAGCGACGAGCCTTCGCTTGGGGGCTTTTTGGAGTCAGTTTCGCTCGTGGCGGATGTCGACGCGCTCTCCGGAAAAGATGGCGACGCCGTCACCCTGATGACGCTCCACTCGGCGAAAGGTCTGGAGTTTCCTTGCGTGTTCATGACCGGCATGGAGGAGGGAGTCTTCCCGCACTCTCGCTCATTGAATTCCGACTCGGAGATTGAGGAAGAGAGGCGGCTCGCTTACGTTGGGATGACTCGGGCTCGCGAAGAGTTGCACCTGGTACACGCGCACCGACGCTCACTGTACGGAACACCCAATTTCAACCGAAGATCGCGATTCTTAGACGACATCCCCAACGCGCTTCTCGACACGATGGGCGACCACAGCTATCAACCGGCCGCGCCAGTTCGCACGGTCTACCAGGAGCGGGGAGGTGGCTACTCGGTCACCGAACAGGCGCCCCCACCGCCGAGCCGCATTCAGCCCGCCTCTTGGAAGCCTCCCTTTGACGTTGGACAGCGGGTGTCCCACGCCAAGTTCGGCATGGGAGTCGTGGTGGCCTGCAATCCGATCAAGGACGACGTCGAGGTCACCGTAGCATTCCCGGGTGTGGTCGGGGTGAAGAAGCTAGTGCAGAAATTGGCCAAGTTACAGGCGATCTAGGCCTACGTAACGCTTCCCACTGCCTGCGCCAACAAGCCGGCAACCTTGACGTTGGTTCGATGACCGCTTCGCTCCCCGACTACGTTGATGTGCCGGATGGGGACACCCGAAAGGTACAGGTCTCCGATCAGATCCAACAATTTGTGCCGAGCGGGCTCGTCGTCGAATCGCGCTTCGTTCTTGTATCCCTCGATGCCTAGGATCAAGGCGGTGTTCTCATCCAGACCCTTTCCGAGGCCCATTTGGATGATCATCGGGATCTCTTCGGCCAGCACGAAAGTGCGAGCCGGTGCGATCTGGTCGACATAAGCGCCCGCCGTGTCGAGAGTCTCGAACGTCTGCTCGCCCGGCCATCGGTCGTTGAAGGCGTATACGTAGCGCCAGTGGCCGGTTCCTTTGGAAATCGCGACTTTGATCTGGTCTTCCTGCAAGAAAACGCGTCCATAAATCTCCGGAATCTCCCGGGTCCCAATCTCGACGAGTCCAGTCTCGATCAATGCGGAAACATACGGCAGGGCACTCCCGTCCAGACCCGGCATTTCAGGCGCGTCGACTTCGATCTCAGCGTCGGTGACTTCCAGTCCGGCCAGGGCGCTCATCATGTGCTCGATGGTTCCGACCGGTCCCAGGGTGGTGCATCGGGTGGTGTCGGTGACGTTTTCCGGTCGGGCGAGAACACGATCGCTCCCGTAACGGAACGCAATCCCATTTTCTCCCGGATGAATCTGGACGCGAACGGGGACTCCAGAATGGAGTCCAAGCCCCTCGATTACGATGTCGTTCTGAAGGGTCTTGCGCTTATAGCTAATCATTTAGTGGATTCCTCGAGCTCTTGAATTCGCTTCTCGAGGGCTCTTAACCTGTCGTACATTTCGGGTCCCTTGTGGGTGAAGGCGACGATCTTGACCGCTTCCACGTAGGGTCGAGCGGGAGTGCCCCAGTAGACGCCCGGCTTGGGGAGATCCTTGGTGACGCCCGTTCGTCCACCTAGGGTCACGTCGTTGCCAACCGTCACATGGCTACTCGTGCCAACTTGTCCGGCGAACGTGCAGCGGTCCCCGACGGTAGTGCTGCCGCTAATGCCACAGTAGGCGGCGAATACGGAATCTTCTCCGATCGAACAGTTGTGGCCGATCTGAACGAGATTATCGAGCTTCGAGCCCCGCCCGATTCGAGTGGCGCCCGCAGTGGCACGATCCACCGTTGTGTTTGCACCCACCTCGACATCGTCGCCCAAGTCGACCGCGCCGACCTGCGGCACCTTGTTCTGCTTCTTACCGTCCCACACGAATCCAAAACCGTCGGCGCCGATCACCGCGCCAGCGTGGATGACTCCGCGTGCTCCGACCGTCACTTCTCGGTACAGAACGACATGCGGGTAGACGGTGGCGTGAGCGCCAATCGTGCAGTTCTCCCCGATATAGACGAAGGGATAGATCTTGGCGTGGTCGCCGATCTTCACGCCTTGCTCAACGACCACGTAAGGGCCGATGCTCACGCCCTCGCCGATTTCGGCGTCGGGACTGACGACTGCCGTTGGGTGGACTCCCAATTCGATGGGAAGGGGTCGGTCGCACATTCCAAGGAATCTGCCGAAGGCTTGTCGGGGACTGTCAACTCGAATGGCGGGAACCCCGCGCGTGTCGGCATCCGGCTTCGCGAGGACGGCGGCCGCTCCGCCATCGGCTACCTTCTGCAGGTACTCATCGTTCTCGGCGAACGACAGTCCATCGGAGGCGGGGGAGCCGGCAGGTACCGGGCGCTTGATAAGGAGGTCGAGGGGGCCATCACAGGTTCCCTGCAGCAGCGCTGCTAACTCGCCTAACGTCCATCCGACTGAAGGGTCTTTCGCCATGCTCTAAACTCGTCGGTCACGTCGGGAGTTCCGTTTCCACGCTTGGCGAGGGTCAGGCGGTTGAGGCCGAGCCAGATTTGTAGCTCCTGCTCCACCATTCGCCGGCGATCTTCCGTTCCGTTGCCGATTCCACTAAAAGTTACCTGTGGAGCGGGGGGCATTGGCGCGCTGGCGGGAATCTGAATGGTTTGAGCCGGAATTGCCGGTAGGATGGTCGTCCTCGCCCCGGCGAGCCGGATGTCCAACTCTTTAGGAGTGGCGCGTACCTGTTTGGCCGCTTCCGCGTCGGCCTTTTTATTCATCTCGTCCCTGAACTTCTCGATAGCAAGTTGGACGTTGGCGAGTTTCTGGCCGGAGACGCCCTGAGCTCCTGAGAGGAGCGTGTCTACATGGGCGGAAAAGTCGCTGTCGAGCTTGGCAATGTCTTCTCGAAGTTTCTTACTCTTCTCAAACAGAATTTTCTGGACCACCCGCATGAATTTGGTGTCTCCTTTGGAGGTCGGATTGGTGTCCGGCCATCCGACGATGACTGCCAGCGAGGCCAACAGTTGTCCCCTCTGGTTTCCGTAATCGACGAATCGGGACCGGATTGCGGTGTTGGCGTCGTCGTACGCTTTGGATCGGTAGATATCGAATGCGGCAAGCTGGTCACGAGTGAAGCGGGCCACTTCGCTGGCGTAAAGCGCTCGAAGGCGTCGGTTTAACGCTCGGATGGCGTCGGCTTGCGCCTTTTCGATCTCGGCAATGGAGGTATTGATCTGACCTCCGGAGTCCCTTACGATTTTTTCCGTTTTGGCCGGCAGCGAAAAGGCCATGCCTGGCATCGGGGCGGGCGGAGTTGGGAGCTTGAATTGGGGCTGCGTACTGGTCGATTCTTGCTTGACGATTGCGTCGACATCGACAAAAACCGACTTCTTGCCGCTGAGTCCGCATCCGCACACCAATGGCAGGAAGGCCCCGAGCAGAACGACGAGTCGGCGCATCTATTTTTTAGCGTTCATCGCGGCAAGGGTGGCGTCCGTAAGGTCGTTCGCTGAGTAGGGTGCAACCGAGGCTTCGAACACCATCGAGTAGCCTTGCGCCTTAGCGACCTCTTGGACAGCCGCTCGGGCCTTCGCGATTCCCTCGATTTTTTGTTTGTCGGACCACGTGGTCAGGTCGTTGCTGAAGTCTTTGTACCAGCGCTGCATGGTGTCGCCCATGGATTGGGCGCGCTTCGCGTAGTCCTCAATCAGGGCTCGGTCCTCGGCCGACATGTCGGACTTCGTGGCGAGCGCTTGCCACTTCTTGCTTTGGGCGATGACGTCGGCCTTGAGGCTTTCTAGCTTGGCTTCTTCTTCCTTAGAACGGTCTTGCTTGAGGGAAAGATCGCGGATGTTGGTGGCCTGTTCGATGGTCAGCACCCGGTAGTTATCAATGAACTGGAGGAGCGTCTCTCGGTCTGCCTTAAGCTTTGTGAAGCTGACTTGCCCCGCCTTCCCATATTCGCTCGCTTCGATCACCTTAGAGAAGTCGACGACTCCGACCTTTTCGGTCTGCGCCTGGAAGCCTCCCGCCAATGCGATCGCGGCTACCGCCGCGCACAGCACAGAACCGAACTGAAGAAAACGAACGTTGATCATTGTCTGGTGTCTCACTGATCCTACGCGTCGAACCCCGACCCGTAACGAAAAACGATGAAATCAGTTTAGCGCTTCGCGTACGGCTGTTGGCCTCGGAGTGCTAGAGAGTGGGGCCGGAAGGGGAGGTTCCGGGAGTTGACGAGAGTTGGCGTGTCGGATTTCTCATCGGAACCCGCCGGGCTGGTCGTTATGGGATTCAACGGACTTCTGACGATTCGAAACGGGCCTCCCCCGTCCCGGCTTGGTTCGGGGGCTTGCATCCCACCCACGATAGGAACGCCCGGAACGTTCCAATCGTGGGCTCTCTAAAGTCCGAAGCCGCTCGGCGGTTGGCAAGCTCCACGCTATGAGGGACTGCGGGCGTTGCAGCTCGCTGCCGCAGGCGGCATCTTGGGGGCCGAAGGGCCCTTTATTTGGGTCCGCGATGAAATGAGAAGGAAAACGGCCCTAACCTTGTATTGGCGCACTCAGCGCGGAGGGTCTTGAAATGACGATTGGAGATATTTTGGCGATAGTGGCGGCGGTGGTGGGGATCTCGATTAGCGCGTGGGCTTTGATGGTGACTTGCGGCCTGTTGTTCCCGGATAAGGCAGAGACGGCGCGGACCCATCTACTCGCCAAACCCAAGGCGAGCATCGGACTAGGGCTTGGAATCACGTTGGTGTTTGGATTCCTTGGCCTTGCGATGCTGGGAAGTCCGGTTCCTGGGCTCAAGCTACTGGGAATGATCGACCTAATTGCGGTTTTAGGTTGCGGCGCCGTGGGTGGCGCGGGCGTTTCCTTTATTGCCGGAGATCGCATCCAGCAAATGTCGCCGACGCTTTCCGATTACGCGGTGTTCGTTCGTGGCGCGGGCTTCTTGGTGGTCGCTTCCGCCTTCCCGATTGTCGGCTGGTTCGGACTAGGACCAGTCGTCCTGTGCGCTTCTGTGGGTAGCGGCGTCCGAGCGGTTATGCAGGGTATTTCCCTCCATCGACGCCATCCGGAGCCGGTCGCGTGATAGCGACACGTCGCGACCTTCTGAAGGCGGCTGCCGCCGGAAGCATCGCGGCGGCAGTTGGCGGGTGCACGCCGATCACGGCCAAGATCGCAGAACGCGACCCGGCACTACCGTTGCCGACTGGCCCCGTTGACCCTACCGCCCGCCTGCTGGCACGAACTTCGTTCGGTCATCGGCCCGGAGATATCGCTCGGGTGCAGGCGATGGGTCATGCCGCATACGTCGATTCAGAGCTTGCGGCAAAGAAAGGGGAGGACCCAAGATTCAAAGAACTCCTCAACCGGCTCGAGATATTCGAGATAGGATCTTCCGACCTGGAAGACTTCCACAAGGAAGAGGTCATCGAACAGCTTCACCAGGCGGCACTGATCCATGCGATTTACGGCTCCAACCAGTTGCGGGAAAGGATGGTCGACCTATGGTCCGATCACTTCAACGTGTACTCGTTGAAAGGCGACACCGCGTTTCGACAGAGCACGGAGGATGTAGCGGTCATTCGGAAGAATGCTCTCGGCACCTTCCCAGATCTCCTCAGGGCGTCCGCCCATAGCCCGGCAATGCTGGGCTACCTGGACAGTCAGTTAAACCGGAAAGGGGTCGCCAACGAGAACTATGCCCGAGAGTTGATGGAGCTCCACACCCTCGGCGTCCATGGCGGCTACACCCAGACCGATGTTCAAGAAGTGGCTCGCTGCCTGACCGGTTGGACGATCGAGAACCGATTCCTCCATCGAAAAGGGACCTTTCGGTTCGACGAAGATCGCCACGATAATGGGGAGAAGTTGGTGCTAGGTCAACGGATTCCGGCTGGAGGAGGTCAGGAAGACGGTGAAAGAGTGATCGAGATCCTGGCCGCTCATCCGGCGACTGCCAAATTCGTGGCCTCAAAGATCGTCCGTTATTTCCTAGGGTCCCCCGACGAGGCATGGATCGATCGAACCGCCGAGACCTTCCTTGCCACGGGTGGCGACATCAAAGCGATGTTGCGGCCGATTCTCCTGTCCAAGGACATAGAGACCAGCCCTCCCATGATCAAGCGGCCGCTCGACTATGTAGCGTCCTCGGTGCGAGCGGTCAATGCCGATACCGATGCGGGGACCGCCTTGCGAGCCCACCTAACCCAGATGGGACAGGTCGCCCATGGTTGGCCGATGCCAGACGGGTATCCGATGAGAACTTCTGCCTGGACCGGTTCCATGCTTCCAAGATGGAATTTCGCGATCGCGCTGGCGACCGGCCAGATCCAAGGTACCAACGCGGGAGAGCTGGGCACGACTCCTTTCGAAGCCACTCACGGGCGACATCCTCATGAATCCGACAAGGCGCTGATCGCGGCTTGCACCGGAAAAGACCTCAAGACGGCCCTGGCACTGTGCCTTGCCTCCCCGAGCTTCCAATGGCGATAAAGACGGACTGGTTTACTTGCGACGGACAAGGCGTGGCGACTCGCCGAGAAAAGCTGACACTCGGGCAGGCGGCATGGACGCCTTCGCGACGAGGAGTGCTAGTGGGCGCTGGACTGGGTTTGCTCAGTTGGCTGGGAAGAGACTCTGCCCTTGCGCAGGTGACGCTTTCGCCAGCCAAGGAGCGGAAGCACGACGTTCTGATCACGATCTTTCTAAGGGGCGGGGCGGACGGATTGAACATGGTGATCCCCTACGCAGAGCCGAACTACTATCGCCGTCGGCCGAGCCTGGGAATTGCGGCGCCGACCGATTCCCGGACCAAGGGCCGTGCTTTGGATCTCGATGGATTCTTTGGGCTGCACCCCTCCTTGGCTCCGCTCCTCCCGATTTTTCGATCTGGGGAGATGGCAATCGTTCACGCCTGTGGATCGGACGATTCCAGCCGCTCCCACTTTGAGGCAATGGCGGCGATGGAGCGAGGGCTTGCCAGGGAAGGATCGGGGCCAGCGAGTGGATGGGTGGCGCGCCATCTTCTGGCTACCGAGCACGCCAACGACTCTCCGCTTCGCGCGATTGCGTTCGCCGACACGATGCCCGATTCGCTAAGAGGGGCCACTAACGCGGTCGCCCTGACGAACCTCGGCGATTTCAAGCTCGAAGCGGATAACGGGATCCACTCCGCATTGAACGACTTGTACAAGCCTGGTCGGGACGAAGTAGCGGCGGCGGGGAGGCAGACGCTATCGGCTCTCGACGCTCTCGGGCGGTTGGACGTGAAGGGATATAAGGCTAGCAACGGGGCGACCTATCCGAACTCGGATCTTGGCAATGGCTTGCGGCAGGTAGCTTGTCTCGTGAAGGCCAGACTGGGACTGGAGGTCGCCTGTCTCGACAAGGGTGGGTGGGATACCCATGTGGCCCAAGGCGCCGATTCCGGATGGCAGGCGATGCTGCTGGACGATCTTGCCAAGGCTCTTGCCGCATTCACGGCTGACCTCGGCTCAGAGATGAAGGGCGTGACGGTGGTCGTGATGTCGGAATTCGGGCGAAGGCTCGAAGAGAATGATGGCTTGGGCACCGATCATGGCCGAGCGGGACCGATGTTCCTCATAGGGCAGACCGTCGCGGGTGGCAAAGTCCACGCCAAGTGGCCGGGTCTAGAGGATCACCAGTTGGACCCCACCGGAGACCTCGTGGTGACAACCGATTATCGGGCGGTTTTGGGAGATGTTCTGGCGAGACGGATGGGTAACGAGTCGACTGATGAAGTGTTCCCCGGGGCTGCTCTTGGCTCGGGATATGTCGCCTGATCCTGGGAAAGTTTTGCGTTGGGACTGATCCGATGTGGAGTGCTGCGTCGAGCCGCAGCACTCGGCCTGCATTATTAGTAATGTATTTGCATCAGACTGCGAGGCATTCTCCTGGGTATTACGCCCCCGTTCGCAACCCGGCGCGATCTGAGACTGTATCCATGGTGATGAAGGCTTTATGGATCCTGCCGGTGGTGCTGCTAATGACTGGCTGCAGTCAAGAGGACACGAACCACATC
>CAIVDU010000076.1 GCA_903904815.1 uncultured Armatimonadota bacterium
AATAGTTTTTGCAAAAGTTAGATTAGTGGATGAATACCTGAAGAGATCGGCATCCACACCGACACCGACCGAAGAAAGAGTGGTATCCTTTTTAAGATACGCATCTCGACCGTCTCCGACATCGATGAAAACAAAGGGACTGAGCTGACCAATCGCCATCGGTGTGAGGGTGGTTCTCAATTCATCGCGGACAACGATGGCCGAATCGAACGACCCCGAGTCCAGCGTATATCCCCGCACCAAGGCGACGCCACCGACACCGGCCTGCTCCGTTCGTGGCAAGGCCTGCGGTGACCACTGACCAATCACCCGCGCTTTCCATTCGATCTCTTTGGCAAGGGATTCGGTTCGGTCAAAGAAGAAAGTCAAATAGGCGTATCTGGCTTGGCTCACGCGTCCTTGGGAAAACAGTCGCTCCTGCAAATCGCTATTGCCGCCGTCGATACCACCAGGAGACGCATGGAGCGAGAGGTCAGCCTGGATGTTGACCCCAGTAGTCTGAACCTGAGTATGGTAGCCAACAAAGGCGTTATAGTCTTCAACGGGTATTTCCAACGCCTTGACGCCGCCAAAGAGGATAATTCCCGCCTGATGTTTAGCGGTGATCCCGACGCGGAAATCGGAAAGGCTGGTCATCCCAAAGAGAGAAGACGGCACTCCGAACCGAACACCAAGCGATCCCTCGTCGGTCTTCGTCCGGTTGTCGAAAGGGAACGAGGTTTGATTGGTTTCGATATGGTCGAAACTGGCTTCCAACTGCACTTTGCGGGCGACGGGAAGAATATAGCTGAACGCTTCGCTCCCATATCGAGGATGCGCACCCTGACTGAAACCGTCGCTAGAGCTCGTCACTTGAGCTGAAGCAACACTATCCCTCCCTAAGATGCCGCCGATAACGGCCCCAGCAAAATGACGCCCGTAAGTGGAACTTCGTGAACCGGTATTATCGTAGCCGGCATAAACCTGCCAAGGCCTAGCAGGCATCACCGACAAGATAAGGTCAGTATCCCCAGGCGCTTCGCCCGGCTTGAAGACCATCTGCACTTGCCGGAAGGGATAGCGATTCAGCCAGTCGAGGCTCTCAACAAGTGAGTTGGCTTCAATGGAATCACCGGGTTCCAAACCAATGCGTCCAACAAGATGGCCCGCGTCGGCAGCGCTCCGAGCACCACGGATAGCGACCTTTCCCAGTAGAAACTCAGTCACCCGAATTTGAAGCACGCCATCACTAATCTCCTGGTTCGGCGTCGAGAGGGAGACGAAGGGGTATCCAAGAACCCGATATCGGCGCGCGACCGTGGCCTCGATATCGGAAATGAGCCGGCGCGAAAGTTTTCGTCCCAGGAAAGGCTCAAGATCACCCTCCGCGACAGTCTTGATCGCGGAAAGCCTGGAAATCGAAGATAGGTCCAGTCCAATCGGGACCTTAGTCTTCAAAAGCTCGCTATTACCGATCAACACAAGCGATTTGAGCGCCGGACCGATTGGCGTATCGTCCCCATCGGAAGGCACGGCATCGCGCGTAGGAAATGGGCTGAGTGGTTGCTCAAAAGACGGTGGCCGATGCCGTTCAACTACTTGCGCTGAAGCGACCGACGAGACCGTCGCCAAAAGGATGGCCGCGAAAACAAAAAGCGAGCGATCCCGGCAACGTCGTTTAATCTGGCCGGTTTGGTTCGCAAGTCCGGGCATGATTTAGAGTGCCGCGTCGGCAGCAGGCGACAAAAGGGCTCGCACGCCATGGAGCTTGGCTGGAACCCCATCCGCGAGCTGCTCTGCAACATCGCGGGAGCTTTTGGTCGTGATTGGATGAAATTGCGTGGCTTGTTTGCGTATCTTTTGTTCAATCGACGAATTATAGGACTCGCAGAACAATCTCGACATGGTGCCTACCATCGACGAGATCTCTATTGGTGTCACGGTGAGTGCCCCATCGACAAAGCTGAGCGTGTAGTTGGCTGACGCAGCGAGGCTGCCCTGAGTGGTCGCGTAGCTGCCGACATTCTCGCCCGACGCTCGGCCCAGCACACCGGAGAGGGTCTCGCCGTTGTAGAGCGTGCCGCTCGTCAGGCGGTAGCTCAGGATCGGGTCGCTGGTTCCGTAGACCTTCGACAGGGTATCGCCCGT
>CAIVDU010000077.1 GCA_903904815.1 uncultured Armatimonadota bacterium
AAGGGGCCAAGATCAAACGAGTTTGGCAAGGTTGAGACATAATATGGCCTCGATGAAGCAATCTGGACGGACCAGCCTAGTCACGCTCGCGACTGCGGTTTTGGTTATCGTTGTCGTCGTCGTTCTTTCTTTTGGCAAGGAGTCTTTGACTTCCGTGGGTGCTCGGTTTATGACCGCGTTGTCAAAGGGCGACGTGGACACGCTAACCAAGATGAGCCTTTTGGGTGACAAGACGGAACCTGAGATGCACAAGGAGTGGGAGTTTGCGGTCAACACGGCCGGTAAGCACTACCGCTTCTTCTGGCGAATCACCTCTGAACTCGTAAGCGACGAGAATTCCGGATCGGTTCGCATGCAGATCTCGCGGAATATCGACTCGCCCAGCACGTACGAAGAGGCTTTCCAGTTGCCAATGCAAAAGGTCAACGGAGAGTGGAAGGTCGACGTTCGCGGAATCAGCCGGGAAATGTTCCCCGCCCTCCCGAGATAGCCGTTACCTGATACAATTTCGGGGACATGGGTAGCGATTTAGGACTGAGGCTCTTTGCGAGCCTGCTCTTGGTCCTAGCGAGCGGGTTCTTCGTGGCAGCGGAGTATTCGCTGGTAGGTTCCCGTAAGAGTCGGCTCGAGTCACTGGGCCGACGTGGGTCCAAGAACGCCCGCCTGTTGTCGAAAGCTCTCGATGACATTTCCCCGCTCATCGCCGGAACCCAGATCGGCATCACGCTCCTGAGCATTGCGATTGGCTCGTTCACGGAGCCGTTCGTCGCCGAATTGCTGCATCCGGTTCTCAAGAATCTGAATCCGACGGTGGCGGAAGCCATTTCACTGCTCCTCATCACGTTTGTGCTGGTGGTCGTCGGCGAGCTTGCCCCCAAATACGTGTCGCTGCGGCATCCGGAGCGAGTTGCCCTCGTCACCTACCGTCCGCTACGAACCATTGGGGTCGTGTTGGCGCCTCTGATCTGGCTTGCTCAGAACACCACCGGTCTTCTGTTGCGCCCGTTTGGGATTCGCATCGAGGAGCATGCGCAGACCGCTTTGCAGAAGGAAGAACTTCTGATGCTGGTTCAGACGGGTGGGGCCGAAGGCACTCTGGACAAGACCCATGCGGAGATGGTCACCCGCGCGCTCCGCCTCGATGTGCTGGCAGCGCGAGATATCATGGTCCACCGCCTCGACTTGAAGTGGATTGATATTTCGCTCAGCCGGGAAGCGCTCTTGCAGAAGCTCAAGACGATTCCTTTCACCCGACTGCCCGTGTGCCGAGGCGAGATCGACGACATGGTCGGTCTGGTCTACCTTCACGACATTGTCAAGAACCTGGACAACCCCAAGTTCTCATTGGAATCGATCGTGCGCCCGGTGGTCGCGATCCCGGAAAACCTCCCCATGGAACGGATCGTTCAGACCATGAGGGAGGAGAAGACTCAGATGCTGGTCGTCATGGACGAGTACGGTGGAACAAGCGGGGTTGTCACGCTGGAGGACGTGGTCGAAGAGGTCTTCGGCGAACTCGAGGATCGGCTGGAAAGCGAGCGCCCGGTGATCGAGCAGTTTCCGGGCGGCAGAGTTTCGGCAAGGGCGGATGTCCGAATCGACGAACTGGTGTCGAGGCTTCATCTCAATCGCGATTTTGAGGACGATACCGACACTCTCGCCCAGATCCTGATCGACGCCCTAGAGCGGGTTCCCCGCCCCGGAGACAGCGTAGAAACCACCCTGGGCATCATGAGGGTGGAGAACATGGCGCGGCGCCGTATCACCCGCGTGTCCGTTCAGCTCCGTCCGGAGCTCATCGAACCGGTTCCGGAAGACGAGGACTGAGCAAAAGTAACCTCAAAACAAAAGAGCTTCAACGCGATGCATTGAAGCTCTTTTGATCAGCCAGTCCGCGGCTTAACCGAAAGCTAGCTAAACCTTCCGGTCAGCCAACCGCCAACCGCTAACAGCCAACCTTTCAGAATCCCTTGTCGGCGACAAACTTCACGATGTCGGCGATTCGGCAGGAATAGCCCCACTCGTTGTCGTACCAAGCGACCACCTTCACGAGGTCACCGATAAGCACGGTGTCGACGGAGGAGAAGATCGACGAGTGTGAATTGCCCTTGAGGTCGGTGGAGACAAGCTCTTCGTCGGAGTAGGCAAGGATGCCCTTCATCGCGCCCTCGGCGTACTCTTTGACGGCAGCGTTCACTTCAGCAACCGTGACCTCTCTCGACAGGAGAGCGGTGAAGTCGACAACCGATACGGTTGGGGTTGGGACGCGGAAGGCCATTCCAGTGAACTTGCCTTGCAGTTCAGGAATGACGAGGCCAACTGCTCGAGCAGCGCCGGTGGAACTGGGAACGATGTTCTGGGAAGCAGCGCGCGAATCGCGGAGATCCTTCGAAGCTGTGTCTTGCGTCTTTTGCGAGTTCGTGAATGCATGCACCGTGGTGAGAAGACCCTTCTGGATTCCGAACTTCTCGTGCAGTACCTTGGCGACGGGAGCGAGACCGTTTGTGGTGCAGCTCGCGTTGGAGATCACGTGGTGGTTGGCCGGATCATAAGCATCGTCGTTCACACCGAGAACGATGGTCTTGTCTTCGTTCTTTGCCGGCGCGCTGATGATAACTTTCTTGACGCCGTGATTTCGGTGGGCGACTGCCTTGGTTGCATCGGTGAAAAAGCCAGTGGATTCGATGACCACATCGACCCCGAGAGTGTCCCAGGGGATGGAACCCGGGTCTCTCTCTGCGAAGACGGTGATCTTCTTGCCGTTGACGTGGAAGTCCCTGTCATCGTGATCAACCGTGCCGTGAAAGGGGCCGTAGGTGCTGTCGTATTTGAACAGGTGCGCGTTTGTCTTTGTGTCGGTCAGGTCGTTGACCGCGACCACTTCGATCGCCTCTGGATAGCGCGCGAGAATTGTGCGCAGTGATAGTCTTCCGATTCGTCCAAATCCATTAATTCCAACGCGAATTGCCATCTGTGTTTCCTACTTGTACGCGCGTCAGTTTACCGTCCCGGAGTCTGTCTGGACAGACGTTTGACCTGGGAAGCATCGTCCGAGGTCCGAGTTCGCCCTCTTAAAGCTAGCTTCCGTTTCGTGCAGATAGGTTGTTGCCGAACAATATTTCGGGACTCAGGCTGAGGAGTCCCGTCCACGTCTTTGAACTTTTTTAGCCGAAAAAATTTAGAGAGGCCCGAGGGAAGCGGACTCCATGGACCCTGGCTCGATCTCGTCGATTTGATCGGCGATCGAAGGGGTCGTCGCAGCAAGGGCGCCAGGCCCCTGATCCGAAGGAGCGCGAAGAATTTTCACACTGAGTGCCCATCCGATCCCCGCACAAATTGCGCAACCGAGGAACGGCGAATACCTTCCAAACGACGCCCCGAGATGAAGCTGAACCCCGACCGGTTGAAGCTTCTCATACATCATCGCTCCGATCGGTGCGCCGATAATGGCTCCGATGCCCTGAGCAGTCATGACTGCGCCGAGGTTCGATCCACGCTTCTCGGGATCAATGTCGCTGACGCTCGCCATCCATGCGGGAATCGCGAGCAAGAATCCTATACCCACCGGGATTCCGCCAAGGCAGAAGAGCCAAGGGCTGCGCAGAATTCGGAGTTCGGGCCGAGCCGCAAACGCTCCGGCTCCAATCACCGCCATTCCAGCGGCGCAAAGCAGGAGTCCCAAATGTACGGCTCGGATTCGTCCAATCTTGTCGGCAAATCGGCCCATCGGGATGCTGGCAATTCCCATAATGATCGCTCCTGGACAAATGAGAGATCCGATCTGCGTTTCCGAGAAGCCGAACTGGTCGGCCGGGAAGATCTTGAAGATAGTAATCGGGAAACCGATGCCCGCGAAAGTGATGACCGCGAGGATGAGGAACTGAGGGATCTGCTTGAGCGACTTCACGAAGTCGGCAAGACTCGCATCGTGTTCATTCCCAATGCGCTCAGCTGGCCGCACATCTGGAAGGAGCCGCAAGACCGAGAGAGAAACCCCGAGAAAGCAGGCGGCCGCCAGAACCAGCCCGGCAAACTTGGTATGGGTAAGGTCGTTGGCAATACCTCCGAACTCAAAGGCGATCGCGATCCCCAAGAGGTAACAGAGGTTGAGCAGCGACATCGCCTGCTGACGGTCCTCGTCCGAAACGACTTCGTTGACCGCGGCAAAGGTGGCCGGCCAAAGCATGGCTGCCCCAACACCATCCAGGGCTCGGAGTCCGATGAACGTCAGGACCTCCATCGTCGAGGCGTCGCGGTGAGGAACGACGAGGCTGATCAGAGCGGTAAAAACGCTAATCGCCGGGCCGAACATCATGAGCCGCTTCGGGCCATACCGGTCGGCAAGATGCCCCATGGGGCTCTTAAAGGCGGCCTCGCTCAGCAGGAATGCCGCGAAAACCAGTCCGATCGTCGAGGTTCCGAAGTTTCGGTCCTCTTTGAGATAGACCGGCATCGTGGAGATGTTCATCACCGCATATCCGAGTTCGGCCAGAAGCGCGATGAGCAATAGCCGCATCACGGGTTTACGCATGTAAACCGGCTGGTTGGGATTCGGAAATGAAGCTTCGACCATAGGCATCCTTACTTCGCTCCGGAGTTCAGTCCGGTTGCGCGTATCTTACTTGACTCGGCGTTCAGTCGCAAGATTTTGAGACCTTTTCACGGGCTATACTCCCTGATTCCAATGAAGCGCGATGTCAAGGCTAAGTATCGGCGGTATCGCGAAAGGGCCTTCACCACCGTCGAGATGTGGACCGCTGCCGCGATAGCCGTCGTCCTTTTGGGATGCGCTGGTTATGCCTACCTCTCCTCGCTTCGAAATGCTTCCAAGAGTGCGTGCCTCACTCACCTGCACACGATTCATACGGCTCTCGTATCTTACGCTACTGACAATGACGGAAACCTCCCTCCTTACGCCTTTGGGCCTATTAGTGGCCAACCGGCTCACCAGACGGAGTTCATCCAGTGCCTCGTCGGGCTCGGATTGACCAACGCGACCTGGTTTTGCCCTTCCGACAGTCACGCTCACACTCGGTTCAAAGGGAACTGGACAGATTTTAGTGTCACGAGCTATGGCATGCCGCCGTCCTTGGTCGCAAAGGGCAAGGAGGTTGGCTCAAGCAGTTATGTGCTGAACATGCCCGGCGACACGAGCACCGTGTTGGTCTGCGACCAACCGTTTGGGCGGGGAAGTACCGCGCATGGTAAGTTGGCGAACGCGGTTTTTGGAGACGGCCACGTCGCCCTGACCTCGGTAAGCCGTCTCTAGATGATCCTGCCTCGCAGAAGGCTAAGCCGCCTTCTTCTTTTTGACTGCCTTTTGAACCGGCTTGTCTTTTCCTAGATTGAACTTTTCCACGAGGTGGTCCAGTTGAGTCGCCATCTTGCTAAGGTCGAGGGCACTCGCATGCATCTCTTCGGCGCCGGCGGCGGCAAGGTGACTGATGCCGCTGATCTGGTCTAGGGCTCCAGCGACAGCCGAAGCGCCCTTTGCCATTTGATCCACCGAAGCCGTATTGTTTTCGGCTCCCTTCTGGACGGTAATGACCGATGCTCGTACGCTTTCGACTGTGTGAGCCATTTGGCTGGTCGCCGCAGAAACCTGCTGGACTTCTCCCGCAACCGTTCGCACCGCGTCCTCGATTTGAGATAGGGCCGACGTGGCTTGTTGACTCTTGAGGGCGCCTTCGGCGACTTCCTTGGTGCTAGAGTTCATCGCATCGATCGCTTCTTCCACGATGCCCTGGACTCCTCCGACAAGCTCATTGATTTCTCGCGCCGCCAGTCCAGATCGCTCGGCCAGCTTCCGGACCTCTTCTGCGACCACGGCAAATCCGCGACCGGAGTCTCCCGCACGAGCAGCCTCGATGGCGGCGTTAAGCGCAAGGAGGTTTGTCTGATCGGCAATGCCTTCGATCGTCTGAACGATGACGGTGATTGCCTTACTCTTCTCACTGAGCTCCTCAATCTTTACCGAAGAGCTCTTCACCTTCGAGTTGATGCGGTCCATACTGGATTCCGCATCGCGCACGGCTTGTCCACCTTCAGCCGCCACTGCGGCCGACTTCTCGGCCATGACGGCCATCTGGGAAGCGGAGTGGGCGATTTCTTCGACCGCGCTCGCGACTTGGTTGATCCCTTCGGAGGCAACCAGAGTTTCACGGCTCTGATTCTCGCCGGATTCCAAAACCGCTTGCACACTACGCTCCATTTGCCGAAGAGTCGAGTCAGACTTGGTCCCGATGCCCGCAACCTCCTCAACCGCGAGCGACATGTCGGAGGTCTGACGAGCGGCATCCGCAGAGAAGGCGCTGAGCTGTTCACTTGTGGAAGCCACCAGGCTAGCGCTAAGGGTCACTTCGGAGACGAGGTCGCGAAGATTCAGCACCATCTTGCCAAATGCTGTCCCGAGGAGGTCATCGGCGCCATGATTGGGAACTTCAACCGTAAGATCTCCATCGGCGACCGACTGGGCAGCGTCAGCCATTGCCTTTTGATACGAAACCATTCGGCGAAAACTTTCGGCGAGGGTTCCGACTTCGTCCTGCCGATCGATTGAAATTTGGTGGTCGCAACGTCCTTCCGCCAGATCAGTCGCCACCGACGCAAGCTCCTTGAGCGGGCGGGCGATCAGACGGGTGATGGCAGTGGCGAGCGAAACGCCGAGTATCGTTGCCAAGAACAGAAGCCCGGCGGCTAATCGTGTAGCCCCAGCCTGTTCGGTCTCGATCTGTTTGTGAAACCTGGCCGCGTCTTTTTGAGAGGCTTCCAGCATTTCGTCAAGGTGCTTATTGATGGCTTCGTAGTCATCTTGCACTCCTCCGTTCATGAGCGATTCCGCAGAGGCAAGATCCCCGGAGTGGACGCTCTGCGATGCCTTATCCGAATCTGCTTTGTATTTGTCGATCATCGCGGTGAGGGACTGAAAATTCTTCTTGTCCTCGTCGGCGGTGACCGCCTTCCCGTAGGCCTCAAGACCGTGATCCAGCTCCTCAAGTTCGCCGCTGAGTTCTTTGTCGAGCCCGTCACGCTCCTTTGGGTCTTTCACCACGAGTTGATGCCAAGCATGGATGCGGTGTTGCTTGACGTTGTCGGTTATGTGGACCAACGCGTTACTGGCCGCGAGCGGCTCCGCCACGATCCGCGATCCTAAGGCTCCAATTCGGTACAGGCGACTCAAAACAATGACGCCCAAAAGGACAGCCAGAACGACAAGTACGCCGTGTGAGATGACCAATTTGGCCGAGGTCTTGAGGTTGGTGAATTTCATCATGGGAGGTGAAAGGCCCGCTCTGGCGCGGAAGCCCCAAATGATCTTCGGTCGGCAAATTCCTATTCACAACGGATGATGTGTCTCGTGCCTAGAAATACCAATTGACACGTGCCACCTTAGCTAGGCGATGGCGAAAGCTTCGCTCAGCTTCAGTTCAGGTAATTCTTGGAGTTTTGCAAGGACAGTGCGCTGAGCCAGCAATTCGGACTGCGATCCTATCCCTTGAAACACGGAAGGTTTCCCCCGCTGTGAAGGGAAAAATCATCTATCGTGGAATTGCCGTGGCTGCCGGCACTCTCCTAATGAGCGCCGCATTCGCCGGACCTACCGGTTTGATCGTCATGCCGATTGCCGACATCCTAGGACACCGTGAAGTCAACTTTCAAGTCGCGGTTGCGGGGAACGAACGCAATGTCGACAAGGGGCACTATTGGGCCCAATCGGTCGAATTCGGCCTCTACGACGTCATGGAGGTTGGGTACGACAACGACTTTCTGGGAAATACTGTCCTGAACGCCAAGTTCCTCCTGTACCAATCCAAAGGGGCCGGAAAATTCTTGGTAAGCGGTGGCCTCCAGAACGTGGGGCTGTTTGACTCCCAGCCAGACAAGTACATCGTTGGCCGTTACGACATGAAGAGTTGTCGACTTCACGCTGGGTGCATCTACAACGATCGTTTTCGCGGAATGGTGGGTATCGACGCTCCCCTTCCGAAGGGTTGGTCGATTGCCGCCGACTACGTGAGCGGGCCTGGAGCTTACGCGTGGACTCAGCTCACGATTCCGCTTCCGGTTGCTGGATTTTCGCTTGGACTTGCTGGCGGACTCCCCATTGATCACGAGAATGGCATCAAACACCAAATTTCGCTCTCGTACGATCACAAATTCTGATCCTGGGACAACAAAAAGACCCATCCCGAGATTCGGGATGGGTCTTTTTTGATATCCGGTAAGGAACTGGGATCTCAGCGCTTAACGAACTGGAAGCCACGTCGAGCTTTCTTACGACCGTACTTCTTGCGCTCTTTGACTCGCGAATCGCGGGTCAGGAAGCCGTTGACTTTGAGAGCCTTTCGGAACTCTTCGTCGACTTCGAGAAGTGCGCGGGAGATGCCGAGGCGGACTGCGCCAGCCTGGCCGGTGATTCCACCGCCCTTTGCAGTTGCTTTGACGTCGTACCGACCGTCGAGGCTAAGGAGAACGAGTGGGCTCTTGACGAGGATCTCAAGGACCGGTCGGCCGAGATACTCTTTCATGTCTCGACCGTTGATCGAGACCTTTCCGTCTCCTGGGGCGATCCACACGCGGGCTACAGCGCTCTTGCGCCGGCCGGTGCCGTAATTCTGTTGGGTTGCTGCCATCGGTTCCTTTATTTATCCTTCCGGATGTCAAGCGGGATCGGATTCTGACCCGCATGAGGGTGCTCGCTACCGGCGTACACCTTGAGCTTCTTAAAACTTGCCTTTCCGAGTTTGGTCTTGGGTGACATGCCCCAGATCGCTTTCTCGACGAGCTTTACCGGATTCTCATCCTGAAGCTTGCCTCGCGAAATGTTGCGGAGACCGTCGGGCCAACCGGTGTGCCAATAGATCAGCTCTTCGCGCTTGTTGCCCGTAAGAACCGCCTTCTCAGCGTTGATGACGATAACGTGGTCACCGGTGTCCATGTGGTAGTCGAACGTAGGTTTGTGCTTACCCCGAAGGATCTGTGCAACTTGCCCCGCGAGACGACCGACCGGCACGCCAGCTGCATCGACCACATACCATTTGTGCTCAATGCTTCCTGCTTTATTTGTGAATGTCCTGTTCATCGCGTATCTCTAATTGAACCGGTTGTAACCGGCTCTACCTTTCTATGTCGAACCTGGCGGGGGCCCGGCTCTACGATCAATCTTCGGAAGCTGTTCGGAAGTCTCGGGGATGGCGTCCATACCGAATGCGGTGGAGACAGAGTCCACGCGCGGGCAATACGACCGGCCACTGGAGACGGTTCCGCTCCTCGGGGTCGAGGAGTCTGCTGACCTCTTCGACGGGGCGGTAACCACGCCCTACTTCAAAGAGCGCTCCCGCCATTCTTCGCATCATTCCGCGAAGAAAAGCAGTACCAACCACGTCCACCCACACCTCGTCTTTCGACGCGTGAACTTTAAAACTGTAGAGGACCCTTCTCGTGTTGAGCACGTGAGGATCCAGTTCTTCGGTAAACGCACGGAAATCGTGATCTCCGACCAACAATTGCGCTCCCTCCTTCATCCTTTCAACGTCGAGTGGACTGTGATAGAAGTAGGTGTATCGGGAACGTAAAGGGTCTGGCCGGTGGAGAAGTATTCGGTAGCGATAGAATCGATCGAAAGCGCTGAACCGGGAATGAAAAGTCGGTTTCACTTCTCGTGAACTCAACACAGACAAATCCAGTGGCAACTGTCGATTCAAGACTTGGGCCCATCTCTCACCAGGAATTGAAACTCCGCAGTCGAAGTGACAAATCTGTCCTAGTGCATGGGCTCCGCTATCCGTACGGCTTGCTCCAAAGATCTCAATTTCCTCGCCTGAGACTTGGCGAACAGCTTCTTTCAAAGTGCTCTGGACAGTTCTCTGCCCAGTTTGCGCGGCCCAGCCGCGAAAATCGGTTCCGTCGTACGAGACGACGAGCTTTATTCTCATTTGCCGCAGTTTGCAGTTTGTAGTGAGCAGTTTGCAGTTGGGAAGGGCCGAACCCTTTATCCGGACTGCAAACTGCACACTGCTAACTGCCTACTTCAAAACTAATCTACGAGTTCGAGAACGGCCTGGGGAGCAGCGTCGCCGCGGCGAGGTCCGATCTTCGTCAGTCGGGTGTATCCGCCGGGACGAGTCTTGTACCGGGGTCCGATGTTGTCGAACAGGTGCTTGACGAGGTCTTCACCATTGATCAAGCTCATGTCGGCGAGGATCTGAGTTTTCTCCGCTTCGGTCTTACCAAGCAGGGCCTTAGTCGGCTTCGGTGACGAGCTGCTGTGTCCAACCAGAACACGGCGCGCGCGTCGTCGAGCGTCCAACTGATCCTCTCTTTTGGTGAGGGTGATCAGCTTTTCGACTTCTCTCTGAAGTTCCTTGGCTCGGCCAAGAGTGGTGCGGACATACCCGTGGCGGATGAACTGACGCTGAAGGTTCGTCAGAAGGTGCTTCCGCTGGTCGGACGGCAGTCCCAGCTTTCGTCGGTCAATTCTATGATTCATGGGGTGGTCAGAAGTCCTCGTCGTCGTCGTCGTCAAGGGTGTCGATAGCACGGTAGCCACCCTTCGGCGGCTTCAGTTCAAGACCATGCTCCTGGAGCTTGTCCCGAACCTCAAGCAACGACTTCTTTCCGAAGCCTCGGATCGCAGTGAGATCCGATTCAGTGGCGACGGCCAGATTCTTGAGCGTTAAGATGCCTGCGCGGCGCAGGCAGTTGAAAGTGCGCTGAGAAAAGTCGAGTTCCTCGATTCGAAGATCGGGAACGTTCTTCAGCATCTCGTCATCGTCTTCGGTATCTCCGTCGATCGCTGCTTCGAAGCCGGCTTCGCCGAGGTCAAAGAACATTCGGAAATACTTGTCGAGAATGTGAGCGGACTGAGAAAGCGCGTCGTTCGGTCGTACCGAGCCGTTCGTGAAGATATCCAGCACGAGTCGCTCGTAGTCCGTTCGCATGCCTACACGTGTCTGTTCGACGGTGTAGTTAACCTTCTTTACCGGAGTGTACTGGGTGCCGGTTGGAATGATTCCAATCATGCCTCGGTACTTCTCCTGCTTTTCAGGAAGAACGTAGCCGGCGCCCCATCCGACGTACAGCTCCATGGTGAGAGTTGAGCTGCTGTCGCTGATGGTCGCGATGTAAACTTCAGGGTTCACCACTTCGATGTTCTCTGGAGTGATGATGTCGGCGCCGGTCACTCGTCCAGGTCCCTTCACATCGATTCGAAGCGTCGCTTCGTCGAGGGGGCCCTCTCCGAGATAGCGGAGGGAAACATCCTTGAGGTTCAAAAGAAGCTGAGTCGTATCTTCTTTGACTCCAGGGATCGGAGCGAATTCATGGAAAACCTTGTCGATCCTAACGGCGGCGATAGCCGCGCCCTGGATTGAGCTGAGCAGGACGCGTCGAAGCGCGTTTCCGATCGTCTGTCCGTAGCCCCGCTCAAGGGGTTCGAGCACAAACTTACCGTACTCGGTTTGCAGGTCAAGGGTGGAGATATGTGGCATATATTTGAGCGGTGGTGGCGAGCTTCGCAGCTCGCAACAAGATCAGACGCGTCGTCGCTTTGGAGGTCGACAACCGTTGTGGGGCACTGGCGTGATGTCGCTAATGCTCGTCACTTCAAGGCCTGAAGCCTGAAGAGCACGAATGGCAGTTTCTCGGCCGCTTCCTGGACCGCGAACAAGCACGTCGACTCGTCGAAGACCGTGGTCCTGGGCGAGGCGGCTTGCCTTGTCGGCGGCAACCTGCGCCGCGAACGGAGTGCCCTTCCGGCTACCCTTGAAGTTTACGTTTCCTGCACTTGCCCAAGAAATCGTGTTCCCCGTGGGGTCCGTGATCGTGATCAGGGTGTTGTTGAACGACGCCTTAATGTGGGCGACGCCGACCGGAATGTTCTTCCGCTCCTTCTGCTTGCCTTTCTGTACTGCCTTTCGTGCCATTTCTTTCTTAGGTTAGCGGTTAGCTGTTTGCGGTTGGCGGTCCGGGAACCATTCAGCCTAACGCTCTCTGCTAACTCTGTTTTCGTTCTTTGCGCTTTGAGACTCCAAGGAGAGAGTCAATTCCCTCTCTGGCTTCGAGCCCCTAAAGCACCTACACTTTGTTTCGCGGCAGCAGTCTTTCGGTGGAAGTCCGGGATCCGTTCCCGCTAACCGCCAACCGCCAACCGCTAACCCCGCTTACTACTTCTTAGCCTTCTTCTTTCCGGCGACCGTCTTAGGCTTGCCCTTTCGGGTGCGAGCGTTATGGCGGGTGTTTTGTCCCCGCACCGGAAGGCCACGTCGATGACGCAGTCCTCGGTAGCAGCCGATTTCGATCAGACGGCGAATGTTGCCATTGACTTCTCGTCGCAGGTCGCCTTCGACTTGGTAGTCTCGATCCAAGATTTCGCGAAGTCGAGTTACCTCGGCTTCATCTAGATCACGGATTTTCTTCCGCGGATCAATACCGGCCTTCTCAACCAGCTCATGCACATTGTGCTTGCCGATGCCGTAAAGCAAAGGCAACGCGTAAATAACCGCCTTGTCTCGCGGGAGGTCGATACCTGCAATTCTCGCCATTCTTGTTACAATTCCTATCAGTCCAGAGCGATTAACCCTGGCGCTGTTTGTGCTTGGGCACTATGCAGATCACCCGCACAACTCCGTTGCGCTTGATGATCTTGCACTTATCGCAAATCTTCTTAACACTTGCCCTTACCTTCATGATTCTTTCGCCCTTGCCGGTCCGTCTATCCTTTAAAGGCCGACGGGTTCCGCGCCGTAGATCCCACAGGACTCACACCGGCGCAAGGGGAAATTATACCCACGGTTCAAGCCGCTCGGCTATGGGTTCGGCACGGTTTTTGCTCGGAACCCGAAATTAAGGGATCGTTATGCGTCAAGGTCGTGTCTCACGACTTTGGGCTCGAGTTCCAATGTCCGATCCATGCGCCGCTGCTGCTCTTCCTGCATGGCCGTGAGAACGCCCACATAGGTGGACCAACGTTCAGGATCCTCTATCGATCCGCTGACCGAAAGGTAGTCCACGTGATGCACCCGATTCGACATCACCTGGGCTACTCTCTCCCTGTAAATAGACGCCCGATAGCGATAATCCTCGCTGGGAGTCTCCATGACCTGAGCTTCCGGGAACACCCGCTCAATGTCTCCTTGGATTCTTGCTCGAACGACCAGCAAACGTGGCTCTTCCGCGTGCTCAGATATGGAAACGAACGCGTCGGGCATGAATATCCACATGGGTACTTGGATTATCGCAGAACTTGACCGACCTTGCCACAAGCCTTGACCACTCGTACATATACGAGATTGCAGTTGACCCGAGTGACCTGATATATTTACTGTGTTGTTTTGCCATTTGGCTTTCGCGGGAAAAATAAAATGAAGAAAGGACTTGTTCCACTTGCACTCGTCGCGACAGGAGTCGCGGCGCGGGCCCAAACGGTCGTCGATAATTTCACGATCTCGATGTCTGACTACGTACTTCCGACTCAACCGGCTTACGGTTCGAACAGTGTCGGCATTCCCAGTCTCCTGTTCAATACCCGCACCGCGAACGCGGCAGCCTACGCTGGAAATGGAACGGATCTATTTACCGTTCACGCTCCTGGGGATGGAACATTGTCCGCCACCGGTGCGGGCACTGCGTCCGGCTTGCTGAATCTTGCCTATTCAAACGGCGGGGCAACTGACATCAGCGCCTTTCAGGCGGTGACCCTCCACGTTTCTGGTCTCACAGGTCCCGCTTCCGGGTTCGTCGGGATCTACAGCAACAGCTATAACAACTACTCGTTCCAGGGCTTTTCGATCACGAACACCGGCGATCTGACTTTTAACTTCTCGGGGTTTAGCGGCGCATCCGTAGTCAAGAACAACACCGACTCACTCTTTTTCGACATCAGTGTGGGAACAGGGCAGTCACTGACCTTAAGCAAAGTCACGCTCAATCCGGTACCAGAGCCGGCTAGCCTCGCCGTGCTCGGACTCGGTGTGACCTTCTTGGCACGCCGTCGCAAAAAGTCGCTCTAGCCCAAACAGAAAAGAGGGCCGCTTCACACGTGAAGCAGCCCTCTTTTTATATGGGTCGGGTTTATTTGAAGCGGTAGACGATGCGGCCCATGGTGAGGTCGTACGGGCTGAGCTCGACGCGGACGCGATCTCCCGGAAGGATTCGAATGTAGTTCATTCGCATCTTGCCGCTCACGTGAGCCAAAATCTCTGCCTGACCTTCGTCCAGCTTGACTCGGAACCGGGCGTTAGGGAGGTTCTCTAGAACTACGCCCTCAACTTCGATGCCCTTTTCTTTGTCTTGCTGAGGCTTATAGGGAGGTCTTCTTCTGGCCATGAAACCTTAGTCTACCTTCTCAGAGGCCATGATCCAGATGCTCCGGGCTGTCTAGCGCAAGATACAGGACGACCCCAAGGGCTAGACTTAACCCATCGATGCCGTCAAGGCACTACCGAAACGGGTCTGCATCTGTGGTTGTAGCGGAAGCGGAAAGTCGACGTTAGCTCGAACCCTGTCGGGTCGGCTGGCAATTCCACATACCAAACTAGATGCTCTCTTTCATGGTCCGAACTGGACAGAATGTCCTCGGCCCTTATTTTTCGGAAGGGTCCGAGAAGTAACGAGCAACGAATCCTGGATTGTTGACGGCAACTATAGCTACGTTCGGGACCTGACCTTCCATTCTGCTGACACGATTATGTTCCTCGACTACCCCTACGCAGAAGTCTGGTGGCGGGTGGCCTCCCGGACCTAGCTCTTACCCCCTTGCACACCGAACGCCTCTCGATCCGTGTCGCCCGGGCTAGTAATCTAGCCGACCTCAATTTCAAATTCCCGTCATATTGAGCAAAGCGAAATACCCCCTCCTCTAGTCGGATCCATCGAAGCGGAGCTTGTTGCCGTTCGACACGCAAGTCGAGAACGGTATTGCAAAGACCAAGGTTTCTTGCACACCAACCGTCGCCCCGCAGACTGATAACTTTCATATCAGTTAGCAGAGGGGAGGGATTAGACCGGATCATGCGTACAATCGAGGGCGCGAGCGCCCGCGCAGGGTAGCCGTCATCGAAATGCACGTTGGCCGCGGAGGCCTACTCTTGAGTTAGGATCTCAGGTCCGTCCTTGGTGACCGCGATCGTGTGCTCGAAGTGGGCGGACAGCTTATTGTCGCCCGTCTTCAGAGTCCACTTATCGGGCAGTGTGACGACCTTGTACGTGCCCTGGTTGATCATCGGCTCTATGCAGATCGTCAGTCCCTCTCGAATCACCTCCCCGCGACCGGCTTTGCCGTAATTGGGAACGCTGTGAGGCTCCTCGTGGAGGTTTCGTCCGATTCCATGTCCTACCAAGTCACGAACCACGCCGTACCCGTGCTGTTCGCAGTAACGCTGTACCGTGCTGGAGATGTCACCGATGCGTGCGCCGACGCGCGCCTTGGCGATTCCTTGATAAAGCGATTCTTTGGTGACGTTGAGGAGTTTTTGGGCTTCTTTGCTGATCGTGCCAACCGGGTAAGTCCATGCGCCGTCGGCGTGCCACCCGTCGAGGATTACTCCCATGTCAAGACTGACAATATCGCCTTCCTCGAGGGGAACCGTGGTCGGAATGCCGTGCACGACCGTGTCGTTTACGGAGATGCAAGCGTTGGCAGGAAATCCTCGATAGTTAAGGAAGCTCGGCACTCCGCCCGCCTCAGCGACGATTCTTGCCGCGATCGTGTCGAGGTCGGCCGGTGAAGTTTTGCCCGGTACGATAGCCTCCGACATGATCCTCAGCGAACGAGCCACTACGCGGCCGGCTTCTCGCATCTTGGCGATTTCTGATTTGGATTTGTAGTAGATCACTTCGCGTAGGTTCCACAAATCTGGGCGTAAGTCTCTTCTGGACCTTCCGAAGCGTCGACTCGCTGGAGCGACCCGGTTCTTGCGTAATACTCGATGACCGGAGCCGTCTTTTCGTGGAAGACGCGCAGACGCTCGCGGATCGTTTCCGGTTGGTCGTCGGATCGCACGAAAAGCGGGCTGTCGCATTTGTCGCACAGTCCTTCCCGATGAGGCGGCTTATCCTTGCTGTGATAGATTTCCCCACATCGTGTGCATCCCATGCGACGGGTCAAGCGTTCGAGGACGATATCCTCCGCGACCTCTAAGGACACCACCTTGTCCAGCTGAATCCCCATCTCGAACATGATCTCATCGAGCGCTTCGGCCTGTTTCACGGTGCGAGGGAAGCCATCAAGCACGAATCCATGTTTTTGGACGTCGTCCGCTCGCAGTTGCTTGGCCATCATTTCGATGGTGACCCCGTTAGGCACGAGCTCGCCGTGGTCGATGTATCGCTTGGCCATCCTGCCGAGGTCTGTCCCCAATTCAATCTCCTTTCGGAAGATTTCTCCCGAGGAGAGTTGAATCACGCCAAGGCGTGCCGTCAGCAGAGCACTTTGCGTGCCTTTGCCGACACCGGGAGGACCAATCAGAATGAGGCGCATTATCGTTTATAGGGGTAGTGGGTGGGACGGGAAGTTGGGAGTGTTTACTCCTGCTTTGCCGTCCAGATGACGTAGACCAAAGGGTCAAAAATAGAAAAGCGGGCAATGCAAGATTCGAGAGAGGAAGCACGAAGCCCCTCATTCAGATCCTGCGGTTGCCCGCTTCGATCGGCTATTGGCCGTACTGCTTCATAAGCAGATTGGCTTCTACCTGTCGCATCGTCTCAAGGGCAACACTGACCATGATCAGAAGGGACGTACCACCGATGACGCTTATGTACTGCCCCTGCGGGAGCATCGCGATCTGCGGCGAGATGAACTGCATGAGAGCGATGATTGCAATGAATCCCGCGCCCACGACGGTGATCCTTGAGATCACTCCGTCAAGGAAGTCCTTCGTCTGCTTTCCGGGGCGAACTCCGGGAATAAACGAACCGCCTCGCTTGAGGTTGTTGCTGATGTCTTCCACGTTGTACTGGATTGCGGTCCAGAAGTAGGTGAAGAAGAAGATGAGCGCCGTGTAGATGATCGAACCGACGAGACCTTTCGGCATCTTCGCTCCGGGGCTCAGCCACTCGGCAATCGTCAACAGAATGTGTCCGACCGTAGTCTTCTCACCACCCGCCATCGTTCCAAACTGATACGGCATGCCGATCAGCGAAACCGCGAAAATGATCGGCAGTACGCCGGCCATGTTCACCGACAGGGGGAGATAGCTCGTCTGGCCACCCATAACCTTCGTTCCCACGGTGCGCTTCATGTGCTGGATCGGAATCCGGCGCTGAGCGGTCGTGAAATAGACGATCAGCCAGGTAGCGCCCAAGAACAGCGCGATGATGATCACCGGGCTGTACCAGTGGACGATGCCCTGCTGCATCCCTTCCCACAGACGCTGGCTTTGACCAGGAAGTGAGAGGATAATGCCCGCGAAGATCATCAGCGAAACGCCGTTTCCGATGCCTCGCTCCGAGATCTGCTCTCCGAGCCAAAGCTGGAACATCGCGCCCGCCGTCCAGAAGACGACCACTGCGGATCGAATGAACGGTGTCATGCCCATGGGCAGAGCGCCGCTTAACATTGTGAGAAGGCCAAAGCCTTGAATCACGCAAAGCGCGAGTGCAAGGAACCGAGTCCTCTGGTTGTTCTTTTTGCGGGCATACTCGCCTCCTTCTTGCATCTCTTTCTTCAGGTTCGGAAGAGCCGTCTGAAGGATCTGCATGATGATCGACGCCGTGATGTACGGGGTCAAACCAAGCGCGAAGATGGAGAGCCGGCGCAGAGCGCCACCCGCGAACACGTCCAGGTACTGGAACTGAGGCATGTTCTTCAGCTTATCCATGACCGCTTCCGAGGAGATTCCCGGAATCGGAACCGGCACGTGAACGCCAAGGGCGAACACACCGAACATGAACAGGACGAAGATGATACGCTGGCGCAGGTCGGGATCGGCCCACGCCAAGCGGATCGTTTCGGTAAGGGGAAGGGCTAAGCCCTTATCCCCTTTCCGGCCCGACCCCGCGTAGCCACTGCCACCGCCGAGGCCGATAGGGAGGCTCACAGCGTAACGGCCTCTCCGCCTTTCGCCGTGATCGCTTCGGCTGCTGCCTTGCTGAACTTATGGGCTTTCACCGTCAGTTTCTTGGTCAGCGTTCCGAAGGCGAGAATCTTGACGCCGTCGCGCAGCTTGGAGATGATTCCAGTTGCGAGCAGCAAGTCCGGAGTGACCTCGGTTCCTGCTTCGAACAGTGTCTCAAGATCGTCCAGGTTCACCACCACGAACTCTTTGTGGTTCGGATTGGTAAAGCCCTTCTTGACTGGGAGTCGTCGCTGAATAGGCGTCTGACCGCCTTCAAAGTTCGGGTGGATCTGTCGTCGAGCCTTCTGGCCCTTCGTACCGCGAGTTGCGGTCTTACCCATACCCGAGCCGATACCGCGAGCTACGCGGCGCTTCTTAAACGTGGCGCCCTTTGGGGGCTGGAAATTATTTAGGCTCACTTAGTTTCCTCGCTCGTTTCCTCAGTCGCCTTTTTCGCTCGCTTCGCCTTAGGCTTTGCTTCGGCTTCCACAGGAGCGGTCGCTGCTTCCACAGCAGGCTTGCTCTTGGTTGCCTTGGCAGCCTTGGGGGCTGACTCGACGACAGGCGCATCCGGAACTACTTCCACGCTGATCATGGGGTGGACATGTCGAATCATCCCACGAATCGTGGGTGTATCGTCATGCTCAACCACCTGATTAGGTCTTTTAAGTCCTAGTGCGTGAATGGTCGCTCGGTTGCGCGGATTGTGGCCAATAGTGCTTTTGACTAGCTTAATACGCAGCATCGGCTTCCTCCTTACGCGCTTTCTCCAGCCACGGGGTGATGCTCTTGACATCAACACCGCGGGCGGTAGCGACCTGCTCAGGCGAACTCAACGACTTGAACGCTTCGATTGTCGCGTAGGCCATGTTGATGGCGTTGCGGCTACCGAGCGACTTGGCGATGACGTTGTGGATACCAGCGGCTTCCAGGCAAGCTCGGACGGCTCCACCGGCTTTGACGCCAGTTCCAGGAGCGGCCGGGCGAAGGATAACCTGCGCCGTGCCCGATCGAGCAACGATGGCGTGGGGGATGGTGGCGCCGATCATCGGGACCGGGAACATGCTCTTTCGAGCCGCTTCCTCAGCCTTTCGGATCGCGTCCGGAATTCCTCGGGCTTTGCCGAGTCCAACTCCGACGGAACCCTTGTTGTCTCCGACGACCACGAGGATAGACCAGCTAGCTGTCTTACCACCCTTGTGGGTCTTAAACACCTTGTTTGTGCGCACGACGCGGACGTCGAGCTGCGGGCCCTCGGTGTTGCGGCTCTCACGCTTGCCGCTAAGGCGGTTCATCATTCGCATGGTTTAGAACTCCAACCCAGCTTCTCGTGCACTGTCCGCAAGGGCAGCGACACGGCCGTGGTACTTGAAGCCTCCACGATCGAATACGACACTGGTGATGCCTTGAGCCTTGGCGCGCTCGGCAATCGTGGCGCCAACTTTCTTGGCCCCTTCGACGTTACCGGTCGCTCCAAAGTCCTTCTCTTCCGAGCTGGCAGCAGCAAGCGTTCGGCTTGCCGTGTCGTCGATGAGTTGGACGTAAATGTGTTTGAGGCTGCGATAAACCGCAAGCCTTGGGCGCTGAGCCGTTCCCACGACCTTGCTGCGAAGGCGAGCATGGCGAGCGGTGCGCAATTCTGTTCGAGTCTTAGGCACTTCTTATATCTCCTTACTTCTTCGCCGCGGCGCGCTTACCGGCCTTCAGTCGAATGATTTCGCCGTGGTATCGAATTCCCTTGCCCTTATAAGGCTCAGGCTTTCGGACCTTGCGAACGTCGGCTGCGATTTGACCTACGAGCGCCTTGTCGATGCCGCTAACCGTGATCGACTGCTGTCGAGTTCGCTCATCGGCCTTCACTTCGAAAGTGATGCCGGGAACGGCTTCGATGCGAACTGGGTGCGAATAGCCCATGTTCAGCAGAAGATTCTTGCCCTCGAGGGTGGCGCGGTAACCGACGCCGACGACTTCGAGAACCTTGGTGTGACCCTTGGTCACGCCGTCAACCATGTTGCTGACCAGCGTGCGGGCAAGACCATGTTGGCTGCGTGCCTCGCGCAGGTTGTTCGGACGCTCCAGTTGAAGCGTGCCATCTTCCTGCTTGAGAGTGAGGAGTCGGGAGATGGGCTGCGTAAGTTCGCCCTTAGGTCCCTTGACGGAAACAACGTTCGTGGCTTCGTCAACCGAGACGGTGACGCCGGCAGGAACGGGGATCGGAGCTCTTCCAATTCGCGACATTTAATAGACCTCGCAGATGACCTCGCCGCCGATGTTACGCTTGCGCGCCTCGCGGTCGGTCATGAGTCCGGCACTCGTACTGACGATCCGGGTGGAAAGACCACTTCGGATTGGCTTCAGATCGCTCACCGGCTTGTAGACACGAAGTCCGGGTTTGCTAACGCGTGCGATGTGGTTGATGAGTGACTTGCGCTTGTTGTCATAGCGAAGTGTCACTCGAATAGTGGGGAATTTCGTCTCAGTAGAGATCTCGTGACCGGTGATGTAACCCTCGGCCTCAAGAATCTTTACGATTTCAACTTTGATTTTGCTGTGCGGAATGTCGACGGTAACGAGATGCGCCTGTGCGCCGTTTCGAATACGCGTCAGAAGGTCCGCGATAGGATCGCTGTGCATAGTTTCATGACCTCCTGAGCTTTACCAGCTCGACTTCTTCACGCCCGGCAATTCGCCCTTATGTGCCTTCTCTCGAAGACAGATTCGGCAGAGTTGGAAGAAACGGAAATATCCGTGTCGCCGACCGCAAAGCTGGCACCTGTTGTAGGCGCGCGAGCTGAACTTCGGCTTTAGCTTCTGTTTTTCAATCAGTGATTGTTTCGCCATAGATTTCCCGCCGTTATCAAGTCGGTTCGCGAAGCCCCGGCGAGGGGCAGCGTGCCTGGCTTGTGGCTAAGTTTTCTTTTTCTCGGACGCAAGAACGCCCGAATCGCAAATGATACCTTATCGGCGCATCGATTCGGGCGTGTCTCGATCCCCCCGGGGTTTAACCTCCTGGCGTAGGAGGTACGTTGGGTGATCCGGGAGCGGCAAAGCCCTCACCAGGAGTCCTGCTGGGAACGGGTTCAACCCACCCCATGGTATTCGTGATCAGAGCAATCTCATTGGTTCGATGAAGCTGGATGAGGCCAATCATTTTCTTGATCGCCGCATCTTTCATATCGGTGGGCCAATAGCCCTGAAAGCCAGGTCGTCCGACCAACGGCATCAGGTTTTCCATCGCCTCGTCGCATTTCCGGTAATCCCAAGATTTTCCGGGCGCGGGAGCAAGCCCATCCTCCGTCTTCCCGTAGGCCCGATTGGGACCATTAGTGGTGCTGGTCACCATAACGTTACGTCCATCGTTCGTCACCTTGCCGATGGTGCTCTTGTCTTTCAACAGGTGGATGAGCGCCTGTTGTTCCTCCGGCAACGTGAGAAAAGGGGAGTTCGCAAGACTGAGAGCCGGTGGGGTTTGGTTCGAGTTCCCTAAGCGAGGATCCCGGTTAATGGCACTCGGATGCAGCACCGGATCCAGCAAAAGCTTCCGAGCAAACTCCTTGAATTTGGGCTCGGCTCGATGTACGTAAAAGAAGTGGAGTTGCTGGGGAGCGATGAAGAACCCAGGTTGGTCGGAGTGCAAGAACAGATCGCAATAGGCGTTCATCGCCGATTGGTCTCCCGCTTCCAAGAGGTGCTCATACAGGGAAGTCAATTGAAACCCGTACGGCGACGGCCCAGCAAATCGAGACGGATTTTTAGATGCCTCGATGAAGTGGTCGGTAGTGAGCTTAATTGAGGCTCTGGCGGCTGATCGATCCCACGTCCAAAAAGATTCGCAGAGTCCGATAGCCGAGCTGTCGAATTCCGCCCCTCGGCTCGGTTCAGCTTTCGACATCGCCACGAGTTGACGAATTCGCTTGGCCAACAGCGCGCTTACGCTCGGTTCCGGGTGAGATCTGAGTGCCTCATAGGGCGAAACGCGGGTACTCGGCGTCACTGGGAAAGAGCCGAAGTTGGGAGTGGCGATGGCGTTGGCAGCTTGTTGCCAATCCATCGGCGTGCCGCTGTCGTTCGCCAACGTCCGATAGGTCCGTTCGGCGATGCTCACACCTTTATTGTCTTTCCACCATGCCCGAAGCTTCTCGATCGGCGGAACGGTTTCTTCGCCCGAAGGCGGAAACTGAGCATGCGTGATCATGCAGAAAATCTGAAAAGCGATCTCCTTCACTGAGACGATACGGAGTCCGTCCGGACCTTGAGCTATCTGACGACTCAGCCGCTGGTCGTTGGCGATGCAATCCAGGAGACTATCGCACGCTGCCTCACCCACCTGAGCGAACTCACCGGCGACGTTTGACGATTGTTGGACCCGTACCGAGGCACGGGGTGCGTAGCTGCCATTGGGACCTGAGGCGTCCTCGAGCTTTTGGATGAGCTTCGCGGTCATCTTGACGGACGTATCGTTCCGAGCCAGTTGGACCCCGGCCGCCGGCTCCGCGAGTCTTCGCTTGGCGTCGTCGATCAAGATCGATGCCTGATCCAGTTCGGGAAAAACTTCTGCCTTGCGGTTCTTCGGGGGCGAGGGAGGCTGCCCGAACGGGTTCATCGTCCCGTTGGGGAAGCGTGGGGAGATCCCGGCGTACTCTTTGACCCCCCGTGAACCCATGATGGCAAGTGCCTCCTCTTCATAGGGCTTCTTTAAGTCCGCGAGTTCGGTTGCCAGATTCGTAACCCCCGTGTCGTCGCCCCGGGCATGCGCCGCCAAGGCTCGCATCCACTTCGCATTCAATAGGCCACTCGCCATGTCGACAAAGACTGGACGCTGGCTTGGGTAGTACGGGAGAAGTGCCTCCGCAATATCCGGTCGGCCAAAAACCAGGAAGAGTGCGGCCGCGGTGGCATGGGTGTCAGTCGCGTAACGCATCCCCATGTTCGAGTACTGAACGTTGGGTGCGAACTTTGCCGTGGGATCCTTTGCGAAATCTTTGATATCGGCTGGCTTGTTTCCGAAGAAATCGTAGTAGGTAAGTCCGTCGAGATTGATGAAGCCTTCTCGCCCGTCCGGTTCCTTCACCACCCATCCATAGCAGTCCGTCGGCTGGGCCATCACGCCTTGGATCAGCATCGGCGACGGAACCTTAGCCTTCGAGAAGACGCCTCCCCGAGGGTCCGCCAGGCCATGGGCGTGGAGGAATGCGGTGGCCGTAACGAAATCGCGAGGAAGTTGGTTGTCCTTCGGAGTCCATTCGCCTCCCACGGCCTCGGCCTGCTCGGGAAGAAGCACTTTCTTAGGGTGGTGCTTCAGCGCCAACGCAGGCGTCGACGTCCCATCCCCGCACCCGCAAATTAAGGCCACACACATCAAGGCCAACCCGTTCGCAACCTGCTTCATTTTTGAACTCCAATGCCGGCAAAATGACCGCCCTAGTTTGAGGGGATTCATGTTTAGGTTCGTTTATGAAGAATCTGTGCGTGGGTCTTCTGGCCTACTGCTTTCTTACTGGGATAGGGTGAGCGGACGAACGAAGATCCGTGTATTCATCCATCGTTGCAACTCTTGGAAGTGAGGATCTGCGGACATATCTCCAGCTTCAATTCGGTGGGAGTAGAGATCGAGGGTCCCGTTCTTAGTCGACCAAGACAGCGGTCGTCCATTCTTGAACTCGAGATAGAACCGCTCCGACACGTCGCGCATGATCGATACGGATGCCCTTCGGTCCCATTTGAAAAGGCTCATTGCCAAGAGGATTGCCGGATCGCAGCCGAGCTCTTTGGTGACTTGGTCGTGCGAGGTATCTAGGCTCACCTCCTGTGCTCGTCGACCGATGAGGTCCGACACGGAAGGGCCTACGTGACTGATCAATAATCGCATCTCGGTGCGATGATCCTCGACCTGAGGCATCGACCCGCTGATCACGCCAGCGGACTTTGTCCACGCAAGTACACCCGCATGGTCATCCAGCAAAAAACGAAACACGCGTTCGCTTGGCTTGAGGTCTCGGTTCGCCCGCCACCAGGTCTGCATTTCCGGAAGAGAGGCAACGACTCCGTCTGGCTGTTTGAGCCCCAAGTAGGTGAGATATTGAAAAAGCTCGGACGCACTCTCGGCGACTGACTTGACCCGCAAACCAAGAGGCCCAAACTCGGGTGAGCGGGTCAACCTCTTATCGCTGGCGATGCAGGAGATAAGGCGATCAGCCAACACGTTGTCGTTGTGGTCAGGCACCGTGAACGCTCCGCTCTGGCCGGGCGAATTGAACCCAGGATTGCAGATGTCTTGGAGTTGGGTGACCTCTTCTCCAGCCTGTCCTCGGGACGAGGAGGGCTTCTCCGCCAACCGCCTTCGCGCATCGCGGATGAGTTCGGGGGCCTGGTCCAGGAAGTCAAGGGATGGAAGGAACCAACTGCTGGAAGTTTCAGCGGAAGCCATTTGCGCATACTCCGGTCGGAGCTTAGTGAGTTCTGTAGCCAGACGGATGGCTCCTTCTTCTTGACCACGCTGGTGGTTGCCGACGGCTCGAGCCCATTTCGTCCTGAGAAGCGTCAATGCCATCGAGCTCAAGGGCTCAGGAGGAAGGCTTTGGGCCGGCCCGAGGATTTTTTCGGTGAGCTCCGGGTGTCCCGCAATCAGAAAAAGTGCGCCGGCGATCCCCTTTGGAAATCCGGGAGGGCGGGAAGAGGCATAGCGGTCTGGCCTCGGAGGAACACCCCAGGCAGGGTCGTTTGCGCCAAGAGCGAGTCTCAAGTCGTTAGGGCGAAGCTCGTCGAAACGAACTGGGCTGTCCCATAACAGCGTAGAGCGGGTCAGCCCGTCGAGTGCCAGCAGTCGTTTCTTACCATCTCTTCCGGTAATGACCCACCCGAAACCGTTAACTTCCTTACCGGGCTCGGTCCCGTCCGGCGCAATTCCATGATAGCGAACTCTGGAAAACACCCCGGCTCGCGGGTCTCCGAGTCCGTGTGATTGCAAAAACGACACTGCTTTCACGTAGTTCTGCGGCAGAGAACAGGTTGGCGCCGTCCATGCTTTCCCCTTCGGTTCTTCGTGGTCGGCCAAATCGTGAGCGTACAAAAGGCGCTTTGCCATCCCAATCGAGGAAGGTAAGACATTGGGGGGCCGGCAACCCCCAGCGAAAGTGGCAATGATTCCCGCGAGCGCAGCTGTTCGTCCCAACCGCCAGATTCGGTTTGAACGGCTAAAACTTCCGTCCGGGCTATTCCCACCAGGCATCGTCGGAATACATTTTTTTCGGATGCGATCGGAGTGTTTCGATGATTCTTGCAATTGCCGCATCCTTTTTCGGTTCGGGCCAGGTTGCCTGGAAATCATTCTTACCATGTAGGACCGTCCTTGTCGCGACTTCATCACAAACTCGGTAGTTCCAACTTCCATCAACCGGGGGAATCGTGTCTCCAGGGCGCGGCATTGTTCGGGTGATGGGGTGCCCGAGTGCCTCTACGACCACCGTGCCGTTGCGGTTCAGAACCCGGCCAAGCGAAGATTTGTCCCTGAGCATGAGAATGACGTCGTCTTGGAGCTCAGGCAAGTTCATGAGTGGAGTGGCCATAGCTCGGAAAGCAAGAGGCGCATAGCTGGGATCCGACTTCAGAATGTTCCCAATATTCTTGGGAACCGTCCCCTTGAATAAAAGTCTTGGCATATCCGCGAAGGGCGGATCGGTTCGATGCGAATAATAGAATTGAAGCAAAGTCGACAATCGGGCGTTCTTCTCTTGGCAACTAACGGCGACGAGCGACATATATTCAGGGGCCACCGATACCTCTCCCCGACTGTAGCGCCTCTCCAAGAGCGGAAGTAGGTCGGGATCGACCAGTTCGAAACGTTGGGCCCGCATGCTTAGAAATGGCCCGGGGCCAGCGTTTGGGCTTCGATTCGACTGAAGGTAGAGCGAGACTTCTCTGTCCCGCTGCGAGGCAAGCAGGTGATCCGAAACCTTCTTCAATGCGTCCCCGCTGGCTCGTTGGTCCCAGCGCCACAGGCATTCGCACATGATCTTTAACAAGATCTCGGACTGACCGGGGACTAATAACTGGTTCACCCGTTGATTCATGAGCTCGGAAGCTGATGGATGAGCATGGGCCTTTAGCATGTTCTGAGTCCATCGCCGTTCAACCGGACTCATGGATTCAAATGTCGACTGGAGCCCACTGATCTGTTTTGCCGCGCATACCCATTGAATTGCGTCGCCTCTGTCGTCGGCCAACAAACGGAATACTCGCTCACCCGGTCGCAGGTTGGAGTTTGTGTCCCACCAGTCTTGAACTGTTTTCGCGCTGGGAAGTCTCCCATTCCTATCCGCATGAAATGACGCCGTCGCGATCTTGTTAACTGCTCGCAGCGCCAACTCTCGGACCGGTACGACCCGGTACTCGCCATGGGATTTCACCACGAGTCGGCTCAGCCTCTCATCTCGTCCTAGGCATCCGATAAGTTGCGGCATCATCACCGGCCCCTGCTTCGAGAGCCGTTCCAGGTTTTGTCTTGACGCGGCAATCTTCGGGGAAACGTCGGGCATGGTTTGACCAAAAGGAAGCCCGAAATCCTCCAGGCCGTCGATATCGGTTTGGTCCAGAATGGTCCCGCGCGGATTGCCGCTTTCGGTCCCCGCGATTCCCAGTCGTCGCTGACAATCTTTTAGTATTTGGGGGACTTGGTCCAGAAAGCGGAAAGGGGAGTGTTGATGGTCAGCCCCGTCGACCTTTAGCTCGGATTCGTAAGTCGTTCGGAGGGCCCTGAGTTCGGCGAAGAGGTTGATCGCACTTGCATCATCTCCCTTACTGAATGCGTCAAGCGCCCGAATCCACTTTGCGTGCAGAAGCGATATGGCTAACTGAGGGAGGTAGGGCGCATGCGCATTGCGGTTGCGACCCAACTCGCGCTGAGCCAGATCCGGATTTCCATCAACAAGAAAGAGTGCGTCGAGCAGATTCGTCGAGTCCTCTCCTCCCCTTGGTTGGGTGAGAGATGCGGCCCCCGGTAGGCTCGGCAGCGCTCCCACTGAGAACTGCGGGTCGACTGAGGGTAGCGATCCCCCGTAACTGAAAGAATCAAGCAAGATCCCTCCGTTCTCCTCCAGACTCCTCACCATCCCCTGGCTGACCGCTGCGGATGCTGACACGTTGAGGAAGTTGTGGATGTCAGCAGCCCGTGGCTTCGAGAAGTCGAGATGAGCCAGCCCATCCTCGCTGATAAAGCACGGCTTCCCATCCTTCCGCTTCACCAGCCATCCGTATGAGTTGGGGGCTTGGGTGTAAAGCCCTTCATCGGCGAGACCCATTCGCAGAATGACTTTGACGAATTGTCCCCCACGCGGATCTGCCAGTCCGTGTCTCTGCAGAAACTGGACGGCCTTCACGAAGTCTGATGGCAGATTGGAGGTCGGCGGGTTCCAAATATGATCTGTCTCTTCCGGTTGCTGAACAGGCTGAGCTTTGGTCCATGCCGCTACGCTGATGGGCTTCGGTGAGGGAAGCGATCTGGGCGCGTGTCCGCACCCACCGGCCACCGTAAGGGCCGAGAACGCCAAGCATGGCCGCAAGTGAAGTAACCGGCGCACAAAGATATGTGGAGTAGGTTTTCTACGCTGGCGGCTATTGGAGGGAGTCATGGATTCTCAATCGCGATTCATTGGCATCTATTAGAGTCCCTGGTCGCGGTGCATGTTACAGTGGCGACCTGTTGGCGTAAGCTGGGGACATGGCGATAGAGCCGATCGGAACCGATGAAAGGCTAGAGACGCCGATCTCCAAGCCTCGCGACCTCGATACCCAAATGATGTTTGGGTGCACCGGCTTTGTACTGACATCGATAGTTGCCTTCCTGCTTTCAGTGTGGCCGTTCATCGTGTTTACCAACATCGAACGACTTTCGACCCTCGCCGAATGCGCCTTGTTCGGGCTTTTCCCGGCCACCGTGCTTGGCGCAGTGGCAACCCGAAGGTGGGGTCTCGCGGGAGCATGCGGATTCGTTGGGAATGCCCTTGCCTTCGACGTTTTTCTCTATCTTCGCTTCCAGGAGATCGCGCTCGGGGCCGAGGCGAGAAGGATCCCGATCCCGGATTATCCGATGAGTTTGGGCTTGCTCGCGCCGTTGGCTTGGCTACTGTTTGTTCTGCTCGTTTCCCTTGCCCTGTTGCCAAAAGCAGAGCTGAAAGGCTGACCAGATTTTCGCGCGAAGATTGGGGTGGCAAGCCGTTGTCTCTCGGCGCCGATCTTCCGACAATCTCTTTGTGCCGACTTGGCACGGAGAGCTAACAAGGTTGTCTTACGGCAAAAACGCGTTTGAGTATCAGAAGATCGCTGTGAACAGTGCATCACCCGTGGGTTTGGTGATCATGCTTTATGATGGCGGCCTGCGATTCATGGCCCGAGGCAAGGAAGCCATCTTAGAAGGTGACCTCAAGAAACAGGACGACCAGCTTCGGCGCGCGCAGAAGATCGTTCTGGAACTCATGAGTTCCCTCGATATGGTGCGCGGTGGCGATGTCGCGAAGAACTTGTTTGCTCTCTATACCTATGTGACCGAGAAGCTCGTGGAAGCCAACATGAAGGATGACCCGGCATGTGTGGACGAGGCGATGAACGTGTTCAGCGGCCTCCGCTCAAGCTGGGCCGAAATAGAGCGAAGGGATCGTGAGGGCAAACCGCAAGAGGTGGCCCTTGCCTCTTGAGCAGTTGCTGGCGCTCACCGTCGCCCTTGAAGACGCCGTTGGTCGGCGAGATTGGCCTGAAGTAAATGTCCTGTTCAGTGAGCGAGGGCAGATTTTGGATAGCGACATCCAAGTCGACCCCTCGCAGGTTGAGGCAATTCTGCGAGCGGATGCAAGGTTGCATGAGCGGCTCCAAGCGGAAAGGAGCGTCCTACAGACGCAACTGAAGCAAACCCGAAAGGTCGCCGCAGCTCAGAAGCTATACACCAAGCTGGGCTGAGCCCGAGGTCCCAGGTATCCTAAGCGAATGCTGTCATTTGACCAGCAGGAAGCGCTGTCCAAGGCTCGCGGGCGCCTAGACGCTATTAGGGGGCATCTTTGACTACCCTCACCTGCAAAAACAGATTGAAGAACTAGAAAATCTTTCGGCCCAGCCCGATTTTTGGAACGACTCCGCTAGTGCGAATAAATCACTGCAGAAGCTATCGCGACTGCGAAATATCGCCAACCCGTTCCTGGAGCTGGATAAAACCGAACGCGACATCTCTGAACTCCTTGAGCTGCTAAGGCTCGAGGATGACGCCGAGACGCAGAAAGAAGCTGACGATATGGCGTTGGCATTTCTTGCGCGTCTTGACGCCTACGAACTTCGCACGCTTCTGAACGGGGAGCATGACGGCCGAAATGCCCTCCTTGAAGTCAATGCGGGAGCCGGTGGTTCCGAAGCCTGTGACTGGGCATCCATGCTCTATCGCCTCTACACCCGTTGGGCCGAGAAGCACAACTATAAAGTAGAGGTCCTGAGCGAGACGCCCGGCGATGTCACCGGTTACCGATCGATTCAGGTCTTGGTGACCGGAGAAAACGCCTACGGATTCCTCAAGGCAGAGGGCGGTGTTCACCGTCTCGTCCGAATCTCCCCCTTCGATGCCAATGCTCGCCGACACACGTCGTTCGCCAAGATCGAAGTGTTGCCGGAGATCGAGGAATCCGAAGTGTCCATCAACCCGGACGATCTCAAGGTCGAAACATTACGGGCGGGTGGCGCGGGTGGCCAACACGTCAATAAGACCGAGTCGGCAGTTCGGATCACCCACTTGCCAACTGGCATCGTAGTTTCCTGCCAAAACGAACGCAGTCAGCATAAAAATCGCGCCAGCGCGATGTCCGTGTTGCTCGCTCGACTCTCTGAAGTGCAGAAGGCCAAGTCGCAAGACGAGATCAATGCGCTCAAGGGCGATGGCGGACCGGCTGCCTGGGGAAGGCAGATCCGAAGCTACGTCATGCAACCGTATACGATGGTGAAAGATCACCGGACGGGATTCGAGACAGGCAACGTGATCGGCGTCATGGACGGCGATATCGACGGGTTCATTGAGGCGTACCTCAAGAAGGCGCCTTCGGACGACACTTTTATCGAGTAGTTCACACCAACCGTGAAGAACGGTTGGAGCCTCTCGGACGTCTTTATGGAAGTCCCGCGGATCGGGTAGGGTCCCCATACAACCTATGCTGTCATGCCTCGCTCTCTTACTTGCCGGTCCCCCCACCTTGACGGCGCCCGTACTCCCGCCGGGTTGTAGCCCCGATTTTCAGCGGATGGTGATCTCCGTCGAGCAGAGCCTCAAGGACGGGGCCTTTGATGTTGCGGCCCGCAAATTCCAACTCCTGCCGAAGGCGAGCGCCGTGTTCTCTTGGGATGACTCGAAGGTGCCGGCAGGTCAGCGAGCCTCGTTCGCCGCCGCGAGAGACTTGGCCATCAAGGCCTGGGATCGACACCAGAGTGGTCAGATCACGTTCAAACCCGGGCCATCTCCGGACATCAAGTTTTCGTTTGAGCCGAAGCTCGCCAATGATCCTAGCACTGGGTCCCCCGCCGGGCTTGCTTCATTCGTCTCCGAGACCACGTTGCCGAGAATCGAGGCCATCCTTGGTCTGATCCGAGGACCGGAATCCCGGGCAACTGCGGCCATTGACGTGCAGAACGACGTCGAATACGCGATCGGGACCTATCTTGGAGTCGCTCAGGATCCCGTCCCAACGACCTCGATGTCCAAATCAGACGCCGTGGCCATCGTGGCGAACATTGTGACGGCGCCCGAGTTCGACACGGCCAAAAGGAACTTGGCCGCCGTAGAAGTGCTCCGCTCCGCGATCCATGCTCAAGTCCGCCTTCAGCCAGCCCAACCGATCGCATCTTTTGAGTCGACTTCTCTCACTTACGGGCCTGTGCTTCAGGGACAACAGGCCATGGTTCCCTTGATGATCACCAACATTGGACAGGGAGATCTCACGTACGAGGTGCTTCCCGAGTGCAGTTGCATCACGGCCGGACCTGCCGGCTCGATCAAGCCAAACCAGTCGAAGCTCATTGATATCCTGGTCGACACGGCAGAGTGGTCGCGGACCCTCGTGAAAAAGCTAGTAGTCCTCACGAACGATGCCGAAAACCCGGTGCGCGTGGTTCCGCTTGAAGTCAAGGTCAATCCTCGCTACCGATGGATTGTTCCGGGTGGAGGAGCTCGCGTGGTGGACGACGCCGGCTCCGATATCAATCTCTATCTCGACCTTCCGCTCGACTCCGGCATCTTCCCCAACGGCGTAAAATTCGATGGGGTCGAAGGAACCGCCAAGCTTGAGCTCTTTTCGGGTGAGCTTGCCGATCCTGATCACGGGGAAGGGAAGATTCAGCGGAATGGCTACGTAGTCAAATTGCACGTATCTGGAAATATCATCGGCGGACGCCAGGTTGGCACCGTAACCGTCTCGACGTCGAGTGAGTTGTTCCCACAGATCACCTATAACCTGTCTTTTCAGAAAGGGATCATCGCGATGCCGGACGACGTCAACATGGGCATGATCTCTGGCGGATCGAAAACGGTCTACGTGCAGATGACTCGCCCTGGTCGGCCCTTCCGAGTTCTATCTACCGCAACGACTTCGAAGAACTTGACCGCCAAGGCGTCGAAGGTGAGCGGCACCGACGACTATCTGGTGACCATCTCGTTCTCCGGAAAGGCGTCTCCGGGAGACTATCTCGCGGTGGTTCACGTCTACACCGATGATCCTCGCCAAGGGAAGATCGATATTCCGGTCCGCGGGACCCTAGAATGAAGGTCTGGACAGCTGCAGTTGGAATCGCTGGGCTGTCCGCCGGACTCCTTGTCCCCTCAAGTTCCCAACCCACCCCCGGCGACAACTGGACGATCGTCATCGCTGGCGATGTGGCGGGATACTTACAACCTTGCGGGTGCACACCGTCAATGTCAGGTGGTATCAAGCGGTGGGCCACGGCGGTGCGCGCGCTCGGGGATCCCTCAAGAGTGCTTGTCTTGGAGAATGCTGGGCTTGTCGCTGGGAACGGTCCCCAAGACCGCCTCAAGGCAGAAGCCCTCGTCCAGGCGCTCGACTCGGTCCAGGCTACTGCGATCAACGTTGGCTCAAGAGAGGCAGCTTTGGGACCCGGAGAATTGAATCAGCTTTCGCAGCTATCAAATGGGAAGCTCGTGTCGACCAGTTTGGGGCCGAATCAACAGATTGGAATCGCCGCCTTTGCTCGTAAAGGTCCATTTCTGATCGGCGCAGCGGTCACTCAACCGTCGACCCTGTCTGCATTGGGCGGGTCACCCCTGTCCGGCATCGATTCCGCCAAGAGATTAGTGGCTCAGGCTACGGCTGAGGGTCTCACCCCTATCTTGATGTTAGAGGGGAATCGCCAGGAGGCCACGGAGATCGCAGCCGCGTTACCCGCCATCAAACTCATAGTTTTTAGCCAAGGCGGAGAAGCTCCTCTTGTAGCGTACGACGTAGGAAGCACGAAACTAGTCACTCCCGGTGAGCATGGTATCTACCTCGTAAGAATCAGCTATGCCAAGAAGCGATTCTCGAACTATTCCATCACCGATCTAGGGCCTAACGTGCACGACGACCCCAAGGTGTCTTCCTTCTACTCTCAATACTTGAGAACTGTGGACAACAAGCATCTGATCGATGCTTGGCCACGAAAGACGACAGAACCGTACGTTGGATCAACCCGTTGCGGCTCCTGTCATCAGTCATCGTTTAAGGTCTGGGAGCGATCCAAGCATCGTGGCTCGTACACTGATTTATCCGCGCAGGGACATGGCAAAGATCCGGATTGTGTGGTTTGCCATGTTACCGGGCTAGGGAGCGACCAGGGGTTTAGAGACCTCGTCAAGACCCCCGATCTTGGGTATGTTGGTTGTGAGTCCTGTCATGGTCCAGGAGACAAGCACACCGCCAATCCATTCGGCTTCAAGATGCCGAAGATCGGTGAGAAGTCGTGCCGCTCATGCCATGACCCGGAGAACAGCCCCCGTTTCCAATTCTTAACATACTGGTCGCAAATCCGCCACTAGTGATGAAGAAACACGCCAACTAGCTTTTGGGTCCCGATACCTGTAAAATATACTAGGTTTCCGGGGAGGCCGCTAGGTTCAAATCAGTCCATTTTTGGACGATGAGGCGGCTTGACGATCGGCTAGCGACTCATGACAATGGATAGGGAATCGGGCAGCAGGGTGCGAGCCATGAGCGCGGTTAAGGGATATGAGCGTACTTAATAAAACGGGTGATCAGGGGCGAGCCCCGAGGCTTTCGGAAGTACTTTTCGAAAGGTCAAATCGTTCGTTCGGATCTCTCGCTCCGCTCCCCTCAAACGTCGAGGCAATCGAGGCTGGCCTGCGATTTTCTGCTGGTTTGAACACCCACGTGGCGCTCACCGGACCCAGCGGCTGGGGCAAGACCCATCTGCTCGAAGCGATCACCTATCGGCTCACCCACGAGCTAGGAACACCCGTCGAAAGGCTCTCGGCCTCTGCGGTGGTCGATAACCCTCTGAAGGGAGAAACTCCCGGCCCGATCATCTTGGACGACGTACAGGAGATCCTAGGGCGCCCCAGACCCCAATTGGCTCTGCGGCTCAACCTCGAACGAAGAGTAAGGGCTGGAAGAGCGACGATTTTGGCCTTCACCGTTCCTAAGCCCAACCGCCAGTTGAAAGGGTTTCTGCCCAATTACCGCGATTGGACGGTCTGCACGATGGCCGAGCCCCAGGCGGCCGAAAGAATCCTCCTCCTGAATCACATGAGCGCCGCCGAGGGATTGCAGCTCTCTCCGAGCCTCGTGAAAGTGATCGCACACTCGATGTGCGGCAATGGTCGTACCGTCGCTGGAGCTCTCAAGCGACTTCGTCTTAGCGGCTCCAGCTGGCTCGATTCAAGAGCAACGATTCGGGCATGCGGGCTCCTGGATCCGTTCTTTGCCGACAGCCCTGACTGGGATTTGAAGCTTAAGGTCCTCAAGGTCGCCGAGAACAATCGTTCTGCTTTCCCTAAGGCCACCGTAACCGACCTGGCCTTGGTGGTCATGCTGCACGAGGCGGGCTTAGCCGAAGCCGACGTGGCGAGATGCCTGGGAATTTCGCCGGCGGACGCCTACCTGCGTGCGGCAAGGTACCAGCAGCAATCAGCGGGAGACGCGACCAGCCGCGGCTACGTTCATCAGCTTGTCGACCTTGTCGTCGATTCTCTGCATTAGGCCTCAGATTTTGATGGCCGAAGGCTCGATTCGTTTCGATCCAAGAAATTCCTCCTTTCGGACGACGGCTATTGGCCCTGGAACGGCGTAGTATCGAGTATGTCCTCGGGAGATCCCACGCACACATTTGAGCTTCTTGACAAGATTGTCGAACAGTCCCCCAAAGACGATCAAAGGCTTCAGAACTACTTGGCTGCGCTTCGCGAATCGTTAGAGTCCGACTCAAGAGATCGAGACGAGACGCAGCGGCTCATGGCCGAATATGAGGAGGCCTACGCCAAGTTGACCGCGCCTTCAAACCGCATTGGCGTGTTCTTGGAGTGGCTCAAGGCCGAATCGGAAATCGGAGAGGCCGATCCCGATGCTCCTGTCGCCGCGCTCGCGGGAACCGGAGAGAAGCTTGCTTTGATCGCCCTCGGAGATCAGGAATATGTGGCGCGCGTGGATCCCAAGATGTCAGAGGACCTGCTTCACACCGGCTCTCGCGTCAAAGTGAACGAGGCCTACGCGGTGGTTGGTCAGCTTCCTCCCAGCACTAACGGAGGAATGATCAAGGTCGGTGACGCGTTGTCCGATGGTCGTCTGCGGGTGGGATCGGACACACCCGGATCCGACGGAAGAATCGTGGTGCGCGGTCAGGCGCTCAAGGATTCCGTGATCAACACCGGAGACGAGGTCAGACTCGATCCGACCGGCAGAATCGCCCTCGAACACATCGAGAAGCAAGAGAGCCGCGACTACTTCCTCGAAAAGGTCCCCGAGATCTCTTGGGACAAGGTGGGTGGTCAAACGGAGGCCATTCGGCTGATCCGCGAAACCATCGAACAGCCGCTCCTGCACCCTGAGATTTTTGCGAAATTTGACCAAAAGCCAATCAAAGGAATATTGCTCTACGGACCTCCTGGCTGCGGAAAGACCCTGATCGGCAAGGCTACCGCTTACAACTTGACCCAGGAATACAGCAAGCGGGTCGGGCATGAAGTAAAGGAATACTTCATGGCAATTTCTGGCCCTAAGATCTTAAACATGTGGCTGGGTGAAACTGAGCGTATCGTGCGGGAGATCTTTAGGACGGCGCGGGAAAAGGCAAAAGAGGGACGATTAGTCTTCATTTTTATGGATGAAGCTGAGTCGGTACTTCGAACGCGCTCAAGCGGTCGCTATTTGAATATCTCGAACACGGTTGTCCCCCAGTTTTGTGCCGAACTGGATGGTCTCCAGTCGTTGGATAACGTTGTTCTCATGCTCACGAGCAACCGGCCTGACTACATCGACCCCGCGATCCTGCGCCCCGAGAGGATCGACCGAAAGGTCAAGATCAACCGACCCGATCGTGCCAGTTCAGAGCAGATCCTGGGCATCTACCTTCACGCTGGCATTCCGATCGACGAAGAGGTGCTGCAGCGGAACCATGGGGAAGTGGACTGCGCTCGTAAGGAGTTGATCGAAGCCACCACCGAGCACCTCTGGCGCAAGAGCAAGGACACCGAGTTCCTGAAGGTCTTCCTGCGAAACGGGTCTTCGGACACGCTCTACTTTAAGGACCTTATTTCCGGTGCGCTACTCAAGAGCATTGTGGATCGGGCCAAGGATGCGGCAATCAAGCGCGCCATTGCGGATCCAAACCACGTGGCCGGCGTTCGGCTCGAGGACCTACTGGCGGCCTCAAACCAAGAGTTCAAGGAAAACGAGATCTTCCCGAAGACGGACACCCAAGAGGATTGGCTACAACTGCTGGACTACCCGGCGGAAAACGTCGCATCGGTCAAGCCGATCGGTCGGAACCGTGGTGAAGAATTCACGCGAAAGGCGATCGTGTAAACATGCTGTCGGCTTACTTAGCGGTCTTAATGACCGCCAACTGGATGTCCAGCGTTCTCCAGGAAGAGAAGCTTCCGTTACGAGTCTCCGACTTCGTGACGGGGCAACTCTCCGAAGTCGACACGATGGAGGCCAGTCTCGTTTCCAACCCTGACCAATGGAGCGCGTTGTGGCAGCGCCATCGGCCAAGCACGGTGATCTTGCCCTCGGGACTGACCACCCCAGCAACCAATCGACAGTCAGATATGCCCACCATTGACTTCGGGCAGTACCGGGTCATTGCCATCTTCGGTGGTCTCTCTCGTAACGTGACTGCGCTTGAGGTCGACAGCATCAAAGTCGAGAACCATCGAGACGTCATTCGGGTAAAGCCACGATTTGGCCAGCCGCAACCCAACATCGCGATGGTCACCCAACCCTTCCTGTTCTTGCAGGTTTCACACGTGCGAAGGGGCATCGACATCGAAGTTCAGACCGGCCAGAGCGATAGCGGTGACCCTACGTGGAAGAAGATCGCCTCGTTCAAGAAGCCCGAGTAGGCGATCCTCTAGGCCTATCCAATCGTTTCTAAGACTGGATCGAGGCCGGGTACTGCCGCATCATCCAATTGGATAGCTTGATTTACCGCTTGGGCAGCTTTCGACAACGCCGATTCAGAGCTTGCGTAAACCGTAAAGAGGGGATCCCCCTTCTGTACATAGGAACCGACGCAAACCGAAAGTTTGACCCCAACCCCGGGGTCAATGGCGTCATTTTTGGTCTGCCGACCTCCGCCTAACTCCAGCACCGCTTGGCCGACCGCGTCGCACTGGATTCGGCTGACGAATCCATCCTTGTCGGAATTTATTCCCCTTCGAACTGCCGCTTGGGGAAGCGAAAAGGCTTCCGTCCTGGGATCCGGCCCCCCCTGCGCCTCGAACCACTGGGCTGCCTTGTCGAATGCGGAACCTGAAGTAAGGGCGGCTTCGACCGCGCTGGTCGCCGCCACCAGATCGGAGGCCAAACCGGCGGCTTCCAGGGTGATCGATGCAAGTTCGACGCAAAGTCTTCGGAATCGGAGACTGGGCACGGTTAAAGATGGCTGCGTCGAAGGGTTCAGGATCGCCAGGGCCTCTTCCACTTCGAGCGCATTTCCAATCGACGAGCCAAGCGGCTGGGACATGTCTGAAATCGCAATTCGAATCCTCAAACCGCAAAGCTTTGCCGTCGAGAAAAGGGCATCGGCGAGACGGCGAGCCTCCTCGCGAGTCTTCATGAACGCGCCGGAGCCGCACTTCACGTCCAAAACGATCACTTCTGCGCCTCCCGCAATCTTCTTTGAGAGAATGCTGCTTACGATGAGCGGAATGGAACTCACCGTTTCGGTGACATCCCTCAGGGCATAGAGCGTCTTGTCAGCTGGCGCAAGCGCGGGACCCTGACCCGTCAGGGCAATGCCGATGTTTCGGGCCTGCTCCTTCATCTCAGCAGGGCTTAGGTCGAGTCGGAACCCGGGAACCGTGCCCAGTTTGTCCACCGTACCTCCGGTGATTCCGAGGCCTCTCCCGCTCATCTTGATGACGGTGAGCCCGCAGGCTGCCAAGATCGGCAAAACCACGATCGAAGTCTTGTCGCCGACCCCTCCCGTGCTGTGCTTGTCAACCCACGGCTTGGGAAGACCGGTGAGGTCGATGGTCTCTCCGCTATGGGCCATCGCCAGCGTCAGCCACGCCGTCTCTTGTTCGCTGAGGGGGTTCAGGTAGGCAGCCATCAGCCAGGCCGCGAGTTGGTAATCCGGAATGGATCCGTTCGCAGCCCCATTCGCGAGGAATTGGAGGTCCGCTTCCGAATGGGCTCGGGCATCCCGACGGTCGGCGATGATGGACAAGATGCTCATGGGTTTTGACGGTTAGCGGTGCCTCATACCTTTCGGCGTCGTCTTGACGGATTCTCGCTCCAAAAGCGTCTCAGCTAGAACCTATAAGGCCCTCTGAAGATTCCTTGCTCGGTAATGATCGCATCGATGAGGGTTCCGGGGGTGACATCAAAGGCTGGGTTGTACACGTGACAACCTTCCGGAGCGATAGTAACACCCTCGATGTGAGTCAATTCCTGGGAACTGCGCTCCTCAATCGGAATCTCATCCCCAGTTGCGAGAGAGGAGTCGAACGTGGAACTAGGGGCGGCGATATAGAACGGAATCCCGTGGTGACGCGCCAAAACGGCAAGGCTGTAGGTGCCAATCTTGTTGGCGGTGTCTCCGTTGGAAGCGATTCGATCAGCGCCCGCGATCACGCAGTCAACCTTTCCGGCCCGCATGAGCGACCCCGCCGTGCTGTCCGCGATGCTGTGAAACGGGATTCCTTCTTTGAGCAGTTCGTAGGCGGTCAACCGCAATCCTTGCTGTCGCGGCCGCGTTTCGCAGGTCCAGACATGGATGCTCTTCGCTGCATCGTGAGCGCTTCGAATGACTCCTAGGGCGGTGCCATGTCCGGCGGTGGCGAGGGCGCCTGTATTGCAAATGGTGAGGATGTTGGCGTTCTGGGGGATGAGTTCGGCGCCACTTCGACCGATGGCTAAGTTCATGGCGAGGTCTTCCGCCTCGATCGCTTGAGCTTCCGTTAGCAGCGTATCGAAGTCTGCCTCGCCAAGCTTTTCAATCCGTTCGAGCGCCCAGAACAGATTAACCGCCGTCGGTCGCGACGCCGCGAGCGCCTTAGACGCTTCCTTGAGGTCTGCCCCCTTGAGGGCGGCGAGGGCCATTCCGTAGGCCGCAGCGATTCCAATCGCCGGAGCGCCTCTCACCGCCATATCCTTAATCGCGCTCACGACGTCGCCGTGAGTCCTCAGTTCTAGCCAGACCTCTTGTCCAGGGAGAACGCGCTGGTCCAGCATCAAGAGCCTGTTTTCCTCCCAGCGCATGGGTCGAATGCTCATTCTCATGAGGGTACCGGACAATGCGGTTTACAACCTATCCCATCGACCATCATAAGGACATGACCGTCCTCGTCTACGAAGACAATTTGTTGTGGAGCTCGCGCCTCGTGAAGAGTCTCAAAGCGCTTGGTCACGTACCTATCGTTCGCACCAAGCCTGACTCTACGAAAGGAGACGCCGACGTCGCCATAGTTAACCTAGGGAGTGATGGTCTGGAACCTGAATCGTTGGTGCCCGCGCTAAACGCCCAGGGAATCCATACGATCGGTCACGCTGGGCACAAAGAAACCGAAGTCTTGGAGCTTGGACGTCGGGCCGGATGCACGACTCTAGCAACCAATTCACAGTTGACATTCAAACTTGAGAACCTGCTGGCACAGGTGAACGGAGGCAGCGCCTAGGAAAGTACTGCTTTTATTTATCCAGAAAATTTTCTATTGCCGCAAACCATTTGGAGTGCGCGGGCCTGACCGCGCTTTGATCAGCACGGCTAGACGTGCGTGGAGAGTTTGAAGTAATTGTAGGTTCAAATAAACCCTTGGACACCTTCGTGGGCCACCCTACGCGTGCGTGTAGACCTTGAGGCAATCGTAGGTTCAAATGGCCCCTCGAAACCCAACTTATGCCCCCTTGCATTGGAAACAGGCCACCCTGGTCGAAGCTGCGTCAAGGTCGCACCAGTCTATACGGGGAGTAACTTTTTGCCCGAACATCCCAAAGCAACCCTCTCGTAGGACACGTCGGTTCTTCCAAGAACCTTTCAGGGAACATTCTCCGAATGACTTCGTCATTGATGTGGCTTTCGGAATGGAGATCCCATTTCTACGGGCGGCTCACCCTGAGCCGCCCGATTTTTTTATCAAAGTGCGGTCGGTTGCGGCAATTGGCCATACAATAACTGCCATCCCATGCAATTATCTCGGCTTCGACGTCAAGGCTTTACGCTCATTGAGCTGTTGGTCGTGATCGCCATCATCGCAATTCTGGCGGCGATCCTGTTTCCGGTGTTCTCCCAAGCGAAGGAGGCGGCCAAGAAGACCCAGTGCCTTTCCAACTTCCGTCAACTCGGTCTCGCAACTGAGATGTACAACCAGGACAACGATGGGGCTTATCCTCAGTCGAAAATGACCGACGCTCAACCCGACGTGGATGACGCGGACGGCAGCATCGAGAATCCAGACAACGGCTCCGTGTTCGCTAAAATCCTTCCTTACACCGGTCATGGCGGATCGACGAGTGAGGACGAGCTGTTTCAGCAGAAGCTGTTCGCCTGTCCCGACGACCCAAATGCGTTCGATCAATCTTGTCCGAACGTGGTCAACATCGGTGGACCGCACGTAATCTCCTATCTGATCAACGCTTGGTTCGTGTGGGGTTTGAACGAGTCTGGAGTTGCGAGACCCTCGGAAACGATCGACTATGCCGAGCGAAATAGCGCTCCCACGTTTGAAGGCTCCCC
>CAIVDU010000078.1 GCA_903904815.1 uncultured Armatimonadota bacterium
CAGCAATGACTGGTCGAACCTTATCTATTTATAAAGGTAAAAAGTAGCCCTCCTGATGAACTCGAAATTCCTGCCTTCAATCTTGCTTTCGATGACCGGCCTCCTTGCAATATCCTGCTCTGCGCCCGAGGAGATGGCGGCTGAAGCTCCCAAGGCTCGTCCTAAGCCAGCCTACGTTCGAGTCCTCAATCTCTCGGGGTGCGCTGGCAACGTCATGGATCGTGGGCGCCCGATCACGTCGTCCACTGACGATAATCCTGCGACTAGTTTTGCCGCGATAGGCTCCGGATCGGCCAAGCTGTCCGTCAAAGGAGCCTGTGTGGACCTTCCTTTCAAGGCGGAACTGAAGCCGGACGAAGCAGCGACCTTTGTTGTGGGTCCCCAAGGGAAGACTTCGACTTGGGTTCAAGGTGAACTTCGGCACCCGACCGCAACCGAGAACTTCATCGTCGTGTTCTTGGATGCTTCCGGAACGGTTCTCCAAACGCCCCCAACAATTGAGCTTAAGGGTACGACTTCTAGCGTGAGCTTGACCCCGACCAAGGCCAGCCAACTGTTGGATCCTGGCACTTGGGAAGCCTCGTCGTCCGCACTCGATGCGCCTTTGAGCCTGGATATCAAGGCGCAGAACGCCTACACGCTTTTTCTGGTCAAGCAGGCCAACGGAAAGCTCCATGCTACGTTTTTGACCAACACCCCACCGCTTACCCCGATGGGTACCGGCGCCAGCGCTAGCTAACAAGGTTACGTCGTCAGAGTTACTGCGAAGCCCCGGATCGGCGTGCCGATCCGGGGCTTCTATGGTTTCAGTGACCAAATTTCTTACGGCAGCAGATCCGACAACTGCACGACCTTTCCAGATCGGCGGGACAGCTCTGCGGCAAAGACGATGGCATGAGTTCGCAACGACTCGGTGGTACCGGTTCTGACCCGCGCCTCGTCCTCGCTGGCAATCGCATCGATCAAGTTTTGGATGAGTCGGCCGTCTCCGCCGCCGTGGGCTCCCTTATCGGGTGGGAATTCGACGTGGGTGTGGCGATTGCCGGACCAGAACTCCCACATGTCGATGCTTCGGCTGTCAATCTTTGCTTCGATGTAACCACGGGTGCCGTGAACGCGCAGGAACCTGCCTCCAGTCGGAGTGAAAGCGGTCATGGTGAAGGTAGCGGTAACGCCTCCCTCAAATTCCATCGATACGACCTGATGGTCTACGACGTCGTTGTCGGTCTTGAATACGCACAAACCGTACGGGCTCTCGTGGAGTCGGGCCAGCGTCTGATCACGATCCAAGCCAGAGAGTCCGGCATGGCGCTTCCAGAAGTTTTCGGGTCCGTAGATCTTCATCGCGTGGTATGGGCAGTCTGCCTCAGCTGGGCAGCCATCGACGCAGTAGATGGGTGAGCCCACCGGCGCGTTCTCCGGGCGGAAGTAGGTGAGTGAGCCGAAAGAGTTCACGCGCAGGCAATCGTGGGGCACCAGGGAGGCAATGATATCGATGTCATGGCAGCTCTTCGCGAGTAGCATAAAGGTGCTTCGGGATTCGTTGCCCCAGTTGCCCCGCACGAAGGAGTGGGACTGATGAATGTGTTCCACGGATTCAAGCTGGTCGATCGAGACGACATCTCCGATCGCTCCCGATCGTAAGAGCTCGGCCACGCGCTCATACACAACGTGGTGCCTAAGGCTGTGGCAAACGCTGACGATACGACCGGTTTCTTGGCGCACACGATGTATCCGTTGGACGTCGGAGATATTCGTTGCGCTAGGCTTCTCGAGGAGCATGTGATAGCCGAGTTGCATGGCAAGGCAGGCCGACTCCACGTGCTCTCGGTCCATCGTGGTGTTGATCAGGACATCGGCGAGCCGAGGGCGACTCAGCATTTCCTGCCAAGTTTTAAACTGCCCTTCCTCCGGAATGCCGTGCATCTCTGCAACCGCCACTCGCGCCGAATCCCGCGGATCCGCGACTGCTACAACGGAACCGTAACCCATGTGATCACGAAGCCAGTCGGCGAACATGTGGCCACGGCCGCCGGCTCCTGCGATCGCAAATGTCGGCCGGCTGGTTTTGGGTGCACTCTCCGGAATCGCGACTTCACTTTGCAAAGACATCCTTCACAGATACCACGACTTCGCCCTAGTTTCTAGGGTGTTTCCACCAAGACTAGTCATTTTGTCAATCATTTAAGATGCAGCACTAACGGTCAATCGATTGTCCCAAAAAATGGTCATTTTGAACCTGAAAAGATCGCGTCGAATGACTTCGACCGGTGTAACAATAGGAGCGTGCTCTTGACCTCCGATACCTTTTGTAGTGAATTCCGATGATCGCGCTTTTGGCCATGCTGGTAACTGCGGGAGTAGGCGCAAGACAAGGCACAGAAGTCACGCTTCCGTCCGGTCCCGGGCCCCTCGGGAATCCACTGAAAGGGTTCGCTCCATGGTCCTCGGTGGGTACGAAACTGAACGCCCCGGTTTCAATGGCATATGTCGACGCATCCTGGCGGGATCTTGAGCCGATTAAGGGAAGCTATGCGTTCGATGCCTGGGAGGGGTCGGCTTGGAAGACCCCCCTCGCCAAGGACAAGCCAGTCGTGCTCAGGATCTACATGGACTATCCTGGCCGACCGAGTGGGATTCCCGACTGGCTACTGAGCGCTGGCCTCCGCACCCACAGCTATTCCGAGTACGGTGGAGGGAAAGCACCGGATTACACCGATCCTAACCTTCAAAAGAGCCTTCTCGACTTCATCCGGGCTTTGGGCGCTCGATACGACAAGAATCCGAGAGTTGCTTATATTGAACTCGGACTCCTAGGCTTCTGGGGTGAATGGCACACTTATCCCCACTCGGAAATGTTTGCGAGCGATGCATTTCAACTGAAGGTCATCGACGCCTATCATTTGGCCTTTCCTGATAAACCTCTGATGGCCCGCAACCCGTCCTACACCAGTTGCAAAAATAACTGGATCGGATTTCATGACGATATGATCCCGGATGACTCCGATGGATCGGAGGCGTGGAAGTTCCTGCCTAGCATGGCTGCCGCCGGTTTGTCGAACAACTGGAAAGTAGCGCCGATCGGCGGCGAGATGGTGCCAGGCGCGGCGGAAAAGTACCTCGGGGATAGCTGGGATGAACTCATTGCGGCAGTGAAGCATGGTCATATGAGTTGGATCGGTCCTTACAGTCCTCCGATGGTGGAGAATCCGTCTCCCCAGTTCAAGGATCATCAGAACGCGCTTGAGCGAATGCTTGGGTATCAGTTTCGTCTCACCAAGTTCGGAGCAGTGCAAGAGATCTCAGAGGGCGAAACTCAGACCATCAGTCTCAGTGGCATCAATGAAGGCGTTGCTCCTTTCTACGGTTCATGGCCCCTTGAATTCGTCTTGATTGATTCCAGCGATGCGGTGGTCGAGCGGGAGTTATCGACGATTGATGTTCGTACCTGGTTGCCCGGAGATTTCTCCTCAAAGTTCTCGTGCTCGCTGAAGGCGCAACCGGGGCTTTACCGAATCGGAGTAGGGATTCTCGATCCCTCCAACTCTAAACCGGCAGTGAAATTCGCGAATCGATTGTCCATCGTGTCGGGATATACAGTGCTTGGTTCAGTAAGAATAGTAAAGAGAAACTCTGCAATGAATTGATCAAAGGTTTGACCAACTATCTATTTAGTATCAGGGAATAATGCGCTAAAAAATTTCTAAAAAATGGACATTATCGTCATATAATCCGATCATCGACTTTTGGTCGAATGCACATTTGGATGGTCTCCTATGAAACGAAACGCCTTTACCCTGATCGAACTTTTGGTGGTGATTGCCATCATTGCAATTCTTGCCGCAATCCTATTCCCTGTCTTTGCCCAGGCTAAGGCAGCCGCCAAAAAGACCGCATCCCTCTCCAATCTCAAGCAGTTGGGATTAGCGCAGATGATGTACGCGAACGACGCGGACGACCACTACAGCTTCGCTTTCTACAAAACCGAGATCCCGGTTTCAGTCGCGACGCCTCCCGACTACAAGACCAACGGCTACGCTTCCTGGACCTGGACTGGAGATCCCGACGACGTGAATCCCACCGGCATCTTCTGGACATGGGGGCAGATCACATTTCCCTATCACAAGTCGGTCGGCATCTTCCGAGATCCGGGTGGACCCAATGCGAACGGCAACCCCGGTCTGTCGAGCTATTCGGCAAATTTCGATGTCATGGGTACCGACGTCTGGCAGACTTCTCATCCTCAGCCGTTGACGGAGTCGGACATGTCAAACGGCGTTGCGAGCACGGTGCTTCTCATTAGTGCCGGACACGCTTGGGAGTGGCAGTATGACCTCAAGCAGCCTGGTAACTCGGGAGCCTTTAACTACGTTCCCGGCGCATGCCCGAACAATGTTGGAGTCTCAGCAGATATCGATTGCAGCCTGGTAACGGCAACCGACAGCGATACGGCGCAGGTTCGGAAGGACATGACCACCGGCCGCTACAATAATGGAGTCATCGTAGCCTGGGCAGACGGACACGCCGCTTACATTAAGACAGGCGCGTTGGCTGCCAAGAAGGGTTCTGCATGGTGTGGCTCGGTGAGTGCCACGGATCCTTGGGCGTGTTCATGGCAATAGTTTTCAAGGGTTGCGTTGCGATAGCGCTTATCGTGGCCGCACTTGGTTGTTCCTCTGGTGACGTGATCACTCCTTCCAAGAGTGCAGGCTCACCCCTCGTCAAAAAAACCTCTGGCCAAGCCCCCGGAGTGGCAGGCACGCAATAGAAGTTCCGATCGGATCGCGTATGACGCGATCCGATCGGTTTTTTGTAAACTCCACAAACATCGAATGACGAATACACGAGTTGGTTTGATCGGATGCGGCTTTATGGGCCGGATGCATTCCGAAGTCTATGGCGCACTGGATGGCGTCAATCTGGTTCATCTCTGTGACAAGGAAAGAGCGGCAGCGGAGAAGATCGCGGTTGGACATGGCGCTGCCGTCTCTACGACGCTGGACGAACTGTTGGCGGACTCGTCGGTCGACATAGTGGACATCTGCCTTCCCACCGACCTTCATGCCGACGCAACCGTCAAGGCGCTTGAAGCGGGCAAGCACGTAATTTGCGAAAAGCCGATGGCCATCGACATAGAGAGCGCAGATCGCATGATCGCTGCGTCAAAAGCGAGTGGAAAGCGACTGATGATTGCCCACTGCATTCGATTCTGGCCGGAGTACGAGATTCTTGAGAATCTGACCAAATCTGGACAACTCGGAAAGCTGCTTTCACTCAACCTTACGCGCTACGGCGCCTTCCCGAGTTGGAGTTCTGATAATTGGCTCGCCGATGAGAAGCGCTCCGGTGGCGGCGCGCTCGACATGCACATCCATGACACGGACTACGCGCTGTACCTGCTTGGGACTCCTGACAAAGCGGTCTCATTTGGGACCGACGATCACCGGGGCGTGAGTCAGATCTTTACCACGATGGACTTCGGCGGTACGGTGGTCCACCTCGAAGGAGGTTGGAACCTGCCGGCTACCGCTCCGTTCAAAATGGCCTTCCGGGCGATCTTCGAGAAGGGAGCGGCCATCATGGACGCGGGACCGCTTACCGTGTACGAAGATGGAAAAGATCCCGTCACCCCCGAGATTCCCAAAATGGTGGCCAAGGGCGCCGGTGGAAACCTTTCCGATCTTGGTGGCTACTACTACGAGCTGAAATACTTCTACGACCAACTCCAATCTGGCGCTCCTCTGGATCGAATCACTCCCGAATCGTCTCGCTTGAGTCTTGTGACGACGCTGGAAGAGATCCGACAGGTAAAGGAGGCCCGCTAATGTTGCTCAAGTCGGTGAACTACTGGTCGTACCCGGGCGGACTTGAAGGCACGCTCAGCTTGGAAGACTTCTTTGCGAAAGCGAAGCGCGATGGGTTTGAGGCCGTCGAAGTCGCGATTGGAGAAACTGGCGCCCTCGGCCTCGACGTCACGCTGGACCGGGTGAACGAACTCAAGCAACTGGCGAGCAGTCTTGGGCTCGAGATTCCCAGCGTGGCTTCGGGAACATACTGGGCCTACTCATTGGCCAGCGCGAGTGCGGATGACCGTGAAAAGGCGACCAAGACACTGGAGCGCATGATCGAGATCACCGCCTGGTTTGGCGCAAAGACGTTGCTCACGATTCCGGGCGCAGTCGATGTGTTCTTTCTGCCCGAGAGAGCGGTACAGCCGTATGATCAAGTCCTCGCCTTCGCGCACCGAGGTCTCAAGGAGGTCGCGGCAACCGCAGCGAAATTCGAGGTGCGACTGGGCATCGAAAACGTTTGGAACCGGTTCCTTCTGAGCCCGACCGAAATGGCAGCCTTCATCGATTCGATTGGCAGTCCCTGGATCGGGTCATACATGGACGTCGCCAACGTGCTCCCGTTTGGCTACCCAGAACAGTGGCTTCGCATTTTGGGACCGCGCGTCGTCGGCATCCACTTCAAGGACTACCGACGATCGGTCGGAACGGCTGAGGGCTTTGTCGACCTTCTCGAGGGAGACGTCAATTGGCCGGAGGTGGTGAAAGCTATCGAAGAGATTGGATATCAAGGGCCAGTCGCAGCGGAGATGATTCCTCTCTACAAGCACTACCCCGAAGTCCGAGTCCAGAACGCTTCGAGAGCGATGGACGCCATTTTAGGGCGGATCTAAACTCGATGACAACGCCCGCTCCTTCGACGCTTGGAAGCCGTGTTCGACGCTTTTGGCGTCAGAACGGAGCGGGTTTCCTCTTTATCAGCCCTTGGCTCATCGGATTCACGCTGTTCATGGGCTGGCCCTTTCTCCGTAGCGTCTACCTTTCCTTTACGAGCTACGATATCGTCAGCCCTCCTCACTGGATTGGAACGGCTAACTACAGTTCCCTGCTGCACGATGATCCCTTGTTTTGGAAATCGCTTTGGGTCACGTTTCGATACGCGTTGGTCGCGGTTCCGCTCACGACGGTCGTGGGCATTGCCCTTGCCCTCCTGCTAAACGTCGAAGTCCGTGGCCAGGCCATCTTCAGAACCATCTTCTTTCTTCCTTCGATCGTTCCGAGCGTCGCCACCTCGGTTCTGTTTGTGTGGCTTCTCAATCCAGAGTTGGGGCTTGTCAACGGGCTACTTCGCGCCGTGGGCATTGAGGGCCCCGCCTGGCTTACTGACACAACTTGGGCTCCATGGAGCCTGGCGTTGATGTCGCTTTGGGGTGTGGGTGGAAGCATGGTGATCTACCTGGCGGGGCTGAAGGACATCCCGACTCACTTGTATGAGGCGGCTCGACTCGACGGCGCGAATGCGAGACAGTCGCTAAGGCACGTCACCCTCCCAATGCTCACGCCGGTGATCTTTTTCAACGTCGTGATGGGCGTGATCGGCGCATTCCAATACTTCACACAGGCCTACGTGATGACGAAAGGTGGCCCAGAAGGAAGCACCACGTTTTATGCGCTCTATCTGTTCCAGAGGGCCTGGCAATATCTTGACATGGGATACGCCAGTGCCATGGCCTGGATCCTTTTCATCGTCGTCACGTCCGTGACGGCCGTGCTTTTCACAAGCCAGAAGAAGTGGGTGCACTTTGGAAGGTAGGCGATTACCGCTGAAATCGGTATTCGGCATCGCGCTTGCGGTTGTGGCGTTGATCGTCTTGCTTCCGCCTCCCGCCCCGTTGGCCAAGATTCCAAATCGTAAGCCGGTGTACTTCTGGCACATGTGGTCCGGCGAGTGGCAACCCATCGTGGAAGGGATCTGCCAGCGATTCAACGCGAGCCAGACCCAGTACGAGGTGATCCCCTTACAGATTCCGTCGGCAGGCGCTGATTCCAAGTTCCTGGTGTCTGCGGCCGGGGGCGTGTCTCCGGACGTGGTCAGTCAAATGCATCCGGTGTTGGGCATGTGGAGTGATCGTGGTCTGATCCGTCCTCTCGATGAGTTAATGACGCCGGCCGAAAGGGAAGCCTACGTACGAGAGGCGTTCCCGATCATGAAGAAACACGCGATCTACCACGGCCACATCATGGCGCTGATCGCGGGAGTCGACGTTAATGCCTGTTACTACCGGCTCGATCACCTCAAGGAGATCGGACTCGACGCTCAACACCTTCCCAAGACGCTGGAGGAACTCGTCGAAGTGGCAAAGAAGCTGGATCGGTACGACAAGGACGGTCGATTGCAGCGAGTAGGGTTCCTCCCCCAAACTTTCCAGGATTTCGTGCCGTCGTTCGGAGGCGCTTTTAACGACGCCGCCGGGAATCCGCTACTAGGAACCCCGCAGCAGCGCGCCGCGAATCGTTGGGTGGTGAGCCAATACAAGCGGCTCGGCTTCGATAAAGTGACTCGATTCCTGTCGACCCAGGCCGCCGACGTCGGGATCACCGCGCCAATCATTGCTGGAAACTACTCGATCTGGCTCGATGGCCAGTGGAGGGTCAAGCAGACCCACGACTTTGCCCCCAACCTTCAGTACTGCGTCGCCCCGCTTCCGCCTCCCGTTGGAGGGAGACCGTTTGCCAGCAATACGGCGGCCAACTTCCTCGTGATTCCTCGCGCATCGAGGAATCCGGAAGGCGCCTTAGCGTTCATGAAATATTGGATCGGGATGGACGACCCCGAGGCCGGAGGACACAACCAGGAGCAGATGAGTTGGCTTCCGTACTGCCAACGTGTTGCCAACGCCCATTCCTATCAGAAGTTTCTGCGGGAGAATCCAAATTTCAAGCCGTTCCTGGACATGATGTCGAGCCCCAACCTCGAAATCCCGCCGACCGGCCCGAATCAATCCTTTATCATGGACGAGATGCAGAAGGTCGGAGAGTCGACCGCACGAGGAACTAAAACGGCCGACCAAGCGATCGACGACTTAGTCGCTGCAGTCAAGGTCGAGGACAAGCGGCAGCAGAGGCTCGGTCATGGGTAAGTCACGACTCTCCGACCGAGGCAACAAGCTCCTGGTTTGGATCGCGTTGGTCATTCTGAGCTTTCCCGCTCTGCTTCCCGCCGCCTGGATGGTGTCTACCTCTTTGAAGGGGGATACCCAAGTTTTCGCGGCCGGGGGTAAGACCGCACCGCCGGTGTCACTCGCCAGCCTCATTCCGAAGCCGATAGTCGTGAAGAACTACCCCGACGCGCTCCAAGCCATCCCCCTCCGGACCTACCTGCGAAACACGGCTTTCCTATGTATCGTGAACATCACCGGAGCCGTCCTCAGCAGCTCCATCGTTGCTTACGGATTTGCGAGGATGCGGTTTTTCGGCAAAGAGGTGCTGTTCTTGGTCATGATTGCCACCCTGGCAGTGCCAGAACAGGTCACGATGGTGCCAGTGTTCGCCCTTTACCGAGCGCTAGGTTGGTACGGCACCTACTTACCCCTTACCGCGCCCACATTCTTCGGCGTCCCGTTCTTCATCTTCCTCCTCACCCAATTCTTTAAAACACTTCCGGAAGAGATGGCCGAAGCCTCACGGTTGGATGGCGCGAGCGAGTGGAAGATCTTCACCCGTGTCATGTTGCCGCTTTCAAAGCCCGCGTTGGCGACCTGCGCCCTGTTCCAGTTCATGGGGACCTGGAACGACTTCCAAGGGCCGCTGCTCTATCTGAACGACCCTCAAAAGTACACGCTGGCTTACGGTCTTCAGCAGTTCATGTCAAAGAACGGCGGGCAATGGCTCATGCTCATGGCCGCCGCGACCGTGTTCACGCTTCCGGTCATCGTCGTGTTCTTCCTTGCTCAGAAGACTTTCATTCAGGGAATTGCCACTACTGGTGGAAAGAGCTAGGGCCGGCTCTTAGTGGTTCTAGCGCCTGCTACCGACATTGCCCACGAGGTTCCAAGGGATTGGATTCGCACCCGGACCGCGGCCTTTCCTTGAGTTAATTCGGTTGGGACCGGCAGCGTCTGATCGAAAAACACGTCGTTCTTCCGATCCGGCAGGGTCTCTTCCGAGAGCTTTTTACCGTCGATGAGGATCTCGAAGTGGGGCTTAAGCCGTTCATTTCCCCAGTAGGTGAGGACGAGGTCGTTGGGGCCTGCAAGGTCGACCTTCATGTCGAACTCCATCCATCCGTTGACCATTGGCGTCCGAAATCCTCGGCCGTTGGCGTCTCGGACGTCGGTTTTCTCTGCAAGCAGATGGTGATCCCGTTCCGGTTGCATCTCTCCAATCCGCATCAGGTCCAAGGTTCTAAGGTCCAGATCGTGAAGCCGTTGTTCCTCTGCTCGGTATTCGGCCTCTGCTTTCTCCCACTGCGGCTCCGTGAACTCATCAAAGTAGGTGGCGTACCGGTTGTGATGGATGGAGTAGAACGGTCGGAACGTGAGGTCATCGGGTTTGCCCACTCCCTTCGTTTTGAACTCGAGCTTGCCTGGTGTCTGCTGCAGCCATTCGGCTGGCGGCTGATTGTTGCTGACGAGAACGGGCGTTCTCGGTGTGGCTTCTGCGGGTGAACCAAGGTCGGCTGAAAGAACAAGCGGGCCATACAGGATGGCTCGTCGGTGGTCGTTGTCCGGCATCGGTTCGGTGGAGAGCGACATGGGAAGCGTGAACTCGACCTTATCGCCCGTTTTCCACTTGCGGTGAATCGAAACGAAACTGGAGGGCTTGTTCGAAGATGCCACCACGCGTCCGTTGACGCGAATATCGAATGGCCCCTTTGCCCACCATGGGTGGCGAATATCGAGGGCAAATTCGTGGTTGCCTCTTTCGAAGATAAGGTCTACCTTGCCGGAATTCGGGAAGTCGGTCTCTTGTTTGAGCACGATCCCCACAGAATGCCAATTGAGCTCAGTCGGAATGAACTGGGTGACGTACAACTTGGTCTTTCCCGAGTGGAAATAAACGCTATCGGCATGCTTCGTATGGCTCTCCATTCCCGTTCCATGACAACAGGTCCAGTCATCGTAAGGGTTGCTGTAGTTGCGTGCGAAACCGCTGGCGAGTGGGATGAAATAGGTGACCATACCGGTCGCCGGATCTTGGTTGCCGAGGATGTGATTGAAATGAGCGCGCTCGTAAAAATCAGCGTACTTTGCATCGGGTGCCCACTCGAACAAGTGCCGCGTGAGCTTGAGCATGTTGTAAGTGTTACAACTCTCACAGGTGTTCGACGACAGCCGGTCGGCGAGCTCGTCGGCAGGCCCCAGGTACTCGTGGTTGCTATTGCCGCCGATCGCGTAGGTCCGGTGGTTGACGATCCGATCCCAGAAAAACTCGGCCGTTTTTCGATCCGATTCAGTGCCGGTGAGTTCATACAATCGAGCCAAGCCGATGATCTTGGGGATCTGGGTGTTCGAATGCCGACCCGATAGGTCGTCCTTACCCTCCGAAAGTGGGTGGAGCACCATGTTGTCGTAGAACTTCTTCGAGAGGTCGAGGTACTTCGCCTGACCGGTGAGAGAGTAGAGTTCCGCTAACGACTCGTTCATTCCCCCATACTCACAAGCCAACATCTTTTGCCACTGGGCCTCGGTCAGCCCCTTGGTCTCCTCGATCATCCAGTCAGCGAACTTAGTGGCAACTCCGAGAGCCTCCTTGTTCTTTCCGATCTCGTAGACATCGATGAGACCCGCGAGCACCTTGTGGTGGGTGTACCAAGGGGACCACATCCCGTTGAGATCGAATCCCCCAGAACGAATGTCGCCCTTCTTGATCTCTTCCCAGTGTTTGTCGCCGTCGGGAATAGCCGATATGTAGCCATCCACCCGGTGCTTCTGGCATAGGGAGAGCTCACTTACTATGTGGTTCGCCTTTTCTCGATAGCGAATGTCACCCGTTGCCGCGAACTGCTGGATACAAGCGGTTAAGTAGTGGCCGAGAGAGTGCCCGGCAAGTCCTGAATCTTCCCAGCCTCCGTACAGCTTGCCCTTTGGAGTTAAGCCCGAATGGACCAAGAAGCTGTGGAGCAGTCGATCAGGATCGACTTCGAGGAGATAGCTGGCCGTGGCCTTGTTCGCGGTATCGAAAACTCCGCCGGTGAGTTTCACTTCGCCGATTCCAAACGCCTCGGCCTTCGGACGTGGAAGGTGAGCAGTTGTTTCAGAGTGACCGTTGGCAGGCATAAGGCAGACTCCAGCGAGAGCGAGGCTCAAGAAGAGGGTGTGTACTGAGCGATTCATGGTAGATGACGCTTTACATTCGATCGTTGAATATTAAACGAATTTATTAAACTCTTCGACAATCGAAAATGCAAGCCTTCGGGTCTGAATCGTTCTCAGCTTAGAGGGGTGCGCAGGTTCCCCGTTCGATCACGACCGGTCGCTCGTCAATCGTCTCGCCTTCGAAGTGGACACCGTTCAGGAGGTCGATGACCCGGGAAACGCCTTGATAGCCTTGCCGACGAGAAGGCATCTTCACTGTGGTGATCCCTGGAGGCGGCCAAAGAGCGGTAGGAGAATCGTGATATCCGACCACGCTGATGTCTTCGGGAATCCGCAATCCCTTCGCGCGTAGTGATTCGACAATTCTAGAAGCGATTTGGACGCTCGCAGCGGCGACTGCCGTGGGGCGCGGAGACAGTTCTGCGATGATATCGGCGATGTCGGCGGCTTGCCCGCCATCGAACTCGCTCTGAAAGAGATGAGTCTGGGGCAAGTCAACACCCTCTTTCTTCATTCGGTCTATGAACATTCGGGTGCAAAGTCCTGAGATGTAGCTGGATGGGGTCACGCTTACGAACACGATGCTTCGATGACCCAGCTTCAGGAGATGCTCCGCCTGTGCATTGAATCCGGCTTCATCGTCAAGGGCTACATGCCCATGATCGTCGGGTTTCGTTCGGTTGAGACAGACCCAGGAAACATCGAGCGAGTTGAGCCTCGATGCCACCTCTTCCGAGGGCTGATCGTCTGCAAAGACCAAACCATCGATTCGGCCGTGCCCGACGACAGACAGCAGCCGGGTGTGCGGGTTTTGGCTCTTGATCAGGAAGAGTGCGTACCCGCGCTCTTCGGCGGCCTGTTCCGCTCCGTCGATGATCTCCGGGTAGAGGTAGCTGGTCGTGGTGGGAACGATCATCGCCAGCGCGTTGCTGCGCTTAAGTCGAAGGCCTCTCGCCATCAGGTTTGGCCGATAGTCCATCTCTTGGGCGGTCCGTACGATTTCCTCGCGCCGAGCGTCCGAAATACGGATCGGCGCCCCCTGGAGCACCTTCGAAACCGTCGAGACGTCGACTCCTACTTTGACCGCGATGTCCTTGAGCGTGACCATGGAACTAACGATCCTCCCCGGATACTTCGAATAAAGGCGCCGGGGAGGAAAGGGCTCGGCGCGTCCTGTTCGTCAGCGGGCTAGGTCAGGCCGAAGGCTAGACCTGGCTCGATTAACTTCTCTGAAGTTCACCGTCGATCGTACGCCAAATCCTTCGGGGATTGCCATCCCGAAGCTCCAACGGCAGAAATGCGTCTGGGATGTCTTGGTATGAGACTGGGCGAGCAAACCGCAAAATTGCCGCTGTTCCAACGCTCGTCGATCGGGCGTCCGTCGTGGCTGGGTAAGGACCGCCATGCTGCATCGCATGGGTCACTTCGACACCAGTGGGGTACGAGTTCGCCAAGACGCGGCCAGAGACTTTGACCAAGTGCGGAAGCAGCGAAGCGACGAGTCCTTCGTCTGACGCCTCGAAGTGAAGGGAAGTGGTGAGCTGACCTTCGAGCCCTTCGGCGACCCTTAGCAGTTCGTCCGCATCTTCACAAATCACGACGATGGCGGACGGACCGAAGAGCTCTTCCGCTAGATGGGGGTTCGCGAGGAAACTTGCCGCAGACACTGAGAACAAAGACGGAGTCGCCCGATCGACAGCGGACTCGCCCACAAATACTTGGGTCAGAGACGCGTTAGCAGACCGCTCAGACACTCCTTCCGAGAATTTCGAGCAGATGCCTCCGGTAAGCATCACGCCTGGATTGACCTGGGCGAGAGCTTCTGCAACCGACTGGAGCAGAGCGTCGAATTCGGGACCTCGGATACCGACCAACAGACCTGGGTTTGTACAAAACTGCCCGACGCCGAGCGTCAGCGAGTCGGAAAATCCCTTCGCGATGGCGGCTCCTCGGGCAGAGACCGCGCCCGGCAGGAGGAATAGCGGATTGATGCTCCCCATCTCGGCGTAGACCGGGACTGGCTTGGGGCGGGCAGCGGCGAGGTTGTATAGAGCCCGCCCTGCTCGAAGCGATCCGGTGAAGCCGACAGCGGAAATCTCTGGCAAGTTAACCAACGTCTGTCCCACTTCCACCTCTCCATGAAGGAGTGAGAAAACGCCACCGGGAATGCCACAAGACTTGGCAGCCGCATTGATCGCCTGCGCAACCAACTCGGAGGTTCCCGGGTGACCGGGATGAGCCTTGACGATGACCGGACAGCCTGCCGCGAGAGCACTGGCGGTGTCACCGCCGGCAACTGAGAACGCGAGGGGGAAATTGGACGCTCCGAAGACGACCACAGGACCGATGGGAGTCAACATCCGGCGGATATCCGGCTTTGGGAGCGGCTTGCGGTCTGGCTGAGCAGGATCGATCCTTGCGTCGACCCAGGAGCCTTCTCGCACAACCTTGGCAAACAGTCTCAACTGACCGCATGTGCGCCCTCTTTCGCCCGTGAGCCGTGGCAAAGGAAGCCCCGACTCTAAGTGAGCTCGTTCCAGCAGCAAGTCGCCGAGTGCTTCGATTTCGGTGGCGATAGCTTCTAAGAACTCGGCTTTCTTCTCAGCCGAAATTGCTGCGTATACGGGCGCCGCTTCGGCGGCGACCCGCCCGGCCTCTGAAACCTCTTCGAGCGTGGCCACGTGGAAGCCAGGCGACAAGCGCTCTCCGGAGGAGGCCTGAACTGCAAAGAGTTGGGCGTCACCCTTCGCGGAGACCGAGCCGGCGATGTAGTTGGATCCAGAGATGGTGTTGTCAGGCATAACGATCAGGTGAGAGGAGTTCGAGTGGGACACTGGGAGTTTCGTTGGCGAGGATTTCTCCGACTAAGCGACCGGAGACTGGGCCCAAGCTCATCCCCATCATCCCGTGGCCGGTGGCAAAAACAAGATTGTCGAGGCGCGAAGTCCTTCCAATATAGGGCATTCCGTCGGGCGGGCACGGACGGAGGCCGCACCAGACTTTGGCATCTTTTAGGTCGAATCCGCGAAAGGCCGGATAGTATTCGGCGATTGATCGGCGCATTCCCTCTACCCGGTTTTCATTGACCTCTAAGGAGGTGGGCCTTCCCAGTTCCATGGTCCCGACAAATCGCAGGCCATCCGTCATCGGGGTGACCGCCAAACGGCCCTCAATAAGGAGAGCGGGGAGTCGCGGAGTCTGGGGTGGCCGGGCCACCGTAAATCCATAGCCTTTTCCAGCCAGGATAGGCACTTTGAGGCCAAGTTTTCGGGCGAGTGAGGCCGACCATGCCCCGGCGGCCAAGACGAACTCGTCTGCTTCGACCTCCAGATCGCTTAGTTTCACTGATCGGAGGATCTTGCCTTCGATCGAGAACTGTTGCACTTCCGCGCCGTCGAGCAGCGTCGCCCCACGCGCGATGACCCTCTTGCGAAGTCCGTCCATGAAGACTCGCGGAGTGAGCTTGGCGTCGTCTTCAAAATAGACCGCTCCCTCCGCGTCAATCTCACAGTCCGGTTCTTCCGTCTTGAGGTCGGATTTGCTCAACACTCGAGTCTTGAGACCAATGAGGTTGGCCTTCTCGGCAAGGTGTTTTTCACCCTCAAGTTTTGCCGCCGTCCGACAGATCATGAATTCACCTCGATGCTCGTATCCTGCCTCAGCCACGAGCTCAGAGTAGGTCGATTCATAAACGCTACGGCTTATCAGGTTCAGATCTCGGATGATCGAAGCGCAACGTTCCACATGCTTGGCGTTCGCCGCACGAGCAAACTGGGCGACCCAAGACAAGACTTCGACGCTGCCCAGGCCATGGAGACCGAACGGGCTCCGCCGATCTGGGAGCATTTTGAGGCCCATACCGATCATGCCGGGCTGGGCCAGCGGCTCAAAATGGCTAGGGACAATGAGTCCGCCGTTCCCGTAGGAGCACCCGTCACCGGGCTTCGTTTCACGTTCCAGAACGGTGACTCGAAATCCACGGGTCAACAGTTCGTCGGCGGCACAAAGCCCGACGACTCCCGCCCCGACAACAACCACATGGCGCCCCGAACTCATTCAAGCCCCCACTGAAGTGGATCTTCAGGCGAGAAGTAGAGGGTGTTCTCGCCGGTGATATGGGCTCGACCCACGATGGTCGGGATCACGCCGCCCTCAACCGCCTCCACGGAACCTCGGAAGACTCCACCGGCCACACTTTCTTGAACGTAAGTTGCGCCTTCCTCAAGTTCCTCGGCCGCGAATAGGGCCGCGAGTTTGGCGCTGGTTCCCGTGCCACAAGGCGAACGATCGTAAGCTGAGCCCGGACACAGAACGAAATTACGAGAGTTCGCCCCTTCTGCTCTGGCCGGTCCCGCAAGCTCCACATGGTCGATTTCTGCGCCGTCCTCGCCCGTGATGCCATCGCGGGCGAGCGCTTCTCGAATTCGAATCGATACGTCAGTCAGTTCCGACGCGTTTTCGATGCCGATCTCAAAAGTTGGCCAGTGGACCAAGAAGAACCAGTTGCCGCCGTAAGCGACATCGCCGTGAACGGTGCCAATGCCGTCTACTTCGACGCAGAGGCAGGCAAGATGGCGATAGCTTTTGACGTTTCGGAGCGACACCCCACCGTCTTCCTGAAGAACTGCGGTCACCGTACCAACCGGAGTATCGAACGAAACCGGCCCCGGCTCTATGCGACCGAGAAACTTCAGAGTCTCGATGACTCCGATGGTTCCGTGTCCACACATCCCAAGATAGCCGACGTTGTTGAAGAAGATGATTCCAGCGATCGAACCTGGATTTACCGGAGGCGTAAGAAGCGCGCCCACGAGAACATCCGATCCTCGTGGCTCCCGAACGATGCCCGCGCGCCAGTGATCGTGGCGCAGGCGGAAATCCTCTCGCCGCTCCGACATGGTGTCGCCGACGAGAGGAATTCCACCCTCCAACACAACGCGAGTGGGTTCTCCCGCGGTGTGGGAATCGATGACTCGAAGACTCTGCATCCTTAATCTAGAACCGGTCGAGTCTCAAGTCCTTTGTGAATGATGCCGAGCACACGCTCTCTTTCCGCGCCGCTCAGGGGAACGCGGGGAAGTCGAACCCATTCGGAGCCCAGTCCAACTTCCTTGATCGCCATTTTGATGTTCTGAACGAACTTGTTTCCGACGTCGAGGTGAAGTAGAGGGGTGTACCAGCGGTAAAGTTCGCGCGCCTTTTCCCACTCTCCTGCGGTGGCCAGGTCCCAAAGTCGCTGGTTCTCCTTGGGGAACGCGAGGCCGATGCCAGCAATCCAGCCGGTCGCGCCCAATAAGATCGATTCCAGGGCCAAGTCGTCCACGCCGGCGAACATGATGTACCGGTCCCCGACCGTATTGATGATGTCGGTGATGCGTCGTACGTCGCCGGACGATTCTTTGATTCCGACGTAGTTCTGCTGCTCGGCGACGATCTCAAACATCTCGGGGGTGACGTCGGCGTGGTACGCGAGTGGGTTGTTGTAAAGGATCAGCGGAAGTTCAGTGCCACGAGCGATCGTCAGGTAGTGAGCCAACGTCTCCTCACGATCTGGCCGGAAGGCCATTGCCGGCATGACCATCGCGCCTTGAGCGCCCAGCGTCTCCAGCTCCTTCACCCAGGCAAGGCCAGCGCCCGTACTGAGTTCGGCTACACCGCTCAGGACGGGGACGCGACCTGCGCTGACCTTGAGGGCAAGCCGGATGATCTCTCGCTTCTCCTCCAGGGTCAGCGTGACGTTCTCACCGAGTGAGCCAAGCATCACGAGTCCTCGAATACCGGACTGGATCAGCTCTTCGATATGCTTCGAAGTGAGATCGAGGTCGAGGGTGAGGTCCTCGTGAAACTGAGTAGTGACGGCGGGAAAAACGCCTTTCCAATCGACTTTCATTGTTATGTGTTGCTCCGAATCTGTCTTAAATCAGGCGCCGGCCTTGAATCAAGCAACCGTCGGTGGGTGTTCCGTTCACGTGCTCGGCGAAATATCTATGCTTGGGGGGATTGTGAGTGGGGCGACGCGGCTATTCGTCGGCTTCGATCACCTTCCATTGACGCACCCCGGCAGCCCAGCCTTGCTTCAACTTCACGACGAGCCTCAGCGCTTTGGTCTGAATGGGTGCGAACGAAACTTCATTCCATTGACTGCCCTGTACCGGGAAGACGGTTGCATCTACCGGAACCCACTTGTCGCCTTGTAGGGTCTCGAGGGACCAACTGTCGGGCAGTCGGCACTCACCCCGCCCGGTGTCATCGAACCAGTAAACGCGAACGCCTTTCACTGAGATCGGTTTGGTCCAGGTATAGCTCACCCATTCCTGAGTGCCTTTGTGCGGCCACCAGTGGAACAGCTTTTGGGGTTGCTCACCGGACGACCTTGGCTCGACTCCATCGTGGATTCCTTCCGTTTGAGAATTACCGCTGAAGAACGAGGAATCGATCTTGGCGTGAACTTCGGCTCCGCCGACCGGATCGGGTGGCGGCGTCGTGGGGAACCAAATCGCCATCTGCCCTGCCTTTCGATTGTCCCAGTCGCAATAGGGAATCAACTTAACCGCAGTGGGCTGGGGTTTGGAAATTGATTGGTAGAGCGTGTGGTCCCATTCGGTGGGGCTGACCCGCTCCGCAGATCCTTCGAGAACTTCGACCCCACCGAGGAGGTCTCCCTTCCAACTTGGCTTGAGAGAAGCATCGGCCGGGAGGACAAGCTCTGAAACTGGCGACGATTGGTCCACCGCCTCTGCGCAGTACACGAGCGGACCTCGCCGAACGGCTAAGTGAAGCTGGTCGTCCTTCACCTGTGGGTTGGCGGCGACGCGATCAACCGGCATCGGGAAGTCGACCTCGACCGAGTCCCCCGCGTTCCAGGTTCGATCCACGACGAAGTAACCGTTTTCTACTTTCGCGCCGGAGACTGCGGCACGGTTGACGGTGAGCTTTGCTCCGCTGACCCAGCCGGGAATTCGGAGTCTTAGATCGAGATGAGTCGACTCCTTCACTTCGGGTTTGAGAGTTAGATGTCCGTTCCACGGGTAGTCACCGGCAACCGACAACTTGACGTTCTGGTTTCCGACTTTGAGATCGACCGATCCTGGGAGATAGAGGTTGACGTAGACGCGATCGCCCCTTTGCCCGTAAGCGTAGCCGCCGACTGCCGCGATGGTTCGGAGGGCGTTGGGAGGGCAGCACGCACAATCGAACCATTCCTGCCGGTGATGGTTTCCGCGACTGGCAAGCGGGTTCACGTAGAAGAAATGCTTCCCGTCGAGGGCAACTCCGGCCAGGGTCGCATTGTAGAGCGAGTTCTCAACGGCGTCGAAGTACTTGGCATCGGTGTGGAGCATCCCCATGCGGTAGCCCCACATCGCCATCGCGATCGAGGCGCAGGTCTCCTGGTAAGCCGATTCGTTGGGAAGGTCGTAGTCGACCGTGAAACCTTCGTTGGAGCCAGAAGGGCCAATCCCACCCGTCAAGAAGATGCGCTTCTGAGTGACATTTCGCCAGACACGGTCGAGCATCTTGGCGAGAGCCGGGTCACCGTTCTCGCGGGCGACGTCGGTGGTTCCCGACATGAGGTAAGCCGCACGCACCGCGTGTCCCTTGATCTCTTTGTGCTGAGTGATGGGGACGTCGTCGAGCCAATAGGTCCCGTCGTAATCGGCTAATGGCGTGTCGTGTTCGGTGGCGAAAAACTTGCTGCCGCGAGTCATGACGAGCTTTTGGGCTAAGGCGAAGTACCGTGGCTCGTTCGTCACGTGAGACAGCTTGACGAGTGCCAGTTCCAACTCGGGATGTCCGCAGTAGGCGATCTTTCCGCTATCCGGGCCGAATTTCTTGTTGAGAAGGTCGGCGTATTTTGTGGCGATGGCCAGAAGGTTCTTCTTGCCGGTTGCTTGGAAGTGGGCGACGGCCGCCTCGATCAGATGGCCCGCACAGTAAAGCTCATGATTGTCGCGAAGGTTGGTAAAACGCTCGTCAGGCGCGGTGATTTGATAAAAGGTGTCGACGTACCCGTCAGCCATTTGGGCGCTGGCAATGAGGGCGATGATCTCATCTAGTTTCTGGTCGAGTTTGGCGTCTCGGTTCGTAGCCAAACTGTCGGCGGCGCCTTCAAGCACCTTGTACACGTCGGAGTCTTGGAAAACAAACCCTGAATGCCCGGTATGTCCGCCCTTGGCGACGATGCGGAAGTTCTGCAGATCACCCGTCTTTTCCAGTTCTTCCAGGCAGTGCCAAACGGACGATCGCTGGTTCACCTCTTGTCGCGGCGTCCAGAACCGGTCCTTGATATGGATCTGGGTGAATGGGACGTTGTTCGCAGGGCCGTCGTTGACTTGAGCCGTCAATGAGGCATAGGCAAGCGTGGCCAAAGAGGTGATGAAAATGGGCATCTAAGCAATGTTCCCGACAATTGATTAATGTTAAACGATCTTGCCCGTCTCTCGCCACGGTAAGAGCCGGTTTTGTGAATATCTCATTCAGAGCTCGGCCGTCGGTGCGGCCTTCTACGTCGCCATCAACAAGCTGGCAGATCGGTCGAGAATTGTCCTAACCACTTCAGGAGACATGACGCCCCGAAGTAAATCAGGAGCGAACTTTAAGACAGCAGATCCGGTGCGGGCGATCATATCACTCACCGATTTCTCCGCGAGCCCGAATTTGCCACCGAAGGCCAGGAAATCGCCTATCGAAAAGCGACCGAAAGCTTCGTCTTCGAGTGCCAGAGCCATTCGTGGGTCGCCATAGGGGAGCGTCGACAGGAGATCATACGCCGGAGAGATTCTCCACTGGCCGGCGTCGCGATCATAGACCACACTGACGTTTTTCGCGTGTAAGTCGCCGTTTCCAATGATGTAGCTGTATACGTAAAGTCGCACCGCACTCAGAAGACTCGCCTTGGACACCCCCAGGTCATTCATTGCGCCCAAGATTTCGCCGTACTCAACGGCATATTTGCTGTTTGGAAACCGATCCATCACCTGGAGCAAGTCCTCCACGTGCACTCGGGTCATTTGCTTCGATTGTGGGTCGTATACACGGTCGAACCGCGTCACGACGAGAGCTTGGTCGCGCAATGTCGTATCGGCCACCTCGATTTTGCATCGCCGCGCAAGGCGCATCAGTGCGTGCTCGTTTGCGGAAAGGTGCGGGTACTCGGGTGGGTCGAACTTGATGATGTACCTTGAGTTACGGCTTGAGCGGATCAGTTGACCGATCGACAGTTTCGGTTGAGCGCCCGCAATGGCCGATAGCGGTTCCCCCCGGAGCTTGCCATCCTTCAAAAGCGCCCCGATGATCTCTCTCGCATCTTCGATATTGAGGATCGGCTTTTGGTTGGCAACTCCAGGGATCTGAACATCGATATCTCCTGCCGTGTCGGTACCGGTGGCGGCGAGCATGGCAAATAGGTCGTCGGCTGCCGAACCAATCTGCCTCTGGATCGCCTTGAACATGAGCCCTTCTGGCAACAGTCCCGCGAAATAGGTCGGCAGATTGGCAATCCCTTCCACGTTCATGCCCTCGGATTTCTTGGGCAGATGGAGCGCGATTGAGGGCTCCGTGCTCCTTAAGAATTGCTCGGTGTAGAAGAATCGGCATCCTTTAGGGGTCCGCTGAAGAGTCCCTACCTGGAGTCCATCCTTGAGCACCCATAACTCCTCAACGGAACGATAGTCGGTCAAGCCTTAGGGCCTCGCGGCTTAAAGGTGAGTTCCAGCCCAAGCGCGTCAAGCACTTTGATGAGTGTCCCGACCTTCACACCACCGTTACCGTGTTCAAGATCGTAAATCGGACGCCTCGAGAGGCAGGCAAGGGCAGCCAATTCATCTTGGGTTAGCCGAGACCGTTTGCGGGCAGCAAGGAGTTGCTTAACAAGGTCAGCAGGAAGAGTTTCAGGATCGCTCATTTGTGCACTCTAAATCACATAATGGCATAACTTACTGTGGTCAGCGCACAAAAGATGGGTATTTGTGATCCAAAGATCTCATTTGCGAGCGCCTAGCATCCCGCCTCTCGTCTTCGGATGTTCGTGCCGAGGTCAGGAGGAAGGGTCGGGGATGGATGTTCCGGAAAAGCGAGTTTGTACAACCTTTAAGACTCAACCACTAGCCTCACCAGGTTGCCCCAAGTGTCGCGAAAAGCAGACTTCTCAATCGCCGGATAACCTTGCTCGACGAGTCGCGATGTCAGCCCATCCACGGATGCCTGATTAGGCAGTACGAGTTCCCACGAGAGGAGGCGAGCATCCTGCTCACCCGCGACAGGTGATCGTGCCGCCCAAGTGTTGAGCCCCGCGTGGTGGTGATACCCACCGGCCGAGACGAACAGGGCGCCGGGCATGCGGGTCATGACCTCGAACCCAAGTCCATCGACGTAGAACGCGGACGCCAGGGCAAGGTCACCGACGTAAAAGTGCATATGTCCGATGGTAGTTCCGGACGGAGCCCCATTCCACTTGCCGTCGCCCTCGGCGAGGAGTTCGTCGTAGTTCAACGGGTCGATCGCTCCCACCAGTTCATCGCCATTGCGAATCCACTGTTCTCGGGGCCGGTCGGCATAAACCTCCACTGAAAGTCCGTCGGGATCGACGAGATACGTGGCTTCGCTAAACAGATGATCTGCCGCTCCGAATTCAATCCGGTCTTTTGCCAAGTGCTGAATAAAGTTGGCAAGGTCCTTGCGAGACGGAAGCAGCACCGCAAAGTGATACATCCCCAATCGGGTCTGCCGCCCTAAGGGCCGAACCCCAGGAACCTCCTCCAGTTCGAGCAAAGGCAGATTGCTCCCATGCGCCCCGAGTACCGCGAGCTTATCTCGACTGGAATCTAGGAGTTTTAATCCAATCGCGTACGTGTACCAAGACACCGACTTTGCCAGGTTCGAGACCGCTAACCGAACGCGACCGACATGCGTGGAAGGCGGGAGCGGGATCGCATCGGAGTTGGAGTCGACTGCGGCCGGTGTTCCTGAGTTCATAGTTTTACAATACGTGGTTTCGGAGGGTTCCATGCCACGTCCTACCGGAAACCCGACTGACCAAGCCGCTAAAACCTTTCTGATGTCATGAACCAAACTGGGGTCTCTTGGCCGACTATAACGGCGCAGTCGAACTCATGCAGTCCAAAAGTCGCCCTAGCATTCATATGATCCCAAAATATTACGTCTTAAATGATATAAATAGGTGATAACCTAATATCGAATGACTTTAAATCAAATCACGTTGATGGAGTCAATCGATGTTAGGAGATCCCAATGCTAATTTATAACTTCAAGACTTGGACCTCGGTCGCCGCCGCGCTTGCCTGCGGTATCGCTCATGCAGGTACTTTTTCGATCGTCGGCGCATCGCTGTCTTTCACCGCTTCCGACTCGACTCAATTTGCCACCCCTGCGACATCGAGTAACTACTACACGCTGAACTACGGCATCAACTACTACCTACACGTAAACAGCGTAATGCACTCGATGAATCTATGGGAAACGACCGTTGTGACTCCCCTTGGTACGGTTGGTAGCGGGGACGTATCTGGAGGGGGCCAAGAGGCTGTTGCGGCGACTCAGCAGTGGACCGTGCAGTGGGTTCCGGCCGCCGGGGAAACTTCTCCTCCAAGCACCTACAACGTCACGTTCGAGTTTTATGGGATTGCCTACGCTCACGTACAGAACGCACAATTTGTGCCCTCATCGCTCTATGGGGCGACAAGCGTGAGCACGATCGACGGTATATCTGCTGGCGCAACACTAACTGGCACCGGGACCGTGATTGGTGGCTTGCCAACCGCCGTGCGATTTTCCGACGTCGTTAACGCAGGAGCTGGTTGGACCCAAGTGTCACCCGGAGTCTGGCAATCAACCACTCAGATCTTGGCAAGCGGGTCCATACAATGCTCATGGAAGGATCAACCTTCGCGAGCTTACTTCATACCTTCTTCGGTCGCACAGGACCCGCAATTGAACATCCAGGTTCGCCCCATTCTCGTGAGCGGGCAGTCAGTCGAACCTGTCATCTGATCTTGGTGGTCTAAACGTTGGTCTCGGAAACGTTAGCCCACCCGTCCGAGACCAACCCAATTCTTCGGGCCTGTGCTGACGCAGTGCGACATTGATCGTCTTCTGATTTTGTTATCGGCGAATAACTAACTCCGGGGAATGCCAAAGAGGCAAGAGCTGCATTTGTGCTAGACCAAACAGTCTAGTCGTAAGTACCTACTTTTATGAACGGGCGCTTCTTGTTTCCTCGCCTACTCAGTAACTGTCAGGCGTCCAAGATCGATGATACATCTCGATTCTCGTGCATGAACCGCGTGTAATCAATCTCGAATCGCGGCCAACCCCTAAAACCCTCGACAGTCCTCGCTTTCACCCATCCGTCAAGCACCAACGCTTCCATAGTTTCAATAACGAGGCGCGGAAAACGGAGCATGTCCTCTTCGCTCATTCCCGATTGAGTCCGAAAGCGATCGGCGGAGGAAATGATTTCTTCGGCGGTCCGCTCCGGAATTAGGCCATGAGCCAGGAAACCACATACTCCTAACATGGGAAGGCACTTTCCGTTCCTCGTATAGCTTAGATGTCGAGACACTCTACCGTTCGCATAGCTGACCCCATAAGATTCGTTGGCGTGTTCTAGATTTAGCCTAAAGTGGGTCTTCCCGAATATTTTGTAATCGATGTCTTCTGCCAAAAACGTCGATGTGAGGTTCTTAGTTACGTATAGCGAGAAGCCGGCTATGTCGGTAGTCGAGGACGTATCGTCAATGAACCCGCCGGTGCCGAGCCAACGCCAGGCCTCTTCAGAGGTCAGCGCCAGACCGGCGTCACCTGAGATCTCTTTTGCGTAGTCTTTGAGGTCGCTGAATTGTCCGTTGTGCGTGTACCAAAAATCGGCGAAGCGAATGTGTTGGGTGATTTGACGCCGGGTAGCGCTGGTGTACTGATCCTTGAGCCACGTCGCATCGATCTCGCCGTGTTCAATCTCGTTGATTGTATAGGCGACATCGCGAGCAGACTTGTGGGCTAACGTCATTCCCGCCGCGAGAATTGGGTCTGCAAATCCGGCTGCCTCCCCCGCCAGAAACCAGTTTTGACCGGTCATACGTTCGGCAAGAAATGACCAATCTGACGTTGAACGGAGCTTGTCTTCTGCTTTAGCGTTTCGCAGCAGATGGGCAACGATCTTATCTCCGCCAAGCGCTTTGGCGTAAAGGGCAGCAGGAGATAGTCCCACCTCCTTATAGTAGCTGGCCGGAACAATCAGCCCGACGCTAGTTCGGTTGTTGCCGAGTGGGATATACCAGACCCATCCGTAACCCAGACTCAGGATCTGTACTCGGGTTCCCTCGATCCCGACGTTAACCGCCCACTCTGCCCCCTGCCAGTAGTCCCAAATGGCAATGTTTTGGAGGTTCGTAGGAACTTCAGTTTCGACTCCGAAAGCCTTGCGAACTATTCCGCTATATCCAGACGAGTCAACGTAGTGTCTGGCACTGATCTTTTGAGGTCCGTCAGGGCCTTCAACTTCGATATTATCAATAGCGTCACCTGATTTGTTAACCCTGACAACCCGCGTCTGTTGCCGGACCTCACACCCGACAGACTGCGCGTGATCCAGAAGTATCTGGTCGTAGACCGCGCGGTCGACCTGAAAGGCGGTTTCACGACGTTGGCCGTCGTAGGTTGCTGGTCGAGGGACGGGTTCGAACTTACCGTGCGAAAGAAACTCAAAATCCCAGAGTTTGTCGGAAATACCCCAGCGGTAGGTGGCACCGATCTTTATGGGAAATCCGGCTGCCTCGACCTTCGTCCATGCACCCATTTCGTCGAGAATCGAGGAGATGAACGGAAGCTGGCTTTCACCAACATGATCACGGGGGAACAATTCCTTTTCTAAAATTAGAATACGCAGAGATGGCCTATATTTCTTGAGAAGGGTTCCAACCGTAGAGCCTGCCGGACCGCCGCCGATGATGAGGACGTCGACTGAATAGGTGTTGTGAGTCGATGTTTTCATTGGGATTTGGCGAGAGAGGGGCGCCGAGCCTGATCGTATCCCAAGCTGTGCGCCCGACGGTTCAGTTATTTGGCGGCTGAAGTGCTGCTGGGCGGGGCGTTGTTTGAAATGCCACGCGGTGCGTCGCCGGAGTTGTGTTTGTACGGACTGGGCTGGGGACGAACCTTGTTGCTCAAAGAGTCGTCCCCGCAGCTAGATCCCACGACGATGGCTAAAGAACCAAGGACCATGAGGACAAGGCGCTTTCTTGTTGTCATGCTTTTATTAGTGGATCGGCCAGCCTTGCAGATAGAAGCCCCAGAAGTGGCTCACGTTCGCCGATTCATAGAAGTTCTGGTTCCCGCTATTAATTCCGACGTCGTAATAGCAGCTTGAGCCATTCGGGTCCTGCAAGAACTTGTCTTGCTTAAAGGTCTTTGCATGACCGTCGGCAAACGAAGCTGGCAACGCGTTGGCGTTCGCCACAAACGCAGTGTAGACCGGTGACCAGCCGACCGTAGTGTTCGAATTCGTAAAGCTGCCAACGCAAGAGTTGCCCCAGGGGTCGATGTCAACCATTGGGTCAGCAGGATTATTATCTGATGTCGCTATTCCAGGAATGGGTCCGACTACTGGAATGATCAGGGCGAGGTCAGCCACGTCGTCGACCGAGGTCGAGGAACGGGGTGCGATGTTCCCTGCCGCACCGTCCCAGACGTTGAGCGCAATGTTGTTGGGAAGAATCGTTTCCTCTTTTGACCAATCACCCCAGGTTCCCGTCGCGGGTCCCCAAGCTCCTGCAGCCGTACCATTTCCGTTGGTCGGGTCCGGGACCAAAGGAGTCTTGAGAGAGCCAGGCTTGGCGTCCATGGCTTGCCACCAGATGTCCACGTTCTTCACATACGGATAGGTTGTCTGCAGGATGCCAACATATTGGTTGGCCGAGTACCAGTTGTTGTTGTCGGGCTCGTGCAAGGTCTGAATGGTCATCGGCCAGACATCGTCGGTATCTGTAGCGTACATCTGGATGCCTAAGGCCAATTGTTTGCAGTCCGAGAGCGTCACCGCCGCCTTTGCCGCTCGCTTCGCCTGCGCAAAGACAGGGAAGAGGATTGCAGCGAGGATGGCGATGATCGCGATCACGACCAGAAGTTCGATAAGGGTAAAGGCTCTGTTAGTAGCTAGCTTTCTGCGTGGCAGCATAATTTGCACCTCAAACGGGTCCTGAATGAGATCCATCATATACTGAATCATTCAATGTTGGTCGATTATTTATGCAGGATTTTTCTGGTCCACGAAACTAGAAAAATGGACAATTTGAGCCTGATATATCGCGAAATATCAGTGTAGACCGGCGAAATAGTCGATTCTTGCATGCTGTAAGGTTTGACTCTCAGGCGATATGTGCAATGAGTCGATTTCGGCAGCGCAAATTGTTCACTTTTTCGTTTTGCCAAGAACGTTTAATGTTGAACTAAATGGCCTCGATGCCTTATCTTATGGGGTGTGAGGTCCACCCTGCCGGTCATCTATTCGACGCGGAGACTGCTTGTCGCCGCGCTTGTGCTTTCGCTTGCTTCTCCTTCCGTCC
>CAIVDU010000079.1 GCA_903904815.1 uncultured Armatimonadota bacterium
CAACTTCATCGATGCGGTGATCCAGCTTCCGCCGGACCTCTTCTTTGGGACCACCATCGGGACCTGCATCATTGTGTTGAAGAAGTCGAAGGCCGACAACAAGGTCCTCTTCATCGATGCAGCGGCCGAGTTCGTCCGGCAGGGCAACAAGAATCGGCTCACGCCCGATAACCGCGCTCGGATCCTCGACGCGTACGTGCAACGGCAGGACGTCGAGTACTTCGCACGCCTCGTCACGGCATCGGATGTTGCGGCCAATGACTACAACATTGCGGTATCAAGCTACGTCACGCAAGAGGACACTCGCGAGGTGATCGACATCGTTGCATTGAACGCACAAATCGCAACCATCGTTCACCGTCAGAGTCAACTTCGGGCAGAAATTGATGCGATCGTCGCCGACCTTGAGGTGTTTCCATGAGCTCGCGAGAAGAATTGGACCCCAAACGTTTCCCCTGGGCCGTTCCATTTAGAGCGCTTGGAGAAGTCGCTGACATCAGCACTGGGTCCCGACCTACGAACGATCAGTTACTTAGTGGTGGCTCATTCGCATATATGAATGGCGGAGTTCAACCCAGCGGTTCAACGCCATCGCCAAATTCTCCCGGGCAAAGTATCACAATTCCTTCTCGAGGAAGCGTTGGTATCGTTGGGTTTCAAGATGAGCCATTTTGGTGCGGACCTCTCTGCTATCGAGTTCGATCAATGGACGAACAATTGGATCAGAAATTTCTATATTTCTGGCTGAAGAGCATCGAACGCTCCTTGGTCAACCTTCAACAGACGGGAAGCATCCCTGCTCTGAATAAGAAAGAACTGGAAAAGGTACTCATTCCTCTGCCCCCACTTGAGGTCCAACACGAAATCGCTCGGGTCTTAGACTCCTTCACGGAGCTGGAGGCGGAGCTGGAGGCGGAGCTGGAGGCGCGCCGCGCCCAGTACGCGTACTACCGAGACCGACTACTGACTTTCCCTGAGGCGGGGGGGGTCCGGTGGATTCCGATGGGTGAGGTCGGCACATTCGTTCGTGGTCGACGCTTCGTCAACAGTGACTTCGTCGCCGAGGGCATTCCGTGCATCCACTACGGCGAGATCTATACCCATTACGGGCTAAGTACGCGAGTTGCTCGATCTCACGTCCGTTCCGAGCTAGCACCGAAACTGCGATTCGCGCTTCCGGGAGACGTCGTCATCGTCGGGGGTGGCGAGAACGTCGAGGAAGTGTGCAAAGCGGTTGCATGGATCGGTGACTCACCTGTAGCCGTTCATGACGAGTGCTACATCTTCCACCATGAGATGAACCCCTTGTTCGTCGCGCACGTGCTCGCTTCAGGCTATTTCCAGCAGGCAAAGAATCGTTTGGCTACTGGCGCGAAGATCATCCGAGTACCGATCGACCGCTTGGCGGAAGTTCCGATACCGGTTCCGCCTCTTGAGAAGCAGGGCGAAGTTGTCAAGATTCTTGAAATGTTTGAAGGCCTCGTCAATGACTTGAGCATCGGCCTTCCAGCGGAACTCGCGGCCCGACGCAAGCAATACGAGTACTACCGTGACCGCCTCCTAACGTTCGACGAACTCGTGGCATGACCGACCAGGCGGCTCCCCGTTACGAACTTGTCGCGTTCAGCGGCGAGAGCACGGTGGTCGCTGAATTCGAGTTTGACGAGAAGCGAGAGGCTGCCTATGAGTCCGAGGCAATGCTCGAGGCAGCGTTCATCGAGCAACTCAAGGGCCAGGCCTACGACTTCGTCCAG
>CAIVDU010000080.1 GCA_903904815.1 uncultured Armatimonadota bacterium
AGGAATAGCCGGGGAATTGCGGTTACCCAGGTCAATAATTGGGCTACACTCAAGACGGATGGATGCCCCAACGGCACGTATGCGGGTCCTTGCCGAAAGACTTTTTGCGGAAGAGGCTTCGAGTCAGGCGGAACCACATCCTAACGTCCACCAAGCGCTCCGCGTATTCGAGAAGCTGCGCACGTCTCTTACCCTCTTCGTCGGTACGGACGGCTTTACCGCGCTTACTAGGCGGGCTTTGGCATTGGCCCGGGCAGAAACTGCTTTGCTTCAGGGCGTTACCGTCCAAACCAACGGATCCTTGCTTGGTTTCGAGGACGTAGCGGCACAGGCGGACAATTGCGGTACGGAAGAGGCGTTAGCGCTTACTTCCCACGTGCTGTCGTTACTGGTCACCTTCATCGGGGAATCCTTGACTTTGCGGCTGGTCAAAGATGCATGGCCAGATTTGTCGTTGGATGACTAGACATGGAAATCGGGACCTTATGAATACGTTTGGAAAGAACCAGGGTCAGGGGCCCGTTAGCATTCGCCAGTTGCCCACCGGTGTGCCTGGCCTCGATGAGATACTTGGCGGAGGGTTGCCCGAGTTTTCGTTCAACATCATCGCGGGTTCCCCTGGCTGCGGAAAGACGACCCTAGCGCATCAGTTCATGTTTGCGAACGCCAGCGCCGAGTGCCCTGCTCTCTACTTCACGGTGCTCGGAGAACCCGCGATTAAGATGCTGCGTTACCAGCAGCAGTTCTCGTTTTTCGATCAGGCCAAGTTGGATGGATCGATCCGGTTCGTCAATCTCAGCCAACTCGTCCTGGAGCAAGACTTAGGAACCGTGCTTGAGGCGATCATTAACGAGGTCGAAAAGTCCGGCGCGAAAATTGTCGTGGTCGACTCGTTCCGAACGGTGGTTCGCCGGGCTCAGAGCAGTGCAAATCCGGAATCTGATCTGCAGGGATTCATTCAACGATTGGCACTGAACCTGACCAGTTGGCAGGCAACCACATTCCTGATTGGGGAATACGCCGAATCTGAGTTGCGGGACAATCCGGTATTCACGGTGGCGGACGGGCTGATTTGGCTCTACCAAAGCGTGGAGAGGAACTCGATCGTGCGCAAGATGCAAATCGTAAAGCTGCGAGGGCAAGAGTCCGTTCCTGGACTTCACACTTTCCGCATAAGCGGCAGTGGACTTCAAGCATTCCCGCGCACCTTTGGATTGTCGGGAGAAGCAAGCCCAGTGAAAGGGCCCCGGAGGCTTTCTACCGGAATCGCACAACTTGACACGGTGCTCGGGGGCGGAATTCCAGAGGGCGACAGTGTGCTTTTGGCGGGACCTTCTGGGTCAGGTAAATCGGTGCTCGCGTCCCAATTCGTGTCAGAGGGTTTACGCCAAGGAGAGCCCGGGGTGATCGCTATCTTCGAAGAGTTGCCAGCCGAATACACACGCCGCGCCGCGAGTCTGGGAATCGATCTTCAAACGTTCCAAGACAGTGGCGCACTGCGGATCATTTATATTCGTCCCTTGGACCTCTCCGTAGACGAAACCGTTCATGAGGTTGTCCATGCGGTTAAGGAGGTGGGGGCAAAGCGAGTCGTGCTCGATTCTTTAGTGGGATTCGAGATGGCTTTGGCGCCGGACTTCCGGCATGAGTTTCGAGAATCACTCTACCGAATGATTGTCGCATTGACGCGTCTTGGCGTGACCGTCATGAGTACGGTAGAGGTCGAAGAAGACTTCACCTCAATGGGCCTGAGCCACTATGCCATTTCATTCCTCAGCGACGATATCGTGCGCCTCCGCTATGTATCCATCAATGGCCAGCTACGCAAGATGCTGATCGCCGTAAAGATGCGCGGGAGCAAACACAGTATCGATATGTGGGAATACGCGGTCACCTCGAAAGGCATCGTCATGGGAGAGCCCCTGCGGGGATATCGCGGACTCACCAGTGGCATTCCCGGTCCTTGGCCGTCGGAGACTCGAGAAATCGAACCTCCTCCAAGGGAAGAAGTCAAGGAATAGCATGAGGCCAATAAAGCTGAGTGAAGCGAGCGTCGAAAGACAGCGAGAGGTGAATCAAGCACTTCTCGTTTCTTCGGTCCAACAGCATGAGTTGGCGGAACAGGCGAGAAACGCGGAAGCGGCTTTTCGTCAAAGTGAAGAGCGGCTGCGCGCACTCTTCGAAGCGGCGCCCATGGGCATCTATGTGTGCGATGCTGATGGCGCAATCCTACAGTTCAATCATCAAGCCGTCAGACTTTGGGGGAGGACTCCTGTGGTTGGCGTGGACCGGTATTGGGGATCGGAAAAGCTGTTGCTCCCTAACGGGGATGTTGTCGTCCCGGAAGACATTCCGATGGCTCATGTCCTCAGATTTGGGTCTCCTATTTCAAATGTGGAGTTGATGATTAAGCATTCGGACGGTTCGCGTGTACCGATCCTGATCAATTTCGCTCCACTAAAGGGGCCGCGGCAGGAAGTTACCGGCGCCATCGCCTCCTTCATCGACCTTTCCGAGCGAAAGGGGGTCGAAGAAGCGTTGGTTCAGAGCGAAGCGAGGTTCAGGTTGATGGCGGAAACCATGCCCCAGAAAATCACGATGACCGATCAGTTCGGAACCATCACCTACGCGAATCCTCAGGCGCTTAACTACACTGGCCTCACCTTTGAACAGATCAGAACAGAAGGTTGGCACGTGGTAATCCACCCGGATGACTTGCCCAAAGCTTTAGTGAGTTGGAAGCGGTCGTTGGAAAGCGCTGACCCCTTCGTGGCCGATTATCGCCTCCGCCGGGAAGACGGGCAATATCGATGGCATATTGGGCGCGCCCTGCCGGTGCGGAACAGCGACGGGCAGGTCGTCTCATGGGTCCGATCGAGTACGGACGTCGACGACGCAAGAAGGGAAGACGAGAGCCTCCGCGCCTACCTTGAGAAGGAAGTCGACCTGCGAACCGCTGAGCTCCTGGCGACGAACGAGCAGCTTCAAGGATTCACTTACTCGGTCGCTCATGATCTCCGTCAACAGATCCGGGGGATTAGCACCAACTCTTCGATCCTGATGATCGAGGCCGCCGGTGCGCTCGACGAGAACAGTCTCCACACTCTCAACCGCCTGATAGGGAGTTCGAAGAGGCTCGCCCGAATTGTTGACGATCTCCTTACCTACGCGAAACTGGGTCGGAATGAGCCCAATAGGGTCCAGTTCGATCTGAGCGCACTTTGCGAGGATGTCGCCGAATTCCTCAACGAAGAAGGCTATTGTCGTCCAGGCACTCGAATCTCAGTGGCGCCTGGTTTGGTAGCCAGGGGCGACGTGCAATTGATCCGAATTGTGGTCGAAAATCTTTTGGAGAACGCGGTTAAGTATTCATCGAAGACCGAGGCCCCTTGGATTGAAGTTGGCCGCGAGGGCGAGGCATTCTTCGTCCGGGACAACGGGATTGGGTTTGACATGCGCTACGTGCAAAAGCTGTTTCAGCCCTTCGAACGCCTGCACGCTGATTCCGTGTATACGGGCACTGGAATCGGGCTCGCGAACGTGAAACGAATCATTGAGAAGCACGGTGGCAAGGTTTGGGCGGAAGGAAAGTTAGGGGTTGGCGCAACCTTCTACTTCACCCTCGGCTAGATCCGGTTGCGGTTGACTCCTTCGGCGGGTTCGACGTGAAATGGGGTCTTGCGTTCGAGCCGCGTGTCCCGCCGAATACGCTCTTGTAGTGCTTTACGATCCATCGAATCGGCTTCACCCAACTACTCGGGGCGCCGCAACTCTCGCACCCGAACAGTGGTCGGATGTCGGACAAGATGAGGTAGCCCAGATTCAGGCCCCACTGAAAGGGGCGAATCCCGAGGAAGTTGACTCCAAAGCTCCATGCAAACCATCGAGTGCTAGGGAGATCTCGCAAGACTTCGGCTACCGCTTCGCCGCCGACCTTCATGGAACCATCGGGCATCAGCACGTGGATGTTCGCGTAGGCGTCCCAGATATCCAAGTTCGGGTTCAGGGAGAGCAACTCATCCGGATCATCGCCTATCGGACGGGCGAACAGCGTTTCCGACGATCCTCGATGCGCCGACTGTTGAACCCAATGGCCGATTCGTCGGCACACGCCGCATTCGCCATCGAATAGCAGCATGGGCACAGCGAGCTGATTGACAGTAGTTCCGTTCATTCTTTCACGTCCTAAACGTATCCGAAATCAGACTGAGGATCCCCGAGACGTTTGGAGGCGGTCCCTCGAAGCGCCCAACCTCCTTTCCATCTCGAAACATGACAAGAGTGGGCGTGCCTTCAATCTGAAAGTTCTGCGAGAGTTCGTCTTCGACGGCGATATTCACCCTGAACAATTTCGCCTTTGTCCCGAGACTCTCGGCGACCTCTCTAAGAATCGGCTCGATGGTTTGGCAGTGCGCACAACCGTAAGTCATGAACTCGACGACCATCGGGCCTGAGCCTTGGATCACCAGTGAATTGAAGGTTTCGAGGGTCGCGGTTTTGATGAGTTCCGATATCGGGCGCATGGGATTGACAGCCATTGTTGTCGTCTCCTTGAGACGGCAGAGTTCGACCGATCACGATGAACGCCACAGCCGGATCTGCCCGACCTGTTCTCTCAGCCTCAACCTCGGGGCTTACCGCAAATACGGAGGGTTCTTCTTATCAGCATGGACTAATTGATTACCGGCGTCAAGCGAGTGAGCCAACCGTCATACGAAGCACTGACAGCGATAACGATGACGGCTAAAGCGATTAGCTCTTGAACCTTAGGGGACTGCTTGGAGTCATAACAGGGTCTGAAGATTGCGGAAAAGGTGATCGCTGATTTGCCTTCTTCTATGGGTAGCTCATCTCAGTTTTCTCGACCGAAATCAAGTTCGAATGCTTCTATGTGACACTTTTCTGTCCACTGCCTATTGGACGCTAAGAACTGGACAAGCAGTCTGGCCTAGGGAGTGCCAATATGATCCTAGGTGCACTTTTTGCAAGGTTTTAGTCCGCTGAATCTAGTGCAAGATTAAGTGTCTCTGGAAAGGATCGACAAGTGGTGGTAGTGATAGTAGGGGACACATATTCTGATTTCGATCGCGGAATCTTCCTTGAAGCGACACGCCGGCAGACTTGTGGGCACAATCGCGTAGTTCGAACTCAGGAAGTGGCCTAATGTGGCGTCTTGTACTGCCGAACAGGTCGGCGTTGCTCATCGGACTTGCCGCCGACGCTGGCGGGTCTGAGCTTAAAGAGTTCTTGGCAACCGCACTCGTGATGGCCGACCAATGCGTGGTTGATTTCGACGATGTGCTACTAACAAGCGTCGGAAGTGACCCTAATTCGGTCGTTCCAATGGCCCGAGCCGTGGCGTCCGGGGAAATCTTCCGCGGCATCGCCATCTGCCGAAGCGGAGTCGGGGCAAGTATCGCCACCAGCAGTGTGCCCGGCGTTCGTTCCGCACTGATCACCGATCCATTTTCTGCCCATCAAGGGGTCGAAGACGACGACATGAACCTCATATGCCTTGGTTCCAGCGTCACGACTCCGGCTGTCGCTTGGGACTTGGTGCGCATCTTTCTTGAAGCGAGTTTCCGACGCGAGGAGCGACTCACCCTTCGTCTGGAAGCATTCATCGAATTGGAAAATCAGGAGATCCACCGGTGACGATCGGTGACACGGCCCCTTAATTCCTTCACGACTCGCCTGAAAATCATGAAATCGCCTCGCCCCGCACCTCGTACTGAACCGACTTCGAAGATTGCAAACGATCAAGTCCTTCGTCTGTTTCTCGACAGCATCACGGATCAAGCGGTGTTCACGGTCGATCCCGAAGGGATCATTACGACTTGGAACGAGGGTTGCCGGCAGGTGAAGGGCTATAGTTCGGCTGAGGTAATCGGAAAGAGCTTCGACATCCTCTACACTGCGTTCGATCAATCACGTGGGCATCCGGCAGCTAACCTGACAGTCGGCCAGGCCAATGGTCGATTTCACGAAGTGCGTGATCGGGTTCGTAAGGGTAACCAGCCGTTTATGGCCGATGTTTCGATCTACCCAATCGAAGAGCAAGGAGTCGTCACCGGATTTGCGAAAATCGTGAAAGACGTGAGCGAACGAACACGAATGGAGGAAAAGCATCGGCTCTTGGAGGCGGAACTGAGGCGATCGAACCTTGAATTGGAAGGTTTCTCCCAGTCGGTTGCCCATGATTTGCGAGCTCCGATTCGGGCCATCGTGGCTCGCTGCAAGATCATGCAAGAGGACTTCGCGCCAGTCCTCCCAAAGGAGTTGCACGAGAACCTTGGGGTGCTGGAGCACAAGTCGTTAAAGCTACTGAAGGTCGTGGACGATCTGTTGGAGTACTCGCGCCTCGGGCGCGGGTCCATCAAGCGCCGACTGATCGACATAAGCGCTTTAGCCACTCGACTGGCCGAAGAGGTAGCCCCCGTATGTCACAACGACACCGCAAGCTTCGAGATTCAAGCAGGCATGTCGGCCGAAGCCGATCCAGAGATGCTGGAACTGTTGCTGCGCAACCTGATCGAGAATTCCTGCAAGTATTCAAGCCCGGGAGTCCATATCAAGGTGTCGATGGAACTCCAGAAGGGACAGCAAGTGTTCGAAGTTCGCGACGACGGCATTGGATTTGAGACGCCATACGCCGAATCCATTTTTGAGCCATTCCTTCGGCTCCACAGTGAGGACAAGTTTTCCGGCACTGGTCTCGGCCTCGCCAATGTCCGGCGCATCGTCGAACGCCACCACGGAAAGGTTTGGGCGAAATCGGAGCTAGGGAAGGGTGCCAGCTTTTTCTTCACGCTAGGTGGCGCAGAGGTCGTACCTCATGTTGACGAACTTTCTCCCAGCGTTGAGTGAGTCGGACCCGCTAAAAGGCAATAGCCTTAGGACTCGGTTTCGGAGCGATGGTCAAGCGAAGGACAGCGTGCCCGGCCCTCAGTCCATGGCGTAGGATAGAGGGGGAGCGGCACTCGGACGAGTTATGTCTGAGTCGGAAATTGCTTTGCTTATCCGCTTTGAAGGTCTTGATTGAACTGCCGACTGAAATTTGACATCGGCTGGACGGACCTCCTTTGGTCGGCGTTTGGGCTGCCTGTCGGGTTGCGGAGCGTCGAAACGGCTGAGAATACGATTTCCAAGTTCTGGGCGGAACGTCACACGGTCACCGCGCTCTCGGTCCGAACTCTGCTCGACGCGATCTTGTCGGAGTCGTCGAGCGCGGGGTCCTCACTGATTGCGACTGGAGTCAACATTCAGAACGTCTCGGACATCATCGCGGCTCACGAGATGGAGTTGGTATCCGTTGATCTCGAACCAGAAACGCTGTCGCCTCCGGCAGGGGCACTCCTCGACGCTCACACGAGAACTGGCGCGTGCTTCTGTCTCGTTGCCCAGCTTTTCGGCGCCACGACCGCCATTCCAGACGCCGAGCTCCTTCGCGAGCGCGGTGTATGGATCATCGAAGACGCAGCCCAGGCTTTTTGCGGGACAACCTACAAAGGGGATCCTGCGGCGGACGTCTCTCTTTTTAGCTTTGGACCTATTAAGCGATGTACCGCTCTCGGGGGCGCTGTCGGAACCTTCCGGAGTGAGGATTTTGCTCGACGCGTAGCAAAGCGTCTGGCGACATATCCTCAAATCACGAACGCTGAGTTTCGTGTTCGGGCACTGAAGTTCTTAGTTCTCAAGTGGGTGAGCAGCCCGAGGCCATACGGAGTTTTGTTGAGCTATCTGAGGGTGACTCGGGCGGACCTAGAGCTTTCCATTGGTGGCGCCGCTCGAAGCTTTGGCAGTCAGGAGTTGATGACGGCGATCCGCAGGTCGCCTCCGCCGCGCATGATCGCTCTCTTGGCTAGGCGGCTTGCCAAGGCGGAGGCATGGGAGTCCCGCGAAGATATCTGTAAATCCTTCCTACTGGAGTTGCCTCCAACCATCGCTTGGCCAGGCGCCCGGGCGGAGCGACACGAGTTCGGGTTGCTCCCCTTGCGGAGTCCGGACCCGGATCAAGCAATTGCCGCCTTGCGCCGAGCGGGTTTCGACGCGACGCGTGGGGCGACGAGCCTTCGAACGCTCCAACCAGAGTTGACCCCGCAAGCGCGCAAGGTAATGGATGAGGTCGTGTTCGTCCCAAACCCGGCCACCCTTTCCAAAAGGGCTCGATTGAGATTGGGAAAGCAGATTAACTCTCTTTTCCAGGATGGGTTATTTCTATCAACTAATGGGGAATCGTGAAGAAGAATGTGCTGCCCTGGCCAGGCTCACTTTCCACCCAGATCCGACCACCATGGGCTTCGATGACGAGCTTGCAAAAGGCGAGTCCGAGACCAGTAGATTTCGTCTTGCCCGCAAGTCGCGTTTCCACCTGTTCAAACTTCGCAAAGATTCGCTCGAACGCTTCTTTGGGAATGCCCTCGCCCGAATCGGCTATCCCAACCACCACCTCTGCCGTGGCAGTGTCGATGCGTGCCCTAGCCTTAATGTTTCCCTTTGCCGGGGTGAACTTCACCGCGTTTCCGAGAATATTAACCAGCACCCGCAGCAACTTCTCGGCATCCGCATGAAGCTCAATATCCGAAGGGACAATGTCAGCTTGGATGTCTAACTCCTTCTCGGCGGCTAGCCATCCGACCTGCTGGAATGCGTCCTCAATCAACTTTTTCAGCGATAACGGCGATTTGTCCAGCGTCATCAATCCCTCTTCCATCTTGCTGATGTCGAGTAAATCGTTGATCATGCCGAGAAGCATCTGTCCGCCGGAGAGGGAGATATCCAGGATTTCGCGATCCTGCTCGCTTGGCTCAAGCGTTTGCAAACCGGCTAAGAGGGAAGTGAGGGGCGTCCGCAGGTCGTGGACGATCATGTGCGTGAGATCGTTTTTGACCTTGTCCAGAGCCTGCATTTGGACCATAAGCTGCTCAATCTCTTTTCGTCGAGTGATATCGTGGAAAAGGCAAACGCACCCGATCGTGGCTCCAAGATAGTCTTTCAAAGGAACCGCACTGATGGCTACCGGCGTTTTGAGCCCAGAAGAATGCTCAATGGCGGTTTCTTCCTCTACTGCTCCCCCTTCCGTTATCGCCGCCGTAAATGCCGAGAGCATTCCGTCTCCCGGTACGGAATCGAGTCCATCCGCGAAGACTCGGCCCAGCAGTTCACTTTCATCCTTGCCAAGCATTTTGCAAAGCGCCTCGTTCGCGGTGATTGCCTCGCCGGCCAGATTAAGAGTCAATACTCCGTCTCGTAGGTTTTGCACGATCGTTTTGAGTTCGATACGTCCGATGGTCGCGGCGTACAACTCTTCATTCATCAATGCACACACGCTCGAAAGGATCTCTTCCGGTCCTGGAGGAGAAACCGGTTCCACCTGCTTTTTAGGCTGCTTCGGCGCATTTGCGAGTAGGGTTTGGATCGTTTTCAGAAGGTCTGAGGAGTTAGCGCCCTTGACTGCGAACGCGTCCGCGCCGGTGCGCAAGCTCCAGAATTCCGTACCCCGGACGTCAATCGACGAGAGAATGATCACGGGGATGTGAGCAACGGCAGGATCGCGCTTGAGGAGTCGGCAAACCTGATAACCACTCATCCTCGGCATCTCGATGTCGAGCACGATCAGGTCGGGGGCCTCTTGGTAAGCAAGTTGCGCAGCTTCGATTCCGTCGCTCGCGGTCACCACTCGATAGCCCTCACCCTTTAGGAGGCGAGTGAGAATAGTGAGTGCTAAGGGACTGTCATCCGCTGCCAGCACGGTCTTTAAGGCGTTGCTATTTTCGATTTTGTATTCTCCCGTTGAAATCTGGCGCGGCAGGTGTTACCGCTTCAATAAGTGCAGCGGCAATATCCTTTAGCGGTAGCACTTCGCGAGCGGCGCCGCGCTCGATTGCGTCCTTGGGCATTCCAAAGATGACGCTGCTTGCCTCGTCTTGACAAATGGTAAGGGCGCCGGCCTGGGCTAAGGCCTGCATCCCCTCCCCCCCGTCGCGTCCCATGCCGGTCAAAAGGACACCCACGGCGGAATTTGAGTAGTGCTCTGCCACCGAGCGGAAAGTCGTTGTGACGGACGGACGGTGGCCGCCGAAAGGAGGCTCGTGCGAGGAGCGAAGTCTGCCCCTTCCGTCAATCACCAGATGCGTGTTCTCTTCCGGGAAGTAGACGTGTCCCGGCAAAGGCGCCTCGTCCGTGCGAGCTATTTTTACCTTGCCCCGAAAGTGGGATCCTAGCCAGCCAACGAGACCGTCCAGGAACCCCGAACTGATATGTTGGACGCAAATGATGGGAACCGGAAAATGACTCGGTAATTCAGAAAGAATCGTATGCAGTGCCTGGGGACCGCCCGTAGATGAGCCCATGACAACGATCCTGCGCTCGTGGGGTTCACGAATCAAAACGGCAGGCGCCTTGTCAATGGCCACCGGAAAAGTAGGTTTCTTGGGCCGACGACCGAAAACACGAACGCCCGAAACGATTTTTATCTTTTTAACGAGGTCTTCAGCGGCAAGCGCGGCGCTCTCGGTTCCGCCTCGGGGCTTCGGGAACACATCGACCGCTCCCGCCTCAAGGAGACTAAAAATGCGATCAGAATCGGCATCCCCCACCGCAGAACTGACGACGAGAATGGGGCACGGAAACCGCTCCATGATCTCACGCGTAAGCTCAAGCCCGTTCATGTCCGGCATGTGAAAATCGATGCAGACGAGCGCTGGCTTAAGGTGAGGAATGAGTTCCAGTGCTTGCCGACCATAAGTCGCGACCCCCACGACCTCAATGTCGGGAGAACTCGAAAGCATGCGTTGCAGTACCACGAGGGCAAGCGGGGAGTCGTCTACCAGAAGGACGCGAATAGGTTTGCGCGACACCTAAACCAACCTTCGCAGAGTTTCGAGAAGCACGTTTTGATCGAACGTGCCCTTAGTGATGTATGCATTGGCGCCGACTTCCGCCCCTTTCTTACGATCCGCGTCTGTCGCCAACGACGTGACGAGGATAATCGGCAATTCCTCGTATCGAGATTCCCTTCGAATCCGTTCTGCCAATTGCAAGCCAGTCATGTTCGGCATTTCGATATCCGACACCACGGCGTCGAATTCGCGAGAACCCAGTTTGGCGAAGGCTTCCGCGCCGTCAACCGCCGTCACAACCTCGTAACCCGCAGTTTCAAGAATGCGCTTCTCCTGAGTTCGCGTCGTGATGGAGTCTTCGGCCAGCAGGATGACTTTTTTTCGCTGAGTCTTCAAGTTCGAGTCGTCGCTTAGTGGGGTAACCGGTCGACTCTGTACGCTCTTGATCAGGTCGTGAGCGTTTAAGACCATGCAGACTTCGCCTGTACTGAGGATCGTCGATCCGAGAACGTTTCGAACCCGTTTGAGCAGGCCTGCGAACGGCTTGACGATCACTTCCTGTTCATCCAGCAGCTCATCCACGAAGAGTCCCACGCGATCCCAGCCGATCGAGAGGAGGACACCAGCCCGGTCTTGATCGTTGTCCGCGCGCGGGATATTCCGTTCAGCCCGCAGTTCCAACAATTCGGTCAACGGAGCCACCCACACGGGTTGGTCTTCCATCTGAACGACGGGACGCCCCTCCATCGAAAACACCACTTTGTAAGAGAGAAGGAAGGTCTTCTCAACCGCCTCCATGGGTATCGCATAGGATCGCTTTCCAAGGCGAACGAGTAGGACTCGCGTCGTCGCTAGGCTTAAGGGCGCCTCTATCCGAAAGGTACATCCCTGCCCAGGAACCGACTCGACGGAGATTGTTCCCTTGAGGTTTTCGACGTTGGTTAGAACCACGTCCAGGCCAACACCCCGGCCGGACACGTCGGTGATCAGTGAAGACGTGGAAAACCCCGGGGTAAAGATGATTCTGTGGTTCGCTTCAGGGGAAAGATCGGCGGCCGCCTTTTGGGTCAACAAACGTTTACGAACCGCCGTCTCGCCGATGAGTTTCTCGTCCAAACCTCGGCCATCGTCACTGACTTCAATGACCATTCGACTCGGCGTTCGATAGGCTTTCAATCGAATGGTTGCTTCGGCTGTTTTTCCCAACGCACGGCGCTCTTCAGGAGATTCGATCGCATGATCGATCGCATTGCGAATCAAATGCATCAGCGGATCTTTCAGCTCTTCAAGCAGGTGCTTGTCCGCGCTCACCGCCCCGCCAACCACCTCAAGCTGTATCAGCTTTCCCTGCTCCTGGCTCAGATCTCGAACCATGCGAGGAAACAGATTGAAGATCGTCGAGAACGGCAACAGTCGTAGGTCCTTTATCGATTCCACCAACTCGCTTGCCACCGGTTCGAGCCGGCCAATCTCTTCTTTCCCTGATCGCTCTAGCCGTGCGAGGAGTCCTCGCATATGACGGATTCGCTCGTTGTCGCTTCGCTTGTGGTCTTGAACGGCATACCACGACTCGCTTCCTCGACTTCCTTCGTCCCAAAGATCCACCAGCTCATCGATCACTGAGAGTGCTTTCACGGCACGCGCCGTGGTGACGGCCATTTCCCCAGCCAACATCATGAGAGAGTCCAAGCTCTCAGGCTTAACCCGAATCGTGTCGATTTTGAATGTGCCCGATTGGACACCAGGAGTTGCGACTTCGGGAGCGACCAAAGAACCGCTTGCCGTCGGCGACGCGTCGAAGACCCCCGCCAGCGCCAAAGATGAGTCCTTATCGCCCATCGCTTTCGGCATCAAATCTTCGACCGATGCCATTCGGACTGGCTCTTGCTTTTCCGTTTCCGCGTTCGCCTGCTGAACGACGGTCGAATGATTCACCTCAAGGTTTTCGGTGGGTACCGTTTCAGGCAAGGATGAGTTGGCCGACGAGTCACCACGCAACCGTGCCAAGACGTCGGGAATATTCACATTGGCTGCTTCGCCTCCACATGCCTCGACCGCGAGACGTCGCATTGCGTCGATCCCGTGATATAAGCGATCGGCGCCTACGGATGACATGGCCCGGCGGCCACGCCGAGCTGCGCCAAGCTCGTCCTCGAAGTGATGCGCCAGCTCTTCTA
>CAIVDU010000081.1 GCA_903904815.1 uncultured Armatimonadota bacterium
GGCCACCTGCCTTTTTCACATGCAGCAGAAGGCGTGTTGCCGAAGCAGGAAAACGGTAAGCCTTATAAACATGAAGCCTATTCTCACGCTATTATCCGTCACTACTTGAAAAGCATACTGGAGAACCATAGAGAAAATCAGGATCTTGTTATCACTAGCGACGAGATTGCCGATTTTTTGAGTGGGCGTGTGCGTAATACCCGTATGGCCGCTGTAGCACCCTGGCGTGCACTCATAGATGGTGAATTGGATTGTGATCGCATGGATTACCTTAGCCCTACGTGTCAATATAGAGTGAGACAAAGCACTACAATTAAATCCGGCTTCCCACAGGGCGTGAAAGGTTCCATTTGTGTCCCACTCTATCGATCCAACTCAAGTACCAGAGACGACGACTTCCAGTAACGAAGTCAATCCCTCCCCCAGAAAACGGCGTTATTCGGTTGCCTTCAAACTCCGCCTTATCGAAGAGGCTGACCGCTGTATCAACGAACCGGGCGAACTGGCTGCGCTCCTTCGACGTGAGGGCATCTACTTTTCTACGCTCGGTGATTTCCGCAAGCAAAAGGCAAAGGGACTTCTCGACAGCAAGCGCACCAAGGCTCTGCCTTCCACCCCAAAGGAACGCACCGATCCCAAGGTCGTCGCCGAACTCGCCGCTTCCGAACGCGAAGTGCGCCGTCTCAAGCGCGAACTCGAACGCGCTCGCGCCTTGCTCGATCTCCAAAAAAAAGTCTCGGAACTGCTGGGTCTCTCCTGGGAACCAACCGACTAACCAGGCTGAACCTCGTCGCGGAGATCGCAAAAGTCGCTCCCAAGGTCAGTGTCGCCGCTGCCTGTGAGACGCTGGGCATCCCAAAGGCCACCTACTATCGTAGAAAAGCGGCCAAGCCTGTTTCCAAAGCCTCCCAGCCACCTGCCTGTCGGGTGCCAGGGCGAACCCTCACAAAAGAGCAACAACAACAAGTGCTTGACCAATTGCACTCGCTACGCTTCGTGGACAAGGCTCCTCCGCAGATCTATACCACTCTGCTCGACGAGGGAACCTATCTTTGCTCGGTCTCCACGATGTATCGCCTGCTGAGAAAGCACGACGAAGTTCACGAGCGACGACGCCTACGCCCGCATGGGCAGGCAACTCGGCCCGAACTGCTAGCGACAGGGCGCAATCAGGTGTGGAGTTGGGATATCACCAAGCTCAAAGCCTCCAAGAAGTGGAGCTACTACTATCTCTACGTCATTATTGACATTTATAGTCGGTATGTGGTGGGTTGGTGCATTGCCGAGTGCGAAAGTGCCGAAATCGCCGAAGCCCTTATCCAGGAGACGCTCCTGCGCCAGAAAATCGCTCCGGGGCAACTCATTATCCATGCAGATCGGGGCAGCGCCATGACCAGCAAGACCGTTGCCGAGCTTCTGGTGGAAATGGGGGTCGAAAAGAGCCATTCTCGTCCGCATACAAGCGATGACAATCCCTTTTCGGAGAGCCACTTCAAGACGATGAAGTACCGTCCTGAAATCCCAGAGCGCTTTGAGAGTATCGAAGTCGCCCGTGCTATCTTTCGTGAACTCTTCGTCTGGTACAACACGGAGCATCGCCACTCTGGTATCGCCATGCTCACCCCCGAAATGGTTCATGCGGGCAAAGCGCCCCAGGTGATTGCTGGTCGTGCGGAGGTATTGACGCGGGCGTATGCGGCTCATCCGCAGCGCTTCGTGCAGGGGGCTCCTGTGCCGGAAGCGCTGGCCCCTTCGGTCTGGATCAACCCACCGCGTCCCGACGCCGAACCCTCACGTGACGGTTCAGGAGACGAGAATGCCACAACCGCGCAAGTATGCGACGCGTGCCCTCCAGCAGGCAGCCTA
>CAIVDU010000082.1 GCA_903904815.1 uncultured Armatimonadota bacterium
CAACCGAGAACTCACGAACCTATCCCTGACCCCCGAAGGGGGTCACAGATGGGAGCGCGGGGGCGAAGCCCCCGGGAATAGTCCGGCAATCCCACCGACCCCCGTAGGGCGGTCGCAGATCGGAAATTCCACCGCCCCAATCAAGAGGAAATCACAATAACTGCCAACGTTCAACGAGTTCCCCTCGCCCGCAGCGACGAAGGAGCGTTCGCCGAAGCTTCAGCAAGAAGGGGGCGTTCGCAGGAGAGGGGCACAGTAGACGCAACCGAGAACTCACGAACCTTCGCTGACCCCCGAAGGGGGTCACAGATGGAAGCACGGGGGCGAAGCCCCCGGGAATAGTCCGGCAATCCCCCCGACCCCCGAAGGGCGGTCGCAGATCGGAACGCCCACCGTCCCAATCTAGAGGAAATCACAATAACCTCAATGCGAACCGCTAACAGCCGCCCCCACCGAACCCTCCGCCAGCAGACCGTCCAAAATCTTGGCCACCTTCTCCTCGCCCCCCGCGTTATCCCAATTCAGTTCCCCAAACCAGTGGTACCGAACCATCCCGTTCGCGTCCACGACGTAGAGCGACGGCCACACCGAAAGATGCCACCGGTTCCAGTTCGTCTCCGAGTTATCGACGAGCACCGGATAGCTGATCTTAAACTTCTCGATGTGCTGTTGAAGAAGCTTGGCGTCATGCTCCTCCGGGAGCTCCGGAGTGTGTACGGAAAGCAGTTCCACCCCCAGCGGCCGATACTTGGCCAACAGCCGCTCGTAGGCGGCCAAGTTGTGGCGGCAATTGATGCAGTCAAACGTCCAAAACGCGACAAGAGTCGGCTTCCCCTTCCGAGAAGCTAAGGTCAAAGGCTTCCCATCCTTGGTGTTAAGCCAGGGCCCACCCACAAACTCCGGCGCCTTGTCCTTACTAGCCGGAACCCTCATCCCCTGAGCCGCCCCCGAAGCCACCACCACCCCTAACGCCAACGCCACTAAACCAATCCGTCGAACCATGTTCCCTTTTCTCCCCCCGCCGCTCACCAAGTGTGAACCCGCGGACGACATTCATAAAGCTGTCTAACGGGAGAGAGTTCCAAGAAATCCCAAAACTGTTGATTCTGATGGTTGCACCGGGACCCTTCGATTCTCCCAAGTTCTGAGCCAACCGAGCTTCTTCTGAGACTCTTGCAAGTATCGGTCAGCTGCGCACGACGCGTCTAAGAAACTCGTCTCGAACTTCGACCAACCGAGCGGTTACCTTGGATCAACGCTTATCTATTTGAGATTTTACGCCAACTAGTGCCAATTATGGAACTAGCTTAGTATTATAGTCCCGTGAGGGTGATTTTGAAGCCAGCGTTGCAATCCTTCTGGAGTCGGAACCCAGACTCGGAACGGGCATTGCAGGCATGGTATCAAGTCGCGACTCATAACCAGATGGGTAGCTTCGCAGAGGTGAAAGCTGTGTTCGGATCAGTAGATCAGGTGGGTGACAGACTGGTGTTCAATGTGCGCGGCCACGCTTATCGCCTGATCTTCGGCGTCGAGTATCGGCGCGGAATTCTGTTCATCAAATTCATTGGCACGCACACCGAATATGACCGGATCGACCCGAAAACTGTGGAGTTAAAATGAAAGCAGCGATGATTAAACCAATTCACTCGGAAGCCGATTACAAGGAGGTCGTGAAGCGGATTAGCGCCCTCATGGACGATCCTTTAAAGTCCGAGGAAAGTGGGGATGAGCTAGAGGTCCTCGCCATCCTGGCGGAGGAATGGGAAAACAAGACGTTCAAGCCTGTGACCATCACGCGGACGGACATGCTCAATTTTCTGATGGATTCAAAAGGATGCAGCGCCAGCGATCTTGCAAAGACGGTTGGAACGCTTGGGCGCGTGTATCAGTTGATCAACGGGACGCGGAAGATTTCCGATGAGATGGCAGTGAAACTCGCTCTCTACTTCGGAGTCACCATCGAAACGTTCGATCTTCCGGTTTCACTATTGTCACTAAACTCGCTCAAGCCGGCATCCTAGCCCGACAAACGCTGAAGGAGCGCTTTGAGCGTGGCGCCCCCGATTGGACTCGAACCAACGACCATCCGCTTAGAAGGCGGGTGCTCTATCCACTGAGCTACAGGGGCGTGCCGACTTAAGAGTATATCTGCCCGAGGCGGCGGCGCATCAACCGGGGCGGGGCGAACGGCCACCAAGCCTGGTAACTTTCACTCGGAATCGGCGACGAAACGAACCCAAACCACCGTTTGGCGTAAACTCCCGCTGCAATGCTGACAACGCGAACTGGCGGATTCTCGATTGGATTTCGACGTGGGTGGTCTGAGTGGCAGAAGGACCTTCCGGGGCTCATCACTTGGGCCAAGGAAAACGACCTGGGAGTCATCGACCTCGGCGGAGACGCCGACGTCACCGGCCCCCTCGTCACCGAAGCCGGTCTCAGAATCGGCAGCGCCGACCTGCGAAGCTGGTCGGGACTCATCTCCGCCGACACAACTAAGCGCGAAGCCGCTGTCGCCTCCAACGAGGAGTACATCGCCAAGGCCGTCGCCGCCGGCGCGACCAACTTCTTCGCGGTCATGCTCCCCGAAGACGCGTCCAAGCCCCGAGCCGAAAACTTCGGCTTCATGGTCGAAGGACTAAACCTCCTCGGCGCCGTCCTTGAGAAGAATGGGGCGAAGCTGGTCATCGAGGGATGGCCCGGGCCCGGCGCGCTCGCCTGTACCCCCGAAGGCTACCGAGCGACCCTCAAAGAAACAAACTCCAAGAGCATCGGCATCAACTACGACCCATCCCACCTCATCCGAATGGGCATCAACCCCATCAAATTCCTCGGCGAGTTCGCCGATCGGGTGTACCACGTGCACGGAAAGGACACCGAGCTGTTCCCCGACGCGGTCTACGAGTTCGGAACGGAACAGCCGCCGACATTTGCCAAGAACTACGACTTCGGTTCGGTGACTTGGCGGTACACGATCCCTGGGTTCGGGACGACTCCTTGGCTTCGCGTATTCGAGATTCTGAAGTCGGTTGGGTACACGGGGGCGGTGTCCATTGAGTTGGAGGATGAGAACTTCAATGGGACAACCGAAGGGGAGAAGCAGGGCATCCTTTCCGGAGCTCGGTTCCTCGCTTCTATTTAGGGCGGGGGCCCGAGGAAAAGTTGGCAGTTGGCTGCGAGCAGTTAGCAGTTCTAAACCTTGAGGTTTCCAACTACGCCGGCAGGCGTTGGGTCTGCTAGACCCGGGTTGCAATGCTCCGGGATTGCTACCCGGGGTAGGTCACCCCAAATTCGTTCAACCCCGGTAGGCGGTTGCGCCAATCGCGTGCCTAAAGGGCACAACCCGCTGTCGGGGGTAGCTTCGCAACCCACGGCTTGCAGGCACAACGTCTTCGACGTTGGGATGGATGCCCGTCCCAGAACGAGTCATGCCGACTCGTAACAACCCAACGTAGCCGAGAGTTCGCTCGCGGCACCTCTGCCAGGGGCGCACTCTGGCAGACAAGTTCTTGGTTGGGCATGCCGCGGCACGAATCGTCCGCGGTTTACGTTTTGTCAGCGAGAGGGAGTCTCCGTTTCCGGACCCATACATCCAGCTTGTTGGCCTGCCGCTCTTGGTTGGGCAGGCCGCGGCACGAATCATCCGCGGTCTACGTTTTGTCAGCGAGAGTGTCCGTTCGGACACGTGGGTTCCAGTTTGTTCCGGACTGCAAACTGCCAACTGCGGTCTGCGGACTTCCTGGTCAGTTGATATTCCAGGCGTAGATGCCGTCGCCGCTGCCGCCGATGAAGTTGTTCTGGACGTCGCAGCCAGCCGAGAGGGCGGAAGGGGTCATGCTGCCGACGCTGCCGTCGACGTGGGCGATCGTCATGCGGCCCATGTGCCAGGGCCAAGCGCCGCCGTAAAGTTCAGTCCCAGTCCAGCCCACGTTCAACACGAAGGCCTCTTGGGCCTGTTGGCCGCCGAGGAAGGTATCGAGCAGGGTTCCGTCGGGGGTGGACAAGTATCGGCAGGGCGGTACCACCAGCCAACTTCCGCCGTCTTTCGTGCTCGAATCGGCTAAAGACCACTTGGAGTCCACGAAGAGCAGGGTTCTCGAAGGGTCCTTCACGTCCGACTCCGAACGAGGGAGCGACGACCAGCGGCCATTCTCCTTCAGGATCGGCGACAGGTACTGGTAGTTGTAACCGGTGTTCACGTGAAGCGAAGCGGTGTAGAACTCGGAGTAGGTGTCACCAGGAACCAGGTCCTGGTCGAAAGTCGAAACGTTGGCCTGACCCCGAGGGTTCGCCGGACAGTGGAAAACCGAAAAGCTCTTCGTGTACGGGAGCACGACCTGGACCCAGGTGTGGTCGGTGCGCGAATTCTCGACACCTCCCGGCTGATCGCTTACCGGCATGAAGTGGTCCTCGTAGTCGGCGATGTACAACGACGTCGCCAACGCGGACTGATGGAAATTGCTTGCGCAAACCGCGCCCTTCGAGGATTCTTGCACCCTCCGGAACACAGGAAAAAGCACAGCCGCCAAAATCGCGAGAATCGCGATAACGACCAAAAGCTCGACCAGTGTGAAGGCAAAGTTGCGATGGCGCAAAATCAAACCATATCTATTATATCGGAGGTTGGTCCCTTCGACAAACGATAAACGTTAAGCCAGCCAGATCTTTGGAAACCCAGGGATCCATACCAGGTCTCCAAGTGCGGTTCGCACTGCATAGTGGCCATCATCCCGCGCCTCCGAGCCTCGCCGAGCGCCCAACGAACCACCGAGGATCCGATGCCTCTGCCCCGAGACGCGGGGGCAACGCACAAGTTGTAAACCCCCAACATGCCGCCCGCTTGTGAAAGCATCAACGCGGCAACGATCCGCGACCGGTCCCTCACGAAATACAGTTCGACTCCGGTCGCCCGAGCCGTCGCCTCCGCGATCGCCGTGCGAAACGAGATCGGGCGCTGGGAAAAAAACTGATCCACCATGAATCGCGAAATGGCGTCCCGGTCGCCCACCGTGCACTCGTCCATCGTCTCAAACGAGTCCTCCTCGGGCGGCTCGGCCACCAGCTGGACTAGGCGGTAGGCATGGCAGAAGCCCGCGCGCACCAGCAGTTCGTCCAGATACTCCGGACCGTCTCCCGGCGAGGCGTACACATTGAAACTGGGCCGACTCTCGGCGATCGTCACCAGGCGGCGGGCCGACCACGGGTCGAGGTTCAGCCCGGCGGCGAAGTTGCAGATCGGGTGGTCCAGATCGCCCAGGCACAGGTCAAACCCCTCCTCCCGCTCCCAGATCGCGCCCGGAGTGGCCAACCCCAGCCGGAGATACGTCTGCAAGAGATTCTGGGACGCCCCGAGGGTGCAGTCACCCACCGTCATAGCACGGTGCTCCAGAACAGGCCGACCCCCGCTCCCCGAGACGACCCGGTCGCCCCAATCGCGAATCCCGTCCCAATCTGATGGGCTAGGATCAGCTGAGGACCCTTGGGGGTGAGGAAGAAGTTGAGATAATTCTGGCCCAGCGGGTCGAACCGAACCAGATCGATGCCTACGCCCACGTCGACGCCGTTCGAGCTGTCCGACTTGATCCCGAGGCGGATGGTCGGCGCATACAGCTTCTTGGGAGCCTCGAAGGGCCGGTCCTTAAACGAGTTGTAGAAGAAGTTTGAAACCTCGCGCAGCACCTTTCTTTCTACGAAGATTCCGCCGTAATGGCCGGTCTCCAGGGTCATCGTACGCACACCGGGCAGCACATCGATCAGTTCCTGGGTCGACTTTGGCGAGACCACCGTGTCGTACCTCGCCCCCACCACGAAGGTCGCGGTCGGCGCTTTGCGCGGGAGATAGGTGAGCGGCTCGACCGGCGTCAGGTACTGGCGAAGCGCCTCCTCCGTGTATCCCGCGTGCCTCAACGCCTCACGCTGCGGGGTGACCCGTGACGAGGACCAAAGAATATGGGCGAAGTTCGCCCCGCCCAGAACGAACGCGCCAAAGTCGATCCGAGTGTCGATTCCGTACGCAAGAGCGGCCATCAGCGAACCGAGGCTCGTGCCCGAAATGCCGGTCCGAGTCGATTTGAATTCGCTCCGGGACTTGAGGAAGTCGATCGACCGACGAATGTCGAGAACCGCCTGAGTGCTCGACTGTTTGATCCCCTCCGGGGTGGCGGGAACCGCCAGGTCGCCCGAACGATGTCCGGGAGGCGTACGCTCCAGGTGATACGGCAAGGTCATGATGGCCGCCGCAATCCCTCGCGAGTTCAGGTCGGACGCCAGCGAGAACTCGGCCCGAAGGTCGGTCGCGCCCCAATAGTGAAGGATCAACACGACCGGATACGGCCCGGGAAACGCGGGATCTGAGGGGATCAGCACCTTCAGTGGCACCGTGTCGTTGTTCGGGATGCCGGTTTTGAACGCGCTGGGGAAGGTGACGTCGAATTCGGCGCCGAACTCCAAGTCGTCGGTCTGTTGCCAATCGTTGAACCGAATGACTGGCAGCGGGTCGGTCGGCAATTGACTGCTCGGGGTCTGCCCGAAGCACCGAAACGGAGTGCCTATTAAAGTGAGGAGAACGATCGCAGATGCTATCCATCTTCGATCGCGTCGGCACGCTATCACGCCATACTCTACACTTCTTTTGCGGACAGGAGGGAGTCTTCTCTCCCATCGGATACTCACGGACGACCAGATCACATTCTTGATGGACGATTGTCAAGTCCAAAAGCTCCGTCGTTGTGTCCAGGCCTGGTGTCAGTCGAACCACCGACGGGGTCACAATGAGATGTGAACGCCGAAATCGTCTCCGTCGGAACGGAACTGCTTCTGGGACAGATCGTGGATACCCATGCCCCTACCATGGCGAAGATCTTGGCCGAATGCGGGGTCGCCTGCACCCGCCGGGTCACGGTAGGCGACAATCGAGATCGTCTGGTCACTGCCCTGAAAGACGCCCTCGCCCATGCCGACATCGTGGTAACGATCGGAGGGCTCGGCCCGACCGTCGATGACCTCACCCGCGACGCCATCGCGGAAGCGCTCGGAGACGAACTCGTTCACCTGCCGGAGTACGAGCAGCAACTACGGGACATTTTTGCGTCGAGAGGATTTCGATGGGTGGAGTCGATCGCCCGCCAAGCGTACCGGCCAGAATCGGCGGCTCTGATCGATAATCCCTACGGCACCGCCCCCGGGCTCCTCGCCGAAAAGAACGGCAAGACGGTGATCGCCCTTCCCGGACCACGAGGCGAGTTCAACCCCATGGCCAACGGGCCAGTAAGGGACTACCTGGTTCACAAACAGGGTGGCGAAGTCATCCACTCGAAGACTCTGCGCGTCGTGGGAATGGGCGAGAGCCATGTCGAGGAAATGATCCGAGACCTGATGGACTCCGAACAGCCGACGGTCGCTCCCTATGCGCACCCCGGAGAAGTTCACCTCCGAATCACCGCGCGAGCCACCAGCGTGGAACTGGCAAATGAGATCATCGCACCCGTTGAAGCACGGATTCGCGGCATCCTCGGCAACCATGTCTTCGGAACCGACGACACCACGCTTGAGAGCAGCCTCGTCGAGCGTCTGGCCGAAAGATCTCAGACGCTGGCGGTCGCCGAGAGCATCACCGGCGGCCTGTTGGCCGCGCGCATCACGTCCGTCCCCGGCGCTTCCAAGGTGTTCCTAGGCGGGATCGTGGCCTACTCGTGGGCCACCAAGCAGGCTTTGCTCCAGGTCTCGGCGGAGAGCCTCCGAACCCATGGCGCGGTCAGTGAAGTGGTTGCCCGAGAGATGGCGGAAGGAGTGCGAAACGCGCTCGGCGCGACCTACGCATTGGCGACGACCGGAAATGCGGGCCCAACAGCCGAGGGAGACAAACCGGTGGGACTGGTCTACACGGCCATCGCCGGACCATCAGGCACCAAAGTGGTGGAAAACAAATTCCGCAGCGAGCGGGAGGAGACCCAGCGGCGAACGACGCAGATCGCGCTGGGACTTCTCCGAGATGCTCTCGCGAATTAAAACAGGCCTTCGAGCTTGCCGGTCGCGTCGCCGAGATGGTCGGTTCGAACACCGGCCCGGTCGAGCAACGAGATGAACAGGTTGTTCATCGGCGTGTAGTCCTTGTAGATGATGTGTCGGCCGCCCTGGAGCCCGCCGGCCTTTCCGGCCAGAAGGATCGGGAGGTCGTCGTGGTTATGGCGGTTTCCGTCGCTGATCCCCGCTCCGTAGATCAGGGCGGTGTTGTCGAGCAGGGTGGAGTTCCCTTCCTTAATCGACTTCATTTTCTTCAGAATGTAGGCAAGCTGCTCCACGTGGAACGTGTCGATCTTCTTTTTCTTCTCGAGCTTGTCCGGGTTGCCGCCGTGGTGACTGATGTCGTGGTGGCCTTCCTCTACTCCAATTTCGTGGTAGCTGCGATTGCTGCCGTCGTTGGCAAACATGAAGGTGCTGACCCGCGTCAAGTCGGCTTGGAATGCAAGGACCATCATGTCGCCCATCAGACGGATGTGCTCACCGTACGTGCTAGGGATACCGCCCGGTGCCTTGACGTTTGCCAGTGCTGCCGCCGCTCCGTTCGATTCAAACTTGACGAGTCGTTCCTCAATTTCGCGAATCGCGGTGAAGTACTCGTCTAGCTTTCGCTGATCGTGTCGCCCCAGTTGACCCTTCAGGGTCTCCGCGTCTTCCAGCACGAAGTCGAGAATGCTTCGGCGGAACAGGTCTCGCCGCGTGCGGCTCTCCCGAGACTCTCCGGGGTTACCATTGCCGAACAGTCGCTCGAAGACGAGTCGAGGATTAACCTCTTTAGCCATCGGCGTGTTCTCAGATCGCCAAGAGATGTTCGAGGAGTAGGCGCAGGAGTAGCCGGAGTCGCAGTCCCCGTTCTGTCCACCGCGCTCGCAACCGATTTCCAACGATGCGAACCGGGTGTGCTTTCCGATTTCGCGGGCGGCAACCTGGTCGGCCGAGATGCCGTTGTGAATGTCCGCACCGGAGGTCTTCTTGGGCTGAACGCCGGTGAGGAAGCATGCGGTCGACCGGGCGTGGTCACCCGGGCCATCGCCATTGGCGAAGGCATGCTGCTGGGTGAGACCGGTCAGAATGTCGAAATTGTCTCGCAGATCGGCCAGCGGGGCCAGGGTATCCGGCATTTTGTAGCCGAGGCCACCTTCCGACGGAGTCCAGTGGGCCATGTTCACGCCGTTAGGCACGAACAGGAACGCCATTCGAGTAGGCGCCACCGCGCCTGCCTTGGAGACGCCGAGAGCGGCGGTGGGAACCATCGCTTCCAGCAGAGGCAAGGACATCGCTGTCCCCACTCCTTTCAGAAACGTTCTTCGATTGAGTTGCGTCATTGGGTTGCTCCGTCTTTGCCTCGAAGTCGGAACGGATCGCTGGTGACAATCGCGTCTACGAGACTCGAGAACCGATACTGTTTCGCCTTTGTTTGGGCCACGATTTTGTCGATCGCGCAACGGTCTGCGCCATCGACGCCACGCCCGAGGGCGTACGTCATCAACTTCTCCGACAGACATCGGACGAAGCCGTCTTTATTAGACAACAGAATCGCTCTGAGTTGAGCAGGTCCGTTGAATTTTCGTCCATCTGGCAGAACGCCAGATGCGTCGATGGGAAACTTGCCGTTTTCGACGTCCCGCCATTTTCCGGTAGCGTCGAAGTTCTCAAGCCCGAATCCGATCGGATCCATGCGTGCATGGCAAGAAGCGCACATGGGATTCTTCCGGTGCTCGTTCATGAGCTCTCGAAGGGTCGACGCCTTTAGAAGGTGTCCCTCGTCCACGATCGTGCCGACGCCGGGAGGCGGCGGTGGGGGAGGCGTGCCGAGAATCTGATCGAGAACCCACTTGCCTCGCTTGGTGGGCGATGTGCGGGTCGGGTTACTGGTGACTGAAAGTACCGCGCCTTGGGTGAGAACCCCAGCTCGCAATCCATCGGTCAGTTCGACTTTCTGAAAGTCAGGTCCATACACGCCCTTGATTCCGTAGTGCTTGGCCAGAGGCTCGTTGACGTAGGTGTACCGACCATCGATGAAGTCGATGATGCTGCGATCTTCTCCGACCACTCGGTTGAAGAACATCTTCGTCTCGGTGGTCATCGCCGCCCTAAGTTCGTCGTTCCAATCGGGAGCCGTGCCTGCGGCAGGTGTGAAAGTCTGTAGCTTACGAAGCTCCAGCCACTGCCCGGCGAAGTTGTCGGCCAGAGTGTGTGCCCGAGGGTCTTGCAGCATCCGGGTCGCCTGAAGCTGGAGAACCGCCGGATCGTGGAGCTTTCCTTTCTGGGCGAGGGCCAAAAGCTGGTCGTCTGGCATCGAAGCCCACAGGAAGTAAGACAGGCGCGAGGCGATTTCGTAGTCGTTGAGCGTCTTGGAGCCGCCGGTCTGCGAACTCGGCTCACGCTCGATTCGGAAAAGGAAGTTCGGTGACACCAGCACCGCTTCCATCGCAACCCGAATGCCCGCTTCAAATGGCTCCCCCGACTGGTCGGAGAGGTGCACCAGCTTCATCAGCCGGTTCACCTCTTCATCGGTCGCCGGCCGCCGGAAGGCGCGCGTCGCGAAGTTACGGATGATCTTCCTGGCCGCGACCTCTTTGCCGTCCTTCTGAGGATCGGCAATCATGACCCGGCGGTGGGCGTCAGAGAAAGCGCCATCGCCCTGAAGCGGGCCGATGAGTTCGGCCGATTCAACCCAAAGGTTCCGGTCCTGATGTCCGGCAGGGGCCTTCGGGTCGTAGAAGTCGTTCAGGAACTTGACCGCAAACTTGTGCTTTTCGCCGTCACCTTTGAGCGGCCACTCGAACGCCACCGGCGCGGTTTTGCTGCCGGTCACATCCACTCGGCCGATCTCCTGGCCGTCCATCGAAACCGCCATCTTGGCCGCATCCGGACCAGCTTGATCCTGCCCCGCTAGCACCTTCAAACGGTAGACACCAACCTGTGGAAATGCCAATTCGAAGTGGAACGAACCAAAGGTAAACAGTTCGGCCGGAGTCTGCTCGCTTGAGTGACCGGCGTCGTCCTTCATTTCGCTGGCAAGCAGCAGACGGTGCTCCGTCTTGGGCACCACGATCGCCGACTCGGCGATCTTCTCGGCAGCGGAGAGGTATTTCTCGGTGAGAAGGGGTGACACGGAGAGGACGTCTCCGATGTTGTCAAATCCATATCCGACGTCGTCGGATGGGAAGTCGTCCGAAGGATGGAACTCGACCCCAACGAGATCGCGAATCGTGTTGTCGTACTCCTGTCGGTTCAGTCGGCGAACGGTAACTCGCCCTGGGTCAGCAAGGGCGCAACTCGCGTTCATGGTCGCCGTCACCCAGTTGACCAACGCCTCACGCGCTTCAGGTGAAGGCTTTGGATTGTTGGGAGGCGGCATGTGGCCGTTGGCGATGTTGCGAGTGATGTCGTCCCAAACGTCGCGGTTCTTGACTAGATTCTGGGCGTTCAGCTTGTCGAACGAGATGCCGGCCGGCGCGTCCGCTCCGGAGTGACAGGGCGCACAATACTTGTTGACGGTAGCGCCGACGGCAGTCGCGTAGCTCGCCGAAGGCGTTGAAGATGCCGCCGCCGGTTGAGCGTGCTTCGGCTTCTTTTTCTGCGATTGGCCGCGTACCAGCGACGGTTGAAGGGCGACTCCCGCGAGGAACGTGCACGACGCAACGAGACCCAGCAGGCGTAGATCTTGGAATGCCAGACGACGACGTCGGGGCACAAACGTAGGGGTCACTGGCTTCTTCACCATCTTTACCATTGGCTTAGACGTATCTATTCTGCCCCGAGTTAGCGGGAGATACACGAATATTGGACAATTTTGCGCGAATCTACTAACACAGGGTTCGTAAGCCTTATTGATTCTACTGGTTATATGTTGGAGGTTGGCAGTTTGCGGTACCGGAGGAGCGACCGCCTCATTCTTGGCCTACGGATTCAATGGATCTCGTCCATTCCCCTCTGGACCCACCACTCCATCGCTCCGCCACTCCAATACTCCGCGGCCAAGGGCCGCTGATTCGCTCATACTTGTATGCGTGCAGGAGATTCACGGGCGGATGGACGCGAGCGGAAAGCGCATCGCGATTGTAGTCAGTCGTTGGAACGAACTGGTGACGAAGGAGCTTTTGGACGGAGCGCTTTCGGAGCTCAAGCGCCTGGGCGACCCCGCCGTCGAGGTGATTCACGTTCCCGGCACCTGGGAAATTCCTCCGATCGTGAACGGACTTTTCTCCCGAACTCCCGATCGACGTCCGAACGCGGTCATTGCGTTGGGATGCATTCTGCAGGGTCAGACGCCCCATGCACGCCTGCTGGGCGGAGACGTCGGCGGGGCGCTGATGGGGCTCCAGACCGAGTTCGGAATTCCCGTCGCCTGGGGAGTGCTCACTCCGGACACCCAAGACCAGGCGTTGGACCGAGCGGGGCTGAAGTACGGCAATAAGGGCCGAGAGGCCGCTCAGGCTGCCGTCGAATCGGCAAGCGTTCTGGAGCAACTCTGAACGCGGCCCAGTACATCCTTCTGTTCTTCGCGGGCGCGGTGGCCAGCGCGATCAACTCCGTCGCCGGTGGCGGGTCGCTCATCACGTTCCCCTTGCTGACTCTCGGACTCCACATGCCGGTGAAGATCGCTAACGCGACAAACTCGGTAGCTCTGTGGCCCGGTTCCTTGGGAGGCGCGTTCGGATTCAAGAACCTGCTTCCCAAGACCGGTCACTACTTGAAAACGTTGTTCCTGCCAACCGCGATCGGTTCGGCAATGGGCGCGCTCCTGTTCATGAACACGAGCGAGCATGGTTTCAAGCTGGCAGTCCCGTTTCTGATTTTGGTCGCCGACCTGCTTCTGTTTCTCCAGCCCCAAGTAAAGGCGTTCGCGGCTCGCGACGGCAAGAAGACACCCCTTTGGGTGGGCTGCATTCTTCAGTTCTTCGTCGCGGCGTATGGCGGTTACTTCGGCGCTGGCATGGGCATCATGATGCTGGCCGCGTTTGCCCTTTATATCGAGGGCACCATCCACGAGCTCAACGCGGTGAAGAACTGGCTCGGAGTGATCATCAACTTCGTGTGTTCGTTGGTGTTCGTGTTTCAGCGACTGATCGATCCACTTCCCGCCTTGGCGTTGACCTGCGGCTCCATTTTCGGTGGCTTCTACGCTGCCAGGTTCTCTCAACGCATCGACCCTAACAAGCTGCGGCTGGGCATCGCCGTCTACGGGCTCATCATGGCCGGATACTTTGCTTACGAAGCGACGAAGTAGCGAGATCCGTGCCCATACTCGGCACATGCAACCGCATGTCGAAAAACATTTTTCCGGAGGCGAGACGATTCGCGATATCGTCATCGGCATGTCGGACGGGCTCACCGTTCCCTTCGCCCTGGCCGCCGGTCTCGCGGGAGCCGTCGCTGCCAGTCGCCTAGTCCTTACCGCCGGCGGAGCAGAAATTGCCGCAGGCTCCATCGCCATGGGCCTCGGAGGATTCTTAGCCGCGCGTGGAGATGCCGAGCACTACCGGGCCGAACGAGAGCGCGAGATTCGCGAGGTCGCGGAGATCCCCGACAAAGAACGTGCCGAAGTCTCCCAACTCCTGATGGACTATGGCCTTGAGGCCGAGGATGCGGATCGGGCCGCCCTCGCCCTCAGCAAAAACGAAGAGAAGTGGGTCGACTTCATGATGAGATTCGAATTGGGTTTGGAACGGCCAGATCCCAAGCGGGGGCTTCAGAGCGGCCTCACCATCGCCGGTGCCTACATCGTCGGAGGGATTGTGCCTCTTATCCCCTACTTCTTTGTCTCGAAAGCAGTGGACGCGCTACCCTATTCGGCCGGTTCCACGATGATCGCGTTGTTGGTCTTTGGCCTTCTCAAGGGAAAAGCGGCCGGAATTTCCCCAATTCAGAGTGCGATCCAAACGGTTGTGGTCGGTGGTCTAGCTGCCGGGGCCGCCTTCTGTCTGGCAAAGACGTTCTCGTAACTTCAACAAACGTGAGTTGGGGCTCACAACCAGGACTATAAGTCAGACCCTGGATTTCTCCGCCACTGCTAACTGCGAACTACAAACTCAAAAAAAGTGGCGCGCACCCAATCCCGTAGTCAACGCCCAGACTTGGAGGCTATGCGCGCCATCACCCTAATTGTCTACTTAATCAATAGACAAAATCATATTACTGTTTTCAGCGTCTGAAAACTACCCCTGCTAGCCCGAATCGAAGATTTGAAGACAAAAATCGACTTTGTTGAAATCTTCTTAGGTTGATTGATGGCCGCCTAACCGTAAATGGGGACCTATCTTGTTCCCGGAACCATTCGACCCACCCGGGTAATTTCGAACGGACCACGGAGATCTCCCCATGCAGTCGTTCTTCCATCGCCTCGCGCTCTTCAGTGTCGGCGCTCCCATCGCACTGATGACTCCGTGCGCGCCCTAGGCAAACCGGATCTATCCGGTCTCCTCGCAGCAAGGTGCGGCAAACGCCCAGGCAAACGCGAAAACGAGAACGCTGTTTGGTATCACGCCGTTTCCGTACGATTTCAGCCTTGAGGCGGTGGAGAAGGTCCAAGCGACGATCGTGCCCCATTCGACTTTGTATGCCGTCCACCTTGATGACGGCATCCCTTGGAAGGAAGCCTTGGCCGACGCGCCCTTTCCAGCTCGGGTGCAACGGCAACTGGAGGACAAAGCCCGCGCCGTCCCCAACGACCATGTACTTTACGTCGGACTAGCGCCGCTCGACACCGACCGAAAGAGCCTTGCGCCAGCCACCGGCGACCAATCGCGCATTCCCATGCCAGAGGAGTTCAAGAATGTCCCGCTCGACGATCCGAAGGTCGAAAGAGCCTATCTGAACTACGCTCGGCGAGTGATGAAGCTGTTTGATCCGAAGTTCTTGAACCTGGGGATTGAGGGTGGGGAGATCATGTCGCGCGACTTCAACCGATGGCCCCACTTCGAAAACCTGTACGAGAGCGTTCGTTCGCGCATCAAGGAGGAGTTCCCAGACGTTCAGATCGGCATCTCCTTCGGGCTTGGAGATCTCCGCTCCGACCGTGAGGCGCGCGCCGCCAAGAACCTCATCGCTCACAGCGACTATGTGGGACTCAGCTTCTATCCTTACGCCTCGTCGTTCGATGAGAAATTTGGTGCGATTCCTTATCGCGAGGACAAGCCGTGGCGTAAGCCGCTAGCCTGGATCCGAGCCTACACCGACAAACCCATCGCGCTCTGTGAAACCGGCTTCGTCTCAAAAAACGTCGACCTCCCGAAGTACGGATTGAAGATGACCGGCAGCCCCGAACTCCAGGCCGCCTACGTCCAAGATCTCTTCCGGTTGGCAAAGCAAGATCATTACCTGTTCGTGACGTGGTACTTGGCCGTCGACTACGACAAGCTCTACGCAAAGATGCCCGCCGGCTCGGAAGCCATGGAGATGTGGCTCCACTCCGGGTTCTTCGATGGAGACCTACGTGCGAAGCCCGCGTGGGAGATTTGGAAGAGTGGCGTAGAAGCTTCGCGGCACTAATGAGAGCCCAATAAGCTTACAATCAGCCAATGGGTTGGTCAGGGAAATGGATTGGCCCCGCCTACGATCCAAAGGCGGACATCGGCATCTTCGCGTTTCGGCGCACGTTTCAATGGGAAGCAAAAGGCGTTCCCGTCTCGGTGCGCGTATCGGCCGACAACCGGTACAAACTCCTCGTCAACGGTCACGTCGTGGCGCTGGGGCCGCAACGGGGTGACCTTGAGCACTGGTTCTACGACACGATCGATCTGACGCCCTATCTGGGGCCAGGAGAGAACACCATCGTTGCCCTCGTCTGGAGCTTTGGCTACTGGGCGCCGATGGCTCAGATTGCGTTTCGAACTGCATTCCTGTTCGATGACCCCACCCACGGGCTATCCACGCCTGACCATTGGGAGGTTGCGAGGGTTCATGGATGGGACTTCGAGATGATGGGCCGCAATATCCGCAATTTCTATATCGATATCGGCCCGGGCGAGACCCTCGATGGCAACCTTCTTCCGAACTGGACCGACCTCGGAGCAGGGGATTCTCAAACCTGGAAGACCCCCAACGTCGTTCGTGGCGCGTCGTCCCGAGGGGCCACATTCGAACCAGCATGGGCACTCATTCCGCGATCCATCCCTCCTGTCAAATACAACCCGCTCCCCATCGTGCCAACCGTGCGTCACGGATTCATTGGAGACCCACTTGCTGGAGATCACACGAAGCATCCTCTTGAGGCTGGGCACGCGATCGACCCCGAGCACCCAGCGGTACTCGACTTTCGCGAGCTTCTGTGCGCGTACCCCTGGTTCTCGTTTAGCGGAGCACCCGGAACAGTTATCAAGATCACGTACGGCGAAGCGATGTGGACGCCAAATGGCGACAAGGGTCACCGAGACGACGTAGCCGGCAAGGAACTGCGCGGCTATCAAGACAAGGTGACGCTTGGACGTGGCCTGATCTCTTTCGAGCCTCTGTGGTTCCGAACCTTCCGCTACGTCGAAATTGAGTCGGATGGACCAGTTCGTCTGGAGGGGCTCCAGCTCCGGGAGACCGGATACCCCTACCAGGTGGAGTCGGAATTTGAGTCTGACGACCCGTCGATCAAGCCGCTGTGGGACGTGTCCATCCGCACCGCCGAGAGATGTGCGGGAGAGACCTACTACGACTGCCCCTACTACGAGCAGATGCAGTACGCCGGAGACACTCGCATCCAGACGATGATTCACTACTACTTGAGTCGCGACCGGGCGTTGGCACGAAATGCCGTCGAGCAGTTTCGATGGTCGCTTCTCGATAACGGTTTGACGGAGAGTCGTTACCCGAACCGGATGACCCAAACGATCCCCCCCTTTAGCCTCTGGTGGATCCTGATGCAACAGGACGCGCTGTTTTACGATCGTCACCGGGAGCTGACCGACCCTGAGCATCGGGCCAACGAGCGAATTCTGGCGACGTACGAATCGATGATCGATCCGGCCGCCGAGCAGTTTTGGCAGTTTGGGGACTGGGTCCCAACTTGGACGAATGGCGTTCCACCGGGAGGTTCCGGCTCGACCATGCACCGACTCACCCTTTTGCTCGCCCAGATCGCGACCGTAGAATTACGAGCCAAGGGAGACCGCCGATCCGTCGCCCACGAGCTCAAAGACTTCGCCGCGAGGCTTCACAGAGAGTACGGCCAAAATTACGGACTGATCACCCACATCGAAGACACCCATTGGCATCCCTCGGAGCATTCAGAGGCGCTCTACCGAATCGCCCAACGCTGGCTCGGAATCCCCGTTTCCCCCTGGCCAGGTCATCTGCTTGACCTAGGCAAGGCGGACCGGTGCACTTACTACTTCGACTACTACAAGCATCAGGCGCTCCTTCCGGATGACTACCTTGCGCACATGGGCCCGTGGAAGGAGATGATCGAAGATGGTCTCACCACTTTCGCCGAAAATCCTCCTCCGGTCCGGTCTGACTGCCACGCCTGGTCCGCCCACCCTGCTCTAGGCTTCCTACAGATCGTAGCTGGCGTCACCAGCGACGCCCCAGGCTGGCGACGCAGTGTCATCGAGCCACGTCCCGGTCGCCTCAAACGATTCAACGCTCGCATCGCCCACCCTGATGGAGACCTCACGGTCCAGTTCGAAAACGATCGACTGAAGATCGATACCCCGATCCCCGCAACCCTGATCTGGAGAGGAAAGACGCACCATCTAGCCCCTGGCCTCTTTGGCACGTGAGGGTAAAACGGCGTCATGACTCAACCCGTCCCAACGCTCTACCAATGGGCAGGAGGCATGCCCGCCTTCGAACGCCTAACCGAGGAGTTTTATCGCCGAATTCCCGATGATTCCGTGCTGGCAGATGTGTTCAAGAACATGCCAGCCGACCATCCGAAGCACGTCGCCGCGTTCATCGCCGAAGTACTCGGAGGCCCCAGAACCTATTCAGAACAGTTCGGAAGCCACTCGAAGATGATCCGCCACCACTTCCATCGCCATCTCACTGAGGCGCAAAGAAGAAGATGGGTGGATCTGTTGCTGGATACTTCCGACGACGTCGGACTTCCAACCGACCCCGAATTTCGCTCTGCGTTTCTCGCCTATATCGAGTGGGGTACCCGCTTAGCCGTGATCAATTCTCAGGAAGGAGCGATCGATCCACCAGATGACAACCCAATGCCGAAATGGGGATGGGGCGTACCTGGCGGACCATACCAGCCTTGAATTAATTGATCGTTCGGGTCGGGACACGAGCAAAAGTGGTCCATGAGTAAGGACGGATTTGGAACGCGTAGGTGTAGACCTGACTCGCTTTTGCCGAAAAGTCTACGAGAACGTCCGTCGAGCCGGGAAGTGTTGCCGTACCGAGGAACGGGAGTTCGTGCCCTGATCGGTCGTAGGCGACGATATGCCAGTCCTTTGACTCCATTTCTGGCTGGTATTTGATTCGAATCTCGCATGACGGAGCCTTCGCTCCAGTGGACGTTCCCGCTCTTACAATCAGGTTTTTGTCGTGGCCTTGCGTGAAGGAAGTTTTCCATGGACCGTCGGCTACGCCAACGTCAAGCCTGACCGTCTTCTTCGTGGAGTCAAACTCTGTCCAAGCGATGCCGGACCAACCGGGAACAAAATCTCCGCTTGATACTCCGCTTCCGCGCACGACCACGTTCCTTTCGAATCGCCATTGCACTCCAGGTGCGTGCGCCTTGTCGCGAGGATAAAGCGCTAGGAAGACTGTGGCCCCGCTTCTGCCCGTACCCGGCGTCCCCGGTCGGAAGGACAATTTCTTAGATTTGAGCACGGTCTTGAGCCGCAATCCCGTCCCGCTCCATGATGCCGTTCCCCTCGCATCGGTTATCGCGAAAATTTGCGCCTTGGACGAAGTCGATGCGGGCGCCAACACGAGGCTCGCAAATAGAACGGTTAACATAGCGACCATTCTAACGGAACTGCCTCTTACTGCCGACTTGCCCAGATGACGATCGAAAGTAAAAAGAGCACCATTAGCACCGCCGAATTAATCGCGCAACCCGATTTTTCCGCCTTCGATATCGGGGCATGAACGGCGGCGTTGGTCGGTGGATTGAAAAGAACCTCCAGGTGAGGATCCTCGCTTTCCAGTGCTACACGCTTAGCCGTGTAATGCTTCACGTCCGCCGCATTGGGATCGGCGCCGTGCTCAAGAAGGAACTTGACCGCCGAGATCCGCCCTTCGCGAGTCGCCACGAGGAGTGCAGTTTGCCCTCTTAGGTCTCGAGTGTCCACCGGTACTCCGTTGGTTAGGAGCAACTGGGCCAGTTCCATCATGTTGAGCAGGATCGCTTTGATGAAAAGAGGCTGAGCAGAATCGTCAAGCACATTCGGATCGAGGCCAAGATTGATGAGCACGATCACCCGATCTTCGCGCTCATACATTGCCGCGTGGAGTGGGGTGTCTTTGGCTGCATTCCTCGCGTTCGTGTCGGCGCCCGCATCGATGAGAATCTTCGCGATCTTTTCGAAGTTCCCGTCACCATGACCCCGGACCGCGCGGTGTAGTGGAGTCTCCGCGCCTTGCGCTCCGATGGCGGCCGACCGAGCGTTTGGGTCTGCCCCCGCTTCGAGCGCGGCGACAATGACTCGCTCGTCCAACGAATACGCCGCATCGAGCAATAACTCGTTCTTGTCTCTTATTCCACCGATGATGGCTGCGAGGTCTTTCGCTCCCTCGGTCGCGAGAGCCTCGGCCACTTCAGAGTAAGCGGAGCCGATCATTCGATTTGCCTCGCCGGGTCGCCCGGAGGTCATTGAGACCCAATCCCAAAATCAGCATCGTTGCGTGATTGACCATACGATCACTATATGCCCTTTTTGCCCTTTTTTCACGATGATGTGCAGACTGGACGCTGATCGAAGGCATGTGTTCACCCCCCGTGAAGTATTGGACCGACCTGGGAGCGTAGAATGATGGAAAGCTATGGCAGCGCAGAGAACCGTCGTCGTTGTGGGTGGAGGCCTTGCCGGTCTCATGACCACTATGAAGTTGGCTGAAGCCGGACACCGGGTGAAGCTCTTCAGTGTCGTTCCCGTGAAAAGGTCCCACTCGGTTTGTGCCCAGGGTGGAATTAATGGCGCGGTTAACATCCGAGGAGAGGGGGACTCGCCGAATCTTCACTTTGAAGATACGATCACTGGCGGAGACTTCCTCAACCACCAGCCACCCGTCATGCGAATGGCAGAGCGCGCTCCCGCCATCATCTACCTCTTGGATCGCATGGGCGTGCCCTTCAATCGAACGAATGAAGGACTGCTCTCCTTCCGCCGGTTTGGCGGCACCCTCAAGCACCGGACCGCTTACGCCGGCGCCACTACGGGGCAGCAGCTTCTGTACGCCCTTGACGAGCAGGTGCGCCGATTCGAAGACTCCGGTCTCGTTCAGAAGTACGAAGCCTGGGAGTTCCTCGGTGTCATTAAGGATTCCGAAGATCGTTGCGCAGGTATCACCGCTCAAGATCTCCGCACGATGAAGATCGAGGCGTTTGCGGCCGATGCGGTTGTCATGTGCACCGGCGGAAACGGACTCATCTTCGGCAAGAGCACCAACTCCATCATCAACACCGGTTCCCCAGTCTCGATCTGCTACCAAGCCGGCGTGCACTACGGCAACCCGGAGATGGTTCAGATTCACCCGACCGCGATTCCCGGCGAAGACAAGTGCCGACTTATCTCGGAATCGGTTCGTGGAGAAGGTGGCCGAGTTTGGGTGCCTCGCAACCCCATGGACGAGCGAGTTCCGACCGACATTCCCGAGAAGGATCGTTGGTACGTCTGCGAAGAGATGGATCCGAAGTACGGAAACCTGCTCTCCCGCGACATCGTGTCGTTCATCATCTACTGCGTCTGCCGCAACGGACAGGGCATCAAGGGACGCCAGCAGGCGTATCTCGACATCACCCAGCTTCACCAGAGCCGAGGCGGACCCTATACCCGAGAGCAGATCAACGACAAGCTCGAAGGCGTTCTTGAGATCTACGAGAAGTTCATGCGAGAAGATCCGATCGATCTTCCCATGCGCATCTACCCTGCCGTTCACTACACCATGGGCGGACTGTGGGTCGGCTATGAGACCAACGGCGACGGCACATGGGACGTCGACAGCCCCAAGAACCAGATGACCAACATCGCTGGTCTCTACGCTGCAGGCGAGTGCGAGTACCAGTATCACGGTGCCAACCGCTTGGGCGCAAACGCGCTTCTCTCCTGCCTCGTCGGCGGCGAAATCGCCGCTCAGGGAGTGATGGCCTATGTCCAGAACCTACCCATCGGTTCAGAGCTTTCAGCCTCTGCTCTCCAGTCGGCTCAGCTCGAGAAGCAGTCGGAATACGACACGCTTCGAAAGAGCAACGGCGCCGAGAACCCGTACCGCCTTCACGCAGAACTTGCCGACGTCATGTGGAACAACTGCGGCATCTGGCGAGTCCAGGCCGATCTGCTAATGGCCCGGAAGAAGCTCGACGACCTCACGGTCCGAGCCCGACAGTGCGCGCTGGTCGACGATAGCGGCTGGAGCAATCAGGCAGTCCCGTTCACTCGCGCGGTCATCAACATGATCGAGCAGTCAAAGGCCATCGTCGGAGGCGCGATCGTCCGAGACGAGAGTCGAGGCGCCCACTTCAAAATGGACACCCCGGCCCGTGACGACGCCAATTGGCTCAAGACCACGCTGGCAAGCTGGAACACCTCCGGTCCGTCGTTCTCGTTCGAACCAGTCGACACCCGAATCATCCCACCACGGGCCCGCAAGTACGCCGTCAACCAGCTCTCTATCGTGAAGAAGCTGCTCGGCGAAAACTTCCTAAGCGGCTTCGAGGCTGGCAACGCCGCCGCCCCAACCCCAACTCCTGCCCCCTCCGCCGCACCGGCGGGCGAGTAACTGCGGGGGGTTAGCGGTTAGGCGGTTAGCTGTGAGCGGTACCGGGGGGCCTCGTCCCTCCGGTCGGCCCGTAGGACCAGAATGATTCTGAGGCTTTAGCGGCTTGCGGTTAGTAGTCCCGGAAGAGTTACGTCCTCATTCCGACGGACCCGTAGACGGAGAATGATTACTGTCTCCGCAGTTCGCCTACCAACGGAAGGCGCCGCCTGGCCGATTCTCTCTGGACTGCAAACCGCTCACTGCAAACTGCCGACTTCTCTAGATTCGTGTCTCCGCAGTCCGCCCCCCAACACGTAGGCAGAACAGGTGATCACACCCAAGTCGGCCGAAGGCCGGCAACCCCAACGCGGCGCCTAAATGAGCGAATGTTGCAACCCTGGTATCGGTAAACCTCCATCCCCACCGTCCTAAACAGACAAAACTATGACATTTCGATATTTCGCGAAATGTAGTGGTATAGTGAAGTTGTGGATGAGAGTGCTGAGCTGGCCCAGATGTTTAAGTCGCTAGGAGACCCGACCCGACTTCGCATTTTTAGCTTCCTCCGGACGAGATGTTGCGCCGTGGCGTTAGGCGACCAGGGAAATGTTCACACCCTCCAGGGGCCGACAGTGGGCGAAGTTTGTTGTCAGGTCACTGGGCTCGAGAAGATCAACTCCACCATCTCATTTCACCTGAAGGAGATGCGGCTTGCTGGACTCATCGAAGTCGAAAAGCGCGGCAAGTTCATGGTCTGCAATGTAAATCGGGACGCAGTGGCAAAGCTGGCTAAGTACCTGGGAGAGGACGAGGCTCCTACCGGTTGTTGCTAGCGATAGGAGATACAAGATGAGCGAAACAAAGTTGACGGATCGGGAAGACGTGAGAGAACTCGTGAGAAAGCGATATGGCGAGGCGGCTCTTCGGGTGATGAATCACCAGCCTACGTCCTGTTGTGGGGAGGAGGCTTCCGGTGAAACCTGTTGCGGCAGCGACCTCTCGACTGGATCATGCTGTTCGGATGGAAGCGATCCGATCACCACAAACCTGTACTCTGACAAGGACGCTTCCGAAATCCCGAAGGCAGCGCTTCTCGCCTCTCTCGGTTGTGGAAATCCCACCGCTTTGGCACAGCTAAAAGAAGGGGAGATTGTGCTCGATCTTGGCAGCGGTGGGGGAATTGATGTGCTCCTTTCCGCCAAGAGAGTAGGCCCGACCGGATTCGCCTATGGACTCGACATGACCGACGAGATGCTGGCTCTGGCCGAACAGAATAAGGCAGAATCTGGAGCCACTAACGTTCAGTTCCTAAAAGGCCATATCGAGGACATCCCGCTCCCGGATAACTCGGTGGACGTCATCATCTCAAACTGCGTCATCAATCTCTCCGCTGACAAAAGTCAGGTGATTCGCGAAGCCTTCAGGGTGCTCAAGCCCGGTGGACGATTTGCCGTTTCCGATGTCGTAGTCGATGGCGAGATTCCCGACGCCGTTCGTAAAGACATGGAAGCGTACGTTGGCTGTGTCGCTGGCGCAATGGAACGCGGCGAATACGCCGATAAACTGGGCAATGCTGGCTTTGCCGACATAACCATCGAGCCGACAAGACGCTACACGTTTGCCCACCTGGAGAGCTCCACGATTGCGAGTGAAGCGGTCGAGAAGCTCAGTGATACGGAGCGGCGAGATCTCGATGGAAGGATCATGGGAGCTTTCATTCGAGCTACGAAGCCGGCAGTCAAGATCCGGAAAGTCGAAGTGTTCGATCCGGTCATGTGCTGTTCGACTGGCGTCTGTGGCCCCAGCGTCGATCCCAAGCTGCTCACCGCCTCACGGGACCTGGCCTGGCTGTCGAGGCAACCTGGAGTGACGGTTCAGCGATTTAACCTGGCCCTCGAGCCACAAGCCTTTGTCGCTAACGAGATCGTCAGCTACGAACTGCAGGCAGACAGCGAGGTCCCTCCGCTGGTTGTGATCGACGGTCAGATCGCTTTCCAAGGAGAATATCCTTCCCGAACGGAACTCTGCCGGTTCCTAAATATCGATCCTCCGAAAGACCCGAGGAGCCTCAACGTGGTGCCCTCGTGACGGCAGGCTGGATGGACGGAGTCACCACCCGCAACCTCTTCTTCACGGGAAAGGGTGGTGTTGGGAAGACCTCTCTCGCGTGCGCTACCGCCGTCTATCTGACCGCGATGGGTCTGCGTACGCTGATCGTTAGCACCGATCCTGCATCGAATCTTGATGAGGTGCTCGGAACGCCATTGTCCGGTTCTCCGACCGAGATCGTCTCGGTCCCTGGTCTCTTCGGGATGAATATCGACCCAGAAGCGGCGGCCTCCCGATATCGCGAAAGGGCTATCGGTCACTACCGCGGCGTGCTCCCCGAGGCGACCATCCGAAATATGGAGGAAGGTCTGTCGGGCGCTTGCACCACTGAGATCGCCGCCTTCGACGAGTTCACCGCGCTTCTCGGTGACGACGTCATCGGACAGACTTTCGATCGCATCGTGTTCGACACCGCGCCAACCGGTCACACGCTGCGACTCCTAAGCCTTCCCTCCGCTTGGACGGGTTTCATCGATTCCAGCACAACCGGGATGTCTTGCCTTGGCCCTCTCACCGCCCTCGACAAGCAGGCCACCTTGTATCGCGACTCGGTCTCCGCCCTGAAAGACGCCGAAAAGACCACGCTCTTCCTTGTCGCCCGTCCCGACGGACCAACGCTCAAAGAAGCGGGTCGTGCAAGCATGGATTTAGCCGCTCTAGGAGTCTCCAATCAGCGACTGATCGTCAATGGACTATTTACCCCGGCCGACAGGACCGATCTTGTCGCGGTAGCCATGGCCGATGGAAGCGAGCATGCCCTCTCCCACATTCCAGCGTCGCTAGAAGCGCTACCCCGATCGAAAGTTCCCTTGGCCCCCATGAACATGGTCGGAATTGAGGCGATTCGAGTGCTCCTGGGGGACGTCCCCGCCGTCTGCACACCGTCTGAACTCCCGGAGATCAAGGGAATAGACCTAACTGCACTGGTCGAAGGCCTCGCAAACCAGAAACGGGGCGTGATCATGACGCTTGGCAAGGGTGGAGTGGGAAAGACCACCGTGGCGGCTGCGATTGTCAAGGAACTTGCTCTTCGGGGTCACTCGGTACTCCTCACAACCACCGATCCTGCCGCTCATGTCAGCGACGCGATCGGGGAGTTGCCTCTAACACTTAAGGTGGGGCGCATCGATCCTCACGAAGAGGTGCGGAAATACACCGCCGAGGTCATTCGGTCCGCCGGTGAAGATCTTGTCGATGATGAGTTGGAACTCCTGAAGGAGGACCTCCGCTCGCCCTGCACCGAAGAGATCGCCGTCTTTCGTGCATTCGCCGAGGCGGTGTCTCTTGGAGAAACCCAGTTCGTGGTCCTGGACACCGCGCCTACCGGCCACACGGTCCTTCTCTTGGACGCGGCAGAGGCATATCACCGCGAGGTGCTCAGGACGATCTCAAACGTCCCCGATACCGTCCGAGAGCTTCTCCCCCGCCTGCGAGATCCCGCCTTCACCAAACTGTTGATCGTAACCCTGCCGGAGTCGACCCCCGTCCATGAAGCCGCGAGTCTTCAGTCTGACCTGAGGCGTGCCGGCATTGAGCCCTACGCCTGGATCGTCAATCAGTCGCTAGCGCTTGCTGGCGCCACGGATCCACTCTTAAGAGTGAAAGCCTGCCTGGAGTCTGGACCGCTGTCCGAGGTGGAACTTCTCAGCGACCGCGTGATAGTCCTTCCCTGGATTCAAGACCCAAGCTCTCTAGTGGCCAACGTTCCCGCCCGTGCGTAGGTATTCGGCGAAATACTCGGGCAGTCCGGCGGCAACGAGGCGGGAACAGGCGAGTTCGACATCGTAATCCACTCGGATCTGCTCAGTCGTGACCGACGATCCATCGATGGTGAGCACGCAATACCCGGCTTGAGGGTTTCCGTCCTTCGGTCGCCCCACGCTTCCTGTGTTCACAAAGTGCACGCCCTCGACTTCTCGGTGGAACGGAACGTGCGTGTGTCCGAACACGATCACGTCGGCTTCGGCGTCGGCTTTGCCCCCCGCCGTGAACTGCTTCAGGTAGCCGTCCGACCGATTCACGAACAGGTACTCCGTGGTGTCTCGCGGAGACCCGTGGCAGAACAGCACGCGCTGTCCCTCGAAGGTCAACCGGATCTCTCGCGGGAGCTCTCGCAGCCATGCCTTGTGGTCGTCCGAAGTTTGTTCTCTCGTCCAAAAGAACGAGGTGTTCGACATCTCGATATCGAACTCCTTGACGTAGTGGCAGCCGCAACTTTCGAGGTTGAACCCAACCCCTTCGTCGTAGTTACCAAGGATCGTTGGGCAAGCCAGCGCCATGATGGCGTCTTGGACCTCGTTAGGTTGCGAGGCGTACCCGCCTAAATCGCCAAGGCAGTAAACCCCGTCAAAAGCCTGCGACTTGATCGATTCGATCACCGCCTCGGTGGCGGGGAGGTTGGCGTGAACGTCTGAGAAAATGGCAAGTCTTATCATGGGTTTGGATCCGTTTTGAGAGAGGTGTCGGGACGATCGGCTTCGTGAAGGACCAGAAAGTTCCGAACCTTGAGTTCGATTTCGTCCCGCACCCGGCGGAACAGGACGGTCATAGCTCTCCGGCAACCTCTTCCAATGCTTCGAGGAGTTCGTTTGGGGCGCCCTTAGAGTGTTCATGTTCGAGTCGTATCGCCTCGAAGCACAGCGCTCCCAATACCGCGCCCAAAATCGGCCCGACAATGTAGATCCAGTAGTTCGTGAGGGCGGCCCCTCCGGCAAAGACCGCGGGGCCTAAAGAACGAGCGGGATTCATCGAGCCACCGGTTACCGGGCCCCCAATGAGAACATTCATCACGACCGTGAATCCGATCGCGATGGCCGGAACCGTGCCCGAAACGCGCTTGTCCGTCGCGACCGAGATGATGACCAGCATCAACAAGAACGAGATCGCCATTTCGGTCCCGATGTTTCGGAGCAACAGGTCTGGTTGAGCGGGGACATGCGTGCCTGACCCAGCCCCAAAAAGGAGCGCCACCACGCCAGCCGCCACAATGCCGCCGGCAAGTTGGGACAGGACATACGGCAGAACGAATCGCCAGGGAAATCGCTTCGCGGTGGCGAAGGCGATGGTCACTGCGGGGTTGAAATGGGCCGCCGAGATCGGTCCCAGCGCATAGATCATGGCCAACACCGAAAGCCCGGATACGAGAGCCGCCGCCAACAGAGAAGCATCTCCGCCCGAAAGCTTTCCACTCGCCGAAAGCGCAACGGGTACGAACACGATTCCGAACGTGCCCAAGAACTCGGCAAAGTACCGCTTCAGCAACAGGCCTGTTCCACTTCACCGGTTGGCGTGCAGCAATCTCCGCCTGGTTCACAGTCCGACGCTTCCGCACAGGCGTTGGTTCCATCGCCCCGAGCAATGCTTTGAAGGTTGAGAGCCACCTCTTCAAAGGCCTGTGATCTCAAAGAGCAGATCATCTGTTTTCCCCTGCGCTCAATCGCTATCAAACCGGCCGCCTCCAACTCATGAAGGTGATGAGAGATGGTCGAAGTGATCTTCTCGGCCCCCGTAATTTGGCAGCAGACCTCGCTGGCCGTCGGCCCCGGATAGACCCCACCCGATTCGTTCATCACCGCGCGTCCGCAACACATTTGGGACAGGAACTGCACGATCCGTAGACGGGTTGGGTCCCCGAGAGCCTTGTACGCTTTGTGATTCATTTCGCCATTCATGAAAATGATGATATCACGGGTTCGGTCATTTTGAGGTGATCATTTCGCTAAATTACGAAATGAAATTGATGATCGGCAGACAGCTTCAGCAAGGACGGTGTTGAGTATTGGAAGCCTGGTGACTCGCAAAGATTTCAAGCCTGTGGGAGTGTGCGGGTTCGACCGCGCCATCAACAGCGTGGCTTGTCTCGCGCCCCCCCCGGTGTAAAGCGTGGGAGAAGAACGCGGTGAATCGCGAACACGCGCGGAAGCTGTTGAGAGCTGTTTAGGTTCAAATGTAGGCGCAGAGTGCGGAGTGAAGCGGCGACACGTGCGCATTAAGCCGCGCTGATCACAGCGCTCTCAAGCAAGTGCACTTCCAAAAAGTGGCAAATACTCGTGCGAACGTCCCAATGCAACGCCCTGCTTGACGCAATTGTGATCAGCACGACTCGCAGCGCATGAAACCGGCGCATACCCGCTTAGGTTCAAAGAAGCATTAGATTTTGGGACTACGAGTCCCTAACACTTGTCGCGTTCATGCAGGTCGTGACCTAGCCGATCCAAACCCGCAAGCACCCGTCATGTTGAGCTTGCGAAACACCCCCTCCTGCGGTCTGAGCTTCCGATTGCGTGATCGCCAGGCTCAAATACAGGAGGGGGTCCTTCGTTTCACTCAGGATGACGATGTGCTCGGAGGGGGGAGCAAAGTTACGCACCTTCCCAACACCCAAATCAAATATGAAAAATGAAGCTATGGGCGACTAGGTACGAATACCAGGCACAAAAAGCCCCTGACCTTGCGAAAGGACAGGGGCTTATCGAATTAGCTCTTCGACTTGTTCATCAGCTTCGTAGCCGCATCGGTGAGGTCGTTCGCGCTATAAGGAGCGACTTGAGATGAGAACACAACGCTGAAGCCCTGTTCCTTGGCAACTTGGCTCACGATGTCGCGGATCTTGCTGATCGCGTCGTTCTGAGCTTTCTCGCCGAGACCGTTCAGCTCGTCGTTAAACTCCTGCGTCCACTTCTGCTGCAGAACGCCGAGGCTGTCCTTGTGGCGGTTGAACTCTTCGATTTGTGCAAGTTCTGCCGGTGTGGGGTTGGACTTTGTGGCCAAGGCTCGATATTGAGCGTCCGCGTCCTTAGCGCTTTGAGTGATCTTGTCCAGGGCGATCTTGTCTTCCGGAGTGAGCTTATCCTTCAACGAGAGGTCATGAAACTTCTGCGCGTCTTCGGGTTTCAGCACCTTATAGGTGTTGACCAGATCGAGGACGCCGACTCGGATCGTCTTCGCGCCTCGGAGGGTCTCTTGCTGCTTCTTCGAATAGTCGCTATCCGTGAAAACCTTGTTCAGATCGACCGTGCCAACTTTGTCGCCGGGCGCCTTGAAGCCCATTCCGCACATCACGCCCGCAAGCGCAATCGCGGCATACCAACCCATTCTCTCTATTTTCACACTCATATTTTTATCCTTTAGAACGGCGTTCCAATTTGGAAGTGGACTCGGCTCTTGCCTTGCTCGTCGAAGCCAAGATCGAGTCGGATGTTGCCCAGGCCAGGGATCTTGAAGCTGACTCCTGCGCCGAAACCGAGATACATTCTTGCTGTCTCAGTCTGTCGATAGCTGTTGACGCTTCCGTAGCCGCCCCATGCTCCGCCGTAGTCTACAAAGGGGATCAGCTCGAATGCCTTCTGAATTGGAACACGATACTCAAGATTCGTGATCAGCTCGTCTCGGCCCCACAGCAGATCTTCTGGGTAACCGCGAATCGTGTCCACACCACCCGCGAAGAACTGCTCGAAGAACGGGACCTTGCCGCGAATGTCGCCCAGTCGGACTCGCCAAGCGAGGACCTTTCGGGGAGCGTCGATCTCCTTAGAGGTTCGCGCAGGACCGTTTGTCCAATAGCGTCGATAATCCAGCGTATTTCGAATAAACAGATTCGATCCAAGAATCGACTGGTTCGCTCCAACGCCACCGATCTCGGTGATGTTGGAATAGCCAGGCTCGACCGCAATATGGAGGTAGTCGCCTCTCGAAGGGTCCGTGTCCACGTCGCGGCGATTGATCGTATAGCCCGCCGTCGCCACACCGACTTGTCCATCCTGTTGGATAAAGTCGCTGATCGTCGATCCGATCTGAGTCTTGACGTTCTCGAATCGAACTCCGAGACCATAGCTGGCGATGTCGTTGATCGGCCGCGAGAAGCCGAGGGACGTTCCCGTTCGTCGCTCGTAGTACTCACTCGTCGTGGATGAGGGAGCGTTCTGTCCAAAGACACCCGAGAATCGATAGACGATTCGGCTGTAAACCGAGGCTCGGATCGTGGTGTCCTTGCTGTCGTAAAACGGATTTGTGTAGTCGACGCCAATGCTCGGTCCGCCGCCTTGAGTTGCCTGCAGGAGGTCGACCGAGACGCCTTGACCAGTCCCGTTTAGGTTGGTATCGGAAAGACGAAGGACGCCCGCAATGCTGCTGCTGGGATCTACCTGAACTCCAAAGGAGAACTGACCGGTCCTGGCCTCTTTGACAACGTAGGTGAGGTTCTCTACACCGAGGTCCGCCGGTTCGTCGATGGGAGTCGGGTTCTCAAACCAACCGGAGTTGTAGAGTCGCTTGAGGTCTGCCGTCACCTTCGTGCCACTCAGGACGTCTCCCGGACGGGTCTTGATCAGACGTCGCATCACCGCGTTCTTGGTGCGAGTGTTGCCCTGGATGTTGACCGTGCCGACCTTCGTCTCAACGATCACCAGATTCAGCGTGTTCGGAGATTGAGGAAGCGGATTGAGGTCCGTGACCCGTGCAAAGTATCCCTTTTTGCTATAGAGGGCTTCCACCGCTCTTGCGCTCGGCTCGGACTGACGGAGGTTGAAAACGTCACCCGCCTTCAGCGTGAGAACCTTGACGATCTCATCCGTCTTGACCACGGTGTTACCGGTAACCCGGACTTCCTTGATCACTGGGAATTCGACCACGTCGACGTTTACTTGCCAGTTGCCGCTGTCCAGCGGAGTACCGCGGACTTCGACCGTCTGGAAGAACCCAAGGTCGTTCAGGGTCTCCTTATCGTGGTCCAGGTTCTCCTGCAAGAACGGCTGGCCAACCTTGGTCCGCATGTTGGCCAAGATCGCTTCTCGAGACACTCGTTGGTTCCCGTGAACTACGATCTCTTTAATAATGCTGGCCTGTTGCCCGGCGTGTGCTGCCATGGCCAGTGCCCATACCGTCGCGGTGATGCCGATGCTCCTAAGCCTCAATACTCCTCCAAACTCGGGGATCGCGGAAATCGATCCGCTTGACTGTACCCGCCACGTACAGAAGAGCGAAGTTCCCTCTGCGTTACGCGCAAGATGGAAGATTATGAATGCCGCAGACGGTCAGATGGCTCGATTTAGTTCAACTGTGTGCAACTATCAGCTGAAATTGGGTCCTCTCAGAATCTCGTACTGTAGATCAGACCAAACTTGTACGGATTGTCTTGATCCGTGCCGAGGAAGAGGCTAAATCGACTCAAGAGCTTTCCGAATCGCCGAGGATGCAGAACAAGGCGATAGTCGTACTGAAACGGATAACCGGGCGGCGGCTGCGATAGCCCCCTCGAGCCCTGGAGAGTGAGTTCGCCTCCAAGGGACTTGGCGAACGAGAAGGTCGCTTCCTGGTAAGGATTAAAGCCCACTTCGAGGTAGTCCAGCCCCAGGGACTTGGCAATGGACGACGTGATCGGATCGACGAGCGATGGTAACGCAAAACCAGCCAGAGCGCTCTGCACTTGCCGTTGCGCCTCGCTTCGGGAGACGCCACTGCCCGGATTCAGGCTCTGGAGAACATCGGTCTGACCGAGAAGTCCAAGAATGCGGTCTTGACTCAAATCGGGGGGATCGCTTGATGCAGTCAGACTCAGACCATTCGCGCTGAGAAGGTCTCCCTTTACGCCGAGGGTGACGTCGTAACGCTGGATCGTGTCTCCGGCCCCCGGCGCGGTGACCTGGGTCAGGCCGGTCAAGTCCACGTCCAGTCGGGCAAAGGTGTCCGTCCGCGTGGCTTGATAGTTGAGAACGACCGTCCCTCCATCTTCCAGTCGGATCGTGGATGCGGGCAGCTTCAACTGCCCTTTCTGCACGTCTAGGTTGGCCGTCAATTGAGGCTGAGTCAAAGTTCCGCCCACCTTTCCACCGCCCGTAACATACATGTCAGCCGTGGACGCTGCCACGTGAGCGGTATCCCCGAGCAATACCGAAAGGTTGAAACTTGGGTTGATCAGCGGCGCGCTCGGGAGTTCCGGTTTCGTCTCGAATCCGGGCATGACGCTGTCTAACCCCAAAAGCGTAGCAGTCCCTGAAAGGGTCGGACGACGGAACGTGCCGCCAATCGCAACGTCCCCACTGAGCGCGCCCTGAACAAAGGCTCGCTGGGGGTAGTTCTGCCGAAACTTCAACTTGTCAAAGTGCAAGTTTCCCTTAACAGAGTTGCCGAGAAGTGAATCCACGCCGCCGCCGGTGAGCCGTGACAAGGCAGAGGAAAGGTCTCCCGGTTGAGTCGAAGCCTCCGCCGAAAGTATGCCGCCTAGTCCACTCGTTCCTTTGGCGCGCAGGGTCATGGTGTCCCCTTCCAACTCCAGGTCGACCCCAAAATCCTTTAGCGTATCGTCGATTCCTTCAGACGCGAACGTACTGGCTAGGAGCGAGAGCTTTCCCTTCAGACTGATCTTTTGGGTGGTTCCTGATGCGTCGATCTTGCCGCCTACCTTTCCGTCGGTTCGTTTGGCATCGATTCCACCGACGATGGCTGCGATGTCTTTGAGACTTCGGTCGTCCACCGTCAGCTCACCCGAAATCGGTTCGTCGTCTGGGATTTCAAAGGGATACTTCAGCGGAGCGTTTGCTGAGACTTGCCCAACAAATCCTCGATAGAAATAACTTCCGGAGACCTCGATGCCTCCGGTCGTCGTACCGTCGGTCCGGCGCTTCGTCTCGCTGATTTTAACCGGCGCAAGTTCGACTCGAAGGCTGCGATCGTCGTTCTTGGCGGTCGGGTCTTTGAAAAGCCCGTTCGCGCTGAGCGAAGCGAGTACGGTTGGGTGGGCCGTCTGGCCATCCACTGTGAACGATGCATTTGCCTCTCCACTCATGTCGCCAAGCCGGGCATCCAGTCCGCTCAACTTAGAGAGCTCGAGTCCAGAGAGGTCGCCATCGAGATGGATTGCCCCTCCCTCCGAAACCTTGCCATTCATGGTCAGCGTTCCCGGTCCTCCGCCGAGTCGAAGCGACTTGATGTTCCAGGCCCGCTCGTTGTTCAGCATCGGTCCCCGTCGGAACTGTGCCGTGAGGGCGCCCAGATCCTCGCCGTGAATGGCCAGTCCAGTTGCCTCAAGTGTCGTCACGTCAATGGCGGGATCCTTTGCGTCACCCGAAAAAAGGATGGAGGCGTTGATGGCCCCCTGGGCGGACTTAGCCGTGTTGAACGTGTCGTAGGACAGCCCCGGAAAATAACCAATTCCCGTATTGATGATGTCCGAAAGCGAAATGTTAAACAAATCGGCCTCACCAGACAAGGTAGGTCGGTCCGGACCGTAATCAAAATGGAGGTCGCGAAGTGCCAAAAACCGTTCAAGTTGGCCGACTTCTAATGAACCATCGAGCTTGGTTCCCACACCCGAAACCGTCACTGGTCCGTCCCCGATATAGGTGCCGTTTACTACGACTCCTTTGAGCCTGCCTGAAGCGTTGGCGGTCTTGATGTTCTGACCCTCGAGTTCGAGGTCTGCCTTTCCAGAGATCGTTCCGCCAACCGTCACGTCGCTGGAGTAGGTCTCGGTTAAGTCCCGGATTCGCATCGGAGTCGCCTGGGCCTGGACGTGAGCCAGCTTCGCCCCAAAGTCATAGTCTCCCGTGGCGGTAACCGTTCCTCCGGCTACTTGGATCAACGCGTTGTCGAGGCTGATGCCGTTACGGTCAAGTGAGGCGTGCAACTGGACGTGGTCTACCTTGATGCCACCCATCACAAGCGAATCACCGGTTAGGTCACCGGAGACAAGTGGGGAAGCGATCGAGCCAACAATCGACACGTTCGAGATGTCGGCCACTCCGATGAATTTCTCGCCCAAGTAGTCGGCCAACTGGACGCCACTTGCTTTCGCCTGGAAAGTGATATGTTGGGACCCAAGCAGGATCTTTCCGCTCGCATCTGCTTGGGTGGCTCCCTGAATGGCCCGCGTGTTCGTGAAGTTGATGACCGTGGGGTCCATCGAAAAGTCGGTGGTGACAAGAGGAATATCCCTCCCTTGATACTGTAATGCGTATGCCTCGGCTCGTCCGGTGGCACTGGGATGTCCTAATGTTCCAGTCACGCTGGCTTCTACGTTTGCCTGGCCAAGGGCGCCCTTTAGGAACTGAGAGACTTGAAGGTGGCGACCGGCAACTTGGAGATTGAGAGCCCGGTCCGAATTGATTGAACCCAAGGCAAACGCCTCCCCCTCCGTCCCCGAGACATCTGCCCTGGAAACCAAGACTTGTCCGTCCTTATACGTACCGGAGGCTTCGAAATCCAGCGGTTCCAACTTGATGGCTTTCGCTGAATACCGCACTCGACCGTTAGTGCTGAAAGCGACCACAGGCCGAGTCGAAGACCCATGGAACACGGCCTCCCCACTGGCCGTGCCCGAGAAGTCTCGAACCAAGAATGAGTGTCCGAGTGCCGCCAAGTCGACCGCCGGCGCATGGATTCCTCCCTGCACTGACCTGTCCGCGACCTTAAGGTCGACGCCACCGGAGATCGTCTGTCCGGTCCATTGAGCCGAGCGCACGTTAATGACGACATCGCGCGGATCCACCGCGAAGTCGGATTCAACGGAGCTCAAAGTTTCGCTCCCCAGTGACACGGAGTTCACGCGAGCACTCCCCTGGACCGAGTACCGTTTCGGGTCGGAATAGCTCATCCACCCTTTGACGTCACCCGGCTCCACCACTAGATCTGAGGGGAGTTGGCTCTTGACTGAGGGAGAGAGGGCCTGGAGGCCCTGCGCATGAACCGTGAACAGGCCACCTGCCGAGGTAGAGCCTCGCCAATTCACGCTTCCGTCGAAGCTCGCCGAGTTTTGTCCCGTCTTGGCGTCGACGCGTCCAACCGCGCCATCCTGGCTAATCGCGCCCCTGAAGGTAACCAGATCGGCTGAATAGTCTCGATAGGCAAAGCGGGTGACGACGGCGTCGGACTGCGAAAGGATCGATACCGCTCCTCGATCCGAAATCACGACCGAGGTCGGACCCTTGAGAACGACGGAGCCTGCTCGGACATTGTCCAGTCCTGCGACTCGCCGGCCTTCCGGCGTCTCCTTAAGGTGTTCAAGAAGCGTCGCCACCTCCAATCCTGTTGAATCGAGATCCAGTCGAAAACGGTGATCTGCCGAACGGTGAATCGTTGTTGATGCAACCCCAATCCCGTCCAGGACGACTTTGCCCGATGAGGTCCATGAATCGCCGAGGCCGGCGACCCAAAGATGACCACTCGTGCCGTGAAGGTGATAGGGGCGGGTCCCTGCCTCGTCCACGAGGTCAAACTTGGCGTTCTTGACTTCCACCGAAAAGGGAACGACCGATGGCTTAGCGCTGGGAGTCGGTAGCAGGTACTGGAGCTGAAACTTGCCGTTCTTCAGTCGAGTGAGCCGACCATAAAGGTCGGTTATCGTCACCTTGAACGGTTGGTCGGTTCCTCGCAGGACCTCTACTCCGGAAAGCAGTACCTGTTCAGCCGACGCAAGCAACTTGCCACTCGGGTCGTACAACTTGGGACGCGTGACCTTAAGGAGGCCGCTACGGATGCCAATGCTGTAGGAAGTCGCCCGAAGGTTGATGAATCCGCTCGGTGTTCGAATCGGGAATTCAATCGGCACGCCTGGGGCACTGAGCACGTCAACGCATTCACACAAATAGGAGTAGCCCCACACGCCCAATAGGGCGAGGGGGGCCAACACTACTGTGGATCGCAGTACGGCGGATCGGGCCGGAATCTGGCTTGCCTCCTAGGTGCGTTTAAATCTTTGGGATTGGGCGTACGCAGTTAAGAGTCTGACGATGGAAGGGGAATGAGCGTTCGATTTTGGCGAACCTTATCCCGAAGCCCGAGACAAACGCTCGGCCATGACCTTCTTGCTGAACTCAATTGCGTTGTACGAACTTCGTACGAACGGGGCGGACGCCACGAAAGCGAAGCCTAGTTCGTCTCCAATGGATTCGTATTCTTTGAACGTGTCCGGGTGGACATAGTCGCTCACCGGTAGGTGGCGCATCGTTGGTCGGAGATACTGACCGATGGTGACCGCATCCACACCCACCTTCCGCAGGTCTTTGAGCGTTCTCACAACTTCGTCTTTTGTCTCTCCCAGGCCGAGCATGATGCCCGACTTCGTGTAGATCGTTGGGTCAAGCTCCTTGACGAGTCTCAAAACCTCAAGCGATCGATCGTACTTTGCCTGCGGCCGGACCACCGTGTGAAGTCGCTCGATCGTTTCGATGTTGTGGTTATAAATCTCGGGGTGGGCGTCGGTAACGAGCTTGATGCACCACTTCTTTGCCTTGAAGTCGGGAGTAAGCACCTCCACGATCGTTGCCCGGTTGGCTGCGTGGAGCGATCGAATGGTGTCGGCAAACTGGGTCGCGCCTTCGTCGGCCAGGTCGTCCCGGGCAACCGAAGTCACAACCACGTGCTGGAGTCCCAAGTCGCTGGCAACTTGAGCCACGTTTTCAGGTTCGTTTTGGTCGACTTCGAGGCCCCGTCCAACCTTAATTGCGCAGAAGCCGCAGCTCCTGGTGCAGGTGTCCCCAAGGATCATGAACGTCGCGGTCTTTTTTGACCAACATTCGGGAAGGTTGGGACATCGTGCGCTTTCGCAAACCGTGTGCAGACTCTTAGCCCGCATCATTCCTTCAACTTCGCGGATCGTATCAGGTCGCGGAAGCCGAATCGTAAGCCACTCAGGCAAACGCTGGGTCATGGTTGAGTATAGCTGAAGGGGCCTGCCAGGACCCCTTCTTGCCATACCAGTAGTAGTTTTCAACTCCCAATGCACATCATCGGGAATGAATCATTAAGGGACGATTCCGACGTTGCATGAGGCGCTGTAGCCATTACACGACGCCGTGACTGAGACAGATGTCATTGAAGCAGTGGGACTGGCAATTCCGTACGAGTAGGCGACCGAACTTCCGGCCGGAACCGTCACGGTGCTAGGAACCGCAAATTCTGGAGAAGTGGAAGTCAGTGACACAACCTGATCGGAGGTCGTGGTCGCATTGAGAGTGATTTGAAGGGCGACAGATGTTCCCGGGCTGACGATTTGACTGGACGGGGCAATCCCGTTCGGACCTCCCCCTGCATCACGTGGACCTGAGATTGCGATACCTGCTAATAATAACAGCGAAAGGAGCAAAATGGGCGTACGCATAGAATTTGTCACTACCATCAAGACGGCGCAAAGGTACCAAATGGCAGTGGGTACTTGTCGATTATTACGCAGAATTAATGATGCTCGCAGTGTTAGATCTGCCTCGAAGCCCGCGTTTACTGTCGAGCGGTTCGTACCCTCATCAAACGTCAGACCAAGGCGTACGATGTGGCAGTTCGGAGGATTTCGTCGATCTCCATCATCCTGCCCTGATTGTATTGGGCCTGGAAGGCATCCTGGCCAATCTCTTCAATAATGGCCTTGATCCCCTGGTGGGTGAGTCCCATCTCATAATCGTTGAGTCGACCTTCGTCCTGCTCGACGAGAGCATTGGCCCCACCGAAAAGCAAGGCAGCTTCAGAGTAACGTTGCTCTCGAATCAAGGCGTGCGCAAGAGTTCTGACCGCTACAGCAGCGGATAGCCAGTGCCCAGAGTCATTCAAGAGGTCAATAGCCCCCGCTGCGAAGGCCTTTGCACGCACGATATCTCCGCGGCCAAGTGCCGCGTTCGCAATATTATTCCTAAACCTTGCTTTCCAACTACTCGAAGACTGATCGGACTCAATTGCCAGAGCCTCTTCAACGAGTTCGTCAAAGTCGTCCAGCCGGTACGTGCTACTGTCGCTACCAAGCAAGTTCGTAATGCTGTTGTAAAGAAGTGTGGTTTCACCGCTTTCTCGAGCGATGTTGGCCGCCTGACGATGGTTTTCAGCGGTTGCCCCGAATTCGTCCCTTGCCAGTGATATGAGTCCCAGGGTGCCGTAGAGGAAGATCTGAAATCGCTTGTTGCCGGTTGCGATCGCACGCTCAAGCCCACGCTTGGCATAGGAAGTTGCCTTCGCAGTGTCACCCAGGCGAAGAGCCATGACCGCAGCAAAATTCTCAAGTCGAGCCTGACTAGGAAAACTCTTCTTCTTCTTGAGGATCTCTTCAGCTAGGGCTAGCGCTTCGTTCGGGAAGTTTCTCTCGAACCAAAAGATCAACACGGAAGCGACCATCTCTGAAGCTCGTTCTAGCTCGCCTTGTTTAATCAAAACTCGGGCAACCGCGCTGATATCCGCACATTGCTCTTCAATCCGCCGAGTCCAGGAAGCTTGATCTTTTCCGGCCAATCCAGATGCCGACTCGAGGGCAACCCGTTCGTAATAGCTCAGCCGACTTTCAACCGCCTCAGCGTAAATATCGGGGGGGATGGTCTGCCGTGCAAATTCTTTGACACTTGCAGAAGCTGCAAACCTGCGAGAATCGACGTTTGCTCCATCTGGGTTCAACAATCCTGCATCAACGAGTTCTTCGAAAGCATGCAAGGAGGCGAATTTCGGAAACATTGCTTCGATGTCATCGAGTCCCACTGCCCCATCGACTACCGAAAGGCAGCCTAAGAGTGTTCGAGCCTCGTCGCTCAGCGGAGAAACCGTAACGGCGATCATCTTCTGAAGTGATTGGTGTCGCTCCGGGCCCTGCTCTGAGCCCTTTAAAAACACCAAAGGCTGGTCAAGTCGATCCAAGATTTGTCGGGGACTCAATACTCTCAACTTATTGATTGCCAGCATAAGCGCTGCCGGATTCCCATCGAGTCGTCGACAAATGATTGCGATGGTTTCTGCGTTGTCTTGAGAAGTTCGAAATTCCGGAACGACGGCCGCCGCACGCGATTCAAAAAACGCCACCGAATCGTACTCACGCAATGCCTGCCATGTGCCTGGACCCTTTGGAAGCTCCAAGCCCCGGAGAGGCATAGAGGATTCGTTTGGCAGTCCAAGAGATCGGGGAGAGACCACCACGATGGCTAGGTTGGGCGCGGCGGCCAACAGTCGGCGCGTAACACTTCTGACCTCTTGAAGATCTCGAGCCCCAATATCAAGTCCTAGGACACCGTCGATAAACTCTGCTTCGGCAAGTAGCGCCTCCAAATGAGTTTGAAGCGGCCGCTTTTGAATCTCCAGTGTGTCAGTGAGCGCGGAAGCAAGTAGAGTTGGACTGGCGAGATTTGAGACGTCCAAATACCACGACTTCGTGAGCGGATCCATCTCATCCAGAACTCGCCTAAGTAGAGTTGTCTTTCCGACACCTGCCGGGCCGGAAAGAGTGATCAGGCGATATCTCGTTACGAGATCTTCGAGGTCTGAAAGTTCCTTTGAACGACCGATGAATCGAAGGGGCGCCTCGCGTTCGCTTCGCAAAGACGAGTCGACTCCTGACCGTCCAGGAGCTTGAATAAGGAACAATCGTTCGACAACACCGCCAGTCAGTGCACGATTACCCAACTCCACCATTCGCGCGCCTTCCGGCAAAAGTTCTCTTGCTGTCTCGGCAGCTGCCAGAGTCAAAATCAACTGTCCCGGCTCACCGAAGCTTGCACACTCGACTGCACGCTTAGCTTTCGCATGTAGCAGTTTGACTTCGGGACCTACTTCGCCAAGCCAGATGGCGGCGACTAGCTTGTCACCCTGTTTGAAGAGTTCAAAAGCCGCCTGAACGGCCTGACTAGCGAGGGAATACGCAAACACTTGAGTCTCACCCTCCCCGTAAATCGGGGGTGGGGAGCCCTTAAATGGCGACTTATGTCCAACAACGGCTAGTAAAGCCAGTAGCCTCATCCCTTGTGGAAAAACCCCTTCGGAAGAAGCAAATTCATCAGTACGCATTGGAGCCTCGGCTACCGTAAAATCCCACTCATTATCAGACATTCCGCTCACTTTTGGTCTGGCAAAAGAAACGGAAACGCTCGAAACTGGCCAAAATCCTTACTTTCCCTAACAATTCGGGAAGGTTTGGACGAAAGACAATCACGTGGGGAAACCTGCACTGGCTTCCGATCCCTCCCCGCGATATATGCGAGCAAATCTCGTAGCCAAGACAGTGGGCCACCGACTCTCAAGCTCAGGTTGATGGCAACCGAGTAAGGGATTGGTGCGCGGGAAAGGACTCGAACCTTCACGCCTTGTGGGCGCTACCACCTCAAGGTAGTGCGTCTACCAATTTCGCCACCCGCGCAGCGAAACAATATGATACCCCAATGGAAATCAGATATCAATCGGGTCTCTTGCGGCAGATGTACATGGCCTCAACCTCATCAAGGCTCAAAAACCGTTGACCCCAATGGCCGGCCGTGCCTCCGTAAACATTGTCGACCAAGAATCCCGACCTCGAAAGCATCGCGGTTACCTCAGGCGGGATGAATAGCCGCTCGCGAATGCGCATAAGCGTCGGACCCTCTGGCAAGTCCCACTCGTCTACATAGTTCGCAAGCATCGTAGACGGATCGAACCGACCCTCGGCAATATGCTCATCCTTCATCTGGCGAATGATCGAATAGCCATTCAGAGCTGTCATCACGAAGGGTGCGTTCGGCTTGAGGCAACGCGCAATGTTCTCAAGAATTGAGGCATCGTGCTTTTCCGCCTCCTCGCCTTGCTCAAGCAGTCCGACACCGCCTTCACAAAGGCACACCGCGCCATCGTACTTCCGCCCAAGAGTGAACTCGGTGGCGTCCGCTTGGAGCCACTCCACCTCAACGCCTGCCAACTGCGCGTTTCGGCGACCAACTTCAAGCATTGACGGGGAGATATCCAGTCCGGTGACGTGGTAGCCACGGCGCGCAAACTCAATCGCGTGACGGCCGGTTCCACAACCGACATCCAAAATGCTTGATCCCTTCGGAAGCGGATAGAGCTTCAGAATGAACTCGACTTCCTGGGCGGTGTACTGAGTGAATCCGTTCTCTTCATAGCGCTCGGCATGAGCGTCGAAGAACTTCTGCCATTCGCGGACCATATGCCTAAAGGGTACCGGTTAGCCCGCAGACATAGGGCGCCCAATCCCGTGGGTGGCTGGCAACGGCGACCGCCCCCGCCCTAAGCAACTCCTCTTCAGACCCATAGCCATAAGTGACCCCAAGGCACTCCATCCCATTCGCTTTGGCGCCGAGAACGTCATGCTTTCGGTCGCCGATCATCAGGCACTCGTCGACGTTAAGGCCTTCTTGCTGGACCAAGTACGCAATCAACTCACCCTTGTTCGCGCGAGTTCCGTCCAAACCGCTTCCATAGATCGCTTCAAAGTAGCCGGCGAGTTCGAAGTGGGTCAGAATGCGCTTCGCGAACACTTGGGGCTTCGATGTGGCGACGAAGAGCCGAAGGCCAGCAGCCCTGAGTTCTGCCAACGCTGCCGGCATGCCATCGTAAACTGAATTCTCCGCCCATCCGAGTGTGTCGTATCGCTCTCGATAAAATTCGACTCCCTGCTGAATAAGCCTTTCGTCCGAGGTGTCCAGGAGGGTTGCAAACGAGAGATGAATGGGAGGTCCGACTGTCCACCGAAGCTCCTCGGCGCTCATATCAGGTCTTGCAAGCGCCTTGAGCGCGTAGCGGATACAGTTCGTAATGCCCAGCTCGGAGTCAGTCAACGTGCCATCGAGATCGCACAGAACATTTTTGATACCCACAGACCTTGAGTTTAGCTGGGGGCCGAGCGCCCTGGCCGACCGTAACTCATACTTGAGGGAACACCATGATCGAGAAACAGCGGATCCAAAGACTCGGGTCTTACGCGTTGATTAAACAAGAGGGATGCATTCTTTTGTGTCGCCTCACTGGCGGTCCGGGAGACGGACAGTGGACGCTGCCGGGTGGCGGAGTTGAGTTTGGCGAGCATCCCGAGTCCGCCGCCGTGCGAGAAGTGTTCGAAGAGACCGGCTACAAGGTGATTCTTGGCTCGTTGCGCAAGGTGAGCGACCAACTGGCGGATCACATTCACGCGCAGATGCATCATGTCCAGTTCATCTACGACGCAACCATCGTCGGCGGAGAGTTGACGTGTGAATCAGAAGGAACCACCGACATGGTGGGATGGTTCACCGAGATTGAAACAGCCGAAATGACGCTCGTCCCTCTCGCCGCGCTGGGAATCCGCATTGCATTCGGCGAATAAGGACTACCACGATCTCACCGCAATTTTGACGTGTTGGGAACTGCAGAGGGCTCGCAGGCGATACTAACGACGGCTTAGGAGCCGTCCTTTATGAATCGTTCTATTCGCACTCTTTGCATTGCGGTCGTCATTCCGCTTCAGTTTGCCATCGCGTCCGCTCAGACCCCGCCCCAGACACCTGGACCGGGCGCCGGACAAGGCCAGCGCCGTGGGGCAGGTGGCGGCGGCCCCGGAGCTCCCGCGCCCGGCCCTCGCCCATATGCCGACGTAGTCACGAAAGACGCGGTGACTCAAGATGGCCTTTTCAAGGTCCATCAGATCGACGACAAGGTGCTTTTCGAGATCCCAGCCAAAGCGTTCGGAAGAGACATCCTATGGAAATCCACCACCTCGGGTGGCACCTCGGATTCCGTTTTCGCTGGACAGTTAGCCGGCCAGGTCGTCGTTCGATTTTCGAAGCACGGCAATAAGGTGTTCATGAAGGAGGCCGATTACGGTCTTCGAGACGTGTCCGGGAAAGACGACGGCTATAAGACCAACGTTTCCCTGAACACGGTCGAAACCATCGTCGGTCAGTACCCGGTGGCGGCAGAGGGTCCAAACGGATCCGCTGTCATCGACGCGACCGGACTTTTCCTCGGTTCGCCCTCCGACATCGGTTCGCGCCAAAGCAGCGGAGCCGTCGATCCGGCCCGCTCCTACATCGAAAAGGTCAAGGCATTCCCCACGAACATCGAGGTCAGCAGCACCGAAACGCTCTTGGGTGGCGGTCCCGCTAACCGCTTCGTCGGTGGGTCTGGCGGCGGTGGCGGCGCAGTGACCGAGCAGGTCCACTACAGCATGGTCGAGCTTCCGGAGAAGCCTCTCAAGGGGCGGCTTTGGGACAGCCGGATCGGCTTCTTCAACACCGGATTCGCCACGATCGGCAGCGATAAAAATCGCGTTGACGAGGAGTCTTTCATCACTCGGTTTCCACTCGAGAAGAAAGATCCAACTGCCGCGATTTCTGAGCCCGTTCAACCCATCGTTTGGTACCTCGGACCGGAAATCCCCAACCGCTGGAAGGAATACGTTCGCAAAGGCCTTCTGGCCTGGAACGAGGCCTTCGAGGGCGCTGGATTCAAGAACGCCATCGTCGTAAAGGACGCACCAAAGGATCCCGACTGGAGCCCTGAAGACGCCCGGTACTCAGTCGTGCGCTGGTCGCCGCGAGCAGTCGAGAACGCCTACTCGGGACCGATCGTCGACCCCCGGAGCGGACAAACCATCTCCGCCCAGATGGTCGTGTTCCAAGATGTCTTGAAGCTCGCCGAGGACTGGTACTACGTCCAATGCGGAGCGATCGACCCCCGCGCCACCAAGATTCCGATGGACGATGCCCTCCAGGGTGACCTCCTCCGCTACGTGGTTTCCCACGAGGAAGGCCATGCCCTCGGACTTCGCCATAACTGGAAGGCGAGTTCCTGGTACACGATCAAGCAGTTGCGAGATCCTAAGTTCACCAGCGAGAACGGCGTTTCCGCATCGATCATGGACTACTCCAGGTTCAACTACGTCGCCCAGCCCGGGGACGGAGTCACTCGAGCCATCGGCTTCGTGGGACCTTACGATAAGTTCGCGATTCAGTGGGGTTACACTCCCATCTCCACCACGAACTCGGAGGACGAGGAACCAATCCTCGATACCTGGCTCGGTAAGCAGGTCACCGACGTTCGTCTGCGCTACTGGCCCGAGGGAGACCCGGTCGATTCGGGCGCCCAGAACGAAGACATCAGCAACGACGCCATCGAAGCCGGTCACCTCGGATTCAAGAACATCGATCGCATCGCCAAGGACACCCTCCTTGCCTCCACTTCCAAGTTTGGAAAGGATTACTCATCCCTCGCCGAGCTTCAAGGAATGCTGCTAAGTCAGCGCCTCCAGGAGACGATTCACGTGCTGAAGAACGTGGGCGGCGTCGTCGGCACCGACTGGCATGCTGGCCGAGGCGGCGAGGTCTACGCTCCAGTCGAGAAGGCTAAGCAAGCTGCCTGCGTGTCATTCCTCCTGGAAGAAGCAGTTCAGCCATCTGCGGCTCTGTATTCCCCCGCGATCTTGAATCGAATCGAGAATGGCGGGATTTCACTGAGTATCGCCAACCTTCAAGTTCAGATTCTGGGAAGCCTGCTCTCAGAGCCGAAACTCGTTCGCCTGACCGACTTCGAGAATCTCAGCGGGGCGAAAGCCTATACCGTGAAGAACCTCGTGTCGGACGTGACCGCTCATGTGTGGTCCGATCTCGATGCGCCCAAAGTCTCGCTGAACTTCGTTCGACGTTCGTTGGAGCGAAGCTACTTGCGAATCCTCGATTCCAAGATCAACACGACTTCGCCGAGTCTGACCGACATCAAGGCGCTGTCGATCGACGCGCTGAAAAAGACAGCGCAGAGAATCGACAAGGCAATCCCTCGCGCCGCTGATGCGGACACAAAGCTCGCCCTCCTGACGAGCCGTGCCGACATCGAGAAGATCTTGGCGAACAAGTACTCGATCCAAGCGGCGCCTTCTGCTCCTGCTCCGGCCGCTCCCGGTCGACGTGGATTCGACGCGCTCGGTTGCTCCGCGCAACCGTTCGTTCCGGTCCAATTGAACGACCAGAAGTAGGTCGTAGAATCCCCCATCATCGAACCCTTCAGGCTCGATGATGGGGAAGTTCTGGTCCATTCTGACCAAATCTTAGAGTTTAGATACTTACGATCGTCCCGTTCGGGGTAAATTTCGACGACCCCTTCTATGGCCGATTGGACTCCCGACCAAGTTCTCGCCCTTGCGCCCGATGCCGCGTCGGCCCAAGCCGGGCGAGGAATCGCCAATCCATCCAAGTGGGCCAGTCTCGGCTCCGACGGCGTCTTCGCGTGGGGTGAGGCAAAGGGAAGCGGGGCTAACCCGTATCAAACCGCCATCGACCTTTCCGAACCTGCCTTCAAATGTTCTTGCCCTAGTCGGAAGTTCCCTTGCAAGCACGGTCTAGGCCTGTTCCTTCTTTTCTCCCAGGACACCGTGAGTCCGGCAACGCGTCCGATTTGGGTTGAAGAGTGGTCCCAAAAACGGGTTGCTCGAAGCGAAAATTCGGCGAAGCCAAAAGAACCTTCCGATCCGGTTGCTCAAGAGAAGCGAGCCGCCAAACGGGACGACCGAATCGCCGAGGGGCTTCGTGACTGCTCCATGTGGCTCAAGGACACCGTCCGCCAGGGTCTTTCCCACGCAACGCTCGCGCAGCCCAAACACTGGGAGAGCTTTGCCGCTCGCATGGCCGACGCGCAAGCGCCCGGCATCCGCCGGAGGCTTCTCGAAATGGGGCGTCTCGTGAACTCGGGTTCCGGATGGGCCGAGCGGGTTCTGGAGGAAGCTGCCGAGATCTACCTGGTGACCGAAGCATTCTCGCGGCTGGACGCGCTGCCGGAACCGGTTCGCGCCGACGTGAGAGCAGTGATAGGGGTCCCCGTTCGGAAGGAAGATCTCCAAGGACTTCAACCGGTGAACGACTTCTGGCTTGTCGCTGCCCAGCGCATTTGGGAAGAAGATCGAATCTCCATCCAGCGCACCTGGCTTTACGGCTTCGGCACGAAAAAATGGGCGATGGTGCTCTCCATTGCCGCCCAGGGCCAGGGGTTCGACCCACCCTTAGTCACCGGGACCGTTTTCAACTCTGACCTCGTCTTTCACCCCGGTGGTTGGCCCCTGAGAGCCGCTCCTCAGGAGAGGATTGACTCGCCGTCGGCACTTCCCCCAGAGGGAACCGTCACCCAAATGCTCGACCAGTTTTCGCTGGCCCTGGCTGCAAACCCTTGGATCGAAGCCTTTCCCGTCTCCATTCACGAGGCAACGTTGGGTCAGGACGAGCAGCGCTGGTTCGTTGTGGACTCCGAGGGGGTAAGCCTGCCGCTCGATTCTTCAACGCCAGTCTGGGATCTGCTGGCGATCACCGGTGGAAATCCGGCGTCACTCCTCGGAGAATGGGACGGAAGAGTATTCCGTCCGCTAACCGTCATGTGTGACCGGAGGTACCGGCGTATATGACCCCGGATCTCTGGAAGCAACTAGCCGCGTCGGCCCTAATCGGCGCCGGACGTCAAACGCCAACTTTTGCAGAGGATGCCCCCGGAATCGACCCCGAGTCTCAACTCTTGGGCCTGGCCGCGATGACCTCGGTGAGTCGGCGGGCCGGATGGCTCCCCATCTCACCCCAACTAACCCCGATCTCCCCACCGCCCGAAGAACCGCTCCCAGTCATTTGGGCAGCCGAAGTTCACCTTCATCACTTGTTAGCGGGGTACAAGAGCCTCCTCATGGAATGGTTGACTGAGGCCGTCCGTTGCCACGTAGTCGCTCCGCCTTCCAGTCACTCTGCCCTCCTCGAGTTGGCCCTCGCCAAGAAAGAAAGTCGGGACTTGATCCTCGCCGCCGTGGGAGCAAAGGGTCGGTGGCTCGCCGGCCTGAATCCGAGATGGAATGAGCTTCTGACGGAAATCGATCGCGAAGAAGATTGGGATTCGGGGGGACTCCACCGCCGAACACAGTCGCTTTTCTCACTGCGAAAGTCCGATCCAGATTCCGCCCGCAAGCTTCTCGAACAGTCTTGGCCGGAAGAACCTTCACTCGAACGAGCTACGTTTCTGGCCGTCTTAGAGACGGGTCTCAGCGAACTCGATAAGGCGCTCCTGGAACGAGCTTTGACCGACAAGAGCATCGCGGTGAAGAGAACCGCCGTTCGACTGCTCTGCCAGATTCCCGGAAGCTCGATCTCCCAACAGGCTCATGAGCTTGCCTTCTCCTCCGTCAGTCTCTACAGATCCATCACCGGAACCAAAATCGAAATCCAACTCACCTCGGAAGAGCCGACCCCGTTCGACAACCTTGACGACGCCGTACCGGGCGCCGGAGTGAGAGCGGCGAAGCTTGCCCGAATCATCGGCTGTGTCTCTCCCGCCGACTGGCAACAAGAGACCGGGCGATCCATGGGCGAGTTGCACCAGATGGTGGGTCGGCACGAATTTGCCGACGTCGTTAGGCGGGGACTCGAACTTTCGGCGATTCGCTTCAAAGATCGCTCCGCCGCAGAGGCCCTCTTTCGTATCTGGGTGGACAAGCCGCAGCCGGCGTTGCCGGAGGTTCTCCCCTTGGTGAGTGAGAAAGGGGTGGACGAGGCTCGTATCCGACTGATTCAATCCAAGGATCGCGCGGCGCCGATGCTGCTCCACTGGAGCCAGCCTTGGAGTGCGGGCGCCTCTCAAGCCTTTCTGGCCAGGTTTCTCTCGCCCGATCAGGGGCCGCTCGGGCAGATTGAACCTTCCGAGGCCGCCCGTCGACTCAATCCGGACTCCATCCCCTCCGCACTTGAATCGATCCCTTCCGAGATGGAGCGAACGCTCAAGAGCTGGCTCGAAATTCTCCCCATGAGACACGACATGATCCAAACGATCCGCAGGAACGCGAACCGATGAGCAACCTACTACGAGAGCACGCAGAACAGGCCTTTGCCCACGAGTTGGAGGAGATCGGCCGAGCCGACGGTAGGGCTAGGCCTCCGAAATGGCGCCTATCGCCGTGGGCCGTCACCACCTACATTCTCGGCGGAACCCTTCCAAACGGCTTCGAAGTCACCCCGAAGTATGTGGGAAGCCGACGCCTGATCGAGACCGCCGTCGCTACCCTCGCCACTGATCGCGCACTTCTGCTTCTCGGCGTCCCTGGAACGGCGAAGACCTGGCTGTCCGAGCACTTGGCTGCTGCCATCTCGGGAGATTCCACCATGCTAGTGCAGGGAACGGCTGGCACTGGCGAGGAAGCGGTACGGTTCGGCTGGAACTACGCCCGATTGCTGGCGGAAGGCCCATCCCCGGCCGCCATGGTCGCCAGCCCCGTCATGCGGGCCATGACCGAAGGGAAGATCGCCCGCATCGAAGAGCTCACCCGAATCTCCTCCGAAGTCCAAGACGCCCTCATCACCATTCTGTCGGAAAAGACACTGCCCGTCTCCGAGCTTGATATCGAGATTCAGGCAGTGAAGGGATTCAACGTGATTGCCACCGCTAACGATCGAGACCGCGGTGTCAATGAACTCTCAAGTGCCCTTCGACGTCGCTTCAACACGATCGTTCTGCCCCTGCCCGAGACGCTGGAAGAGGAGATGCAAATCGTGAGCCAGCGAGCCGCCGCAATCGGTCGTGCGCTTGAGCTTCCTGCCGAAGCGCCCTCGCTCGAACAGGTGCGCCGTTTAGTCACCATCTTCCGGGAACTTCGGGCCGGAGTCACCCAGGACGGCAAGACTCGATTGAAGGTTCCTAGCGGCACCCTCAGCACTGCGGAAGCGATCTCTGTGCTCAACAACGGTCAAGCCCTTGCTGCCCACTTTGGAGACGGCACATTGCGAGCTGCCGATTTGGCCGCCGGTCTCGTCGGCGCGGTCGTTAAGGACCCCACGAACGATCCCGCGATCTGGAAGGAGTACCTCGAGACCGTGGTGCGTGAACGCGACGGTTGGAAGGATTTGTATCGGGCTTGTAAAGAGGTCGGGTAATCAATGGGTGAAGTCCGGATCTTCGGGATCCGGCACCATGGCCCGGGCTCGTCGAGGAGCTTGTTATCGGCTCTAAGCGCGTTTCAGCCCGATGCGGTGCTGATCGAAGCGCCGGCCGACGCAGAGGCAGGACTTCAATTCGTGGGTCGAACAGGCCTCGTGCCACCGGTGGCTCTGCTCGTCTACGCGTTGGACCACCCGACTCGCAGCAACTTCTATCCTCAAACGATCTTCTCACCCGAATGGAACGCGGCCCAATTCGCATTTAGCAACGGCCTGATTCTTCGAGCAATCGATCTCCCCGCTGCCATACGTCTCGCCGACCCTCCTAGTGAGGAGCCAGAGGATTCCGAGGATAAATTGCTTCCGACCACGAATCAGGACCCGTTTACCCTCCTTGCCGAGGCAAGCGGATATGCGGACGGCGAGTCTTGGTGGGAGCACCTTGTCGAAGAGCGATCCGATCCCACCGATCTGTTTCAGGCAATTACCGAGCTCATGACTTCGCTTCGCGAAGCCACTCGTGAAGATTCCGATCCTTGGGAAGTCAGGCGCGAAGCGCACATGCGGCTCGCCGTCCGAAAAGCCGAGTCAGAAGGATTTTCGAGGATCGCCGTCGTTTGCGGGGCTTGGCACGTTCCCGCCTTATTGAAAAAGTCCTCTGTCTCGGCCGACCAGTCGACTCTGAAAGGGTTGCCAAAACTTAAGACCACCGCGACCTGGGTGCCTTACACCTACGAACGAATCAGCTACGCCAGCGGGTACGGAGCCGGGATCCGATCACCCGGCTATTACGAGCATCTCTGGCACTCCTCTCCCGAGACGATGGCCCAACGATGGTTGCTGAAGACGGCCAGACTTTTGCGAGAGGAAGGATTCGATGCCTCGACCGCAAGCGTGATTGAAGCAGTTCGACTGGCCGACGCGCTCAGCGCGGTTAGAGATCGACCGATGCCCGGCCTGCGCGAACTAGCCGATGCGACAAGATCAGTTCTCACAAACGGGCACGAAGAGCCACTTCAAATCATCCATAGAAAGCTGATTGTAGGAGTCCGTATCGGACAGGTCCCGTCCGACATTCCAACTGTCCCGCTCCAGTCCGATCTGGAGAGTTTGCAGAAGCGCCTTCGTCTCAAGCCGGAAGCCTTGGAACGCAAGCTGGAATTGGACCTCCGAAACGAGAACGACTTGGAGCGAAGTCATCTCCTCCATCGACTGGCGATCCTCAAGATCGAATGGGGCCATATCCAGACCGTTTCTGGCAAGCGCGGCACCTTCCACGAACATTGGTTGCTACGGTGGCAGCCCGAGATGGCCATGCACGTCATCGAAGCGAGTCGTTGGGGCGGAACGGTAGAAGCGGCATCCTCTGCCAAAGCACTCGAGCATGCCAAGAGCGCCGACTCCCTCCCCGCCCTGACATCACTGGCTCACGATGTCTTGCTGGCCGCGCTCGATTCGATCGTGCCCGAGGTCATGCACCGGTTGGAAGATGCGGCGGCGGCCGCCACCGACACGAGATCGTTGCTAGAGGCGTTGCCCGCCTTAGGGCGCGTCATGCGGTACGGCGACGTGAGAAAGACGAGCGCGGAATCAGTGGGACATGTGTTCTCCTCGATCTTTGTTCGCGCATGCGTCGGCCTTCCCGCGGCGACAGCCCAACTCGATAACGAGGCCGCTGCGCTGATGGTTGTCGCCATCGACGGTGCGCAATCGGTCGTCTCCCTCATCGCCGACGCCGAGCGAGAGCAGTTGTGGTTCGATGCCTTGCAGGTCGTCGGCGACCGCGCCGACGTACATCGGCTCGTGTCCGGTAGGGTCGTCCGACTTTTGCTCGACTCCGGCCGCGTCGACTCGGACGACGCTTCAATGAAGCTGTCTTTGGCAGCCTCAGTTGGCGCGACGCCCTCAGAAACTGCCGCCTGGATCGAAGGTTTCCTCGCCGGGAGCGGAGCAGTCTTGCTTCATCACGACAAGCTCTGGAACGTCCTCGATGAGTGGGTTTCGAGTTTGGCCGAAGAGCCCTTCATGGAAATTCTGCCCCTGCTCCGTCGAACCTTTTCGACGTACTCCAAGGGCGAGAGGAGGCAGTTGGGAGAACGCGTGCGAGAGCCAGGTGGAACATCGAAAGCAATCGAGGAGAGTCTAGACGAGATCAGAGCCGAGCGACCGTTACCCTTGATTCGTTTGATGCTAGGCATAGGAGAGACAGGCGATCGATAAAGTCCACCAATTTGTAAGGAGTGCCCTCTCCAGCAGCGGAGCGGTGCGCTCGGGAGGGAAGGGAGGGGAAGAAACAGACCCTGTGACCGAAGCGATTTCCAGTGATTCCCGACCATATCGAATTGTCCCCAACGGTCGCGTGACTCAGGAGGCCCTATGACGGTGGAAGAACGACAGAAGCGATGGAGACTGATTCTCGGTGGCGGAGAAGCTGAAGGCACCGGGTGCACGCTTTCCGGTGGCGATCTCGACATCGACCAGACCCTCGAGGCCCTATACGATCCACCCCGAACCGGTGGCCTTGGACCTACTTCACCCAACGTCGCCCGATGGCTCGGGGACATCCGATCGTATTTCCCAAGTTCCGTAGTCCAGGTGCTGCAGAAGGATGCGATCGATCGTCTGGGGCTTCAAAGACTCCTATTGGAACCGGAACTCCTAGCCGCCGTGGAACCGGATGTGAACTTAGTGGCGACACTTCTTTCTTTGGGCCGAGCACTTCCAGAGAGAACCAAAGACACTGCACGACAAGTCGTTTGCCGGGTCGTGCAGGACTTGGAGAGGCAACTCGCGAGCCCCCTTCGTCAGGCGGTCTCGGGAAGCCTGTCGCGAGCCATCCGGAATCGCCGCCCGAAGCTTCGCGAGATCAATTGGGACAAGACGATTCGGGCAAACCTGAAGCATTACCAGCCAACCCACAAGACGATCATTCCCGAGACTCGAATCGGTTTCGGTCGCAAAGGGCAGGCCCTAAGAGAGGTCATCCTCTGCCTCGATCAAAGCGGTTCGATGGCGGCTTCAGTGGTCTACGCCGGGGTCTTCGGCGCCGTGCTCGCCTCGATGAGCGCGCTGCGAACCCGCGTGGTCGCGTTCGATACATCGGTGGTCGATCTGTCGGAACATCTACAAGACCCGGTAGAGCTCCTCTTCGCGACTCGACTGGGAGGAGGCACCGACATCACGCGCGCTTTGACCTACTGCCAGAGTCTGGTTCGGTCGCCATCGGAAACGATTCTGGTGCTGATATCCGATCTCATCGAGGGTGGCAACAACGACGCCATGCTCCGCCGCGTCGCCTCGATCCAATCGAGCGGTGTCCAAATGATCGCCCTGCTGGCTTTGAGCGACCAAGGAACTCCGATTTTCGACCACTCCAATGCGGCAAGATTCGCCGAACTAGGAGTCCCTACCTTCGCCTGCACCCCAGACCGCTTCCCCGACCTCATGGCCTCCGCAATTAGGAAGGCAGACCTGACTGGGTTCACTGGAACCGGAGTTAGCGGATGAGTATCACTCCAACTGGTGCTGAAACTGACCCCCCTCATAGGCACCCGTCATGTTGACCCTGCGAAACACCCCCTCCTTTGGTTGGAGCTTCCAATTGCCAATTCGGGAGGATGAAGTCGAGGAGGGCGTTTTTCGCAAGCTCAGGATGACGTGGAGCACATCAGTAGGATCCGATGCTGTAAGCCCGACCAAAACCTAGACGAAAACACTACGAACAAACCGCGACAGCCGCCTCAGGACGTAGACGTGCTCGCTTACTTCTGCAGCATGTCGCGCAGACGTCGTCGCTGAGCCAGCGCCCGAAGCTTCTTGATTGCCTGTACTTCGATCTGCCGGACGCGCTCGCGAGAAAGCTTCATTTCCTTCGCGATGTCTTCCTGAAGAGGGGTTTCCGCCCCGTCCAGTCTGAATCGGAGCCGCATCACCCGCTGCTCGCGGTCGTTCAGTTCGAGCATGATGCGCTGCAGTTCCCGAATCATCTCCTGACTCAGGACGAGGCTCTCTGGGTCAATGTTTCGGTCGTCCTTCAGCAGACCCCCCAGGGTCATGCCGCCGCTCTCGCCGACGTTCATGTCGAGAGAAAGTAGATCTTGGGAAGACTGGAGCAGCGTGATCAGTTTCTTGGCGCTGATACCCATGGCCGCCGCAAGCTGTTCCGGCGTCGGTTCTTGGCCCAGTTCGCGGGAGAGGCGTAAGCGCTCTTTCTCAACCCGTCGGAGGCTTTGCGAAACGTGAGCGGGAAGCCGGATCGCCTTCGACTTGTTGTCGATAGCGCGACCGATTGCCTGACGAATCCAGTGGGTCGCGTAAGTCGAGAATCGGAATCCCTTGTCCGGATCAAAACGCTCGGCAGCCTGCATTAGGCCGATGGCGCCTTCCTGAATGAGATCCTCAAGTGGAATAGATCGGTTACGGTAAGTCTTTGCGATGTTGATGACGAGTCTCATGTTCGACTCGATCAATCGTTGTTTCGCGACCTTATCGCCTGCCTGGACGGCACGCGTGAGGATGATCTCTTCTTCTGGCGTGAGAAGAGGTGCCTGAGTCAACCGACTCAAATAACTGGGGACGCCGTCTTCTGGTTCAGACATGTGCGGGTTTGCGCTCATCCGTTCGCCTGTCAAGAACGATCACTTAGGGAACCAACCGAAATCGATTGAAACCAATTGTCGACTGCATAAACCGAGTCTCGGGGAATTCCTATCCCAACAAATGCTTCGGATACGCCCTCCTGTGCTGACGTACATGAGGCGCGCCTTGTTTCAGATATTACCGGTGTGGACAGAGAAATCGTGCATAGACCGAGGTTCTACGCGGATGGTTCCACCTACGGGAAGGCAAAAAACCCGGAAATCAGACGAGAAACGCCAAAAAGACCAGAGATTTGCGAGCAGGCGCTCGAAACCTATTGGCGGATTTTATTTCCCGTGTTATATTAATTTCGTTAATTACTTAGCCGCTTCCTACTCTGGGGCACCGACAAATTGTTGGTGACCCAGTTTTTGTAGATCAAGGGTCAATCTTCGCTGACCTTAATTCCGCAACAACATGCGTGATCCACAGGTATTAACGGGCTAGCGGTGGCAAATCGTTTCCGCCACAGGCCTAAAAGCCTATTAATTTCTTTTTTGTTGCCAGAAGTTTCGTTCAAAATGTAAACCCATGTCTACCACTGCGTCTCTGATCGAGCGCGCATTCGAGCGGTTACTGCAGAGGCCAGGCTTCATCAGTCGTCCAGACCAGAAGCAGTTATCGCTATTGCTGGGCGACCTCATGGCAAATCGGGCCAATGGCGCCTTCGAAGCGCCCACTGGGTTAGGCAAATCGTTGGCCGCCCTTGTGCCCGCGATCGCCCACTCCATGGTCACCGGCCAGCGCGTCGTCATCGCGACCTACACCAACGTCTTGGCCGAACAGTATTGGCGCACCGACCTCCCTCTGGCGCTAAGCCTGTTTGAAGATGAGGAGCGCCCGCTTCCAAAGACCGCCATGCTCATGGGCCGGTCTCGATACGCTTGTCTGATCGCCGCCGACGAGCACGCGCCCGAGACGGTCGATATCCTCAGAACGGGGGCAAAGTTAGGAATCGAGTCCGAATTCCGCCAACTGGTCCATCGCTCCGCGTCGACGACCAGTGCTCTATGGTCCAAAATAATCTCTCCACCGGTCTGTCCAGCGCGCTTGTGTCCGGCCTACGACGACTGTTTCTACTACCGGGCCCGCCGAGATGCCGAGCAGGCCGGAGTCGTCATCACGAACCATTCGGTCGTGATCCAGGATGCCCTCATGGCGCGCTCTTCGACCGAGGACCAAGGACTTCTCGGGAAATTCGACTTTCTCGTTCTCGACGAGGCCCACGATTTCCCACAGGCCGCTATGAATGGACTTGAGTTCGAACTGAGCAAGTCCAAACTCAGCGCACTCGCGGCCGTGGCCAGCCGAATGGAGTCGTCGCTGCTCCCCCTAGCCCAAAAGTGTGGAGATGGAGCCGACTGGACCCGTTTTTACACCGCTTTCAAGGATCGGATCGAGCGATGCGAACGCGAACTGGTCGGCTACGGATTGACGCTGGGAAGACCGGGAATCATGACCGCCTCGCCCAACGAAATCCTGGAGCATCCTCACGTGAAGTCGTTCCGCACTTCGGACGACAACTCGGGGGCGAAGGCGATCGCGGTCGAGGTGAGCGAGGCCTGCGACCAGTTTGTGACGGGCGCCGAAAATCGCCTGGCTGCCTGGAAAGATGCGGAGCCTGACCGAGCCAGGGGCCTCACTGAGTCGGTCCGGAACTACGGCGTTTACCTGCGCGAATATGGCTTTGGCTGCCATCGTCTATTCGATCCCGATGGCGTCGCCGTCAGCTACGTTGGCCGACAGGCCAACGACACGCTGCTTCGTCAGGACGTGATCGACCTTGCCGAGCCCCTCAAGGAGCTGATTTGGGACCGCGTGCCCTATGCGTGCCTCTCGGCGACGTTGGCTCTGGATGGCAACTTCGACTTCTTTCGGCGAGTCACCGGAGCGGAACCTCAGTTCGAGGAGGTCCTGCCTTCTCCGTTCGATCACGCCATTCAGACCGCGATCTATCTTCCAAAAGCCGGACTCATCACCGACCCAACCGTGGCACGTCGAGAAGGCGACGAAGCCGGTTACTACCGTAAGTTAGCGAACGTCCTCACCGAGATCATCGTCGCGATGGACGGCCGAACCCTCGCCCTGTTCCACTCCCGAAAAGAGATGGAAGGCGTCGCTTCACTCATGAAGCTCCCGCCTCACCTTTCGCTGCTCATGCAGGGGAAGTTCGGCGCCGCATCCGCGGGTGAACGATTCAAAGCCGAGCCGTCCAGCTCATTATTTGCCCTCAGGTCTTTCTGGACGGGCTTTGACGCCCCCGGAGAGACTCTGTCTTGCGTGGCTCTCGTTCGGATCCCATTCGAAGTTCCGATCGACCCGCCCCAAGTTGCGCGCCTGGCGTACCTCCAAACCCAAGACCGCGACGCGTTCCGCGAACACACCCTGCCCAACGCAAAAATGATGATGCGCCAGGGCGCTGGCCGCCTCATCCGACGAGCTGGCGATCACGGTATCGTCGCCCTTCTCGACCCGCGCCTGCGAACCAAAAACTACGGCGAAGAGTTCTTAGCCAATTTCCCCGACGGAGTTCGCACTTTCGATGACATCTTCGACGCGATGGCCCACGTCGGTTTGGAGAACTCAAAGCTGCTCTGAGGTCCCTGGGTCCCGGCAAGCTTGGAGAGTGGCCCTAATTTCGATACTTCCAAATTCCGACGGTGCCGTCGGCTTCGCCGCTCAAAAATCCATCCTCGGTTGCAACGATAGGCGTGTACCAACCGCTTGGGTAACGGAGGACAGTGTGCGACCCGTCTAATCTCCATCGCACGATGGAGCCATCTTGATGACTACTCAAAAACCCGTCGCTAGCTGCGGCCAACGAGAGGACTGGACCGTTGCTATGTTCAAAACTACTTTGAATCCCGGCGGTCGTCCACAAAACGGGATTGTCACTTTCGTCAACGCTGACAAATTTGCCTCCAAGGTTCTGTAGGAGCATTTTCAGCCGGACGTTTGGAAGGAGGGGCTGCTTAGATCCGTCAAACCGCCATTGCTGCAAAGTCCGGTCTGAGTGCAAACTCACGAATCCATCCTCCACTCGAGCGACCGACGCAACGTAGTTTCCCTGCTTTCCAATGTCCGTGCGTGAATCGTCATTTCCCCACCGGATGAACGATCCAACACCGTCCCAGCTGAGGAACCCGCCATCGACTTCCAAGAATCCACTCACCCAACTTCGGTGAGAACCGAGACTCTTCGGAGATCCTTCTAAGTTCCACCGAACGACGTTCCCATCCTCATCACCAGAGATAAACCCACCAGGAACTGCCAGCAGGGCACTTCCCGGGAACCGAAGTCGAATCGGATTCGCAAATCCTTCTCGCCAGCTCAGAAGCGATCGGTCGTTTTGCCGTGAGATGTATCCACCCTCGGTTCGGATGACTTCCTCGATTGGGCTCGCGACCTTACCGATGAGACGGTGGGAGCCGTCGACTCCCCAACTGGAAATACTTCCGTCCGAATGACCGCATACGAACTCGTCGTTCGCCAAGCAGATAGCTCTGACCGATCCCAATCGGTCGCATATCACGTCGCCAACCTCTTGACCGTTCCAAATGGCCACTGATCCGTCCTCGTGGCCGCTTGCCATTCCAACGTCGAGCGCAACCAAACATTGTGCCTCCGGCCCTGGTGTTCCAAATCCGACGCGCGAGCCGTCGAAACCCCAATAGGTCAGGGCTCCGTTTGATTTGGAGGAATAGAATCCATTTTCGTCTGAAAGGAGCGCACGGCCCCCAAATCCCTCGAGTTGAAGCACAGTTTCAGAGCCGTCCAGGTTCATCTTCATCAGCGAACTTCGGCCGCATCCAAAGATAAATGCCGATCCGGTGGAGACCAAGCACTGGATATTGCTCTCTTGGGTTTTGAGTAGTTTTCGAGATCCGTCAAAACCCCAAAATGTGATCTCGCTAAGGAGATACCCGCTAGCCTCGCTCCCGGTAATGACCCCACCTTCCACGGCGATAAGCAATTCAACTGCAAGTTCTTTGGAAGCGAGCCTCGCCGCGCCGCGATCGGATCGGAACCAGGTCAACTCGCCGTCGATTCTCCCGGCGACGAAACCATCTTCCACCTCAACCATGTGCTCGACCCACCGACCGCCCTTGGATAAGACCTTGAACGATCCGTCCATCTCCCACCGAACGATAGCTCCGCTCCAGTAACTGACCGCGAAACCCGCCTGGACGGAAACGATGGAAAGCACGCTGCTGGAGTCCCGGTGCCCCAGAACTGTAGGTTTGAAGTTCTCATCCCAGATCGCAATCGATCCATCCTGGTGTCCGCTTACAAACCCCTCATCCACCTGCAAGAGACACGTCACACCATTGCCAAGTTTGTCGAGCCTGGTCTGAATACCTTCGAGGGTCCAGTGCACCAACTCACCATCTTCATGGCCGCTGACCAGAAAGTCTCGAATCCGTACGAGGGCGATGACGGCGGCATTGCGCTTGCCAAGGGTCCGCCAACATGGTCTTTGTAGCGAAGGGTTCGTCAACCGAAAGTCGAAACTGGGATCAAGTCGAGAGAGCGCCAAGCGGCCCCACTCGGTCTGTGGCGCTAGGTTTGCGACGGTGGGAATGAACTCACCCGCCACGAGCTGAGGTGAGCAACTTCGAATAATGCCGCCAGCTTCCGCAAAGATGGAGTCGTCAAGACCGCGCTGAGCCACTTGTTCAACGAACGTTGTGAATCGGGCGCAACCGATCAGGTTGAACCTTGCTTCTTGAAAAGCGATGTTTCGCCAAAGACTGGCCAGCCCGACCACATCGCCAGAGACTAACAGATTTTCTGGGAGGAACTCTAGATCAACGGGACCCAAACCGTGCTCTCCCGTCATGTTTACACCCCTCAGCCTAGCTTTGGTTCGGACATAGCCCACGAACCCACTAAGGGTCCGGTAGACGCTACGAAATTGGCTTTCGAAACGAAAGACCTGTCACAAGAACCGTACCAGAAAGAATGATTGCACACGCAGCGATTTTGCTCACAGTGAAGGTCTCTCCCAAAAACAGCCGTCCCCAAAGGACTCCGAAGATCGGGGCCAAAACGTGACTGTCAGCGTTCGAGCAGGTCCAACGTCGACGATCAGTCGGAAATACAAGACGTAAGCGATGCCCGTGCAGAAAACGCCCAATGCCGAGACGCAGGCGATAACGTTCGACGGCGGCATAGCGCTGGGAAGCGTGAACGGGACGGCCGGAGCAAGGAATACGGTTGCCCCGATCTGACTCCCCAGGGCCATCCCCATCGCCGGGGCGCCTTGGGCAAACTTCTTCGTGAACGCTGCCCCAATTCCGTACGTGAGAGAAGCAAGAAGCGAGGCGCCGATGGAAAATGCCACCGGGAAAGTTAGGCCCAGACGACTCCAACCCACCAACACAATCACTCCCACGAATGAGACGCACAGCCCGACAATCTTCTTGGGAGTCAACGTGTCCCCGAGCCAAATTGCCGCAACCAGAGCGCCAAACAGAGGGGTGGTTGCGTTAAGAATCGCCGCCATCGAAGCCGAGAGGTTCAGTTCTGCTGCGGAAATCAACGCAAACGGGATCGCGGAACTGAGCGTTCCAATGGCGAGATACAGCTTCCACCGTTCCCGTATCTGCAACTCTAGCCCGGTCAGTCGAGTGTAGACGAGCAGCAGGAGCCCCGCGATCATCACTCTCGTTTCCACCGTCACCACCGGACCTAAAACCGGCGCCGCGACCCGGATAAAGATGAACGACGCACCCCAGATCGCGGCGAGTAAGACCAGCCGAATGGCATCCATTCCTCTCATCGCGGCCGCTTCCGATCTCACCATTACAGTTTGAAAGAACCTTTCCAACGATGAGTCGCCGGAAACGGACTTTGCAACGAAGCGTTGGCGAACCGACGCAAAGTTTGCCGTTCGCAGCCGTTTAGGTTCCTTAAAATTCGGGTCAGTTGCCCGCACTCTCCACTGGTGATTGCAGTGAATTTGCCGATATTTCTATCATGCTCCCGGAGTGCGACCGCCACCCTGCCAAAGGTTTAGGCACATGGAGGCTTCTTTTCGCCTTCTTGAGGCACGAAGTATTGGCCATCGGTCTTGCTGGCTTCGGCGTGATTGGCGTCACACTGTCCCTAGTGGATCCCCATGGGCTCTTCTCGACCTGGCCCGAAGTGAGTCTCGGCTCCATGGCTCTCTTGGCCACCGCCGTGTTTGGACCTGCCTGGGTGCGCCGGAAACGCCAACAACAAAAGGACCTGATTCTCCTCGAAGGCGAACGGGCTTCGCTCAGAGCCCAAGTGGACGACCTCACGGGTCATCTCATTGAGAACCAGCGAGCGCTCTCCGCCGCCCGAGAAGCGACGGAACTTGCCACACGAGCCAAGGGCGATTTTCTCGCGAACATGAGCCATGAGATACGGACGCCCATGAACGGCGTCATCGGCATGACCGATATCCTGCTCGACACCCCGCTTTCCACCGCTCAATACGAAGCAGCCCAAACGATACGCACCAGCGCCGAAGCGCTGATGACCGTCATCAACGACATCCTGGACTTTTCGAAGCTTGAAGCCGGAAAACTCACGGTCGAACGAATTCCTTTCAATGCGAGCGATCTCCTTGAAGAAGTCGCCAGCATCTCTACCGGTGCTGCCATCTCAAAGGGGTTGGAACTGCTCTGTGACCTAGGAGACCGCCCGGACCTCTGGATCTACGGAGACCCGCTTCGCGTTCGCCAGATTCTCTTGAACCTCCTGTCCAATGCGATCAAGTTCACACTTGAGGGCGAGGTTCATACCCGTCTGACTATCGATAACGGCATGGTGCGGTTCGTCATTCGAGATACCGGAATCGGGATCGAGAAAGACGCCCAAGAGCGAGTTTTTGATTCTTTCGCCCAAGCCGACGCCTCAACCACCCGCCACTTTGGTGGTACAGGACTAGGATTGACCGTCTCTCGCAGCCTGGCTCATCTGATGGGAGGCGAGGTTCACCTTGAAAGTACTCCGCTCGTGGGCAGCGAGTTCGTCTTCGAAATGCCGTTCGAGGAAGCGCCCTGTAGCTTTATCAAGGACGAGTCCAACAAGCCTCTCCTCGGTCAGCGAATTATGGTTGTCGACGACAATCCCCTGAACCGCAAGATCCTAGAGGGAACCCTCTCGGGCTGGGGCGCCCTCGTTAAGACGGCAAGAACCGGGGAGGACGCGCTCTCCCTCGCGGCGCGAGAAGGAACTCCCTTCGACACGATTCTCTTGGACATGAAGATGCCGGGAATCAGCGGGCTGGAAACCGCCCAGCGTCTCTGCCAAAACGACGCGATTCGCCCGCAGCGCGCCTTGCTCCTCACGTCGATCGGCCGGGAGCCAACCCTTGTTGAGCTTCGAGAGGCCGGCATCGAGCGGTGCCTTTGCAAACCGGCGCGACGTCCCATTCTCCTTGCCGCTCTGCAAGCCCCGAACTCCGAGGCGGCCGCCGCCGTGGCCTTAGCCACGCGTATGGCCAGCGACGTCACCCGCGATAATCCTTTGAAGGCATTGATCGCCGAAGACAACCCGGTGAATCAGAAGCTGATCTGCCGGCTTCTGATCAAGCTTGGAATCGAATACGATTGCGCCATCAACGGCTCAGTGGCCGTCGAAATGCTCGAGCAGAGCCCCTATGATGTTGTGTTCATGGACATCCAGATGCCGGTAATGGATGGATGGGCCGCCACTCAGAAAATTCGCGGCAACCTCGACTATCGGGTCCAAACCACTCCGATCATCGCGATGACCGCCCACGCGATGGTGGGCGATCGCGAAAAGTGCCTCGCCGCCGGAATGAACGACTACGTGTCCAAACCGTTCCAATTCTCGGAAATTAGAGACGCTCTTAGCCGTTCACTCGACTTCGACTTCGACCTGTTCCCACAAGTTGCCTAACGATCGACGGTAGCGCTGAGCGCCTCGCTCACGACTCTCAACCGATCGTCGTCGCTCGGCAAATCGTTCAGCTCCTTTTTGAACGGTTCGATGGCGGCCGGACCATCGTAGCCGATCTCATACAGAGCATCGATGAAGCCGTGAAGGTCAATTACGCCAGTCTCTCCAGGCAGACGACGCGTTCCATCCTGGAGTTCGTCGATCGGCACCCCCGCAATGGCATCGTTGAGATGCACATACACCACCTGACTGGGTTGAAGTGCCTGGATTTCCGCCACGGTTCCGTGTCCGGTGTGCCAGTGGTAGGCGTCCAGAAGCAGACCAACGTTCGGGCCGATCGCCTCTCCCAGCTTTAGCATGTCGTTCATCTTGTAAACGAAGGGATACTTCTGAGTATCTCTCAGAGTCTTTGGGCCGATGAACTCGAGCCCCAGCGAGATACCGTGGTCAGCAAGGATCTGTGCAATCGGGCCGAACCGGGCCACGTGAAAAACCCAGTTCTCCTCCAGGTTCCGGTCGTTTGAACAAGGCATGACCCAAGTTGCGGTGCGGGTGCACCCTATGGCCGCTGCCGCCTTCGCCAAGGACCCCAGTTGGTCGAGGTCGTCTAGCCAGACCTTGTCCTCTCGTCTCCATTCGACCGGGAGACCAAATACGGCTGGAACAACTTCAGACTGAGCAAACAAGTCGATGACCGAGTTCGCCCCCGACTCCGCAACTCGCGCCGCAACTGCTTTCACATCGAACTCGTAACCATCGAACCCGAACTGTCTGGCTTTCTGGATACCTTCTTCCAGAGAGGCAACCTTGACCCCAATAGCGCCGGCGCTGAGAGTTTTGATCATCCGCCAAAATCTACCACCCCATGCAGTTCGCTCTCCCGATCAACCCTTGCTCGCACGGTGGCTGAGTGAAAAATGGGGAACAATTCGCACGGACACTGAACCAGGGCCCCATAGGTTGGCATCCCGAAGGACCTGCGTTATAATTTCGAAACCTTCACCCTACGGATCCGCCGGCCAAGGCCGCCCGACGGCCGCGACCTCATGACACAATCGCAGGCGACCCAAACGCACTCCGGCCTCTTCGCAGGCTACGATCTCGGCGGATTTTTCGACGAGATGTTCGACAACCAAGGTCGCCCGAGGCCCCATTACGAAAAACTCCACCGGACCTTAGGCGCGATGACCGCGACTGAGTTCCGCGCTCGGTGTGAGCTTGCCGACCTCACCCTGGTCAATCAGGGAATCACGTTCACCGTCTATGGCGACGCCCAGGGCGTAGAAAAACCTTTCCCGGTGGACCTCGTCCCACGAATTGTCCCCGCTGGCGAATGGGCTCACGTCTCTCGCGGATTAGAGCAGCGTGTTCGCGCCCTTAACCTGTTCCTCCACGACGTCTATCACGACGGAAAGATCCTCAAGGACGGGGTGGTTCCCCGAGAGCTCATCGTGAACGCTCCGAACTACCGTCGGGCCTTCGTAGGAGCCAACGTACCCGGCGACATCTACATTCACGTCTGCGGAACGGACCTCATCCGCGATGAGAATGGAACCTATCGGGTGCTGGAAGACAACTGCCGTACCCCTAGTGGTGTCAGCTACATGATCGAGAATCGCCTGATCCTCATGAGGGTGTTTCCGAGCCTCTTCCGAGAAAATCGCGTCCGACCAGTCGATGGCTACACGAGCGTCCTTCTGCGAAATCTAAGACAACTCAGCCCGGCTGGACGCGATGATCCGGTGGTCGTCCTCCTCTCGCCCGGTGTCTACAATTCGGCTTATTTCGAGCACGCCTTTCTGGCCCAACAGATGGGCATTGAACTCGTGGAAGGGCGCGATCTTTACGTCCAGGACAACTGCGTTTTCATGAAGACCACCCAGGGATCGAAGCGGGTGGACGTCATCTACCGTCGTATCGATGACGACTATCTCGATCCTCTCGCGTTCCGACCGGAAAGCGCGCTCGGAGTCCCTGGAATCGTAAACGCCTACCGGGCGGGCAACGTGGCTCTCGCAAACGGCATCGGCACCGGCGTTGCCGACGACAAGGCGGTGTACCCCTACGTGCCCGATATGATTCGCTACTATCTGGGAGAGGAACCCATTCTGGATCAGGTCTACACCTACTGCGGTTGGCGACCGACCGATCTCAAGTACATGCTGGAAAACATGGGCAATCTCGTGGTGAAGGCCACCAACGAGAGTGGCGGATACGGCATGCTGATCGGTCCGCAAGCCACGAAAGAAGAGATTGCCAAGTTCCAGGAGATCGTGAAGGCGAAGCCACGCGAATACATCGCACAGCCGCTTATCTCGCTCTCGCGTTCGCCATGCTTCTTCAGCGACGGCTTCGAAGGGCGACACGTCGACCTACGCCCGTACATTCTCACCGGCAAGGACGGCGTCACCATCGTTCCCGGCGGCCTTAGCCGAGTCGCCTTGCGTAAAGGCAGCTACGTCGTGAACTCCTCTCAAGGCGGTGGTAGCAAGGACACTTGGGTGGCTGTCGAGGATGAACCCGAAGTAGATGAGTTTGCCAAGCTCCGAGCCTTCGCGACCCAGGCTGCAGATTCCCAAAGGGGATCCGATTCGGAAGGCGTCGCCAGCGCTGCCCAAAGCCAAACTCAATCGATGAGGTCTGCGGGATGCTGAGCCGACACGCAGACAGCGCTTTCTGGATTGGGAGGTACGTCGAGCGAGCGGAAGCGACCGCTCGCATGATCGATGTCCACTACCATTTCGGACTCGAGAGTCCCCTGGTGGGCGATGCTCTTCGGTGGTCTTCGATTCTCGCTATCTCCGGCCAAGAAGAGGCGTTCGCGAAGAAGCACAGCGTCGAGGACGAACGGTCGATTCTTGAGTTCTTTGCGTTCGACGAAACGAACCCAAGCAGCATCTACGCCTGCATGAAGAGTGCGCGAGAAAATGCCCGATCGATTCGCGATCAGATCTCCAGCGAGATGTGGGAGTGTATCAACCGCGCCTACATCGACTTCCGTGCATGGGATGTCGAGCGCGTTTTGACTGCATCGCCATTTGCGTTCTTCCAAAAGGTCAAGGACTCGTCTCACCTGTTTCAGGGCATCACGAATCGAACCCTCATGATGGGCGAGACCCGAGACTTTCACGATGCGGGGCGATTTTTGGAAAGGGCCGACCAAACCGCGCGCATCCTGGACGTGAAGTATCACGACCTGTTGCCTCGCTTCGCCGGGGTCACCCTTCTCGAAACGGTACCGGCCTCGTCCGCTCCTTCGTCCGTTCCCGATCCCGACTCGATCGGCGGACCGGTCGATGTTCATGGTTGGATCGCGGTGCTGAAATCGGTGGGCGCCTTCGAGGCCTTCTCTAAGACTTATCGAGAAGGTGTCACTCCCGCCCGAGTCGCCGAGTTCCTCATTCTCAATCCGCGGTTCCCCGCCTCCGTCCGTCACTCGATCGGAAGGGTGGAAAGCTGCATTCGAAGAGTGAGCGGAAACCGGGATCTCGCCCCAAGAAACGAGGCGGAACGTGCGGTCGGCAAGTTGTACAACGACCTGAACTACACCACCGCCGAACAGATCATCGCAAACGGTCTCCATGAGTTTCTAGAAGACGTCCAAGATCGATGCACTCACATCGGTGGGGCCATCCAAGCGACCTACCTAAGTTACTGATCTTCGGGCAAAACCTTTCGCGTCGTTGCGATTTGTGAAGCAAAGTTAGAAAAACATCGTCACAAAGACTATCGTGAGCGCCGATGCCCAAGACGAGAGAGTCTTTAACAGACAAGAGTTGAGCCACAGTTGGCTGTCGATCGAGGAAGATCGTCCATTTCCAGTAAATATTTGAGCACCCGAACGCTTCGTTTCGTCGTCTGAAATAAACGCCCAGAATGATCCTTCACGCTGTCCACCGCACCCTATACGAGTATCCCTGCCCCTCTGTGGAGAGCCACAACGAGGTCCGGTTGATGCCGTTAAGCGATGCTTCCCAGCGATGTTTGGACTTCAATCTCGAAGTGAAGCCCTACTCCAAGGTCTTCTCCTACGATGACGTGGGCGGTACCGTCCATCACTTTTCGATCCGCGAACCGCATCAGAGTTTGGAGGTAGTGGCTACCGCGACCGTGGAAACCCTGCTCACAGATCCGTTTTCCGGCCTGGATCTACTCGGTGATGATTGGGATTTCTATGAGTCGGACGAGATCCGTCAGGCAAACGTGGAGTATCTCGTGGAGAGTCGGTACACCCCGTTCCTCCCGGAAGTTCACGAAATTGCCGCTCACGTTCGCCACCCCAAGATGAGCGTCGCCCGGTTTCTCATCGACCTCAATTTTCATGTCAATAAGGTTCTGACCTACGATCCGGACGCGACTCACGTCTATTCCACCCTGGAAGAAGTGGTGGCGGCGCGTGCTGGCGTGTGTCAGGACTTCGCTCACTTGGCCATTGCGTGTGCCCGTTCTCAGGGAATTCCTGCCAAGTACGTCAGTGGCTACCTCTACGGCGGTCCTGGCTCCTATCTGCGGGGCGAACTGGCAACCCACGCCTGGTTCGAATGCCTCCTTCCAGACGGCCGCTGGCTCGCTTTAGACCCTACGAACAACCTTCTCGCCGCCGACCACTACATTCGAGTCCATATCGGCCGCGACTATTCCGACGTAGCCCCCACCCGAGGCGTCTACATCGGCGGCCCTACGTCGAAACTCGAAGTCTCCGTCAAAGTCCTCGAACTCAGCGAAATCGCCGCGACGGCTTAGAGACCGGACCGTGTTTGTTGCCATCGTCCGAATGGGGTCGATCCCGTGTGGACTGCATCCCGTGGATATACAGTTTGTGTTGCAACGCAAAAACGGGCAATGGTACGTTGCACTCATTCGGCCAATCTACTTCTGCTGAATAAAGCACCCCGACTGTTTGAAGTTGAACCGACCGCTAGTCGAGTGCTCGCGTGAAACACGAAGCAATGGTGTAGTTCTTGCTGGGGCCGTTAACCTTGACCGTTGTCCGAAACTGGTGTCGTGTTTCGAAAACGTATCCGCCTTCGTAAGTGTCTTGACCACAGATGTGAATAGCACTTGAACTTGCGGGCCAAGGCGTCGGCCCGGAAGGTTCGAGCGCAAGTTGGAACAGCAGGTGCTGCGGATCGGAACCCAATCGCAAGCGAACAACAATCCTATTGGTATCAAGGCTGTAGAAAAGTTCTCGGTACGCAAGATGGGAACTGCCGGAGAACAGTCGCAACTCTCCCTCTTCCCGATATTGAAGCGTCTCCTCGTCTAGCCACGTGAACCACGCTGACCCGTTCATTTCGCCAACTCCAGACATGGTTCGCCGAAGAGTCCATTCCCCGACTAGACTCCGGAAGACTTCATCGGTCTTAGAATGTGATGCCCTGCTCACTCTATTCTTAATGGCGCTGCCAAATTGCAATACTCATTGGTCCTCACTCCGGTCACCTACGCAAACCTATAGGATTGTCCTAACTAAGTGTCGTTAGGCAACTGGCCCGTCAGACGCCGGGTCGATAGCCTCAAGTATTCCTGCACCTTCCATTCATTCGTGCTGTGCGAATACCAAGAATTGCAGGCCAATCCCAACCACGGAGTGGTTGCGGAACTTAGCCCATGATTGGACCGTTCCGTGCGGTCCTATCGTGGGTGGGATTTCAAAAACCGCCAGGCGGAAGGCAAAATCGGGATCGCGATCGCTGCCTTCGCCGCCTCAATGCCAATAAACGGCAAAAAACCCGCTTTTACGGCGTTCTGGAGCCCGATGTGGGTTCCGAGCCACAAAGTGCCTAGGACGAGCGTCAGGAGGCTTCCAGCGGCCAATGCGAGGGCGCTGCCAAGGACAGACTTCGTATAGCCGCGATCGGACATCCAGCCGAGAAGCGTAGCCGTGGCAATGAAACCGACAAGATAGCCACCGGTGACGCCGGTGAGCTGCGAAGGTCCGTGGGCAAGTCCTTCAAAGACCGGAGCCCCCGCGACGCCGATCCCAACGTAGGTCAAGAGCGTCAAGAAGCCCAGTCGTGACCCCGCTCCCAGACCGACCAGCATCACCACGAGCGTCTGGAGCGTGAACGGCACCGGCTGCCAGGCGATGCGCACTTGGGCGGCCAGCGCGGTGAGAGCGACTCCTCCTCCGATCAAAGCCAAGTCGCGAGTGATCGTTCGGTTTGGCAGAAGGGTTTGAGCGAGGGTGGGAGTCGCGGTACTCATATCGATCTTCTATTTTGACCTAGCGGAGATTCTCCGGATTCAAGGCCAACAACTCTGGAAGCACGAACAGCCCATCTTTTCGAACGAGCACCTCGTCGAAGTAAATTTCGCCACCGCCGTAATCGGGACGCTGAATGAGAACCGTGTCCCAGTGGACGGCGCTCTTGTTGCCGTTGCCTCCGGGTGGATCGTAGGCATTGCCGGGCGTGAAGTGGAAAGAGCCGGCGATCTTTTCGTCGAAGAGCGTGTCCTTCATCGGGTGCAGGATGAAGGGGTTGAATCCGATCGCAAACTCGCCGAAGTATCGTGCGCCCTCGTCGGTATCCAGAATCTGATTCAGCTTTTCGGTGTTGGGTCCGGCCGTCGCCTCTTCAATGCGACCGTTCTTGATCACGTATCGGATGTTAGAGAACTCCGTTCCCTGATACAGAGAAACCGTGTTGTACTGGACGACTCCATTCACCGAATCTTTGACGGGAGCCGAGAAGCACTCGCCATCCGGGATGTTCCTTTCACCGGTGCAGGGAACCGCCCCGATATCCTTGATGCTCAGGGTGAACTCGGTGCCCGGCGCGCTGATGCGAACCATGTCGGTTCGGTTCATCAGGTCCTTGAGGGGCTCGCAGGCGCGGGCCATCTTGGCGTAGTCCAGTGTGCACACGTCGAAGTAGAACTTCTCAAACGCGGCCGTGCTCTGGCTGGCTTGCTGAGCCATGCCAGGCGTCGGCCAACGCAAGGCGACCCATTTGGTCTTGGGAACTCGCACGCCGAAAACCACGGGGATCGCGTACTCGCGCGTCCAAAGTTGTTGGGTCTCCCCAGGAACGTCCGACTGTTCCGCGTAGTTGTGGCTGCCCCGAAGCGCGATGTAAGCCGTCATCTGCTCCATCTCGTACTTCTCGATCTTCGCGATCGTCTGCACGTTCTCTAGGCTCATACCCATGAGAAGTTGCCGACGCACGACGTTCGACTCCAAGCGAACTGCGACCTGCGCCCCTTTCGACTGGGCGACCCGCACAACTTCGGCCACCGCGTCCTCGGGAATATCGAACGCATGGATCAGGAGCCGGTCTTCTGGGCCGAGCTTACAAGAGTGGGTGCAAAGAAGCTCTGCAAGCTTCGTCACGCGAGGGTCAAGCATGTTCGTATGCTACCGACCCCAGCCTAAAACGCGCCATTGCCCGTAGGCAAAATGCGGAACGGGCCGCCTGCGCTCTTGTTCGCATGCGGCCCGCCCAATCTAGGCTAAGAAGCGAATTACTTCTTGGCGTCGCCAGCAGTTGCTGCAGGTGCTGCAGGAGCGTCAGCCTTAGGAGCCATAGCGCCGCCGGTTGCAGGAGCTGCAGGAGCATCAGCCTTAGGTGCCATAGCGTCAGGCTTAGGAGCATCAGCGGCAGGAGCTGCAGGAGCGTCAGCCTTAGGAGCGTCGGCCTTAGGAGCAGCGCCAGCGGTGTCGCCGGTCGTGGTTGCGCCAGCTTCGTCAGCCTTCTGTCCGCAGCCGCTGAGAACGACGCTTGCAATGGCGCCTACGATGAACAGTCCGATAATCTTTTTCATGTTGTCTAGTCCCTCAAGTCAAGCGCGGATTGCTCCGCACTTCCTTCCCCGGAATTCGAGGATCGATGGCAAATATACCATCGGATGAGGAAAAGGCCAAATATAGGCCCGGTTTTGCCCCGATTTGGACTACTCTGACAAGCTTTCGACCTGATTTTCTGGCATTCGGACCTCGGAGAGCCGCCATTTTGCCACCGGAAGAAAAAGGAGGCTTCGACCCTCTTCTCGCCGAAAAACGAGCGTTACGTTGTCCAAATGACGCGAAACGGACTGCCCCAAGAAGTTGAGCTTAAGGTCCATCGGGGACACAATCCGCGCCTCATCGCCGGTCACCAGAGGCTTCTCGTTGGTTAAGGTGATATCCGGACGACTCTCTCGGATGAACTTGGCGATCGAAGAACTCTCGGGGGCCGCCTGCTGGTTGACTTTGAGCTGCTTGCTAAGAAGATCGAGCACGCCGCCCGCTTGTCCCTTTCGACTCGCTTCTATCGACTCCGTGAGCGCCTGTTTGATGAGCACGTCGTCCGAAGGATGATTCGTAGCCACTAAGGTGACCATGATTCCAACCAAGACCAGTGCGGCTGCGATCAGGATTGCCGCGTTGCGAACCGATGGTGCCATACCCCTTCGACGTGATCACAGAGTATTTCAGCACAACCTTACCGAAAGACCCAGCCATTGCGGGGTTTGGCCGCTAAACCGTAGGCCAGTTCCGTGCCTGGTCCACATCCCACTGAATCTGTTGAACAAGTGCATCCAGACCCGAAAAATTTCGTTCTTCCCTCAGCCTCGCGACGAGACCGACGCGCACGTGCTGTCCATACAGGGACTCGCCGGGATAGTCGATCAAATAGGCTTCAACGGTGCGGTCTCCGCCACCTACCGCTGGGCGAACTCCGATGGAAACCGCTGATCGAAAACGGCCGTTAAGCGTTTCCACTTCGGCCACGTACACACCGTCCAGCGGCATCACCTGATCGAACGAGCGGGCGACGTTCGCGGTAGGGAACCCGAGCTGCCTCCCGAGTTTCTGACCGGCAACCACCACGCCGCCTAGCGTGAAATGGCGACCCAAGAGCTGGTTTGCCCGACCGAGGTCGCCCTCGGAAACCGCAGTTCGAATGACACTCGAGCTGACGCGAATTTCGTTGATTTCAAACGGCGGAATGACCTCGGTTGGAATTCGGGATTGAAGCCATTCGGTGGTTCCTTCGCGACCGTGTCCCATGGCAAAATCGTGCCCCACCACGAGCTCCTCAGCGCGCACGGCGCCGAAGAGAACCTGATCGAGAAACTGTTCCGCCGGCATCTGGCTTAATGCCGCGTCAAATGGGAGCACCACGGCCACCGCAACTCCCAATTTTGCAAACTGCGCCAGGTTCTCTTCGACGGAGGCGATCGCCTTTGGGCAGCGGTCGGGAGCAAGGATCGCTGCGGGATGGCGGTCAAACGTCACCAAAATCGCCGGAAGTTCTCGCTCCTGAGCCTTGCAAACCGCTGTGCGAATGAGCGCCTGATGCCCTAAGTGAACACCGTCGAACGTGCCCACGCACGCGACTGCCGCTTTCCATTCGGCACGCAACAGTTCCGTCCCGAAGTGCAGCTGCATCAAGAGGAGTTTACTCGGCGACGGCGTCTCGGCCCGCTATCAGCGCCCTCACGGAAAATACGAGGATTTGACAAACGAAAAGTCCAAGAGCGGTAATCGGCCGTTGCCAAAAAGTGCATGCCTGGCCGATGATTTCAAACTGAACAATGGGATTTGGGCCCCGGAACCATAGAGCAGCGCAGAGTTGCAATAGTGCCGAGTACACAAGGGGAAGCGTGAGCATGAGCGGCCATCGAAAATGCCCTACTGCCAAGACGCTGGGAACCAATACCAGGACGCTAGGGAACGCGACCGAAGCCGACGCGGGAACAATCAGGGGCACCCAAAACAGAGTGTCTCGGTCGCCTGAAAGTCTCAACCAGGCGTACGAAAACGCCGCCGAAACCAGACTCAAAAGTAAGGTCGATTCGAGAAGCAGGCGATTGTGCCCCGGTCGTCGCTTCGCCACGGTTTTCGGCCTAGCCAGGTAGATCCTCGACACGGACCTCGGAGGCCCCTCGATTCTCTTCCTGAATTTGGTCGTAAATCTCCTTTCGATGAACGGTCACGTTCTTAGGAGCCTTGATACCGATGCGAACCTGTTCGCCACGTATTTCGAGCACAACCACTTCTATCTCGTCGCCTATTACGATGCTCTGTTGTAGCTTGCGCGTGAGCACCAGCATGATTATTAGCCCTCCGTGGCCGCTGGCGGAACATGAACGAATTACTTCATCGCTGAAGGGCTACCGACTAGGCTGCCTCGTCACCGCTCACCCGGTCCGCCTTTTGAAATACCCGGTATTTTGTAGTATACGCCCCGTCCTCAAGAACGATCTGTTTTCCTTTTCTTTCCACTGCGTTGATCACGAGCGGACCGGCCAGGTTGAGCGTCATGTCGTCGGGCTTGCCGCGAGGAATGTTCACCGTTGTGAACACCAGTCGGGGGGTGGTTGGTTCCAATGCCAAGCTTCTCGCCACGGATTGGGAGATGGTTGGCGCGTAGTCGTCCACATACGCAGCGGGATCGCTCACGAGAAAGGCCAACTCCGGTTCATCGATGGATTGAAGCCATCGAAAGGGTTTGTCTTCTCGCGGACACAGAATCACAAATCGCGTGACGCTGGGAAATCCCACGAGACCTTCTTCGAAGGTGATGATGTCGAGATCGTCGAATTCTATATTGCCAAATCGGCTTCCAGTGATAGTCAAGGTTGCTCCGTTACTTGATAAAGTTTGCGAGGCTGAGCCCAAATCCTTGGCTCGTCACGGTGAGTGCCGCCTGATAGGCGGAGTTGGCAAGCTGATAATCCGTAATCGCTTGCGCCATGTTGACGTCTTGGACGTTTGAAATCTGCGTGGAGAGATCGTTATTCCGTCGCGTGTAGTCGGCCGTCAAATTCTTCACGGTGTCCATCTTCGCGCCCACGTTTCCGCGCTCCATCGTGATCGCGCTGAGTGAAGACTGCATATTGCCGACGTCGGTGTTCGTGATCGCCGTTTGATCGTTGTTGAGAAGGTTTTGCCTCAGACTCTCCAACTGGTTGTACACGTTCGAAAGCAGGGGTGTCCCTGGCGTGTTCACGTTGATCGTCTGGTTAGCACTCGCTTCCACCATTACCGAGCCCGTGTCTCCGTTGTAGGTGAGCGTGCTTCCAGCCACCGTGAACGGCTGAGTCTTCGTCATCTGACCTGCGAACAGATAGCTGCCGGTGGGGCTCTTGCTGTTGGCAATGTTCAGGAGGCTTGCTTCGTACTGCGAGATCTGGCTAGCCATCGACTGACGTTGTTGCTGCGTCGTCGTGTCACTGGCGCCCTGAAGCGCCAAGCTATAGGCCGACTGGACAATATTCGAAGTAGACGACAAAGCGTTATCGGTTTCGCCGAGCCATCCCGTAGCCGTATTCAAATTGGTTCCGTACTGGGTCTGCGCGCTCTTGAGCGCTGAAACGCTCATGATCGTGCTCGTACCTACCGGATCGTCACTCGGCTGGTTGATCTTCTTTCCTGTCTCGACCTGTTGCTGATCGTTGTACAAGGTCTGCTGTGTACTCTGAATCCCCGCCGTGTACTGACTATATTGAAATGCGGTGCTTATTCTCATTTCAGCGGTTCTCCTTAAATATATCGGTTGGAATCACCCGGTAATTCAGCCTGGTTTGCCGACTAATTGCGCCAACAAAGCCTTCAAGTTCCGGACCCAAAAGTATTGTCATTTGATCATGTTCATCAGCGAATCCATCGTCGAATTGAACGCTGAAAGGGACTGGGCGGCCGCCTGATAGCTCCGCTGGTACTCAAGCATGTGAGACATCTCATCGTCGAGAGAAACGCCACTGATGCTCTGAACCTGGTTGCTGATCTGCGTGCTAATCGCCGCCTGCGTCGTGACCTGTGAGTTGTAGTAGGACACCTGTGTTCCAATCCCACTCACGAAGTTCGTGTAGTAGCCCTGGATCGTCTGACCACCAAGACCCGCAATCGACTGGTTTTGGAGCTGGGACAGGGCCAATGCTACGCTGCTGTCCGCTGCCTTTCCAGTGACACCGGTGGCAATGGCCGAGCTGCTCGCTGCGATCGCCGGAGCGAGCGCGAAGCTGCCAGCCCCGCCGGCGGGAACCGTCACGTTGAAGAATGGTTGGTTCGTATTGCCATTGGCGTCCGTCGCCGTTGCGTAAACCGTGTTGACTTGAGATGTCACCGTGTTCGCTAACGTGTCGAGTTGGGTCTTGTAAGCTCCGATCGTGTTGACGAGTCCAAACTCGCCCGCCAACGTTCCACTGCGGATCGGAAACGAGGTTCCCGTCACGTCGGTCACCGTGCTGTTCGCCGCGCTATAAGTCGTCGGAAACTGGTGAGCTCCGGTCTGGTCGACCAAGGTCAATCCGTTCATCGAAACATTGACGGTGCCGTCGGAATTCACTTGCGACTGGACGTCCACCAGCTTGCTCAGTTGCTGAAGCGCCTGGTCTCGCTGGTCGAGGAGCGCGATGGGCTGGCTCGACGAAGTCGATCCCAAGTGGATCTGCTGATTGAGGCTCGCGATATTGTTGACCGTGGCCTGAATCGACTGCAGTGTCGTTCCAATGGTCTGAGTCTCCTGGGTCGCCTGGGCGTTCAGACTCTGGTTCAGCGTTTGCACCCGCTGAGTGAGGGTCTGCGCCGTGGTCTGCACCTGAAGCTGCTGACTCGAATCGCTCGGGTTGGACGCGAGTCCCGACCAAGCATTGAAGAAGCTGCTCAAGGCATCGGAGATTCCGCTTGTTCCTGGCTCATTCAGCATTCCTTGGACCGCCGTCAGTCCGTTCGACATTGTTCCAAGTCGCCCGGTATCGGAGGCAGCCGTCTGGGTGCGCTGCTGAAGAAACATGTCCTGAATACGGTTGATCGACGAAACCGTCACCCCGTTTCCGATGGACATGACTGCGCCCGCCGTATACGTTGATGTCGGTGCCTCTGCGAGCTGCGCCACCTGGCGCGAATACCCGGGGGTATTCACGTTGGCAACGTTGTTACTCGTCACGCTCAACTCTTGTTGAAACGCTTGGAGCGCCGCGCTCATATTGTCGATGGCGGAGAACAGTCCAGGCATGGGTTTCTCTTAGGCGGCGTTATCCACGAGCACGGACTCTCTGCGTCGTCGGTACGGCATTCTCGTATTGACCGCTGCCTTGGCGATGAGTGTGAGGGTGCCGTTGATGTAAAGCATCTCCCCTTCGATCAGCTTGCGGTTCTTCTCGAGCACGTCTTGGACATTTCGAGCTGCAACCATGACGCGATTTGCGAGACCTTGGAGCTGCTGTGCTTCGGCTTTATCAAGCACGCGTACCAGACCTCGAAGAGAAGGTTCTGTTTCCAACTCTTCGGCCAGCCTTTGGGCACACGCCACAGCTCGCTCATCGATCGATCGCACTCGCTCAAGAAGCGCATCGAGTTCAGGTTGTATCCGCTGCACCCGACTGACGTCGCGAAGGGTCACAGCCGCAGTTTGCTCGTGGAGGGATCTCAGAAGCCGCTCGGACGTTCCGAGCCAGTCCCACCACAATGTCTGGAGTTCTCTAGTTTTCATGATTTGATTCCGGTTGATTTTTTCGCCTGCATCTGCTGCAGGACGTGCATCCGCTCTTGCTGGAAAGCGGTTGGCGCGAGGCTTTTGTAAACGGTTTGGGCAATGCCGAGTCCCGTTTTCTGGCTCATCGCGTTGGACACGGCTTCGTCGAACATGTCCTGGTATTCGTCCTTGCCGAACCCTTCTCCAGACGATTTGTCAGGCATCGCCTTCTTCATCGCCTGAAGCATCTCTTTGACGAAATGGGCTTCCATCGCCTGGGAGGTCTTTTTCAACTTGGCGAGTTGCGGTGCAATCTGCTTCGCTGCCGCCGTATCGATTCCGAGTTCGAGTGGGAGCGTCATTGAGTGATGACCCTCGCCTTGAGTGCGCCCTGCTGGTGCAGGAGTTGAAAGATGTTGATGATGTCGGCCGGCTTGAGCTTCAGCTCTTGGAAGATATGGGCCAGGTCGGCAATCGTCGTGTTTGCCTTGAGAAGCGCGATCTGGGCTCGGTCCTCATTCACGGTCAATGTCTGATTCTTGACCGGAGTCGTCGTCCCGCCCGAAAAGGGGGCTGGCTGGCTAACCGTATCCGTCGACTCAATCTTTACGCTTAGACTGCCTGTAGCGATTGCGCATGGAGACAATCTCACGTCCCCGCCCATCACGATCGTGCCCGTCTTCTCGTTGATGACGATCGATGTCTGGGTATCGGTTTGCACCGTGACGCCTTCCAGCTTGGACATGGCAAGGGTAGGGTTCATTCCCGTCGGAAGATCCACCTGAATGGTGCCTCCGTTCATGGCGATGGCGTGAAACTCAGGGAGAACCTGATTGATCCGAGTCTCTACGCGTTGAGCCGTGGTCAGGTCGGATTCATCCAGCTCGAGGAACATCTTGCCGTTATAAACGGTAGTCGTCGGTGCGCTCCGTTCCACCACTCCGCCGCCCGGTATTCGACCGACAGTGACAAATCCCTTGGACTGGGTGTTTCCGCCTCCACCCTCGCTATATCCACCTACGCTGATGGCGCCTGATGCGGTTGCGTACACGCTGATGCCGTCCGGTCCCTTTAATTCGGACAAGATGAGCGTTCCGTTTCGAAGACTTTTCGAGTCACCCACGCTCGTCACAGTTACGTCAATGCGTTGGCCATTCACCGCGAACGGGGGAAGCTCTGCCGTGACGATAACCATCGCTGCGTTCTTGACCGTCAACGTCGAGGGATCCACGTCCTGCCCCTGCTTCTTCAAGTAGTTGGCGAGCATGTTGATCGTGGGCGTGACCTTGTTGGAGTCGCCGGTTCCATCAAGACCCATGACGAGTCCCATGCCGGTGATCGTGTTCGAACGGATTCCGCGGAACCGTGCGATGTCCTTCAGGCGAAGACCCAGCCCATCCGAATCGGAACTGCGAGTCGCTCCGCTAGCCCCGAAAGGCTGTTCGGCCTTTGGCTTAAATAGCGTTGGCTTCGTGGTTACTGGCTGCTGTGATCCAGAGATCGCTGCACTCGCCGCCAATCCCAAGGCGAGTGTCAATTTGAGATTACCGGCGGTGTTCCGGGTGAAGATGAACCTTCTCATTTAGAATAACCACTCCATGACCCTGGTAATAAGCCCACGTCTCTGACGATCAGCAATCAGTCCCTTCCCGTCCGTCGTGATCTTGGCGTTCGCCACGTTTTGGCTGAGAACGGTGTTGTCCGGAAGCACGTCGTCGGCACGAACAATTCCCGTCAGCATGAGGTTTTGGGACTCTTTGTTCACCTTGAGCCACTTAGTTCCCTCAATAAGGAAGTTGCCTTCCGGTGTGATCTCCTTGACCACCACTGCGATGCGAGCGGTGAAAGTCTGGTTGTTCGTCGTGGTACCCGTGCCAGCGGTGGCCGAATTGACCCCGGTAGAACCTCCGCCCAAGAGCGAACTTAGCGCAGGAATCTTCAGCCAATTCATGATTGGCGAAGTGAGCGGGTTAACGACGTTCGTGTCGACTTTCGTCGAATTAGTAGTCGCTGCAAGTGATGCGGCGCTCGTCTCGTTTATGACGATCGTGAGGATGTCACCTTTCGCGTGCGCCGTCCGCTTGGTATAGAAATTGGCGGTGCCGGAGGCAGGATAGAGAGATCCGAAGTTCTTTTCGGAGTCAACCTGTGCGAAGGCGCAAGTCACTACCGATGCCGCCGACAAAATGAGTGCAATTCGAAGCGTCTTCATATTCGTACCTCTACAACGTTGCTCGAGATCACCTTGCCGGTGAGATCGATTCCAGTGTCTGAATGGACCGACACGGACTGTCCAACCCAGCCCGCCGACTTGACCTTGCCGGGAACTTCCACCGTCGCGCCGTTTGAGCAGACGCGAATCGTCACCTGGTCGCCAACCTTTACGCCAATCGCCTCATCCGAGGGAACGAGCGTGAGCGAACGGCTACCGACTCGCTTTCCTCCGACTTCAGCGGAAACATAGACGGTAATGGATCGATCCGTTTTGGACCCGACCTGAGCGCTCAGGAACAAGTCGCCCCGAGGAATCTTCATGTCAGGGACCTTGGAGTCGATCTTGAGATCCACCCCAACGTCGTAGCGTTCTTTGATGGCCGCAATTGCGGCTTCGGTCAATTGATCGCACGTCACCGTCTGGGTAGGGCGGGTAACCGTCGCCCCTTCGGGCACGACGATCTCGAAATCATCCGGCTTAAAGCCGGCGAGTCGAAGTCGAGTCACGATGAATCCCTCTGAAAAATGAATCGAGGAACCAAGTTGTGGAGTGCGCCCCAAGTCGATCACCTGGGCGTCCGCTCGTCGAGCTTTCGGGCCGGTGAATGTCGCAATGTCCCCAAGCGTCATCTCATCGTTGTCAATCTCTGACGAGGCCGCGACGACGATCTTCATCAGTCCGGCTGCTGGTTCCTCAGGCGCCGTTGTGGGCCGAGCCGAGGGTTTGACTTTAGGCGTGCTCGTGCGGATCACTCCTGCCATTCCTTCTCCGGGGCTCATGACTGCGCCGTGGAGGGTGGACTTGAACATACCGTTTCGTCCCAAATTGTCTGGAAGCATCGTCAATACAATCTGGCTGACCTCGATTGTTCCATCGTTACCCGTCGCTCTGATCGTGCCGTCGAGACTTACGTCGAGTCGGGAGCAGCTCGCCGGAACGTGAATACGGGGGATAATGACCGCGCCGTCTGAGGTTTGCAACACGCCATCCTGGGCTACTAAGGTTGCCTCCGATGCGTAGAGGAACTGAGCCGCTTTGGCGAATCGCATGTACCCACTCCCATCGACGCGAAGGTGAATCGAGATCGGATTCGCGACGATTGCCAGAAGAAGCGCGTGAATCATGGCTATCGCTTCATCCCGTTGACGATGCTGAGTAGCTCGTCCGCCGTCGTGATCGCCTTAGAGTTGATTTCGTAAGCGCGCTGCGCGCTGATCATCTTGACCATCTCATCGACGACCTGAACGTTCGAGCCCTCCAGATAGCCTGACTGGACTGTTCCAGAGCCGTCCTGCCCGGGCTTGACGTCGACGTTTGGACCGCTGGCCGCCGTCATCTGGTACTGGTTCTGACCTACGCGCTGGAGTCCGGCCGGGTTCGTGAAGGTGCTCACGGTGATTTGGCCCAGCACCGTAGCGTTGGGATCGCCAGGCTTCACGTAGGAAACGGTTCCATCGTTTGCCACCGTGATTGCGGTCGCTCCCGCTGGGAAAGTCATCTTTGGGACGAGGGGCATTCCGTCACTCGTAACCACGGTTCCGTCGGCGTCAATCTTGAAGCTTCCGTCGCGGGTGTATCCCACGGTGCCGTCTGGGCGGTCTACTTTGAAATAGCCCGAGCCATTGATTGAAAGATCGAGAGGATTACTCGAGGCCGTCGAAGGGCCCTGAGTTAAGTCGGTTCCGGTGCCCGAGAATCGGGATCCCATACCGACCTGCAAGGAAGTAGGTTGCAGCTGAGCATTTCCAGTAGGAGCTCCCGAGATCCGATAGGTCTGATACATCAGATCCTGGAACTCGGCGCGCTGCGACTTAAAACCGGTGGTGTTGACGTTCGAGAGGTTGTTGGCGATCGTGTCCAGGTTCGTCTGTTGAGCCGACATCCCGGTTGCCGCCGTATTAAGTGTTCGCATCATAAGGCAATTGCTCCATCGAAGACCGGTTCCAACTTCGAGACCCGAAGATTGCTCTCCGAACTCCCAGAGTCGACGCCGCTCCGCCGTACCGCAAGCCCATCCCTAGTCGTTCTAAGACCCCGATCCGTGGAGTCCCGTTAAACTTTTCAAATCTGATTTCAAGTGGGTTCGGCTTCGGATGACTCCTCTGCCGATCCTATTAGTTGTTGAGAGAACCGAGAAGCTTTTGAGTGCTGTCGTCTTGAGACTGAATCGATTTCTGGGCCATCTCGACGGAGCGGCTGATCTTGATCATGTCGATCATCGCGCTCATCGGATTCACGTTCGAGGATTCCAGCATCGCCTGACGAATGCTCGGATTTGCCTCGACCGTCGCATCCGGCGCCGTCCAAAGGTTTTCTCCTTCCTTCGTAAACGTGCCGTCTGCGATGCCAAGGGTCGCGAAGGGCTTTCCGCCATCGACCGATAGGTCGCCGTTGGTGGCAATCGAAAGTTGTCCGCTAGGCACTGTGATCGGGCTACCATTCTTGTCGAGCACCGCATAACCCTGGTTTGTCACCAGCGTTCGGTCCGGGGCCAAGTTGAATGCGCCATCTCGGGTGTATCGCGTGCCGCCGGGGGTGTTGACCGTGAACATCCCGTTCTCGGTCGCGATGGCCGCATCGAGCGGATTGCTCGTCTGCTGCATCGATCCCAGCGTGCGATCGGCGAATTGACCCGTGAATTGAGGGCCGATTCCCAGGGTGCCGATCCCATCGAAATACTCTTTGTTAAACCCAAGCTGCTGTTGGAACATATCGTTGAACGCCACCGAATCCGACTTGTAGCCGTTGGTGTTCACGTTCGCGATATTGTTTGCCGTGATATCCAGTAGCTTCTGAGCCACCAGAATTCCCGTGCCTGTTGCGTAAATGCCTCGGTTCATCCCGATCTAGAAATCGGCGCGTAAGAATGCTTGGATTAGGGCAAATCCCTCAGAATCAACTTTAGGTTTTGGCGTTTTAGGCTCAAATTGAGCCCGCATTCATGGAAAGAGCAGTTCTCCTTTTTGAGGATTTTGGGTGACTGCCGACTTTTGCCATACTCTGAGAATCCGTTCGCCTGAATATCACCGTCATGTCACCACTTCAATCCCCTCTCATGGCCGTATTGCTGGCAGGCTGCCAAGCCCTTCGCCATCCGCTCCCTGTGGTTGACGCCCTCAGCCTCCCCAAGAAGATCCACGTGACCTCAAAGGCCTTCGTCCAGGGTGGGAAGATTCCTCTCGCGAATTCAAACTACGGAGCGGGTATCTCTCCCGATCTTTCTTGGACCGGGGTCCCGGCAGCCGCCCAGTCTCTCGTCTTACTGGTTCAAGACCCGGACACGGCTCAAGGCCTCTACACCCACTGGATCCTGTACAACATCTCTCCCAAAACCCAAACGCTGCCAGCTGGCCTGCCGCCGCGAAGGGGAACCCTGAAGGAAGGCCTCCAAGGCGAAAACGACAGCGGCCTCCTCGGCTATTTCGGCCCCATGCCGCCAGACGACAAGCCGCACCACTACCATTTTCAAATCATCGCCCTCAACTCCCGCATGCGCCCTCGACCCGGCTACGACACCTCCACCATCCTCGCCTCCATCCACGACCACGCCATCGCCGGCGGCGACTTGGTCGGTTTGTTTAAGAAACCGTGACCGGAAGTTAGCAGTGGGCAGTTTGCGGTTGGCAGTCCGGATGAATCTGGCCTGGGCAGGTGTCCATACCGGACACATAGGTTACAAAACGTTCCGGACACATAGGTTACAACTTCGAGCTGACAAACGGGTTGTCTAGTTTTTGGAGACTGCCTGTCTCCAAGTCGATGTAGCCGAGGTCGAAGTCCATGAAGCTGAC
>CAIVDU010000083.1 GCA_903904815.1 uncultured Armatimonadota bacterium
CGGACTCCGTCGGAACGCCCTTCTGCCAAACCACCTTGCCGTCCAACGTCGTCTTGGTGACCTTGCGGTGAGCCGTGTCGCAGTGGTATAGGAACTCCTCCGATCCTTCCTTGCGAATGTCCAAACCATGGGCGCCGCCACGGAACTCGGCTCCCCACGAAGTGATGAACTTCCCGTGTGGGTCGTAGACAAGGATAGTGTCCGAACCCACGCTCGCCGAATTCACTGTGTGGGCCATGTAAATGCGACCATGAGAATCGACCGCCAGGCCTTGGGTATCTCCCAGCAAAATGTTATCGGGTGGCTGCAGCCATTCGTGGAAGCACTCGTAGGTGTGCTCACCAGACCCGAGAATGGGCCGTTTCGGAGGAGTTTGCGCTTGTAACATCGATGGCATAGCTATCCAAGCGGCGGACGCTCCCGTAGCCGCTAGAAATGTTCTCCGTGAAATCCCGTCGTTGGTCATCGCTGTCAGTGTAACGCCACTCTGGTTTGCCCGGGAAACAATGAACAGAATTTTCGATGAGCACAGTGAAATCTTATAGGCGCGGCCGTGATCAAACGTTCATCATTGGACGAAAGGTTGGATGATCTGGCCAGGGGTATTCGCGAAACATGAAACAGGCTGTATTGTACGAGGTGGTGCGAAGCTTCTCGTCCTTTGTTCTTTATCGGCGACCGATGGGTCGTCGGATCCTTCAGGCGTCATGTCTTGGGCTGTTCGCGTGGGGCGCATTGAATGCTCCTGCACTGGCCACGAAGGCAAATCCGGTCAAAAAGACGATCGAATACAATCGCGACGTCCGACCGATCATCACGAAGTGTTTCACTTGTCATGGTCACGATGCCAAGGAAGTAAAGGGCGGACTGCGCTTGGACGAAAGGGCCGATGCCACGAAGGACCTCGGCGGCGGATTCCGAGCGATCGTGCCTTTCTCCCCTGAAAAGAGCGAACTGATCGATCGTGTCTACTCGCACGGCGCCGACATCATGCCGCCGAAGTCGAGCAACAAGATCCTAACCGCCGAAGAGAAGCAGATCCTAAAGCAGTGGATTCGCGAAGGCGCCGAATACAAACCCCACTGGGCGTTCGTCGCTCCCGTCCGCCCCCCCGTTCCGGCCGTCAAGCAGACAGCTTGGCCCAAGACTGCCATCGACCACTTCATCCTAGCCAAGCTCGAGGAAAAGGGTCTGAAGCCGTCAACGGAAGCCGACAAGGCCTCCCTTATTCGCCGTGTAAGCCTCGACCTCACCGGACTTCCGCCAACCCCCTCCGAAGTCTCTGCCTTTAAATCCGACCACTCGGCAAACGCCTACGAAAAAGTCGTCGATCGCCTGCTGGCCTCATCGCGATACGGCGAGCGTATGGCCATGGACTGGATGGACTACGCCCGTTACGCAGACAGCAACGGGTTCCAAGCCGACTACGAGCGGTACCAGTGGCGCTGGCGCGACTGGGTCATCGATGCGTTCAACCACGACATGCCGTACGATCGATTCACGATCGAGCAACTTGCCGGTGACATGTTGCCGAACGCAACCAACGACCAGATCATCGCCACCGGATTCAACCGAAACCACCGAATCAATACCGAAGGTGGCGTCGTGGTGGAAGAATGGCGCATCGAGACGGTCATCGACCGAGTCGAAACGACATCGCAAGTCTGGCTGGGTCTGACCGCAGGCTGCGCTCGCTGTCACGACCACAAGTACGACCCGATCAAGCAGTCCGACTTCTACAGCCTCTTCGCCTACTTCAACAATGTGCCCGAGACCGGCAGCGGCGTCGAAATGCCCGTCAATCACCCACCATTCGTAAAGGCGCCCACCGCCGCCCAGAATGCGCAACTCGCTTCCCTGAACTCACGAATCGCCGAATGCACTCAGGCTGAAACCGCTCAAGAGAAAGCGAACGAGTTAGCCGCCCAAAATTGGCAGCCCACCCTCAAAGCGCCGGCAACGCTCGCCGATTCGGTCGTCGCCCGCTACCGACTCTCAAACCCTCCTGCAGCCGTACTCGGAACGGTGCCGTCCCCAACCGCCGAAGGCCAGGTCACTTTCGACTCCGGGCGATCAACCGGCGCGTTCTCGGCGAGCGACAAGGGCTATGTCGACCTCGGAGATGTCGCGAGTTTCGACAAGGGTGATCAGTTCTCGTACGGCGCGTGGGTGAAGCCCACGAATGGGGGAGGCGCCGTGATGTCCCGCATGGACAACATGCACGACTACGTCGGCTGGGATCTGTTCATGCAAGACGGACACCCCGCCGTTCACCTCATCCACAAGTGGCCAGAAGACGCACTCAAGGTCGTTTCCAAGACCCAGGTCCCGATGGGGCAGTGGTCTCACATCTTTGCCACCTACGACGGCTCGGGCAAGACCTCTGGCGTCCATATCTATGTCAACGGACAGCCAACCGAAACTGAGATCGAGAAGAACTCTCTCTCTGGCTCCCTTCGTAACATGGTTCACGCCCGATTGGGCCGCCGCGTCGATGGAGACATCTACACCGGCCAAATCGACGATCCCGTGATCTACTCTCGAATCCTGAGTCCCGAGGAGGTTGCCGGCCTCGCCCAAACCAACCTCGCCGCTCCGATCCTCGCGATCGCTCCCGAGAAACGAACCGAAGCCCAGAAGTCAGAACTGACGCGTCTCTACCTTCTCGACCGAGATAACGAGTTCAAAAAACTCGACGCCTCCCGCCAAAAGGCGGAAGCCGCTCGCCAAGACCTTGACTCGCAAATCACCACCGTCATGGTGATGCAGGAGATGCCCAAGCCCCGGCCCGCCTTCATCTTGAATCGCGGCCAATACGATCATCCCGGCAAGAAGGTAACCGCGCGGCTGCCTCTGTTCCTGGAGATCAAAGGCAAGACGTTCCCCAATAACCGACTGGGGCTCGCCAAGTGGATCGTGGATCCGCAGAACCCGCTCACCGCCCGTGTCACCGTCAATCGCCTTTGGGAGCGCCTGTTCGGAACGGGAATCGTGGCCACGAGCGAAGACTTTGGAACGCGCGCTGAGTATCCTAGCCACCCAGAACTCTTGGATTATCTGGCCACCGAACTCGTGAGGCTCAATTGGCGGCTCAAGCCGATGCTCAAAGAGATGGTGATGAGCGCCGCCTACCGCCAGTCTTCCAACGTCTCCCCCGCATTGGAGAAGCTGGACCCTGCGAATCGCCTCTTGGCCCGCGGCCCGCGATTCCGACTCCCGGCCGAAGTCATTCGGGACCAAGCGATGTACGTCGGTGGTCTGCTGACCGAAAAAGTCGGTGGCCCATCCGTTCGGCCCTACCAGCCCGATGGCATCTGGGATGAGACCAGCGTCTACGGAAACCTCCACAACTACAAACATGCGATGGGAGGTGACCTCCACCGTCGAAGCCTGTACACAATCTGGAAACGGACGGCGGCTCCGCCCAACATGACCTTGTTCGATGTTCCCACGCGGGAGATCTGCCGAGTCCAACGGGCTCGTACCGATACGCCGCTCCAAGCGCTCGACCTCTTGAACGACGTCACGTACCTCGAAGCTTCCCGCGCTCTGGCCCAAAGGATGCTGAAGGAAGGCGGGGCGACCGACGAGCAGAGACTGGCTTTCGGATTCCGAGCGGTCTTAGGACGCAGCCCCAACCCCGAAGAGTCAAGAATTCTGGAGAGCGGACTTGCCCGAAAGGTGACCCGTTATAAGGCAGATCTCGACGCCGCCACCAAGCTGATCGCCCAGGGTGACCTGCGGAACGACCCCTCCCTGGATCGAGCCCAACTCGCCGCCTACACCCTCGTTGCCAGTACCATGCTGAACCTCGACGAAACGATTACCAAGGAATAGACCGATGGACCCCATTCTTCAACTCCAAGACGCGATCAATCGGCGAACGTTCCTAAAGGCTTCCGGCGGACTGGGACTCAGCGCGCTGTTCTCGATGCTGGCAACCGATGGTTTTGCCTACAACAGCGGACCAACGACGCGAAAGCGCGTCGGAGGACTCCCCGAGTTCCCCAACTTCGCCCCCAAAGCCAAGCGAGTCATCTATCTTTTCCAATCGGGAGCTCCGTCCCAGATGGACCTCTTCGACCCCAAACCAGCCCTCGAAAAGCTCCGCGGAGAAGACCTTCCTGAGTCGGTTCGAAACGGCCAGCGACTGACCGGAATGACGGCCGGCCAGAAGAACTTCCCCGTGGCCCCGACCCTGTTTAAGTTCAAAGAGTACGGCAAAGCCGGAATCGTCCTGAGCGAGCTTCTGCCGCATATCGGCGCGATCTCGGACGAAATCTGCGTGATCCGCTCGATGTTCACCGACGCGATCAACCACGACCCCGCCGTGACCTTCTTCCAAACCGGTTCTCAGCTAGCCGGCCGCCCCAGCATCGGTTCATGGCTCGCCTACGGTCTTGGTACCGAGAACCGAGACCTCCCGGGATACACCGTTTTGACCTCCCGAGGAACGGGTCGCACCGACGATCAGCCGCTTTACGACCGCCTGTGGGGCTCTGGTTTCCTGCCCACCCAGTACCAGGGAGTCAAGTTCCGAAACACCGGCGACCCCGTCCTGTACATCAACGACCCAGAGGGCGTTGATCGTGCGACAAGGCGGGACATGCTGGACGATCTCATGGGCCTCAACAAGGTCCGCTTGAACGCAGTCGGTGATCCCGAGATTGCCACCCGCATTAGCCAGTACGAGCTCGCCTTCCGAATGCAGACTTCTGTCCCTGACCTCCTCGACATTTCGAAGGAGCCGTCCAGCGTCATAGAGATGTACGGACCAGAAGTGAAGCGACCCGGAAGCTACGCCTACAACTGCCTCCTTGCCCGAAGGCTGTGCGAGCGCGGGGTCCGTTTCGTGCAACTGTTCCACATGGGTTGGGACCAGCACTTCAACCTTCCCAAGCAGATTCGTGGACAGGCCTTCGACACTGACCAGCCGTCGGCCGCCCTCGTCATGGACCTAAAGCAGCGCGGACTGCTGGACGACACCCTCGTCGTCTGGGGCGGAGAGTTTGGCCGCACCGTCTACTCCCAAGGAACTCTGACTGCAGAGGATTACGGACGAGATCATCACCCTCGCTGCTTCACGGTATGGATGGCGGGCGCCGGAATCAAGAAGGGCTTGGCCTACGGCAAAACCGACGACTTCTCCTACAACATCGTGGAGAACCCAGTGAGCGTCCACGACCTCCACGCCACGATCCTCCACTTAATGGGAATCGACCACACCCGCCTCACCTACCGCTACCAAGGCCGAGACTTCCGTCTCACCGACGTATTCGGAGAACTCGTCCCCGGAATCATGGCCTAACTCCGAATTAGCCCGTTTCCGTCTACGGGAAGCCTAAGACCCGTGGCCTGACTCGGCGTGGATCTCACTGAGAAGCGTGGACTCTGGCGAAACCCTGGTAACCGTGTTACATTGGGTTGCCGATGTCCAATGACGAACAACCCTCCAATGACGGACTCTCCCGACGCCGCCTGATCCAACTTGGTTTAGGCGCGATGGCCGTATCGCCATCGTCGCTTCTGGCGCAACCCGAATCGGGCCGAGAAGGCTACAATTCTTCCGTGTCGCCCAAAAGAGTTAACGATAACATCCTCTGGTACGATCGCCCCGCCAGGGCCTGGACGGAGGCCCTTCCGGTCGGAAACGGACGACTCGGCGCGATGCACTTCGGGGGAACCGATGAGGAGCACCTCCAACTCAATGAAGGCACTCTCTGGGCCGGCGGCCCCCACGATTACGATCACCCTGGCGCGGCGGACTCGCTTGCCGAAATCCAGCGACTGATCTTCGAAGGCAAGTATAGCGACGCTCAAGCCATCGCAGATCGCAACGTGATGAGTCTCCCGATCGGGCAAGCCCCCTACCAGACCGTCGGAGACCTCCACCTAAAGTTCGATCACCCCAATGCGTCGGGCTACCGGCGAGTGCTCGATCTTGACTCGGCGACGAGTACCGTCTCCTATGAATCGGGGGGCGTGAAGTACACCCGCGAACTCATCGCCAGTCATCCCGACCAGGTGATCGCCTTGCATTTGACTGCCAGCAAGGCGGCCAGCCTCTCGTTCGAGGTTCATTTCTCGAGCCCACAGAAGGCTTCCACGTCTGCTGAAGGGGGCCTGCTGAGACTCGAAGGCGTCGGACCCGATTTCGATGGCATCCCCGGCTCCGTTCGATTTGTTGGTCTCGCTCAAGTCCAAGCCAAAGGGGGAACGGTGTCCGCTGGCAAGGACTCGATCCTCGTATCCAACGCCGATTCCGTGACGATCTTGGTCACGATGGCCACCAGCTACAAGAGCTACGAAGACGTCTCCGGAGACCCACTCGCGCCCGCGAACCACGCCCTGGAGGTTGTCGCTCACAAGAGCTTTGCCGAGATTCATCGTAAGCACGTACAAGACCATCAAAGCCTCTTTCATCGAGTCTCGATCAATCTCGGAGGCGCTCCCTCGCAAGCCCCGACGGATCAACGAATTTTGGACTTTGCGTCCGGGACCGACGCGTCGCTTCCCGCCCTCTACTTCCAATATGGCCGGTACCTGCTCATTGCCTGCTCCCGACCTGGTGGGCAACCAGCCACTCTTCAAGGCCTCTGGAATAACAGTAAGACCCCACCTTGGGGCTCGAAATACACGATCAACATCAACACGGAAATGAACTACTGGCCCGCCGAGAAGGCCAACCTTTCCGAATGCCACGAGCCCCTGTTCGACATGATCTCCGAGATCGCGAAAACCGGTGCGCGAACTGCCGAGGTTCACTACAAGGCCAAGGGTTGGGTCGCCCACCACAACACCGATGGCTGGCGTGGAACCGCCCCCATCGATGGCGCTTCCTGGGGTCTGTGGCCAATGGGTGGCGCGTGGCTCTGCACCCACATGTGGGAACATTTCCTCTACACCGGCGACCGGGCCAAACTGCGAAACCATTACGAGGTAATCAAAGGAGCCGCCGAGTTCTTTCTGTCTACCCTCGTCGAGCACCCTACCAAGCATTGGTTAGTCACCAATCCTTCAACCTCTCCGGAGAATAACCATGGTCACGGCTCCGGCCTCTGCGCGGGAGCGACCATGGACCTGCAGATTATCCACGACCTGTTCGCGATCGCCATCGCGGCGTCGGAAACGTTAGGTTTGGATGCTGGATTCCGTTCTGAGGTCGTTGCCGCAAAAGATCGCCTTGCTCCCATGCAGATCGGCCACGTCGGACAACTGCAGGAATGGCTTGACGACTGGGACTTGGACGCCCCTGAACGCACCCATCGGCACGTTTCCCATCTCTACGGACTCTTCCCAAGCGCCCAGATCACCCCAGAAAAGACCCCCGAACTTGCCGCCGCCGCCCGCAAGACGCTCGAGATTCGGGGCGACGAGGGCACCGGATGGAGCCTGGCCTGGAAAGTCAACTTTTGGGCTCGTCTGCACGATGGAAACCATGCCTATCGACTCATCAAGGATGCTCTCCGCCTTGAAGGACACGGCGGCGGTGGCGTATATCCCAACCTCTTCGACGCTCACCCGCCTTTCCAGATCGACGGCAATTTCGGATTCACCTCCGGCGTCGTCGAGATGCTGCTCCAAAGCCACGACGGCACCATCCATGTGCTGCCGGCCCTGCCTGACGCATGGCCGACCGGGCAGATCAAAGGCATAAGGGCCCGAGGTGGCGTCGTCATCGACTTGACCTGGCAGAATGGCGAACTCACCCAAGTCACCCTCCGCCCAGACCGAGCGCTCAAGACCCAATTGCGCTATCGCGGCAAGTCAGTCGACGTGAATCTGAAGCCCGGAGAGCGTCAAAGCTTTGGTCCGTCGCTAACTTGAAGAGAATGACCGCCGTTCCCGGGGGCTATTCGATCGATTCTCCCGAACCTGGCTAACCCAGTTTCGACGAGGCGATTGCGGTATCTGGCTGCTTTGGGTCAAGTACGAGTTCCAGTTGCGTTTGAAATTACCTAAGTTGTCCAGGTCTTTCGACGTATAATAGTGATCAAGGTCGAGAGAACTCTCATGAGGGTTCGCGAAGGCATGGTCCCTCCTCGACTTTCCAGTTCATGCACCTGCTGTACGTTGATGACTCTGGCCATCCTGATGATCCAAACCAGGACTGGTTTGTTTTGGCCGGAGTCAGTCTATTTGAGCGCCAGGGTTATTGGCTCGCAGAGGGTCCTGAAAAGATTGCTGGACGCTTCAATCCCGCAGACAGTGCAGAGATTGAGTTGCACGGAGCAGCGATGCGTAACGGCAAAGAATGGAGAGCTTTTCATCCAGAAGACCGTATCGCGGCAATCAATGATGCTCTGAATCTTTTGGCTGAGTCACACGTCAAATCGCATTTTTGCCGTTGCCGTCCGTAAAGGCTCTGTAAGTCCCAAAGACCCTGTTGAATACGCCTTTGAGCAACTTGCAAGTCGATTTGATCAGTATTTGAGGCGATTGCACCTCACCCCGCATTCTCCATCGAATGCGCCATCACGAGCGCGACCAGCTCAGGCCCAAATTCCTGCGCCCGACGGTCTCCAACGCCAGAGATTGACCGCAGATCCTCCGAACTCGCCGGGCGCGAGGAGGCGATCCGCATGAGCGTTGCGTCGTGAAAAACAACGTAAGCAGGCACGCCCCGATCGGCCGCGATCGACCTTCTCCAAGCGCGCAACTTCTCGAACAGGGCGGCGTCGTAGTTGCCTACTGCCACCTCCGCCGACTTGGACTTCTTGGCCTTCGAAGGAGCCAGTAGCGCCACGTTTTCCACCAACTCGACCGGTGATTCTTCGTCAAGGACCGTGGCTCCCTCAGCGGTGACCGACACCACCGGATACTGTCCGGCCGAAATCTCCAACAGTCCGAGGTCCGTAAGCTGGTGTACCCAAGCGGTGACTCGTCCAATCGGTTCGCTCGAAAAGGCCCCGAAACCAATCGCCAGTTCCCCCTGCCTTTCGAGCACGTTCTTCCCACGCGAGCCCGTGAGCACCGAAACGAGGAAGTTCACTCCGAACGAACGAGAGCGGCTCTTGCCCACGAGATCAGCGGTGGTGCGCAGAATCTGGTGCGCAACTTTGGGCCCATTCGCCAAAGTCTTCATGCCGCCAAGGCATACATCGCAGGCGCCGCAGCCATCGTCGGCCAGCTCATAGGGCTGTCCAAAGTGTTCGCTCAGCGTCTTATGGCGGCACTGATGGGACGTCGCGAACCGCTGGACTTCGTCCAGCAGCTTCTTATGGTGAGCGGCGGTGTCGGCGTCGCCATCCGACAGCAGTCGCTTCAACCGAACCACGTCTCCATTGCTGTACAGCAACACACACTCGCTGGGAAGGCCGTCTCTCCCCGCTCGCCCCGTCTCCTGCTGGTACCCCTCCATGCTCTTGGGAAGGCACTCGTGGATCACGCATCGCACGTTCGAACGATCAATGCCCATGCCAAATGCGATGGTAGCCACGATGATGTTCGCCTTTTCCCTGGCGAAATCCTCGCTCACCTTTTTTCGGACTTCATTCGAGAGACCCGCATGGTACGCAACCGCCTTGATGCCCTGCGAAACCAAAGCCTTCGCAATCGTTTCGGTGTCCTTCCGGCTCAGGCAGTAAACAATCACTCCTTCGTCTGGATACCGGCGAACCGCCTCTACGATGCGCCCAACCGTTCCGTCCTTGGCCACAATGCTGTATGTCAGGTTCGGTCGATCGAAGACCCCCACGAACTTTCGTGGCCTTTCCAAGTTGAGCTGAATCGCGATATCCCGCTGGACCTTCGGAGTCGCCGTCGCCGTGAACGCCTGGACCGGGACCCCCGGGAAGACCTCTTTGATGCGCTTCAGTTGGCGAAACTCAGGTCGAAAATCGTGTCCCCATGCGCTGATACAGTGGGCTTCATCGATGGCAAACCGAGCCACCCC
>CAIVDU010000084.1 GCA_903904815.1 uncultured Armatimonadota bacterium
GTTTGGTCCGGAGAGCTTCTGAACGAGCAGAGCGGTCATGACGCCTTTACTGTTCGCGCCGGTGGTCGACATGCGCAGGTGTCCGGCGGGGACGGCGTTCTTCTTGGTGGACGGGGTGGCGAACACTCCAATGTCGTCTCCAGCAAAGGTGGAAACAGGGGGCTCGGTTGGGGTGGCGAGGCTGGGATCAAGACGCCATCTTTCGAGGGCGACTTTTGTAAAGATGGCCCGGGCACTCGGGGCAATCACTTTGCCTTTCTCGGCGGAGTAGCGGCGGAACTTGGCCGCGAATGTGGTCCACATGGCCTTGCGTTCGTCGGATAGCGTGATCCAGGCGTAACTGGCGCGGCGCTTGAGGAGCTGAGTCTCGCTCATCGGTCTGGCCACTCTCATTTCGAGCGGGTTAGCGACGGTTACGACCGCCGTCGGGAGCAAAGCTTCGCGCATGGTGAGTGCCATCTTAATAGGCATATTTGGCAGGTTTTGCGTTTACTTTAGGTTGGGCTGGAGGAAAGCGAGTGAAAGTGTGCGACCAAAGTCGCGGAGTGATGGGCCGGAGTAGATTTGCGGGTCCGAAGCCGATTGGACACCGGCTAAGTCGGGTACAAGTTCTTTTAGCATGGTCCTATCACTGGTCGTGATGGCAGGTTGCCTCGCTGGGCCTTCTACTCCTATCCATACTCCTTACGCGAAGTCCGAGAAGTTGGCGATTCGTCATGTCGACTTGACGCCGACGGTCGCGCGGTTCGGGTTGGAAGAACTGCACGTCGACCTGGGTGCGACCTACGACAATCCGTTTGACGCGAGCGACGTCAGCCTCGATGCCACGGTGACTGCTCCTAGCGGAAAATCGTTCGAAGTTCCCGGATTTCTTTATCGTCCGTTTCGAAGAGAGCTGAAGGCGGGCGCCGAAGTGGACACTCCGGAAGGAGAGCCCGAGTGGCGGGTCAGGGTCGCGCCCACCGAAGTTGGACCCTATCGGGTTGTGCTCACGTTGAAGGACCGGTCCGGAACGGCGAACTCCGAGAACCTGAAGTTTGCCGCGACTGAAGGTCAGGAACCGGGATTCGTCCACGTCAGCCAGAAGGACCACCGCTATTTCGAATTTGAAAACGGCAAAGGTTACTTCCCACTGGGGGCCAACACGTGTTGGGGGAACGAGGCGGGGACGTTTTCCTATGACACGTGGCTGCCAGACTTTGCTAAGAACGGATGCAACTACGGTCGCCTGTGGCTGGCGCCTACCGGTTCGTTTGCGCTAGAGCAGAGTGGCAAACCGAGCGACGGGAAAGGAATGGGCCAGTTCGACTTGGCTGCAGCATGGCGGCTGGATTACGTGCTGCAAAGCGCGCGGACCGACGGCATGTACATGATGCTGTGCATCGACTCTTATAACATCCTTCGGGAGAAAGATTCCTATCCGTACTGGGACAAGACGCCTCACAACTCGGATAACGGCGGTCCGCTTCGCACCTGGACCGAATTCTGGACCAGCGAGAAGATGGATAGCTTCTACAAGTCCAAGCTGCGGTACCTGGTTGCGCGGTGGGGATGGGACTCCCATGTGTTTGCGTGGGAGTTCTGGAACGAAGTCAACGGAGTAAGCGACTTCGATGCGGCCACCGTGCGGGCTTGGCACGTGCGAATGGCGTCGACCCTCAAGGCGCTGGATCCCTACGGACACCTACGGACGACCTCGTTTGCTGACCCGGCAGGCGAACGGAGTATCGACCAGTTAGCTGACCTCGATTTCGATCAGACCCACGCCTACGGCGGCCCGGATGTCACCGGAACCACGATTTATCAGCAGACCCGCAAGGCGGAAAATGGCAAGCCGCACTTTGTGGGAGAGGTCGGCGCAGATTCCGAAGGGCCAAGGGCGGACATCGACATCAAGGGTCAACAAGTTCACGACCCGCTCTGGGCGGCGATCGCGAGCGGCGGATCCGGCGGAGCGATGTCCTGGTGGTGGGACAACCTGATCGCGCCAAATAAGCTTTACCCTCTGTATCGATCCGCGACCGACTTCTTAGCGGGGGTGGATTTCCCGAGTGAAGACTTTCGCCAGACCGACACCCATGTCCGCTATGAGGTCGCACCAAAGAACCCACCCAAAAAGGATCTTGTGTTGGAAAACGGCCCGGTATCGTGGGGCCCATCACCCACGAACACCCCCCGGCGCATCACGATCAACGGGAGTGGTGCTTCGGGCCAACTGCCCCTCACCGGGATTTTGCACGGCATTCGCAACCATCCTGAGTTGCACAATCCGATCGAGATTCGATTCGAGTTGCAGCATCCGACGAAGTTCGTGGTCGAAGTAGGGCAGGTGTCTGCCTATGGCGGCGCGAAGCTCGTGGTCAAGCTCGATGGCGAAGCGATCATGACCCGAGACTTCGTCGCCCCCGCCTCGACTCCGCCCGAGCAGACGCTGAAGAACTATGCTGGGAACTACCAGTTCACGGTTCCCGATGGAATCCACTCGGTTGTGATCGACAACACGGGAGCGGACTGGTTCCTGGCTGGGTTTAGGGCCAAGGAGTTCTACACCCGAAGCGTTCCCCCGCTCCAGGCCTACGCGATCACCGGCGAGCACACGGTGTTGGCGTGGATCCGAAATGAGGACGACACGTTCCGCAACGTGGTGGAGTTGAAGCATGCGATACCGGTTACGCCGCCGACCGTGCTCGGGATGACCGGACTCGCATCCGGCTGGTGGAAAGCGGTCGTTTGGGATACGTGGGCAGGAAGCGCTGTTTCAACAACCCGGGTTCACGTAGGAATCGATGGGAACGTACGAGTAAGGCTGCCGTCCATCGGGCAGGACATCGCGGTTAAGTTGACGAGAGAGGAGAACGGGCACTGAGAGTAGAGACTTATCGGTTCGACACATTGGTCATCGGAAGCGGACTGGCGGGCTTGACGTTTGCCCTTGGGGCGGCGTCGCATGGAAAAGTCGGCGTGTTGACCAAAGGGGAGATCACTGAGTCGAACACCACTTGGGCCCAGGGCGGCATTGCCGCCGCGGTTGGCGAAGCGGACTCGTGGGAGTTGCATGAAAGGGACACCCTGATCGCGGGGGCAGGACTCTGCGACGAAGCCGCAGTTCGGTTCCTCGTTCAGCAAGCCCCGGAAGCGATCAGCTGGTTGCAGAGCCTCGGAGCAAGGTTCGATTCGGACGGAGGCGACCTCTCGTTAGGGCGAGAAGGGGGACATAGCCGTAACCGAATCGTTCATCACGCGGACCGGACGGGGTGGGAGGTCGAGCGCGCGGTCTCCGAGGCGGTGCGATCGAATCCGGACATCTCGGTGTTTGAGAACACCTTTGCCACTCGCCTGCTCATGGATGAAGGCCGGTGCGTGGGTGTTCAGGCCCACATCGAGGGGATGGGCGAGAGGATCTTCACCGCCAATTCGGTGATGCTCGCTTCCGGCGGATGCGGCAAGATGTATCAGCACACGACGAATCCGAGCGTGGCGACTGCCGACGGCATTGGACTCGCGGCGGCAGCCGGGGCGCAGATCGCCAACATGGAATTCATGCAGTTCCATCCAACGACGCTGTTCCACACTCAAATGCGATCGTTCCTCATCTCAGAGGCGGTACGTGGCGCCGGAGGGACGCTCCGAAACCACCTAGGTCGACGGTTCATGTACGATTACGACACTCGACTGGAGCTGGCCCCGCGAGACATCGTGGCTCGATCCATCGAGGCGGAGATGAAAAAGCACCAGACTTGGTGCGTCTACCTTGATACCACGCATCTCTTGGAGCCCCAACTTACCCACGAGTTTCCAACGATTTACGAGAGGCTGCAGACGATCGGCGTTGAAATGGAGAAGGACTGGATTCCGGTCGTTCCCGCGCAGCACTACTCCTGCGGGGGCGTTGTCACGGATCTTCAGGGGCGGACCAGCATTCCCGGTCTCTATGCGGCGGGTGAGGTCTCGTGCACGGGAGTTCACGGCGCCAACCGGCTGGCCAGCAACAGCTTGCTTGAGGCGATGGTATTCGCCAGGTCGGCGTCTTATGCCTGCGTCAATGAACGTGCCGAAGGCACGGGAAAGATCGAACCGATCCACGCGATCTCGGAGGCGGAGGCGATTCGAATTCGCCGGTCGCTCCAGAAGACGATGACGGAGAACGTGGGCATCGTCAGGACCTTCGACGGGTTACAGAAGGCTGCCCGAGTGATTAAGACCCTCATCGGAGAATACGACCGACTGCCTAACGCTCCCTATTCCCAATATGCGGTCGAGGCGAAGAACCTGCTTCTCGGAGCCGAGAACGTGGTTGCAGGGGCCATCGCCCGGACCGAGAACGTGGGTCTTCACTACAACTCCGATTTGGGGATTATCGAATAGCCTACTTGTAGACTTCCGAATAAGGCGGGGCGGGAATGGCGGGCGGAAGCTTTTTGACCCAGGTGGGTCTGGAGAGAAACGCCCAACAGTCTCCGCTGAACTCCGGAATGTAATGGAGTTCGGTAAGTCCGAATGCCTCCCCGACTTTGAAGTGGGTGAAGTTCCCTCCTTGAGTCAGTTCGATCGGAAATCCGGCTGCGAGGCTCATCATGGACGGCTTGGCCTCGAGCACCTGCCAAGTGAGCTTGAGCCGACCCGCATCTTCGATCGCGGTGAGGGAAACATCGCCATAGACTCGAATAGGGCTCAGGACCTGCTGCATGAAGGCAAGGTCCTTTTCTTCGGGCCCGATGAGGCTAAAGAGAGCTTGGCGGAGCCCGTATTCTGGTTCGAGTAGCTGAGGGACCTTGAGAGTTTCATCTCGGTGGTTTCGCCACAGGTACAGACCCCGTTCGGCAGACAGTCCGGCCTGAAGCATCGCGGCGTCGAGTCGCCTTTCGGGCTCGGGGCACAAAGCCCCGGCAATCGCGGCCAGTGAGGCAGCCCGCCGCGCCACGACCGGGTCCTCGACGGCAAGACGCCAAGTCATCCAGTCACGCCTCCAGGCCACGGAGGTGAGAAGGGAGTTCTGATCACTGGTGGTCTTTGCCGCGTTCGTAAGGGCCTGGATCAGGAGCGCGTGAGCGGCGCAAAGATCGATTCCACGGCCGTTTGGCCCGTATGGCAACTGTTGATGAGTCCAAGGTTCGGTGGCGTACTCGGCCTGACTGAAGAACTCATCATAGGTCGCCTGGGCATTCACTCGAGAAAGTCGAGCCCGCGCGGCAACAAGATTCTCGAGCGCAAGTTGAACAACACTTGGGATGTCGTTGGGCGCCGCTGTCCCCAAAGGTTCCGATTCAACGACGCCAACACCTAGTCCACGCCCGGTAGGAACACGCCGAACTGGGAAGCGAACCGTCAGATCCTGCCCAGTGAGGATATTGAGGGGGCCTTCGTCACTATCGAACTCAGCCCGGCGGAACGGGGAATCCACGGAGATGGGATAGCCGCCTAAGTTGGCCAAGGTCACCCCGGTGGGTACCACGGCGTGCGTGTGATCAAAATGCCAAGTGGCAGTCACTGACTTGAGGTCACTGATGATGTCTAGCCCAAGGATTCTTGGTGGTAGCTGGGTGTAAAGGTCGGCCTGTTTGACCGCCTGCTCGGCGAGGACTCCTAAAGTCGAGGCGGTGGTTGCGGAAATGGCCCTCGCGCCAAGGAGCGGACCAACTCGGACCCAACCGGCTACCGAGTTGAAATTCACCACCCAGTTGCCGGCTTTTCCATCGACCTTCATCGACACCGCCTGTTCGGGAAATCCGAAGATGATCGGCGGCTGTTTCGATTCGAAGGACAGGACGATCCATTTGAGTGAGGGCGTCGGCACTCCGTTGGCAACACTTCCCTCCTGCCACGTCAAATACGGAGGACTCGTGGATGCCAGTCTGAGCTTAAGGCCCTTAGGACAGTACATCGAAAATCCGGGGGAGGTGAGAGCAAATCTGATCTTTGCTGGCGACAGCGGCTGGTTCCCAAATGTGATGGTCTGTTCACTGTCGCTGGTCGCGACCGGTCGCCATTGATCGGCCTCGTGCTCGAATTTCAGGTGATCAGCACCGTTCACCGAGCTGCTTAGGAAAGATGGATTGACGGTGATTCCGGCAAAGTGAGGAGTCTGTTCGTACCCGAATCGACCAAAGCCTTGGGCGAGGGCAAGGCTGGCAAAGGCGAGAGCGACCAAGCTAGAAACCGTTCGAGCCGACAAGCTGCAATCCAATTCGCTGTGTCCGATAGTTCCACACGAGTCCAAGGCCTCTGCTGAGGGGGCCAAAACCGAGTCGGTACGCAAAGCCGAATCCGTAGTCCAGAAAGTCGCTGTCGAGGTATCGCTCGAAGCTATAGTTCGTCGTTAGACTCCACAACGGGCTCAGCGAGTAGAGAGCATTCGCATTCACCAGGCTACGTGCGACGTCGAGTCCTCGGGTGCCGGTGACCTGGGCGCTCAACTTGCCACGGGAATATCCGGCCATGTAGTTGAAGCTGTGTTGGCCGATCAACACGTCGTTGTAACCGTCATGAGTGTATGTATAGCCAATACTTGCCCGAGCACCCGGAAAGAGTGGGCGAACGACGCCTACCGAACCCACCACGCCGATACCAGGGAGCTCATTCTGTCCAACCAGTTTTGTCACCGCAATGCTTGAGTTCAAGACGGCTCTCTCACCGAGCTGAATCGGAGTGGACTGGAGGGTAGCCCGCAGACCCGCGCCTTGTTGGGCTTGACCTATCAAGGTGTTCTCATTTCGATCAGCGGTAAGGCCGATGGTGAGGGATGCCGGCAGTTTGCCCATTTTGATGGGATCCTTGTCCAAGCCAAGGTGGTAGGACTGCGAGCCGTATTGGATACCGGTGAACTGCCTCACCGCATTCAGGTCACTGTTGATTCGAAATCCGTTGAGCTGCGTCGTGGTGTTCAAGTAGCCGAGGAAGCTCTGCGCCTGAGGGAACTGGGCGTCTGCGTTGATGGTGGTCCGATTATTGACCTGCAGGTACTGCTTGACTCCGATGGACCAATCGCTGCGGGCGATTCCACTCACCGTGAATCCCCCTTCCATTCCCTCTCCCTTATTCCAGTTCAACTCGTAGTTAAGGAAGAAGCCCTTCGCGTCCGCAGTTGTACCGTTAACGGCTCCCGTTTGGAACCGCAGCAGACTCGTCATTCCCGGTCGCAACGACAAATAGTGCGGGTAGTTGATATCGACCTGGTTGTCATTAACGGTCAGAATTCCACCCGTCACGAGGCCAGGCTGCTGTTGACCGAGGCGAAGGTCGTACAGCGGCACCTTCATGACCTTGGCGCCTTGGACGTAAATTTCCGCTCGTTGGAACTGAATCTCTCGCCTGGGGAAGATGATGGCTCGCTTTGCGCCAACCATCGACGTGCTGTCGCCAAGGTCTAAGAACGCCAACTCGGGAGAGGCGACGGCTACGCGGCTAGGCGAGTATCCGGCGGGAGTGATGTTTACTGTCCCATACCGTTGCTCTAATGGAGCAACGATCCAATGATCGTCTCGGTCTTGGGCTAAGTAGAGAAACCCTCTTGTCCCGAAAGGCGCGAACATCGTCGGTCGACGAGTGGGATAGGAGCCGACTCCTACTCCTTCGCCGGTATTCAAGCGAAGAAACAGTTCTTGAAACTCTCGGGGCTTGTCATGACCGAGCGTTAAGGTCGCCCTTCGAGCTCGGAGCTCGTAGTCCTCCGAAAGCTGAATGTCCTCGGCCTGCACCTGGATGTCGCCGTACCGAACACTGACGCCTCCGCTCTTCTCTTTTTCGTTGGCTGGGCCGGATGCCGTGACGAAGTGATTGTCGACGGAATAGAGAAGGGTCGAAGGGCTCACAACCTCGATGTATTGGGTTGCCGCCTTGAGAAGCGCTTTGTTTCCAACGAACTCGTAGGTGAACTGCGTCGGGATCGAATCGGGTCGAACAGCTGTGGCGGTGATGTGAGCAACGCCTGGAGTTGAACTCGAAACGAGGACGGCCCGTGCGTACCCGTTCACGGTGGTCACGACGGCATCTCGGAACGAACCGAGGGTGGTCTCGAACATGACCCGGGTGCCATCGGGAACGACTTTGCCGTCGCTACCTCTCACGGCGGCGGTGATACTTGTGGTGCTGCGACCATCGGCGACGCTCAGCGAGGGAAAGGCTGAAAGCGCGACGGAGGTTTGGTCAGCGAGGGCCGCGCTCGAAACCAGAATGAGCGCGAGGAGGACCAGCGGGCGATGAATACGGGCCATGTCCTTTAAGTTGAAGGCAAAGAAGAGGAAAAGATGTGAATAAGGGCAGACCACTCTTTGAGCGATCTGCCCTGCGGAGATTACCGAGTAACGGTGACCGGGATGGTTCGGTGGACACGCTGTCCATCCGCGCCTTCGGCAGTTACTTCGATTGTGTAGAGGCCAGGAGCGACTTGTCGGTTCGCGGCATCTCGGAGATTCCAGGTTGCCGCGTTGGAACCAGCGTGGTCCGCTCGTCCGGCGACCGACTGGTAGATCGCTCGTCCGTTAGACAACACTCTCACCGAGACGGTTGCATCAGCGGCGAGAACGTAGTTCACCACCACCGAACCACCAATACCTCTCGATTGGCTGGCGGTCACGTTTGCGATGACTGCCTTAGAGGCCGTACCAGGTACCGCTTCAACTTTCAGAGCTCTGACTGAACCCTCACTTGCGGTGAAGGTGTAGCCCGAACCTCGTCGAAGATCTCGAGTTGCTCCGGTGGAGACGTCGGTCAATCGGAACTGAACATCCGAAGGCACCGTCGCCATGTTCGGCCAAGTAACCGTTACCGGCCCAGCCGACTTCGATGTCACCTCGATGTCCCAAGCCTGCGTGTTTCCACCGGTGCTTCGAAGGGACTGAGCGAGTCCGACCGGCTTACCGTTGACGGTGTCTTTCACAGTGAGAGAGACCGCAGTCGGTAGCGGAGCGATCGGAGGCTTCCGAGTAGTCAGCGATCGTGACACGGCAGCCGAAGCGACACCGACAAAGTTCTGCGAGTCGACGCTCTTGTTGTTTCGAGCGACGAGTTGAAGCTTCCACTGCTTCTCAGACTGTGCCCAGCCCGTGCTGCTTCCTCTGATCGAAACGAACGGAGTAAGAACCTTCGGGAAGACGAGGTCAACGTTTGCCGGCGAAGTGACATAGACCCAATACCCGGTGTTCGGGAGAAGGATGTCGGTGTTCGTCGAAATGTAGTTGTAGCCCTGGCTATCTGGGTTGTAATAGGCAAAGCTCGGCGAGATCAGGTTTGCCTGAACCAGCTGCGAGAACGTGAGAACCTTCGTCGGCGTACCCGAGTCGATTCCAAGCAACTGACCGAGCGAGATCGAGTAGTTGAATGGGTTCGCGACCAGATTCCAGCCCGGCTTGAGCAACAGAGCCACATCGCTCGATTCCGAGATGATGTCTTGGATCGAAGCAATCGACGTGCCGATATAGGTCGACACATCAACGACCGGCGGAGTCGTGTTGCTGGCTTGCTGCGGACTCCCACCCAAAGTGAGAGTTCCGTGGTCAGCGGCCGAGATAACGAAGACTCCTTGGCCGCGCTGGGCGTTGGGCTGAACCACGTACTGGTTCAGACTCGCATCCCAAGTGAAGGCTTGGAAGTCAGAGTTCGGGGTAAGACCCAAAACTGTTCCCCAGTCGGAGGCAGAGAAGACCCACGGCACGCCAACCAGGTTGGCATTCTGTCGAATCGCAAGGGTCGGAGTTCCAGCCACGTTGATCGTTCCCGTAAGAGCCTTCGAAGCTCCCGTATCGGTGTTTATTGCAACCGAGTACGACTGAGGGCCCGGGGATACGGTGGAAGTGACATTGACGCTAAAGTCCTTAAAGGCTACAGCACCAGCAGTGACGGTCGGTATGTACCCCGAAAGTTTGCCTGCACTGGGTCCAGTCGGGTTTGAAGCATCGACAAAGCCTTGGGGCAGATTCACGGAAATCCGGACGTTGTGAAGATCAACCGTCTTTCCAGAAGAAGCATATCCTCCGACGTTATCAACGTACACCCGGAATGTAAACGTTGAGTTGGTGTAAGTGGACGGGTTAGTAGGGTCCGTATTGATCGTCTTCGGTGTGTCTACGACGGCAGCGAAAGGCGCCTGGTAATCGCTGACGCCCCAAGTTGACCGGTAATACGCCGTGATCGTTCGGGTGTTACCGGCAGCAACGGTCTTTGGGAACCAGAACTGCAGGAACGAAGCTCGGTCAAACGGGATACCTACAATTCCTTGCTCAAGAGAGGAGGGAACCTCTACAAATGGCACATCCGTGTTTACCAGATATGGATAGGGCGGCTTTGTAGATGGAACGTGAGGCGGATAACTTACACCAAGAACAGAAAGATACTGGCCAATGACAAAGTCGTCGACCTGAGTTTGGTCCGGAGCATTAATCCCCTCGGAGTTAGGAGCCACTAGCGGAGAGTTAATGACCTGAAGACCATAGGCGTCTTGCTGATTGAGCGCGAACGTCATTGTGTTCGGGAACAGCGAAGTATTGTCCGAAAGATGGAACGCTTGTTCAGTCAAAAATGGCTTGTAACCCTGAGCATAGACATAATCGATGTGTGCATCGAAGGGCACCAGGGATGCGGGCTGGACCCAGGAACCGACCATCATACCGATGAGGTCAGCCTTAGTGTCCGTATTCTTTAGGTTCCAGGTGTACTTGGCCGCATCGCCGATTACGTCGACTCGGAGAGTGGTGTCGACATTCCCCGCAGCAGATTCAACGACAAAGTACCTGTCACTAGCGCCGTAGAATGCGGTGCCAATTCCGCTGTCACCAAAAACCGTCTCTGTCCAGGGGACGCCGGTTCCCGTAACGATAACGGCAAATCCGTTCGAGTTACCCGTGGTATTCGGCATGCCGAACGTGAGAGTGAGAGAGTCGTCAAGTGTTGACTGAACCGAACCCGTCGAACCGATCTCGAAACCGAATCGACCATGGTTAGCCTGCACATCATTGCCGCATCGTCCATCGTGAACGGCGTTATTGGCGTTATAACCAGTCGATCCGCTGATTCCTACCGATGTCCCGAACAGAAGGTTCGACAACGTGTAGAGATTGTAATCGGTACTGAAACCCCCACCGGTCGTGGGCCAACAGTTGGGGTCGTATTGCGCCCAAGCGGCAGGTGCGGCACCAAGGGCGGCGACGGTTGCTAGGATTGCTTTCGAAAGATTGCGATTCATGAAATTGCCTTAGCCTAGTTACTCACCCCGAGAATGAGATTCACGGGGCGAGATGAGGGTCGAATGTTAGGCTTTGTGCCGCCCTGGTCGGACATGAGCCCCACTCGGAGGAGTATTTGGCTTAATGATGGTCCCTGGCGTGCTGAAGATGTACCGAGCTCGGGTGGTTCCATCGGGGATGGGCCCTGGGCTGTCGACAATATTCTTCGCACCTACACGCCAGTACAGCGTTCCTGCCGACTGAATGTAGGAGGGAGCCGATGTAGACTCAGTGGAGGCTGGCCAGACATTCGCCGAGATCGTCAGCGTGTTCGATGTTGACGTGGACGTCAGATTTCCAGCGGTGTAGGTCGATCCAGAGGGGAAGCTCGGATCGGTCGAGAACTGCAGGACGTACTGAACGGTGATGGCGTAAGCCTGAACAACCGATGAGAACTGGTAGGCAATCGAGCCCAGGCGGACCTGAGGCGCCGACAGCGACGGCGCAAAGATTGGCGTCGCGTAGCCAGACGAAGTCTTGCTGCTGATGAAGTAGCAAGTATTGTTCGCTCCGCTTGTTGACGTGCTCGATGTCGACGTACCAGACGTGCTCGAAGTCGACGTACCTGAAGTGCTAGATGTGCTTGAAGTGCTTGACGTACTTGAAGTGCTAGACGTGCTTGAGGTGCTCGACGTTGACGTACCCGACGTTGACGTTGACGACGTTGAGGTCGAAGAAGTCGAAGTCGACGATGTGGACGTGCTGCCGCCAGTGCTGCTACCGGGCAAGTCGAGAGGGCTCAACGCGTAGAGGAGTTCCACCTGATACGTGTATGGGCGACCTGGCGAAATTGCCGTCGGGTAAGAGTTTCGTCCAGATTCTCCAACGCAAGCCGTACCGTTAAGCGGCGCGGTGTACGCACTGAATGCCGGAGGAGCCGTCGTCGTGTCGTCGATGCTGGTAGCCTGTCCGTCAGCGGCCAAAATTGGACCACCTTGAACGTCGCTTCGCCAGATCTGCCACTGAGAACGCTGCCCGTTACCCTTGAAGAAGGCATTGGGATACCATGAGACTCGGACGCCGGGAAGGCCCGTGCCACCTTCAAACAATTCAGCTTCTGCAGTCACGCTTGCGGCGGCGCCGGTTGCGTTGCTGTTACCGTTGGAGAGCAGCGCTACGACCAGACCAACAACCAAGAGGGCGCTGATGATGGAGGAGTTATTGCTCACGCTGCGATGAGGGGCAGGTCGGTGAGTGACACCGAGACTGTCGATCAGAACCTGCGGAGGAAGCTCGAAGACCACGTGGACCTTATCGCCGGGCTGAATACCGCGATTCGATACCTCGAGTTGGATCGTGCTACTGTCAGGCTCAACATCGGCGATCATCGCCGTGGCAACTTGCTGTCGTCCACGAGTGACGATGACATGCTGACCCTGCTGAAATCCAGCGCGGCTGCCTTGATTGATCAGGGCAGTCTGAGTCTGGGTGTTCAGAACGGTAGCTGCCGGGAGGCTGCGATCGTGAATCTGGTGGATCGCGAGACCAGCACCCGTCGTGATGGCGTCATTGACGAGGGTTGCCTCATCGACGCTGTTCGCGCGGACAGTGGATTGAGCGGTGACGGACGCACCGTTAAGGGCAGTTTCAGACGCTACGTCGTATACAACAACCGACAGTGCGACCACTGCGTGTCGACCCACTCCGTCGGAGATGATTCGGTAATCCGAAATCTCACCCGAGACGAGGTAAGAGGCGCGAACCTCTTGAGCGACACGGAAAAGATTGACATGGCCCTCAGGCGGCGATGTAATCCCGAGCACCTCAATGGCCTTGTGGACATATTCGCTCGGCAGCACGTCGTACTGGTCGAGCTTTGAGATCTCGCTAGTAACCGCGTCCGCGGCCAACTTTCCAAAGCCCGTTCCGGGTGTCTTCGCATTGCGGAATTCGACGACTGCGAGAGTCGGCTGAACCGCAACTTGAGCGTAACCCTTGCTGGCTAAAATCAAGGTAATCGAGGGCAACAGCAGGGCCAGAACAACCAACTGACTGATAACCTTCCCCGGCAACGATGTGATGAACCGCCTCACTATGACGCGTCCTCCTTGCAAATCCTCATACAAATTGGGCCTCTGCCCGTGCGAACTACCTTATCCCGAGCAGGAGCTCTGCGGCATCGAGTCGCGTCGATCCTCTTTTTTATCTCGTTCATTGGGTGTTCACTCAATTCTTTCGTCCGTCCCCGCACGCACCCCTCAAGGAACCCGGGAGGCAAAACGGGCTCAGTATAGCATCATCCCTCAAACCGCGCAATCTCCAATCCGAATGCGTGTTTTGCGGCATGCCATACGAAGCGCTTGACGGTTTCTAACGGAAGGTTCGTTCGCACAACAACGTCCCCGAAAGGTGTTTTGGCAAAAGAACTCAGCTGTGATTCTACTAGGGTTCCTACCGGGGAGGTACCGTCCCTCTCGCGCAATCGCCGAAGTTGTTCTTCTGGGCCGCAGGTTACGACCCAAACCTGATCAAACAACGGGTGCAGACAAGCTTCGATGAGTAGGGGCACCTCGATGAATTGAGCCTTTGAGGCCTGGATACGGGACACCACCCCTGGGTGCATGACCCGGTTGACTTGACGGCGGACGCTCGATGAACTCTCAATGGCTGCACGCAGGCGCGCAGGCACTACAGGTTCATCAGAATCAAGGATTTTGGCCAGTTGTCGCTGGACGTCGGGCTCCTGAAAGCACTCGCGAGCGAACTGGTCGCTGGAGGCGGTCTGGAAGCCCAATTCAGCCAAGTATCGAACGACGGTGGTCTTTCCTTCCGCAATACCTCCGGTGACGGCGACTCGCATGGTCACCACGGTACCACGAGAAGCAAAAGAGCCCCCAGCCATTGGCAGGGGGCTCTTATAGGCCGCGCTAATGCACCGCTTATTCTTCGACGTGCTCTTCGGTGGCCGTCTCGTCCTTCTCTTCGGTATCTTCCTCGTCTCGGGTCAAGATGCCGCGCAGTGCGCCAAGTCTTTCGCCGATGGTTGCTCCGCCGGTGGCGAACCCACGTCGTCCGGAAATCTCCTCGAGATCTTCGAATTCGTCTCGACCGCCACGGCCCTTCTTGCCGCCCGCAACCGGCCGACCCTTCTTGCCGGGACCGCCTCGATCCGCTCGTCGCATATCTTCTTCGTATCCAGAAGATGATGCGGAAGCGCCGGGTCGGAGTTCTCCACCGCCGCCGATCGCTCGCATGCTGAGTACCATGCGTCGCTCTTCGGGACGGAGGTCGATGATTTGAGCCTCAACTTCTTGATTCTCTTCAACCACGTCCTGAGGTCGTTTGATGCGGCGGAAGCTCATCTCACTGACCGGCATAAAGGCTTCTGCCCCTTCCGGAAGCTTGATGAAGGCTCCACTCTGAACGATTCGACCGATAATGATCTTAAGGTTCTGGCCGACCTTGTAGTTATCCTTGATAAGGTTCCAAGGATCGGGAAGTACCTGGCGGTGCCCGAGTGAGATCTTGCTGTTGCCCGGATCGAGCCTCAGGACCATGACCTCAATCTTCTGGCCTTCCTTGAACATTTCCTTCGGATGGTTGATACGAGCCCAACTCATTTCGGAAATGTGGAGAAGACCGTCTACGCCACCCAGGTCAACGAAGGCGCCGTAATCGGTGAGCCGTCGAACGGTTCCTTGAAGTCGGTCGCCAGGCTTGACACGGTTAAAGATGTCTTCCTTCGCTGACTTCCGTCGCTCTTCCTCAGCTTCTCGGTTCGAGAGCACAACCTTCTTGCGGTCGCGATCAATCTCGATCACTTTAAGCTGAAGAGGCTGACCAACAAACTTTTCGATGTTTCGAAGCTTGCCGGATCCTACGTGGGTTGCGGGGACGAATCCTCGAACGCCTACGTCGACCACCAAGCCACCCTTGACTCGATCGACTACCTGAGCGGTAATCATCTCTTGGCTGCGGAACGCGGCCTCAATTCGATCCCATGCCTCTTCGAAGTCGGCTCGCTTCTTGGAAACGATTGGGTTCCCTTCGGCGCCTTCAGGTCGAATGACGATGACGGTAATTTTGTCGCCAACGTGGAAGTGGCCCTTGGCCGTTTCCAGATTCTCTTCCGAAAGCTCGCCGAGAGGAACGATTCCCTCGGCCTTGGTGCCAAGGTCAACGAAAACCTTATCGCGATCGACCTGAATGATCGTCGCTTCGATACGATCGCCCTTGTTAAGGCGCTTATATCCACTGTCGAGCGTCGATTCAGCATCTTCCCCGGAGTCGAGCGCGTTCATGTACGACTCGAATAGGTCCGCATCGGCTTTCTCGTCGCGAGGCGCCGCGGGTTCTGCTTCTACCACTGGTTCGACCGGCTGTACCACAGGCGCCTCAACAGCGACTGGTGCGGGGGCGGCGGGCTCTTCCGTGGCCGGAGCGGGGGTTGAAATCTGTTCGGGCTCGGCGACTTCCGCGACCGGAGTTGCGACCGGAGCTTCTTCGGCTACGGGGGCAGTTACTTCGGCAGGCGCGGATGCTTCCGGCTCAGCAGATGAGGTTGGCGTGACATCCGATGTCACGGCGGGTGTGTCGGACGCCTGTTCGGCGCTCACCGCCGACTGCAGGGCTTCTTCCTGAGCCACTGGCGTCTGGTTCTGGTCGATCGTCATAAGGTTGTGCTGACTGCGCTCCAATGAGGTGGGCTTTATGCTACCAGATTCGTCAAGCAGGGTTCCCTTCTCGACGTCCCTTGGTAGAACTTATGATTATGTCTCAGGATTCCCGATCCAATTGCGAATCGCGGGATAAAGTTCTCGATATCGTTGATATGGAGCCGAATAATCGGTCGAATTTGGACTCACGATGGTCTTGGTGCGTACCGTAGCTTCGCAAGCGGTGGCAACGTCGGTCCAGATGCCCTTCCCAACTCCAGCAAGAATAGCAGCCCCAAACGCCGGCCCTTCGTCGCTCTCGAGGGTGGTACATGGCGCGCCAAACATGTCGGCGAGCATCTGGACCCAGAACCGGCTCTTCGCGCCGCCGCTAGTGACTCGGATCTCCTTTCCGGTGGCGCCCAAACCTTCGAGGAGCCTGAATCCATCCAGCAGCCCGAAGCTGATCCCTTCGAATATGGCTCTGGAGACGTGAGCCCGGGTGTGCCCGAGGGTCAATCCTGACAGGGATGCCCGTGCGTACGAATCGTTGTGGGGCGTCCGCTCACCCGAGAGGTAGGGGAGGAAGGTAAGGCCATCAGCGCCTACCGGCACGGTGTCCGCTTCAGCAGAGAGGACATCGTAACTCACACCCGCTGCAAGAGTGTCGCGATACCAACGCAGAGCTCCGCCACAGGAGAGCATGACTCCCATAGCATGCCAAGCCCGGTTCGCGTGACAAAAAGTGTGGGCGGCGCCGCGTTCGTCATACTCCGCGTGATTGAGGGCGGTGAAGACCACCCCGCTTGTTCCCAAGCTTACGCTCACGATGCCCGGCTTCACGGCTCCAGTCCCCACCGCGCCTGCCGCCTGGTCTCCGCCACCACCGACTACCGGAATTCCCTTCGAGAGACCACCGGTTCCGTTCGTGTATCCGGTGACCTCGCTCGATTCGAAACACTCGGGAAGGATCGCCCCATCGATATCCAGTTTGCCTAGGATCTCTTCCGACCATTTTCGACTTGGCACATCGAAGAGAGCGGTCCCACTGGCATCACTGACCTCAGTCGCCTTGGAACCGGTCAATTTGAACCGGATGTAGTCCTTCGGAAGCAAAAGCGATCGGACACGGCCAAACGCGTCGGGCTCATGGTTTCGAAGCCATAGAAGCTTCGGGGCTTGGAATCCCGTTAGAGGTGGATTGCAGGTGATTTGGCGAACTCTCGTAACGCCCACGCGGTCATCGATCTCCTGACACTCAGCGACCGTGCGTTGATCGTTCCAAAGGATCGCGGGACGAATGACTTCATCCTGCGAATCTAAGAAAACCGCGCCATGCATCTGTCCGGTGACGCCGATCGCATCCGGATTGGGTTCACCAATCTCCGCCAAGCACTTTTGAACGCCGAGCCACCAGTCCTCGGGATTCTGTTCCGACCACAAAGGCTGGGGGACGCTCAGCGGGTATTCCGCCGAAGCTTGTCGAAGGACCTTTCCAGTCTCATCGATCAATAACACCTTACAGCCAGACGTTCCAACGTCGATCCCAAGCAGCTTCGCCATCGCGATTCATTGTGACCGGGAACGGGAAACGAAGTGTGTTGAGCTACACTTTCGCGAACATGCAACTGCCCATTCGAGGAACGCTGCTCAATACTGCGACGGTTGCCGTCGGCGCTCTTTCAGGAATGGCGCTCGGCCACGGCATCCCTTCCGATTTTCAGCAAGTAGCGCTGAGTGGGCTTGGGCTCGTGGTGTGCCTGATCGGAGTTAAGATGTTCTTCCAGTCTAAGAATGCGGTGATCGTCATTGCGGCGATGTCACTCGGAGGCATTCTGGGGGCGGCGCTCCACATCTCCCCTGGACTGGAATTGTTCGCGGAAACCGCCAGGCAGCGATTTGGTGGCGGGGGAACCTTCAATGAAGGACTCATCACCGCCAGTGTTCTGTTTTGCGTTGGCCCAATGACGCTCCTCGGCTGCCTTCAAGACGGAATAGAGGGCAAGATCGAACTTCTGGCCGTCAAAAGCACTCTCGACGGTATTGCGGCGTTTTTCTTAGCGGCGACGCTGGGAAGTGGAGTACTGGTGACCGCTTTGGTTGTGTTGTTGGTTCAGGGAACGCTCACCTTAGCCGCTCGCCCCTTGCAGAGTTTCGCTAAGGATGAGAAACTGGTGGCAGAAGCCACCGCAGTAGGAGGGGCCCTCATGCTCGGCATCGGGCTGGGACTTCTCAATATCGGAAAGCTCTCCATGGCAACCTATCTGCCTTCACTCGTTCTCGCGCCCGCATTTGCTCTTGTCGCCCAAAAATTCGAGAAGGCGGCGGCTTGAAGAAATACTTCCTGCTCATCCTTGCGATCGTCGCCATCGCGGTCATTTCAGCACAGCTTGAGACTCTGCCAGACTGGGCGGCAAGCCTCAAGGTCAGTCAGCCAATCCTGCTCCATACCTTCCTAAAGGTTCATGTCTGGCAGTGGCTTGGACTGTCTATTCTCGCGTTCGTGGCATTTCTGATGGGCCTTGTGATCCGCTGGATCACAATCCGTCTGACTCGGGTTAGAGACCACTTCGCCCCCGTCCCCATGGCCGACCCCACCCGGTACAGCATTGGACGAGCTTCCGGGTTGATGTTGGGTTCCCTGTTCGCCACGGTCCTGCTAAACGATCTGGCGCTGGGGAGTTCATTCCAAAGGGACTTAGAAAGGCTCCTGACCTCCCTGACACTCATCGGAGCGGTGCTCTTCTTCTATGGTTGGTGGGACGCCGCTTGCGACACGCTGGCCTCTCGCTCGGTTGGGCATGAGCGGGCCGAGCGGCTTCTCGTTCCGATGACCCGAAAGCTCATTCGAGCAGCGATTATCACGTGCGGCATCCTCGCTGGAATAGCACTATTCGGCGGAACCAGTGCCATTGCGACGCTCGTCGGCACGCTGGGAATCAGCGGCCTCGTCATCGCCCTGGCCGCCAAAGACTCGGTCGAAAATCTTTTCGGCTCCTTCACGATCTTGTTCGATATGCCGTTCGCGCTGGGCGACTGGGTCAAGATCGACAAGGTTGAAGGGACCGTCGAGCAGATCAATTTGAGGTCGACCCGATTAAGAACCGCCGAGGACACGGTCATTCACCTGCCGAACGCGAACCTCATTCGGGCTTCGGTTGAGAACTTTGGATCCAGGCGATTTCGGAGGCTCAAGACCACGCTCAGACTGAGTTACGACTGCCAACCGCCGCAGATTGATGCCTATATCGCCTCAATTTTGGAGTTCATGGTCAAGCAGCCGGAAATTTCCGAAGGAAAAACCGAAGTGGTTCTGAACGACCCCCAAGAGCAGTCAATTGGCCTGATGATCGATTGCCGGCTGGAAGTCGAAACCTACTCGGAGGAATTGCAGGCCCGTCATCGCATTCTAGAAGAAACCCTTCGTCTTCGTGAAGCGCACCACATCGCCTTTGCCGCGCATCCAAGGCCGCCAGACCTGACCTCGCCAACTCATACGGAGACCACAAGAGAAAAATAAGGAAACTGAACGCAAAGTCGCTTGGGTAACGTGCACAGCATGTTTAGTCCTCCTCCGAGGCACTCGGCGATAGCCGCACTTCTTCTCTTAACGGCTTGTACTTTTGCCCAGAAAACTCTAGATCAGATGCCGCGATACGATCGATACGAACGCCTTCGTCGTGAAATCTCCACGTCCGTCATCGGTGGAACCGTCAACCCAAGTTGGGATGATTCCGGAAAATCGGTGACCTACCAGCGGGACGATAAGAACTACCGACTCGACCTTACGACATTGAAGGAAGAGGTGGTCAACGGGTTCGTAGCCACTCCGCGATCTCCCTCGAGGGGCCAGCTACGAGGGGCGCCCGAAAGAGGCCGACAGTTTGACAATGCGAATAGCCCCGACGGCAAATACCGAGCGGTTTCGCGAGATCGCAATGTTGTGATCGAGTCAACTGGAGCCTCACCCAACCCGGTTGCCGTCACTACCGAAGGAAGTGCGGCCAACCGCATCAAATTTGGAATTGCCTGTTGGGTGTACGGCGAGGAGTTAGGAGTTCACGACGCGATGTGGTGGTCTCCCGACTCTGCCAAGCTCGCCTTTTATCGGTTCGATGAGTCGGAAGTCAAGGACTACTACCTCGGATACAACCAAACATCCATCCAGGACGCGCTCAATCAGGAGGCCTATCCGAAGGCAGGCGCACCAAACCCCAAAGTTGGACTGCTGATTTACGACCTCGCGACCAAGACGACGACGCAGGTGCAAACCCAGTTTGGGGACCCTACGCTGGCCGAGTACATCTACGACATTCGTTGGTCTCCTGACGGAAAGCTCATTCTCTTCAATCGAACGAATCGAAAGCAGAACCACATGCAGCTTTGTGCGGCGGATCCGACAACCGGGGTTGCCCACTCCATCGTTGACGAAATCCAGCCGCAGAGTTGGGCCGAAAACCACCCTGAAGTTCAGTTCCTCAAGGACAATCAGAGGTTTATCTGGTCGAGTGAGCGCAACGGTTTCAAGAATTACTACCTATACAACCTCGACGGTCAGTTGCTCGGAACAATCACCAAGAACGATCTCGACGCGGGACGCATCGTCCAAGTTAACGAAGAGTCCTCCGTTCTGTACTACACAAGCAGTGGGCCAAAACTGCCCTATCATCGCCAGCTTCACCGCGTGCGTTTGGATGGCTCCAACGACGAACTCCTGACGAATCCGGACTTTGACCACATGGTGAGCGTTTCACCAGACGGTACTCACTTCGTGGATACGGCCGCGTCGAACGAACAGGCCCCCGTTTCGAGTTTGCTGGATTCATCCGGAAAGTCGGTCTTCACGATTTCCAGGGCGGACACCTCGAAGTTTGAGTCGCTTCGGTTAAAGAAGACGGAAGTCTTTACCTTCCCCTCCGCAGACGGAAAAACCACTCTCTACGGCACGATCCAGTTCCCGTCCGATTTCGATCCGCGAAAGAAGTATCCGGTCCTGCTCAGCGTGTATGGCGGGCCTGAATCCGGGGGGGATTCCGGGAACGTTCTTGACCCCAAATCCGATTACCGAGCTAGGGTTTCTCGTCGTGAACCTCGCGGGCCACGGGACTCAAGGACGTGGCAAAGCGTTTCGCGACGCGGTGTACGAGAAGTTGGGCATCGTCGAGATTGATGATCAAGCCGCAGGCATCGCCTCGCTCGCCAGCCGTAAGTATGTGGACATGAATCGGGTGGGTGTGTTCGGAACATCCTACGGTGGCTACTCGACGATCATGTGCATGCTCCGGCATCCAGAGATCTTCAAGGTTGGGTGCTCGAGTTCGCCGGTCACCGACTGGAAGAACTACGACAGCATCTACACGGAGCGGTATAACGGACTGCCCGATGAGTCCGACAATCTCAAAGGTTATCAAAACGGGTCCGCGATGACTTATGTGAAGAACTTGCGCGGCTGGCTGATGCTGTATTACGGCACGGCCGACAACAACGTCCATCCTTCAAACGCGATTCAGCTCGTTCAAGCGCTGGAAGACGCTGGAAAGCGATACGACATGCAGGTGGGTCCCGATCGAGGCCACAGTCAGATGAATGTCACTCGCATGTGGGAGTACTTCGTGCAACATCTCATCCTCGAGCAGAAGGGGGCCGATCCGTTGAAGGCGGTGTTCCTGCGCCGTCAGCGGGAGCGGCGAAAGGCATCGGCAATCGGCTCGTAGCTGAACTCGTCCTGAAAACGAAAAATGGGTCCCAGCCGTTGGCCGGGACCCATTTTGGCAGACCTCTTAGTTCAACGCCCTAGAAGCGAAGTACGTGGGAGATTGCGTAGGTGACTCGGTTGTCCTTCGTTCCGCCGTTCGACGCGTTGAATACCGAAGCATTCGACTTGTCGTATCGGACTTCGAAGCGAAGCAGTGAAGAGCCGGGTCCAGCGATGTCGAAGGTTCCGGTGATCGAGTTGTAGCGAGCGACAACTCCGGACTTGAGGCCGTTCGGATCAGAGAACGTTTCTGCACGGACAGTGGCTCCGTACTTGCTGCTGATCTGATCTCGGACGTAGGCAGCGATACCGCTCCAGTGACCGGCAGGATCGCCCGTATCGACAGACTTCGCACTCGCGTAGTCTGCGTTCAACGCAAGCTTGATCTTGTCGGTGAGCTGGTAGGTGCCAATGAAGTCGCCGAGTTGTACGCCAGAAGCGCCAGCGAAGCCGATTCCATTGATTCCTGCGCTTCCTTCTTCACCGCCGTAGTAGTTGGCCGTGAGAGAAGTCTTAGCGTTCGGAGTGTAGGCAGCCGTAGCGCCATAGCTCTTTCCGCCGTTGGAGTCCTGAACCTCGTTCCAGCCGTTGACAGCGTACGCGTTGAGCGTAAGGGCCTTGGTTGCAACGTAGGTGGCTCGAGCGCCGAGGTGGTAGATCGGCTCACCCAGCGTAAAGAGGAAACTTCGACTGTAGTTGTCGTTGTCAGCGCTTACAACGCCTTCATATCCGATCCATGTGAGGAACTTTCCGAGATCTACCGTCAGAGGAGTCTTCGGAACCGAGTATGTGACAAATGCTTGCTGAATGTACTTATAGCTAGCGCCGCCGGGCTCACCAGCGTTGATGATATCCGCGTTCTTTCCCGTGGTGAACTGCAGTGTTACACCGAAAGGATTCTCTGCGGTCGCCTTCTTCACCGCGTTCAGCTGCAACACTGCAAGTCCGAACTGGTTATTAAGTACATCGAATTGGCGTTGGTTTACGCTCTGGCCGCTAGCCGGTTTTCCGCCGTCGTACTGAAAATAGATGTCGTAGTGACCGCTGAAGGACCAATCCTTCAGAAGTGCACTGGCATCCTGAGCGTGGGCAATAAAGCCTAGGGACGAGCAAACCACGAGCGCCATCGATCGTGCAATTCGAGTGTGGTTGCCTTTTTTCATAAGCCTCATCCGATAACTCGGAAGTCGCGAAATTGTATGTGGCTCACGCTCTCACAAAGGCCCTTCCCAGTAAAAAAACTGTAAAGATATTAAAAGCATAGCAAAAATACATAAGGTGTCGATCAAAAACCTAAAGTCTTGACACCCAAATGCCGATACGATCCCCCGATTTTCATCTCATACAAAGCGAGAGAACACTCTCGTCAACCGGGAATGTGAAAGTTTTGCGCTAATTCGGTTAAATCCATAGAACAGGCATAAACGAGGCAGGGCGTTTCTTAGAGACTTCTTTCGTTCAGAGCGGTCCCAAATAAATGAAAACAGGTGAACGTCGAATGACGTTCACCTGTTTGATGGGCGAGATGTGAGGTTGTCTTATCGGGAGCAGCCGCAACCGCCGCCACAGCCACCACCGGTAGCCTCGGCGCCGTCTGCAGTCTTGAAGGAAGATCCGCAACCACAACTCGAAACCGCGTTGGGGTTTTCGATCTTGAAGCCACCACCGAGAACGTCGTCGACGTAGTCCACTGAGGCTCCATCCATGTAATTGAGGCTCAGAGCATCAACATAAATCTTGACTCCGTTCTGCTCGAAAACATTGTCACCGTCTTCTGGAGCGCTATCATCAAGCGCCATTCCATAGGAGAGGCCTGAACATCCGCCTCCTGCGACCCAGACTCTGAGGGCGGAGCCCTGCTTCTCTTGGCTTGTGATGAGATCTTGTAGTTCGGCGGCTGCCTTATCGGTCAACGTGATCATAGTGTTCCTGCGAGTTCCATACGTCCGACTTGTCGCCTTCGTCGCCAACTCCTGCTGGGATCGGCCCGGACTGTGTTTCTATTTTGAACCACATGATCGGTCGAAAGTTCAACAAACAATTCAGCGCGGTCAAAAAGTTGTCTGTTAGTTGATATCGGCGCAACTTGACGAAAGCAGCAGGTGTCGACCCCTGTTGATACGAATCGAGCTCTCGCCGTCCGGGTTGGGATCACCATTGCACTCTAGAAGCACTATTGCCTAGAAACCCCAAAAGCCTTAATTGCGGTGAAGTTCGCCCTAAACTCGTGTCTAGACGAAAGCTTGGAGCAGAAATAAGAAAATTATCAAAAAAATCTGCCCAGATTTCGCAACCTTGAAATAGAATGCGTCATCCGCAAGGGCGCGGCGATTTTATTCTTGCCGGAGGGATCGATGGCGGGGCTGAGCCTCACATCCACTTTTTTCTCACTGCGCCTTGGGGATGTTCCCTTGGCGTTCGCCGTTAGTGCGTGCCTTGTCGCGCACCCCGTCGAAGGACGATTGCCGGGAAACTGTTCCCAGCGCGTCCGCTGCCTTACTGGAGGCAACCAATGCTGAGTCTTCTCTCGTGGTCGCGCCGAGCAGGTGCGCGCATGGCGACAATCGCATGCGCATTCCTGATCGTGTTGGCCTTATTTGCAAACACCCGAGCCTACGCCCAAACCTCGCCGGCCCCCAAAGGGGACCCGGCTGGCATCGCAACTGGCGCCGCCGGAGACGTCGTGGATGGAAACGGAAACAATTTCGTTCCGCCCTCGCCTTCTGACTCTGACGATGCCGCCACCAAGAAAACGAAGCAAGCCGCGCTTGACGATTACAACAAGCAGGCCAAGGTCGAGCCCCTCGCCGCAACTCTAGCCAACTCGGTTGGACAGACACAGATCGCATTGAACATCGTTTGGACCCTGGTAACAGGCTTCCTTGTCATGTTCATGCAGGCTGGCTTTGCGATGGTTGAGATCGGTTTCTGTCGGGCCAAAAATGCCGCGCACATCATCATGACGAACTTGATGATCTATCCCTTAGGAGCAATAGGCTTCTGGATAGCCGGGTTCGGAATCATGTTCGGTAGCATGGCCGCATCAAAAGCGGGGCTAGCGCCGGCTTCGTTAGGCGGTCTAGCCGTCCTAAACGGACCCGAACTGAAAATCGGTGGCTTCGGCATTGCAAGCTGGAACACTCCTTTCCTTTCCGGAAATATGTACGACGTGGGCATCTTCACGATGTTCCTCTTCCAAATGGTGTTCATGGACACCACCGCCACGATCCCTACCGGTGCGATGGCTGAGCGATGGCGCTTCTCGGCGTTCCTCGTTTACGGACTCTTTATCTCGATTATCGGTTACCCGGTCTACGGTCACCTGCTTTGGGGTGGTGGCGGACTCGCGATGCTGGGTCAAGACCACGGTCTGGGCCATGGCGCAATTGACTTCGCTGGTTCCAGCGTCGTGCACGCCGTCGGCGGACTCGTGTCTCTGGCTGGCGTCATGGTCCTTGGACCGCGCATTGGCAAATATAACAAAGACGGATCGCCAAACCCGATTCCGGCTCACAACATCCCGATGGCCGTTCTTGGAACGTTCATCCTCGCCTTCGGTTGGTTCGGATTCAATCCGGGCTCGACGCTTGCCGCCAATGGCGCACTTCGAATCGCAGTCATTGCCACCAACACGATGCTCGCATCGGCGGGCGGAGCCTTCGCCGCCCTGCTTGTTATCAAAGCGAAAATTGGCAAGTACGATGCCGGTATGGCCGCTAACGGAATGCTGGCCGGTCTTGTGGCCATCACTGCGCCCTGCGCATTCGTTGACTCAGTCAGTGCGGTCATCCTCGGGTCCATCGCTGGCGTGCTGGTGGTGTTCTCGATGTACTTCTTCGAGTCGAAAGGCATTGACGATCCCGTCGGCGCCATTTCGGTTCACGGAGTCTGCGGAATCTGGGGTCTGATCTCCCTTGGAATCTTCGCCGATGGAACGTACGGCAAGGGCTGGGGCGGCGTTGGCGCCGACAAGTATATGGGCGTAGCGGGCAAGGGTGTCACTGGCATCCTTCACGGCGACGCAAGCCAGTTGTACGCACAGCTGATCGCGGCTGCGATCTGCATCGTCTGGTCGGTCGGTTCTGGCTTCGTTTTCTTCAAGCTGCAGAGCCTGGTGATGCGCATCCGGGCTCTTCCCGAGCAGGAGATCGAAGGTATGGACATCGCCGAAATCGGCGTCGTGGCATATCCGGACTTCGTTCATGTTGAGCACCAGGTCATCGTCGACGAAGAGAAAGCAGAAAGCATTCCGATCCACTAAACTCTCTTCATACCAAGACAACGGTCTCGGGGGCGCCGGCGGCGGCAAGGTAGCTGCAGTTTGGCCCCCGGGGCCTCTTTCTTTATCGGATGGAATCCCACATGCTTCTCTCGATCGCCCTTATGCTTGCCGGAGCCAAACTGCTCGGGGAGTTGTGCGAGAGGTACCTGAAGCAACCTGCGGTGCTTGCAGAAATCGTGGTGGGCATTATTCTCGGCAAGAGCCTTCTGGGGTGGGTCAACGGTTCCGATGTCACCCTCCAACAAATCGCGGGAATCGGCGCGGTACTGCTGCTGTTCGAAGTCGGGCTTGAATCGGACATTTACGAACTTTTCAAGGTCGGCAAGGAAGCGATGTGGGTCGCGACGGTCGGAGTGGTGATTCCGTTCTTGGGTGGCTATCTTGTTGCGCATGTCCTCGGTAGCTCGGTCATCCAATCCGTTTTCGTGGGCGCCGCGCTGACGGCGACGTCAGTAGGTATCACGGCCAGGGTCTTTTCTGACTTAAGCGCTCTGCAGTCTCATGAGGCGAAGATCGTCTTGGGGGCCGCCGTCGCGGACGACGTGATTGGACTGATCATTCTTGCCGCCGTTTCTGGACTCGCCACCTCAGCCTTCTCTTGGCCAGCGGTCGAACGAACAAGCACCCTCGCCATCATGTTTTTAGTGGCCGCCATCGTCTTAGGACTGCGAGCCACTCCGCTTCTCCTCAAGTGGGCGAGGGCGATGCGTACGAGGGCAGCTGTATCCTCGGCAGCGGTCGTTTTATGCCTCCTTACGTCGTCGCTTGCCGAGGCAGTTCAGCTAGCGCCAATCGTCGGATCCTTTGCTGCCGGAGTCGTGCTCGCGAAGACGGAGGAAAAGATTCGCTTTGAGGAAAAGATCAAATCGATTGCCGATCTCTTCATTCCCCTCTTTTTCGTCATGATGGGCGCTCGCATGGATCTTTCCGCTCTCGACGTTCGGAGTCTCGCGGTAGCGTCCGCGCTCTTGCTAGTCGCGATCATCGGAAAGATCGTGAGTGGTCTCACTCTGCCCAGCAAAGGAGTCGGTCGCTGGGTGGTGGGTCTAGGCATGATTCCCCGCGGTGAAGTTGGATTGATCTTCGCGAGCATTGGCGAATCGAAGGGAATTATCGGTCCGCCCCTCTACGCCTCGATCGTCTTCGTGGTGATCGTCACGACATTCATCACTCCGCCACTTCTCAAGTTTGCAACTCTCAAATTCGAACAAGCTGCGCTCGCCGTTGCGCCGCAGGAGACCTAAAACATGGCTCAAGAAATCTACAAGATCGAAGCGATCATTCGACCCAATCGGCTTGAGGCGGTTCAAGAGTCGCTTCAAGATTTGGATATCCACAGCATCACCGTGATCGAAGCAAAGGGGATCGCCCGGAACCGTACCATGGGACACGCCTTTCGGGGTTCGCAATATGCGAATAACTTAGCGCCGCGGATCAAGATCGAGATCTTCGTGCTTGCCGAGCAAGTGTCGATGGTCTCCGAAGCGATCCAAGAGGCGGCTTTTACCGGAGAAGTCGGGGATGGGAAGTTGTTTGTGCTTCCAGTGACCGACGCACTTCGGATTCGTACCGGCGAGAAAGGCGAAACCGCTCTTTCTTAGCTTAGGGAACCCGCCGCTTGTCAAATCGAAGGTTCGTAACCACAGAACGTTGATCCATTCACTTGCTAGGTTCATCCGCGAAGGGGTTGCGGTACCATATTGAGTCCCAATAGGAGATTTAAGAAGAAGTGCCCTACGTTGTAACTGAGCCGTGCATCGGCGTGAAGGACAAATCTTGCATGACGGTTTGCCCAGTCGACTGTATCTATGAAGCAGACGACCAGGTCTTCATCAATCCCGATGAGTGCATCGACTGCGGTCTATGCGAACCCGAATGCCCTGTGAATGCGATCTTTGTCGATTCTGACGTTCCGGAGAACTGGCGCGAATTTATCGAGAAGAACAGTGTGGAAGGCAAGCGGCTCGCCAACGGCTAGTCGAGACGCACTCAAGCCTTTTTCAAACTGCCCTCCTGAGCTCGGCTCAGGAGGGCAGTTCGCTTTTAGGCCGATTCAACGAGATAGTTCATCTTGTTCCATCTCGCCTTGTCAAGCCGGCCCATTTCAGTAATCAAGGCGCCAGCGCGATAGAGCCCGAATCGATGCGTGTCTGAACGGCAGTACCGAACTTCGCCCGAGACTTTCACGGGTCCATGAGGGGTCTCAAGTGAAAGTTTGACGGTTCCGCCCACCGGAAGTGGGGCGTAACTCAAGAACCCCATTCCATTAATCGAGACGTCAAGTACGGTCACGTCGACGACTTCACCTTGGAAATTGAGTGTCCCGGAGACGTTTCGAACCACGGTGCGGGAGTTTTCGCGGGTTACTTCGTACCGCGGTGTCCGCCGAAATTCAAAATGGACAAGGTCCTCGACAGCCTTGGTCACGATCGCGTCGATGAGGGCTCGGTTTTCCCGCCCAGATACCTCTCCCACTACAATGTTTCCGACTTCCATCGTCTCGAAGTCGTTCAAGCGGATCGTGGCGTCCTTGCCGGTCATTTCAACGATCCAGCCCGAGAAGAACTTCGCGTCCGCTACACGTTGCAGCCTAACCCGTGTGTCTTTATAGCCCGCTTCTCTCACTGTACAGAGATATTGGGTCCCTGACCCGATGGGGCTCACCCGCAAAAGACCGAGCTATCAAGAATCAGAGTCGCCTTCAGGTCTTTTAATCCATGGCGAGCCGTGGTACCCTCCCTCTGTCCTTGGATAACAAAACTCCCGAGCAACAGGCAAAATCCGACATTTCGAGTGTGGGATCAAGTTGCAAGCCAGAACCGGGCTCCAGTTTAGAGAGAGCTCAAGATCAGTTCATCCTCGAATGGGGGCGCATGAGCAGTTCTTGGGGCATCAATCGAACGATGGCCCAGATCCACGCACTGCTGTTTGTCAGCGGTGTGCCCCTTGAGGTCAACGAGATCATGGATCGACTGCAAATCAGTCGAGGCAACGCGAGTATGAATCTGAGGGAACTCATGGATTGGGGCGTTGTGAGGCGATTCCGGCATCCTGGCGAACGCAAGGACACCTATGTCAGCGAATCTGACCCATATCAGATGTTCGTTCGGATCATCAAAGAGCGAAAACGGCGCGAAATCGACCCAACCGCTGACGCGATCAAAGAAGTCGTCGAGAAGATTCCTGAAGACGATCCTAACGAGGCCGCTCGGTCGCTGCGACTGCGTCTTGAAGCCCTCTTGGAGATCTTTGGACTGCTAAACGTCGTTTACAACCAAGTGTTTGGTCATGGCGAGTTGACCCTCGACGAACTGAAGACGCTCGTCAATAATTCGGTTTAAGCAGTCAGACCCGGCATAAGGGCGGTTGGATGCTGACTCGAACGCTGGTATGGTTCGAAGAGCGCTTGTGTCCAATGTTATGCCTTCTCGACCTCGAACCGTTCAGCCCGAGACTCCAGAGTCTGTAACGATCCCCGTCGTTGCGGCCAGAGATGCCGTTCACTTCCCTGGTCTTCCAAACACGCTTCACGTGATGCGGGATGCGTCTCTGAAGGCAATCCGTCGAGCGATGGAAGGTGACCGGCTCGTCCTCGTGCTCAGCCAGCAAGACATGAGCCAGGAAGAGCCGACGATAAAGGATCTCAGCGCGATGGGAACCATCAGCGAAGTGCTCCAGGCGATCCCGCTACCCGATTCCAGTCTGCGGGTCGCGCTGCGAGGCGTTCAACGCGGCAGCGTCTCAAGGATTTTCTCCAAAGGTGGCTGCTTTTGGGCTCTGGTTGAGCCGGTGTTAGAAGGCCCCGTAGTTGGTGTCGAAACTGAGGCCCTCATCCGTGCGGCTGTAGAAGCGTTCACCAAGGTCGTTCAACTCGACAGCTCCATTCCTCCGGAGTCTCTTCAGGGGATTGGCCAACTCGACCACCCCGGCCACCTTGCCGACACAATCATTCACCACCTTCCACTTCGAACTAAGGAGAAGCAACTGCTCCTCGAAGACGTGGATCCATCTCACAGACTGGAAGCCTTGGTCTCGATTCTGCATCGAGAAGAACAGGTTCTCGGCCTGGGTAAACGGATTCATGAACGCGTCGAAAAGGAACTCGGAGACTCGCAACGAGAGTTCTATCTTCGCGAGCAATTGCGGATCATCCAGGACGAGCTGAGAGAGCGAGAGGATCGGGTTGGGGAGACGGAGGAGTATCGTTCGAAGATTCTTGCCGCCAACATGCCCGACGAGGCTAGGGATAAGGCTCTCTCCGAACTGCGTAGACTGGATCGAACACCGGCGGCCACACCCGAAGGATTGGTGATTCGCACCTATCTGGACACGCTCATCGGCCTTCCTTGGTCAGTTACGACCGAAGATCGGCTCGATGTCGAGGCGGCCTCGCGCTTGCTCGATGAGCACCACTTCGGGCTCAATCAGGTCAAGGACCGGATTCTCGACTACCTTGCTGTCCGGCAGCTTCGCGGGACCCTTCGTGGCCCGATACTCTGCTTTCTGGGTCCTCCGGGAGTCGGGAAGACCTCCATTTGTCGTTCGATTGCCGAGGCGATGGGGCGGCAGTTCATCCGGATCGCGCTCGGCGGTGGTCGAGACGAAGCCGATATTCGTGGCCATCGTCGAACCTACGTCGGATCAATGCCCGGCCGAATCATTCAGGGACTGTGTGATTGCGGCAGTCGCAATCCGGTGATCGTGCTCGACGAAGTCGACAAACTCAGTTCTGGTCCGAATGGCGATCCCATGAGTGCCCTGCTCGAGGCACTTGACCCGGAACAGAACGACCGATTTGTCGACCACTA